>CAWDLI010000018.1:0-401915 GCA_963803245.1 uncultured Thermoleophilaceae bacterium | reverse complement strand
CCTGCGCCGCCCGCCGAGGGCGACGAGCCCGACGCGGATCCGCGCTAGCCGGCTGCAAACCTTCGTAGGGCGGCGTCCTCGGTCGCTCGCGTGCGGGTCGCACGCGTCGCTCCCTGCGTCCTTGCCCTAGCGCTTAGGGCGGCTCAGGCAGGTCGTGGCCACGTAGCGGCCCGGCGTGGGCGTGCGCTCCAGCGGGAAGGCGAGGTCGCCGGTGGCTGCCCAGAGGGCCGTGGTGCGGTCGCCGACCGCCCAGGCCGGCGGCCAGCCGCTCACATCGCAGTCCTCCAGCGCGGCGATCAGCGCGTCGGCCACCGCCTCGGTGCCGCGCTCGCGCACCGGGCGCCGCTGGCGGAAGCGCAGCACGCAGTGATGGGACGGCACGATCTCGCGCACCTCGGGGTGGTCGAGTCTCGCGACGCGCTGCATCCGACAAGCATGGCGGCGCTGCGCTAGCGGCGCCGGTGGCCCTTGAACCAGAGCACCTGCTGGATGCCGCTCGGGCGGTTGGTGAAGCGGATCGTGGAGCCGAGCACGCCCGGGTCGAAGTGGATCCGCTCGGCCGTGGCGTCGGCGCGCCAGGCGTCGGGGTTGGCGCCCTGGGCGGTGGCCAGCTCGGTCCCCGCCGCCTCGAGCGCGGCCCAGAGCGCGGTCTTGCAGGCCGCAAGCCTTCCGCGCCCGCAGTAGCGGTTCGCGTACTTCCCCTTCACGCGCCGGCCCAGGAGGGTCCTCAGGTCCTTGTGCACGTACCAGCCGCGGCCGCCGATGAACTGGGTCGTGGGGCCGCCGGACTTGCTGCCCATCCCGGTCGGGTCGTCCACGAGCGGTCCGAGCACCGGCGACAGGACCGCGTCGGTGATGCGCGGCCAGGCCGCGTCGATGATCGCGGCGCCCGGGTGGTCGATCTTGCCGTCGAGCGCCCGGTCGAGGCGGCTGGCGCCTCGCCGGCGGAAGTCGTTCAGCAGCTCGTACATCCGCCGCGCGCGTGCGCTCGGCGGGTTCAGGCCACCCTTGCGCAGGACCTCGGCCACCACCGGCCATGGATGCGCGGCGCGGAAGTCGGTCGTGGCCGCCTGATTCATGGCGGACACGACCGATGCCAGCGTGTGCTTGCGCCGCTTCGCGATGCCGGACTCCAGCATGTCGGAGCGGAAGATCGATCCGTAGCCCCACTGGTCGTCGGCCGCCGGGAAGTTCCTGGCCGGCTTGTTGTTCCAGTTCACGAGCGCGCCGCTCTTCGGGTTGATCACCTGCGGGTGACGGCGCACCGGGAGGAACCCGCGCCACTCGTGGCCCCCGCGCCCGTCCGTCGGCAGGCTGGGGTCGACTCCGCGTGCGCGGATCGGCAGCCTGCCCGCCGAGTACATCGCGATATCGCGGTCGTCGGCGTAGGCCACGTTGAACGTGAACGGCGACGATGAGGCGGAGCGCAGGAACTGCCGGGCGTTGCGCGGCCGGTTGAGGGTGAGGTCCTGGAACATCAGCTGCCAGAGGACGTCGCGGCCGCGGCTCGACCGCTGCTCCGCGATCGCGACGCGCTTGCCCCCCACCGTCGCGTAGCCCGTCACCGGACCGTGGACCGTGGTGCGGAAGCTCACCTTCCGTCCCGCCAGCGTGCCCGCGTCGAACGTGCCCATCCGGCGGCAGCGGCCCTTGTAGCGGTAGCGCGTGTCGCTGCCGCAGAGCGTCTCCACGAACTCGTCGATCATGTCGTTGCCGGCCGACGTGAGGCTCCACGCGAAGTCCTGTCCCCTGCCGATGAGCATGTAGCCGGGGAAGCCCGGAGCGCTCGCCCCGCGCGCGTCGATGCCGCCGCCGTGAAGGTCCATCTCGAGCGTCAGGCCGGGGTAGAAGTAGCCGATCTGGGGTCCCGCCACGAACAGAGGGTGACCCGTGGCCGAGCGCTTGGCGCCCACCATCAGGAAGTTGCTCGCGTGGGGCGGGCTCGGCATCACCGCCGTCCGCGCGCGAGCGCTCGCCGCGGGCGCGGACTCCCACGCGCGGAAGCTCCCCGCATCGACGATCTTGTTCCCGGTCCGCCGCCTGGGAAGGCGGTTCTGGTACGGGAAGCTCTTCTGGATGGTCACGGGGGTCTCGGGGTCGAGCCGCTCGCGCAGGTCGGTCCAGACGCTCTCGCCGCGCCTGCGCCCGAGCCGCTTGTGGAGGCTGTCGAGGAACATCGAGCGGGCCGCCTCGTCGCCTCCGCCGCGCCCGAAGAGCCGTCCGGCGAAGGCGTTGACCGCGTACACGTCCAGGCGGGTCAGGGGCGCGTCGGGTCGATCGGTCGCGCGGTAGTACGCGTTGCCTCCCGCGATGTACGAGTCGATGTCGCGCAGCAGCTGGCGGCCCTTCCGGCCCTGACGGCGCAGCACCCCCGTCTGGCGTGCGAGGAATGCCTTCGTCTGCCGGCTCGCCTCGAACTTCTGACCCGAGAGCGCCACGCCGAACGGGTCGAGTCCGGGCACGTCGAGGGCGGCGAGGGCCGTGGCGTTGCGAGCCAGGCCGATCAGGAGGTAGCGATCCTCGATGGTGACCCAGCCGGCGCCCCAGATCACGTCCGCGCGAGTCCTGCCGGTGATGTGGGGCACGTTCCAGCGGTCGCGCACGATCTTCACGCCGGGGCGCGGCACCACCTCTCGCCGCACCGGTCCCTGGCCGCGCGTGCCGAACACCTCCGGCTTGAAGTACCTGATCAGGTCGGAGTTCCGCACCGAGCCGAAGAGCGGGGTGAGCCCGTCGTACATGACCGCCTGGTCGTCGGCCTCGGGCGGCGGCGGAACGTTCCCGTACTGACCCGAGGGGATCACGTTCCGCGCAAAGCCGGCGTAGTCCCTGGCCACGGCGGATGGCGCGGCAGCGAGCACGACCACCGCGGCCGCGAGGGCCGAGCGCACGACGACCGAGCTCACGGGCCGGAAGGTACCCCCTTACGCTGTGATCCATGCATCAGGTCGAGATCAAGGTCCGCCAGAACGGGCCCTACAAGGTGACCGGGCCGATCCGCTTGATCGACGCCGACGGGAACGAATACGACCTTCCCGACGACGGAGCGCCGATCGTGCTCTGCCGCTGCGGCCGGTCCGCGACCAAGCCCTTCTGCGACTCCTCCCACAAGCGCAGCGGCTTCGACGCCTGCGAGCGGGCCGTGCCCCCGGCCCCCGGCAGCTAGTTGCGCGTAGCTCCCCGTCCGGGTCAGGGTCGCGCGGTGCTCCGCAGAATGGCCAGGCGCCTCAGCTACGCCAACGTCGTCGCCACGCTCGCGCTGTTCGTCGCGGTGGGGACGGGCGGCGCCTACGCGGCCAAGACCGTGTTCAGCTCGGACATAGCCGATGGCGAGGTCAAGTCCGTGGACATCTGCCAACAACTCGATCCACAGCGGCGACGTCCTGGACAACACCATCAACACCTTCGACGTCCACAGCTTCCTTGGCGCGGACGTGGTCGACAACTCGCTCACGGGCGCCGACATCGACGAGTCCACCCTCACCCCGACCACGGGCGTGGTGGTACGCAATCCACTTCCGTCGGGGCGTATGTCCTCTGCGCCAAGGCCCCGTAGGGCCGGACTCGTCTAGGCGGCCGCGGCCTCCACGAAGCGGCGCAGGGCGTGCGGATCCGGCCCCGGGTCGAGCGGTAGCTCCGGCGGCTCGTTGTCCGCCAGCCAGCCCCACACGATCCGCAGCTCGTCGACCTCGGCCGCCGGCACCGGCACGCGCCCGCCGGCGCCGAGCCGGGCGAGCGCGGTCTGCGTGCGCTCGACAAGCTCGGAGTGGCCGGGCAGCGGCCCCCAGTCGGCGAGGCGCCCGCGCACGATCCAGAAGGCGTCGAAGCGCTGCTTGACCGGGTGGCGCGCCAGCAGCAGCCGCGGAGCGGCGTGGGTGGCGCGGAGGATGCCCTCCAGGCGCTCCAGCACCCAGGCGAGCCGCCCGCGCCGTCGCACCAGCGCGGCGGCCCGCTCGTAGCGCTGGTCCGCTGACGCCGCGGCTATCCGGCGGTCGATCTCCTCCAGCAGCCGCCCTCCCGGCTCGGGTCCCTCGAAGATGCCGAGCGCCTCGTCCAGCTGGCGCCGGTACGCGTTGGGGTCGAGGTCGCCCAGGCACGGCGACACGCAGCGGCCCATCTGCCCGTACGCGGACGGGTTCTCACGCAGGTGGAGGGTGCGCCCGCAGTGGCGCAGCCGGTAGAGCGAGGTGAGCTGGTCCGCAAGCTCGGCCGCGAGCGTCCGGCTGCCGAGCGGCCCCACGTTCACCGCGTTGCCGCCGGCCGGCGCCGCCGCCACCTCCAGGACCGGGAAGGGGATGTCGAGCCGGCAGCGCAGGAACACGTGCCGGTCGGTGCGCTTCAGCTTGCGGTTGCCGGCCGGCTGCCAGTTCTTGATCAGCCGGTTCTCGAGCACGAGCGCCCCGAGCTCGGAGTTGGTGGGCCTGTAGTCCACGATCTCGGCGCGCTCGGTCCAGCCGGCGGGAGCGCAGAAGTGGGCGCGGGCGCGTGAGCGCAGGGACACCGATTTGCCGACGTAGAGCGGCCGGCCGCGGTCGTCCCTGAACACGTAGACCCCCGGGTCGTCCGGAAGCGTCGAGAGGTCGGGCCGCTCCGACGGCGGGATGCGCTCGGCCGGCTCCGTCTTGCGCGCCCGGCGGCGGGAGCGCAGCAGGTCGAGCGCCTCGCCCACGGTCGCCGCGTTGGCACAGAGGCGGGGGAAGAGCGCGCAGAACACCCGCGCGCAGGTGAGCGCGTCGGGCAGCGCGCGGTGCACCTCGCGCACCTCGATCCCGAGTGCGTCGGCGAGCGAGGCGAGCCCGCGCCGGCGCACGAGCGGGGCGAACCTGCGGGCCAGCTGGACCGTGCAGAGGGTGGGCGGGCTCGGCCAGTCGAGACCGGCGCGCTCGAAGGCCTGCCGCAATACGCGCCTGTCGAAGTTGGCGCTGTGCGCGACCAGCACGCGCCCCTCGATCAGCTCGGCCACCTCCGGCAGCACCTCGGCCGGCGGCGGCGCGGCGTCGACCATGGCCTGGGTGATGCCGGTGAAGCGCTCGATCCCGCGCGAGAGCGGCCGCTCCGGCTGCACGAGCGAGTCGAAGGTCTCGTGCAGCTCGCCGCCTCCCACGAGCACGGCACCGACCTCGGTGAGCTCGCAAAGGTCGCCGCCGAGTCCGTTGGTCTCGGTGTCGAGCGCCACGAACTCGGCGCCGGCGACATATTGCTCGAGCAGCTCCACCGAGCCGATACAAACTACGCCGCCGGACGGATGGAATGAGGCCTTGCGGAAGCACCCGGCTCGGCCGGGTGCGCACCGATGATCTCCCTTGCGGAGGCGGGGGCGAAGCCGTCCACCCGCGCGCTTAGCCTCGCTGCATGGCCCGATCCAGCACTCTCTTCGCCTGCTCTGCGTGCGGCAACGAGAGTCCCAAGTGGCACGGCCGCTGCCCCGGCTGCGGCGAGTGGAACACCTTCGTCGAGGAGCAGCGCGCAGCGGCGCCCGCGGGACGGCCGGCCCGGTCGGGCAAGGCGCTGCGCCCCGTGCGGCTGGCCGACGTGGAGGCCGGTGCGGTCGCGCGCATGACCACCGGCATCGGGGAGCTCGACCGGGTGCTCGGCGGCGGCCTCGTGCCGGGCTCGCTCGTGCTCATCGGCGGCTCGCCCGGCATCGGCAAGTCGACGCTCACCTGCGCCGCGCTCGGCAACCTCGCGGCGGCGGGGCGGAACGTGCTCTACGTGACCGGCGAGGAGTCGTCGGCCCAGGTGAAGCTGAGGGCCGAGCGACTCGGGCCGAACGCCCTCCGGGTCCCGATCGTCGCGGAGACCGACCTGGACAGCGTGGTCGCCACGATCGAGGCGGAGCGGCCGGAGGCCTGCGTGATCGACTCGGTGCAGGTGCTCCACGACCCGGCCCTGACCGGCTCGGCCGGCTCGGTCGGCCAGGTGCGCGAGGTGGCCGGCCGGCTGATGCGGGTGGCCAAGGAGCGCGGCACGGCGGTGCTGCTGGTGGGCCACGTGACGAAGGAGGGCGCCATCGCGGGCCCGCGGGTGCTCGAGCACCTGGTGGACTGCGTGCTCAGCTTCGAGGGTGAGCGCGAGCGCTCCTACCGCACGCTGCGGGCGCTCAAGAACCGCTTCGGATCGACGAACGAGGTGGGCGTGTTCGAGATGCGCGACAGCGGGCTGGTGGAGGTCGAGGACGCATCGGCCCGCTTCGTGGCGGAGGCCACCCACGCTCCGGGATCAGTCGTGCTCTGCGCGATGGAGGGCTCGCGCCCGCTGCTCGTGGAGGTGCAGGCGCTCGTGGCTCCGAGCGAGCTGGCGCCGCCGCGCCGTGTCGCGAACGGGGTGGACCGCAACCGCCTCGCTCTGATCCTTGCCGTCCTGGCCCGCCACGGCGGGCTGCGACTCGGCGGCAGCGACGTGTTCGTGTCGATCGCGGGAGGCGTGCGCGTCGAGGAGCCGGGCGCCGACCTCGCGATCGCCCTGGCGCTCGCATCTGCCGCCAGCGGCGCGAACGGAGCCGCGAGGCAGCCGCCGGCCGCCTTCGGGGAGCTCGGGCTCACCGGCGAGCTGCGCCAGGTGGCCCATGCGGACCGCCGCCTGACCGAGGCCCGCAAGTTCGGTCTCACGAACGTCCTGCACCCCGGACCCGGCCTGACGACCCTGGCAGCGGCCCTCAAAGGCGTCCCCGCAGCACAGGCAGCGTAGGAGCCAAACCCGCTCAACGAAGAAGCCCGGGGAGGCCGGTCTCAGAGCCAGAACGTCGGTGTGCGGGTGGCGCGCGGAGCCTTCCCCGGACCGGTGCGTTGTTGCACCGGGAGCGGGGAGGGCGAAGCAGCGACAGGACCCGCACCCAGAAACGCCAGTCCCTAAGCCTTAAACCCTGCACAACCCCAAAAACGGCGCGCCCTGAGGGCCATTCGCGTAGAATTAGACGTCATGCCGTACGCCGGGGACGATGCAGGAGAGCTCGAAGCCCGGCAAGAGCCCCGGTTGGTGAGAGCGCTCGAGATGGTCGCCCCGGGCACCGCGGTCAGGGAGGGCATCGACAACATCGTGCCCGCCCGGACAGGGGCGCTGATCTGTCTAGGCGAGTCGGAGGAGCTCGGGTTTCTGCTCTCCGGAGGCGTCAAGGTCGACGTGGACTACACGCCCGCGTTGCTCTACCAGCTGGCGAAGATGGACGGCGCGATCATCCTCGCCGCCAACAGCACGAAGATCCTCTGGGCCAACGTGCAGCTGATGCCGGATCCCACGATCCTGTCGCTGGAGACCGGCACCCGGCACCGCACCGCTGAGCGCGTGTCCAAGCAGACGGACGCGCTCGTGATCGCCATCTCCGCGGGCCGTGGGGTGGTGTCGCTCTACCTCGACGGCGCGAAGTACATCCTCGAGGACATCACCGTGGTTCTCGCCAAGGCGAACCAGGCGCTCGCGACGCTCGACAAGTACCGCAGCCGCCTCGACCAGGTGGCCACCCGCCTCACGGCGCTCGAGTTCGAGGGCGGCGTGACCCTCCACGACGTGCTCACCGTTCTCCAGCGCGCCGAGCTCGTGACCCGCATGGCGGTGGAGATCGAGCGCTACATCGTGGAGCTCGGAGCCGAGGGCCGGCTGATCGAGATGCAGCTCGAGGAGACGATGGTCGGCGTGGCCGCCGACAAGTCCGCGCTGGTGCGCGACTACATCGTGGACGGCAGCGACGAGGGGCACGCGCTGGTGCTCGACTCGCTCGCCCGCCTGCCCCATCAAGACTTGCTCGACTTCGGTCGGCTGGCCGAGCTGCTCGGCTACGACCGCAAGCTCAACACCCTCGACCATCCGGCCGCGCCGCGCGGCCACCGGATCCTCGGGCGCATACCGCGTTTGCCGAGGATGGTGGTGCACAGCATCGTGGCGGAGTTCAGCTCCCTGGACGAGATCCTCGCCGCAGGCGACGCTGAGCTGGAGTCGGTCGAGGGAGTTGGGGACGTGCGCGCGAAGGACATCCGCGAGGGCCTTCGCCGCCTGCAGGAGATCAACCTCGTGGATCGGTATCTACAGACCTGATGGGGAACAGCGGCGCATGAGCGCCGCAGCTACGTAGGAGGGCATCATTAGCGACGCAGTGTTGGAGCAGGAAATAGTTGAGGACCTCGAGATTGCGCGGCCCCCGGCCGTGTACGAGATCGGGGACCAGGTCGTATATCCCCACCATGGGGCCGGCAAGGTCCTCAAGAAGGAGATGAAGGAGGTGCTCGGCGAGAAGCGCCAGTACCTGACCATCAAGATCCTCCACAACAACATGACGGTGATGGTCCCGTGTGAGAACGCCGATCGTGCCGGGCTGCGGCGCGTGATCGGTGAGGACGACGTGAAGAAGGTGCTCGCCGTCCTTCGCGATGACGTGAGCCAGATGCCGAAGAATTGGAATCGGCGGTTCAAGCACAACCGCGAGAAGATCAAGACGGGCGACGTCTTCGAGCTCGCCGAGGTGGTCCGCAACCTCGCCATCAGGGAGACCGAGAAGGGCCTCTCGACCGGTGAGAAGCAGATGTACACCCGGGCGAAGAAGATCCTGGCCTCCGAGCTCATGTACGCGCTCGTGATGGAAGAGGACGAGGCGGAGAGCCACCTCGAGGGACTCATCAGCGAGGCGCACACGAGCCGGCACCCCGCTCCCGCGACCGCCTAGCTCGAACCTTGCCCGTCGTCGGGATCATTCCCGCCGGCGGCAGCGGCGAACGCCTTGGTGCCGATGGCCCCAAGGCGTTCGCCGTTCTGGCCGGCAGGCCCATGCTCGAATGGAGCCTCGATGCCCTCACCGGGGTGTGCGACCGCGTGGTCGTGGCGGTGCCGGCCGGGTTCGAGGAGGAGCCCGACCGCGTGCGCGGCGGCGAGAGCCGCTCCGCCTCGGTCCGCAACGCCCTTGCCGCCGCCCCCGAGGCCACCGTGGCGGTCGTGCACGACGCGGCCCGCCCACTCGTCCTGCGCGAGCTGGTGGAGAGCTGCCTGCGCGGGCTCGACGGCTGCGACGGCGCGATCGCCGCGGCGCGCATGACCGACACCGTGAAGGAGGAGGACGGCGCCGGCCGCGTCGCCCGCACGCTTGCCCGGGACCGCCTCTGGGCGGTGCAGACGCCTCAGGTGTTCCGGGCGGACGTGCTGCGGAGCGCCCTCGACGTGAGCGAGGAGCGGCTGGCCGCGGCCACCGACGACGCCTCGCTCGTGGAGGCCGGCGGGGGCAGCGTCCGGCTCGTGGAGGCGCCGCCCGAGAACATTAAGGTGACCACCGCGCTGGACCTTCGGGTGGCCGAGGCGATCCTGCGCTCGCGATGCTGACCGACTACCACGTGCACCTCCGTCCCGACGAGGACGACACGACGCCCGACGCGTACTTCACGACCGCGAACGCGGAGCGCTACCGGGAGGCCGCCACCGAGCGCGGAATCGCGGAGCTCGGGGTGGCCGAGCACATCCACCGCTTCACGCAGTCGCTCGACGTGTGGAGCCACCCCTGGTACCGGCACTGGGCCCGCGACGACCTCGACGCCTACTGCGAGTTCGTGCGCGAGGAGACGGATCTGCGGCTGGGGATCGAGGCGGACTTCCTGCCCGGCCGCGAGGACAGGCTCGCGAACGTGCTGGACGGCCGGCCATGGGACTACGTGGTCGGCTCCCTGCACTTCCTCAGCGACGAGGCGGTGGACCTGCACGCCTACCCGGACTGGGAGTCGTGGGACATCTGGCGCTCGAACGACCCCGAGAAGGTCTGGCGGAGGTACTTCGAGACGCTGGGCGAGACGGCGCGGAGCGGCCTCTTCGACATCCTCGCCCATCCAGACCTCGTGAAGGTCTGGGGCGAGCGCGTGCCGCGGCCCGAGGGCGATCTGCGCCGCTTCTACGAGCGCGCGATGGATGGCATCGCGGAGTCCGATATCGCGATCGAGGTGTCCACGGCCGGCCTGCGCAAGCCGGTCGCGGAGATCTACCCGGCGGCGGGCTTTCTCGAGCTCTGCCTGGAGGCGGGCCGCCCTGTGGCGCTCTCGAGCGACGCCCACGTGCCCGAGCAGCTCGGCCACGAGTACGAGCGGACCGTGGACTGGCTGCGCGACCTGGGCGTGACCGAGCTGGCCGTTTTCGAGGGGCGCAGCCGGCGGCTGGAGCCGCTCGGATGAGCGCGCGCACGGGGATCGGCTTCGACTCGCATCGCTTCGAGGAGGGGCGCCGGCTGGTGCTCGGGGGAGTGGAGGTGCCGTGGCCGAGGGGTCTGGCGGGCCACTCGGACGCCGACGCGCTGGCGCATGCGGTGACCGACGCGCTGCTCGGCGCCGCCGGACTCGAGGACATCGGCGCCCACTTTCCCGACACCGATGAGCGCTGGCGCGACGCGGACAGCATCGAGCTGCTCAGGCGGGCGCGGGCCCTGCTCGACGAGAAGGGCCTCAGCCCCGTGAACCTGGATGCCGTGGTGCTCTGCGAGGAGCCGAAGCTCGGTCCCTTCCGCGATGCGATGCGCGCGCGGCTTGCCGACGCTGCCGGACTGGATCCCGCGGACGTGGGCGTGAAGTTCACGACCGCCGAGGGGATGGGGTTCGTCGGCGAGGGCCAGGGGATAGCCGTGATCGCGACCGCAAGCGTGGTCCCGGCCCGCGCCTCGACCGGCTGATTCGGAATACAGTCTTCACGCGATGGATCGCGACGACATCGCATTTTCGGGCGTGGCCGCGCTCGCGCGGATGGTGCGGGACGGCCAGGTCTCGTCGAGGGAGCTCGTGGAGCTCTACCTCGACCGCATCGGGCGCCTCGACCCGACCCTGAACTCGTACCGGATCGTGATGGCCGAGCGCGCCCTCGCGGACGCCGACCAGGCCGATGCACGCCGGCGCGGCGGCGACGTGCGCGCCCTGCTGGGAGTGCCGCTGGCCGTGAAGGACACCGAGGACGTGGCGGGCGAGGTCACCCGCTGGGGCACGGCAGCGTTCACCGAGCCCGCCGAGCGTGACGGCGAGCTGGTGTCTCGCCTGCGGTCGGCCGGGGCGGTGCTGATCGGGAAGACGAACCTTCCGGAGCTGGCGATCATCGGCTGCACCGAGGGCCCCGCCTTCGGGGTGACCCGCAATCCCTGGGACCTAGACGCGACGCCGGGCGGATCCAGCGGTGGCAGCGCGGCGGCCGTGGCCGCCGGCCTGGCGCCCGGGGCCACCGCGTCCGACGGGGCCGGCTCCATCCGCATCCCCGCGGCCAACTGCGGCCTCGTGGGCCTCAAGCCGCAGCGCGGCCGCATCCCGCTGAGCCCGTTCGCGGAGCACTGGCACGGCATGAGCGTGCTGGGCTTCGAGGCGCGCAGCGTCGCGGACGCCGCGCTGCTCCTGGACGTGGGTGCCGGCACGGCGGGCATGCGGCGCTACGTGGATGCGGCCGAGCGGCAGCCCGGACGGCTGCGGGTGGCGCTGTCCACGAAGGCGACCCTGCCGGCCCGCGTGGATCCCCAGCTTCGGCACGCCGTGGAGGAGACGGGTGAGCGCCTGCGAGCGCTGGGGCACGCCGTGGACGTGCGCGACCCCGAGTACCCGCTGGCCGCCGGCAACGGTCTCGCGGCCCGCTACCTCGCGGGAATCGCGGAGGACGTGGCGAGGGTGCCGCGCCCGGACCGGCTGCAGCGGCGCACGCGCGGATTCGGCAGGCTCGGCAGGCCGTTTCCCAAGAGCGCCGTCGAGCGGGCAAAGCGCGACTCCGCCGTGCACGCCGAGCGGATCAACAGGATTTTCGCGGACTTCGACGTGCTCGTGACCCCGACCACCGGCAAGCCGCCGGTGGGCGCCGCCGAGTGGGAGGGGATGAGCGCCCTGCGCACCCTCCTCGGGAACGCGGACGCGTATCCCTACACAGGGATCTGGAACCACACCGGCCAGCCGTCCTGCTCCGTGCCGGCCCCCAGCGTCAGCGACCGGGGCCTGCCACTCGGCGTGCAGCTGATCGGGCCGCCGGACAGCGAGGAGACCCTGCTGTCGGTGGCCGCCCAGCTCGAGGCGGACGTGGGCTGGACCGCGCGCCGCCCCCCGCTCTCCTGACGCCGCCCGGAGCCCCCCGGCCCGACCCTTAGCCTTTCCGCCGTGCGCGAGGTGCGTCTACACGACACGCTGAGCGGCGAGATCCTGCCGATCGAGCCGCGCGACCCGCCGCGCGTGGGCATCTACGCCTGCGGCCCGACGGTGTACGCGCGCGTGCACGTGGGCAACGCGCGGCCCTACGTGCTGTTCGCGCTGCTGCGTCGCTTCCTCGAGCACGAGGGCTACGACCCGACGCTGGTGGTGAACGTCACGGACGTGAACGACAAGATCTACGACGCCGCGCGCGAGCAGGGCGTGTCCAGCGAGGAGCTGGCACGCGCGATGACCGCGGCGTACGTGGAGGACACCGACCGGCTGGGGCTGGAGCGGCCCGACAGCGAGCCCAAGGCCAGCGAGACGATCGAGGCGATCGTCGCCCTGATCGGGGACCTGATCGACTCGGGGCACGCCTACGAGGCGGGCGGCGACGTCTACTTCAGCGTTCAGAGCTACGGGGACTACGGCAAGCTCTCGAATCGCCCCACGGACGAGATGAGGCAGGGCGAGGGCGACGACGCCGCGGCGCTCAAGCGCGCTCCGCAGGACTTCGCGCTCTGGAAGGCCACCAAGGAGGGTGAGGACACGACCTGGCCCTCGCCGTGGGGCGAGGGCCGCCCGGGCTGGCACATCGAATGCTCGGCCATGGCCGAGGAGCTGCTCGGGGTGGACTTCGAGGTGCACGGCGGCGGCTCCGACCTCGTGTTCCCCCACCACGAGAACGAGATCGCCCAGACCGAGGCGGCTCGCGGCAAGCCGCTGGCGAGGGTCTGGATGCACAACGGCATGGTCGAGATGGGCGCGGAGAAGATGGCCAAGTCGGTCGGCAACATCCGCGGGCTCCACGGGGCGCTGGACGAATACGGCGCCGAGGCCGTCCTGATGTGGCTTGTGAGCGCTCACTACCGCAAGCCGATCGGCTTCTCCGAGGAGGCGCTCGCCCAGGCGGAGGCCAACGTGCGGACGCTCCGCGAGCTGGTCCGGCGGCTCGACCCGGAGGCGCCCGAGGTGGAGGAGATGGGCGCGCTCGTCGAGCGCTTCTTCGACGCGCTCGCGGACGACTTCAACACCGCGGAGGCCCGTGCCGTCCTGTTCGAGTGGGTTGCCGAGGCCAATAGGCGCCTCGGCGCCGGCCAGGACGTCGGATTGGGGCGCCTGCGCGAGATGTTGCACGCGTTCGGCCTCGAGCGGCTCGTGGACGACGCGGACGACGAGGCCCCGGATGAGGTCCAGGCCCTGGCGGAGCGGCGCGAGGCGGCCCGTGGGGAGCGGGACTTCGCGGAGGCGGACCGGCTGCGGGACGAGCTTGCGGAGCGCGGCTGGGAGGTTCGCGACACCCCGGACGGCGCCCGGCTCGTGCGCCGCTGAGTGATCGTCTACGGACGCAACCCGGTCAGGGAGGCGCTCCGGGGCCCTCGCCCGGTGGAGCGAGTCTGGGCCACGGAGAGTGCCGCGGGTGAGGACTGGCTCAGCGGCGTCGAGGTCGAGCGAGCCGGGGCGGAGAGGATCGAGGAACTGTGCGGCTCCGGTGAGCACCAGGGGATCTGCGCGGACGCCGGGCCCTATCTCTACGCCGATCCAGGCTCCCTGCTCGCGCCCGAGGACGCGCTCGTGATCGCCCTCGACGAGGTGCAGGACCCGCACAACCTGGGCGCCGTGTGCCGGGTCGCGGAGGCTGCGGGGTCCGCGGGCGTCGTGATCCCCGAACGGCGCTCCGCCGCGGTGACTCCGGCCACCTGCAAGGCATCCGCCGGTGCCGTGGAGCATCTCGCCGTTGGGCGCGTGCGCAACCTGGCCGACTGGCTCGGCACGGCCAAGGCCGCCGGCGCGTGGGTCTATGGTGCCGATTCCGAGGCGTCCGTGGCCTATGACGCCCCCGACTACACGGGCCGCGTCGTGCTCGTGCTGGGCTCGGAGGGAAGAGGCCTGAGACCGCGTGTGCGCTCGGTTTGCGACGAGTTGGTGGCCCTCCCGATCCGCGGCAAGGTCGGCTCGCTCAATGTGTCCACGGCGGCGGCCGCGCTGGTGTACGCGATCTTGCACCTGCGCGGGGAGACTTGACAGGGCTCCATAACTCGCATATCTTGCCGCCCAGATCAGGCTGAAGTCGAGCTTTAGGCATAGCTGTCTTCAGAACAACCTGGCGCCAGGGGAGGTAACGCGCCACCGAGCTTTCAAGGGCTTTTCAGCCCGAGAGGAGCATTCGATGGCCATTGCCGCAACCCCCAGACCAGCGACCGCGCGTCGCTATACGGGGCCAAAGTCTAACTCTGAAGCTGAGCTTGACGATCACTACCTGATCGCGCTTGCCAAGCAGGGGAAGAAGGACGCCTACGACAAGATCGTGCGGCGCTACCACGGCTTCGTGCGCCTGAAGGCGTCGTCGTACTTCCTCATCGGCGGGGACTCGGACGATCTCATCCAGGAGGGCCTCGTTGGGCTCTACAAAGCCGTTCGCGACTATCGGGCCGACCGCGAGTCGAGCTTCCGGAACTTCGCTGAGCTCTGCATCACCCGCCAGATCATCACCGCCGTCAAGACCTCCACGCGGAACAAGCACACGCCGCTGAACGAGTACGTCTCGTTCTCACAGACGCCGGCGGCCGGCGGAAGCGACGGGGATCCGACGCTCGACGAGCTGCTCCCCGGGCCGACGGCTCATGACCCCGCCAACCAGGTGATCTCCACCGAGGAGCTGCACAGCCTCGTGACCTGCCTGTCGAGCGTGCTCTCCGAGCTCGAGAGCTCGGTGCTGTCGCTCTATCTCGACGGCTACAGCTACGAGAGCATCGCCGAGCGGCTGGCGTGCGACACGAAGACGGTGGACAACGCGCTCCAGCGCGTGAAGCGCAAGGTGGGAACCCACCTGGCCTCCCGGGAGGTTCTGCTCTAGGAGCGGGTTTGCGGCCGGCCTCTGGACGAATGTTCGGGGGTCACCGGCCTCGATGGCGGCGGCTAGCGGGATGGCCGATGGACTCGTATGCGGGTCCGCCCCTCCTTCGTGCTGCCTCTGGCCGCCCTGCTCGCGCTCTGCGTGTACCGCGCCGAGGTCCAGCTCGACAACGCCTCGGCACAGGCATCTGCCACTCCGGCACCCACCACAGCGCCCGCGTCCGCGAGTCCGGCGCCGCCCACCGATCTTGCTCCCCGGCCGCTCGGACCGAACCTCCTGAGCGTCCGCGCCGACGTGGCTCTGCGCAAGAGCCCTGGCGGCGACGCGGTCGCGCTCGTGGGGCCCACCACCCAGTTCGGCTCGCCCCGCGTGTTGAACGTCGCGGCCCGCCGCGGGGCATGGCTGGGCGTTGTGACCGACGAGCAGCCCAACGGCCGGCTCGCCTGGGTCAAGGCGAAGGATCCTGGCCTGCGCGGTAGCCGCACCCGCTGGTCGCTCCACGCCGACCTGTCAGAGCGCAGCGTCGAGCTGCGCCGGGGCGGCCAGACCGTCAAGCGGCTGAGCGTCGCCGTCGGCACATCCACCTCGCCCACCCCGCCCGGGCGCTACGCCGTGACCGACAAGATCAGCGGCTCCCGCTACGGCGCCTATTACGGCTGCTGCATCCTGGCCCTCACCGGCCACCAGACGAATCCGCCGCCCGGCTGGACCGGCGGCGACCGCCTCGCGATCCACGGCACCGACGCGCCTTCCACAATCGGCAACGCGGCGTCAGCCGGATGCCTCCGGGCCGCGGACGCCGACCTCGAGGTGCTCATGCGCCTCGTCCCGCTCGGCGCGCCGGTCATCGTCCGCGCCTAGCCGATACGGGTTTCCGGGGTCCCCATAGCGGGTACCCACGGGCGGCAACCCCCGTATGAGGAGGAGAACATGATCGGAATACTCATCGCCGTACTGCTGGCCGCCGTGGTGTACGTGATTCTCGCAGCACTCACCGGCTCGTCAATCGTGGCCATCGTGGGCGCAGTGCTCGTGCTGCTTGCCGGAATTCCGTCCGGCGGCTTTGGCCTTGGCTCCCGTTACGGCGGAAGAGGCACCGTCTAGCGCGGGAAGCAAGCCGGAGGCGGGATTCGAACCCGCGCCACCCGGTTTACAAAACCGGTGCTCTACCCCTGAGCTACTCCGGCGGGGTGGAGCGAGCCTAGCGCGGCATCGCGACGCGGCCGGCGAGCAACGCCGGCCGCCGCGCGTCCGCCGCGGCGCGGCCCGCGCTTCAAGAAACTGCGGCTGGGTAGGTCAGCGGCGTCCTGTAGCGGTCCGGTCACATTCGCGTGGCCGGTGCTGCGTCGGATCGCGGACCGGGGCGACTTATTCGGGTATATGGCGGATAACTCGCCCAGGTCCCCGAGCGCTGAGCCCGCGCGCCGCCGCGCGGCTCTAGTGCGCTTCGGCGCTCGTGGCGCCGGCTGCCGCGTGCTCGATGTTGCCGTGGCCGTTCGAGGCCACGGGCACGTCCTCGAGCGGCTCGAACTCGCCCTCGGCATTCAGGCGGCGCTCCAGCTCGCCCAGGATCAGGCCGAAGAGGAGGTGTCGCCACGTGGCCTGCGCGAAGGCCCGGGCGTTCCCGTGGAGCGGCTCGAGATCGTCGCGCGCAGGGTGGTAGCGGTCCACCAGCCGGCCGAGCGGCCAGGTGGCGAGGTGCTCCATCAGCGCCACCGCCACGCCGTTCGCCGTGGCCGGTCCCGGCGCCAGCGGCCGCACGAGCGCGTAGCCGGCGCCGAACGCGGCCCCGTTCACGAGGTGAATGGCCACGCCCACGCCCGGCCAGCCTCCGCCACGCGTGGCGAGCTTGCCGAGCAGCTCCACGTCGTCGTGGCGAGAGCCGAAGACCCGCTTGTCCAGTGGTTGCTGGGCCGCCCAGACGGCCGCCGCGGCGGCCCCCGCCACGGCCCCGTTCATGGTGCGACGGAGCTCGATCACACCGGGAGCGTAACGCGAGCCGTCCCGGCGGGTAGCTGAGGGCGTGACGGGGATGGGCAGATGGCGGCGTTCGCGACCGCTCGCGCTCTACCACGAGCGGACAAGACGACGTGGCGTCAACTCGGTCGTCTACTGGTCGATCCGTTTCTTCGCCAAGCCCGCGCTGGTCGTGTACTTCCGGCTGGCACGGCGCGGCCACGGCCTGATCCCGAAGGGCGCCGTGATCCTCTGCTCGAACCACCGCAGCTTCCTCGACCCGTTCGTGCTCGGCACCTGCCTGCCGCGGCCCATCTACTTCATGGCCAAGCAGGAGATCTTCCGCAACCCGTTCGTGGGCTGGCTCCTCAACTGCCTCGGCGCGTTCCCCGTCAAGCGCGGCGAGTCCGACGAGGAGTCCACCGAGACGGCGCGCGCCCTCCTCGAGCGCGGCGAGGCGGTCGTCATCTTCGCGGAGGGCACGCGGATCAGGCGCGGCTCGCTCGGTCGCCCGCGGCGCGGTGTCGGCCGGCTCGCGCTCGAGAGCGGCGCTCCCGTGGTGCCGATCGCGGTGTCCGGCAGCGAGCACGCCCGGCGCGGCTGGCGGATCAGGCCGGTGAAGGTGCACCTGCGCTTCGGCGCGCCGCTCACATTCCCGCGCGTGGACAACCCGTCGCAGTTCCTGGCCGGCGAGGTCACGGAGCGCATCTGGCCCTGCGTGGAGCTGCAGTGGGAGTGGCTCGGCGGGCTGCCGCCGTTGCGCACCGCGGCGGTCGTCGGCGCGGGCTCCATGGGCACCGCCACGGCCATCGTCCTCGCGCGTGCGGGGCTCGAGGTCCAGCTCGGCTGCCGCACGAGCGAGCAGGCCGAGCGGCTGCGCGCCGACGGCGAGAACGCCGCCTACCTGCCGGGAGTGAGCTTCGACGGCGCCGTCGAGGCGCGCGCCGTGCGCGACGTGGAGTTCGCCGGCGTGGACCTCGTGGTGATGGCCGTCCCATGCAGCGCGCTGCCCGCGGCGGTCGGCGAGATCGGCGCGCGCGTGGGCGAGCGGAGCGCCGTGCTGGTGGCGTCCAAGGGCCTCGTGCCGCCGCTCGGCACCACGCCTTCGGCCTTCGTGGCCGAGCGGGTCAGGGCGCGCGCCGTGGCATCGCTCGCGGGTCCCGCGCATGCGCGCGAGGCCATCGAGCTGGGCGCGTCGGTGGTGCTCGCCACCCGCAACGCGGACCTGCGCCGGCAGCTCGGGGAGGTCCTGGAAGCCGGAGGTCTGGCGGTCGAGTGCACCGACGACGTGACCGGCGCCGAGCTGGCGTCGTGCGCCAAGAACGCCGCCGCCCTCGCCTCCGCCGCCGCGGCGCCGCGCGGCGCGAACCTGGCAGGCGCCGCGGCCGGCCGCGTCTTCTCCGAGGTACACGAGCTGGCACTGGCCAACGGCGGCCGCAGCGAGACCTTCGCCGGCCTCGCCGGCGCCGGGGACCTGGTGGCCACGGCGCTCGCCGAGGGCAGCCGCAACCGCCGTGCCGGCGAGCTGGTGGGCGCCGGGCTGCCCGCGGGCGCCGTGGAGGCGGCCATTCAGCAGACCGCCGAGTCCCTGGCCACCGTTCCCTTGCTGGGCCTCGCCTTCGAGCGCGAGGGCATCGACGCGCCGGTGACCACGGGCCTGCGCAAGGTGCTCGACGGGGACGCCTCTGCCGACCAGTGGCTCGAGAGCATCCGCAAGAGCGTCGAGAGCCGCGGGAGACATGCTGCCTGAGGGGCGGCTCCGGGCGGGTAGGCTCCGCATGATTGGAGGCTTCCGCCGACAAGCAGCGACTCGATCGCGACTTCACCGAGCTCTACCGCGCGCATCTGCGCGACGTGTACAGCTACGCCTACTACCGGATCGGGAACCACCACGACGCCGAGGATCTGACGGAGCAGACGTTCCTGCAGGCGTACCGGCACTTCGACCGGGCACAGCGCGAGTCGCACGGCCGGCCGCTGCGTCCCTGGCTGATCCGCATCGCGCACAACCTCGCGGCGAACTACTACCGCGACCGCTCGCGCCGGCCGATGACGCAGCTCGAGGACGCCGCTGTGCTCACCGCGCCGCACGACACGGAGACCGTCGTGGAGGGTCGCGAGCAGGTGAAGCACGTGCTCGAAGGGGTGGCGCACCTGCCGGACGACCGCCGCGAGGCGCTGATCATGCGTTTCGCGCTCGGCATGGACAACCGGGAGATCGCAGGGGCGCTCGACCGCTCCGAGGGCGCTACGAAGGTGTTGATCCATCGAGCGATCAAGCAGCTCGAGCAGCGACTGCAGGAGGACGGACATGAGTGAGGGCGAGAGACTGGAGCACCTGTTGCGCTCGGCGCTCGTGCCGGTGGATCCGCCCGAGGCGCTCACGGACAGGCTCGAGCGCACGCTGTCCGAGCTCACCGAGGCCGCGGCCGAGGAGCTCGCGGACCTGGACCCCGCCGCGATGCGCGACCCGCGCAACTGGGGCCGGCCCGCTGCTGCCGCGATCGTGGGCACCATGGCCGGCGGGGCGCTCGTGGTCGTGCGCGCCCGCCAGCGCCAGCGCAAGCGCGACTCAGGCGGCCTGAAGGCGCTCGAGAAGAGCGTGCGCGAGGTGGCCGTGGACCTCGAGCGGCGCCTGCGGCGCTAGGAGCGTCGCCCACGCCGGCGCGCCGGCCGGTGGGTGATCCATGCGAGGCGTCCCAGCGTAGAAACAGGACGTGGTGACCTCCGACATCCGAGACCTCGCGGACGAGGAGGTCATGCAGCTGGTGCAGGGGGAGAGCGCGCGCGCCTTCGAGGTGCTCTACGACCGCCATGGCGGGGCGGCGTTCTCACTCGCCTACCGAATGGTTGGGAACAGGGTGACGGCAGAGGACATAACGCAGGAGGCGTTCCTGTCCATATGGCGCAGCCGCCTGCGCTACGACCAGGCGCGCGGCAGCGTCCGCACATGGGTGCTCGGCATCGTCCACAACCG
Organism: uncultured Thermoleophilaceae bacterium; assembly: GCA_963803245.1. Taxonomy (GTDB): domain Bacteria; phylum Actinomycetota; class Thermoleophilia; order Solirubrobacterales; family Thermoleophilaceae; genus JACVRW01. The sequence goes on along the minus strand of CAWDLI010000018.1, from coordinate 382,021 downwards.
CGCGATAGACGCGCTGCGGCGCGGCACGGTGCACGAGCGCAGGCGCGAGACCCTCGAAGGAGTGGAGGAGCGCCACGAGGCGAAGGAGCGCACCGACGTCGAGGCCGCACGGCGCGAGGAGGCCCGAGGGGTGCACAGCGCGCTCGAGACGCTTCCCGAGGATCAGCGCCGGACGATCGAGCTCGCGTACTTCGGCGGCTTCAGCCACAGCCAGATCGCGGAGATGCTGGGCATGCCGCTCGGGACCGTCAAGGGCCGGATGCGGCTCGGCCTCGAGAAGATGCGACACCAGCTGGCGGGCTTCAGCCCGGGGGAGATGGCGTGACCGGCCCGGATCACGACCGCTTCCGCGACGATCCCGGCGCGTATCTGCTCGGCGCGCTCGCCGACGACGAGCAGCGGGCCTTCGAGCTCCACATGGAGCAGTGCCCCGACTGCCGCGACGAGGTCGAGCGGCTGCGCCCGGCGGCCGACGCCCTGTCGCGCTCGGTGGAGCAGGTGGTCGCGCCCGATCGCCTGAAGTCCACGCTGATGGACATCGTGGAGAGCGAGGCGCGCGAGGAGCCGGCGCGGCCCGCACGGCGCCGTCTGCGCGACCTGCTGCCCAGCCGCGCGCTGCGGCCCGCGCTTGCCGGGGCCATGGTGGTGCTCGCGCTCCTCGCCGGGTACGGCGTCGCGCAGCTTGGCTCCGACGAGGACCAGCGCACCATCGCCGCCAAGGTGGACGACGGCCGCGTCCCGATGGCCAGCGCCGAGCTGCAGATCGACGGCGACGGCGACGACGGCGCCGTGCTGAGCGCCGAGGGGCTGCCGGACCTCGGCGGGCGGCGCGTCTACCAGGCGTGGGTCCTGCGCGGCGACAAGGTCACGCCGGCGCCGACGTTCGTGGTCGACAGGGACGGCAGTGGCTCGGTGGCCGTGTCGGACGAGCTGAGCGGCGCCGACGCCGTGCTCGTGACCCGTGAGCCGCGTGGCGGCACGAGCGTGCCCAGCGAGAACCCGATCCTCCGGGTGGACCTCTAGCGCCCCCACTAGGCTGCCTCGGATGGAGGCCTGCTACCGCCATCCGAACCGCGAGACCGGGGTGCGCTGCTCCAACTGCGAGCGCCCGATCTGCCCCGACTGCATGACCACCACGCCGGTCGGAATGCGCTGCCCCGAGTGCGCCAATCAACGTACTCGCGTCCGCACGATCAGGAGCGCCTCCGACGAGCCGGTTCTGACCTACATCCTGATCGGCATCAACGTCGCGGTGGCGCTCGGCGCGCTGCTCGGCGGAGCGAGCGCCACCGGCGGCGGGATCGGCGGCAGCACGCTGCTCCAGGACGGCTCGGTGTCGCGTCCGGAGATCGCCGACGGCGAGTACTGGCGGCTGGTCACCGCCGGCTTCCTGCACGCGGGCTTCTTCCACCTGCTCTTCAACATGCTCTCGCTGTACATCCTGGGCGGGCTGCTCGAGCCGGCCGTCGGGCGGCTGCGCTTCGGGCTGATCTACATGGTGTCGCTGCTGGCGGGCTCGTTCGGCGCGCTGCTGCTGGAGCCCACGTCGCCCACGGTCGGGGCCTCCGGCGCCATCTTCGGGCTCATGGCCGCTACCGCGGTGGTCATGCGCAACCGCGGCATGAGCATCATGGAGAGCGGGCTCGGCATCTGGATCGTGCTGAACCTGGTGATCACGTTCAGCGTGCCCAACATCTCGATCGGCGGCCACCTGGGCGGCCTCGTGGGCGGCGGGCTCGCCGCGTTCCTGATGTTCGAGCTGGGCGACCGGGCGCGGCTGCCCGAATGGGTGCTCGCCATGGCGTGCGCGGGCGTGTCGGCCGCGGCGGTCGCCGGCGCGATCGCGGTGTCCTCGAGCGGCTCGACGATCTAGGCCGGCGCAGGCTGAGCCAGGTCGAGCTCGATCGAGCGGCGCGACTCCGGCGCCGGCACGAGCTCGGGATGGAGCAGGTGCCCGAGCAGCTCGATGCCGTCCACCAGGCGCGGTCCCGGCCTCGAGAAGTACGCGGCGGCGTCCACGGCCACCACGCGCGCGCCGAGCGGCGCGAGCAGGTCGCGCCGGCGCATCGTCTCGGCGGCGGCCTCCTCGGCGTACAGGCCGCACGGCATCGAGATCACGACCTCCGGGGACACCCCCTCCACCTCGGGCCACTCGATGGTCCGCGAGCGCTCGCCCGGGAAGCCGAGCACGTCGAGCCCGCCGGCCGCCTCGATCATCTGCGGGACCCAGTGGCCGCCTACGTAGACCGGGTCGAGCCACTCGAGCGCGGCGGTGCGCGGCCGCGGCGCCCCGGCCACGGCGCGCTCCACGGCGTCGATGCGGGCGGAGGCCTCCTCCACCAGCCGCTCGCCCGCCTCCGGCACTTCGGCGGCCTCGGCCAGGCGCGGCACGTCGGCGAGCACCTCTCCGAGCGTGGACGGGTCGAGCGAGATCACGCTGGGACGAGTGGGCAGGCGCTCCGCCACCGCCACCACGTCGTCGTACGACACCGCGCAGACCTCGCAGACGGCCTGGGTCACGATCAGGTCCACCTCCAGCCGCTCGAGCGTGTCCACGTCGAGCTCGTAGAGGGATTCGCCCTTGGCGGTGCGCTCCCGGACCGCCTGATCGATCTCCGCCGCCGGCAGTCCCTCCGGGATCACGCTGCGCGTGAGGTGCGGCAGTTGCTCCGCGCCCGGCGGGTAGTCACACTCGTGGGTCACACCGGCCACGGAGTCCCCGAGCCCGAGGGCGTAGAGCATCTCGGTGGCGGAGGGAACGAGCGAAGCGACGACCATGGAGACGAGGATGACACGCCTGAGTGACGAGGAGATCGGCGAGCGGCTGGGCAGCCTTCAGGGCTGGGATCGCGACGGCGACGCGATCCGGAAGACCTATGAGGGCGAGGACTTCATGTCGTCCGTCGGCCTCGTGAACCGGCTTGCCCCGGTTGCCGAGGAGATGAACCACCACCCCGACCTGGAGATCTCCTGGAACAAGGTGACCGTGGCGCTGTCCACGCATTCGGAGGGTGGGCTCACGGAGAACGACTTCACGCTCGCGGAGCGCATCGATGGCCTCGCATAGGCCCCTGCTACCCTCGCCATCTCGCCGATGAGCGACGACGAGCTCCCTCGAAGTAGCCGGCGCACGACCCCCTCCCGGGGTCTCGGCGCCTCCTAATGCCAGAACTCCTGTTTCTGCTCGGGGTGCTGATTCTCGTTGCCGCGAACGGCTTCTTCGTGGCGGCCGAGTTCGGCCTCGTGCGCGCGCGCCAGTCACGGCTCGAGCAGATGCAGCGAGAGGGCGTGCGCGGCGCCGCGCTGGCGCTCAAGCAGGTCGACCGCATCGACGAGTACCTCTCCGCCTGCCAGCTCGGCATCACGATGGCCTCGCTCGGCATCGGCTTCCTCGGCGAGCCGGCCATCGCCTCGCTGCTCGAGGAGCCGCTCGGCGAGGTCGCGAGCCACGGCGTGGCGGTGGCCATCGCCATCGCGATCGCCTACCTGCTCACGACGGCGCTGCACATCACCTTCGGCGAGCAGGTGCCGAAGATCTACTCGATCGTGCATGCCGAGGCGACCGTGCGGCGCACCGCTCCGGGGCTCGAGCTGTTCAAGCGCAGCCTCTGGTTCCTGATCTGGGCCCTCAACTCGGCGTCGAACGCGCTCCTCCGTGTGATCGGGGTGGATCCGCGCGCCGAGTTCGACGAGGCCAGCTCCTCCGAGGACCTCAAGCTGCTGATCGCCCAGAGCGCCCACGGCGGCAAGCTCGACCCGGGCGAGGCGGGGATGCTCTCGGGGGTCTTCCACCTGCACGAGCAGCAGGCCCGTCAGGTGATGACGCCGATCCCCGCGGTGGTGACCGTGGACGTGTCCGAGAACGTGGAGACCGCGCTCCGGCGCATGGTCGACTCGGGCCACACCCGCCTCGTGGTGACCGAGGACGGGAACACCGACCGGATCCGCGGGATCGTCCACGGGAACTCGCTCGTGAGGCTCCTCATGACAGAGGGCCCGAACGCCGCGATCGAGGAGGCCGTGAAGGACGCCCTGATCGTGCCCGAGACCAAGCCGCTCGACGACCTCCTCGCCGACCTTCAGCGCGAGCGGGCGTCGATGGCGGTGGTGGTGGACGAGTACGGGCGCACGGCCGGCATCGTCACGATCGAGGACATCATCGAGGAGGTCGTGGGCGAGATCGCCGACGAGACCGACCCCGCGGTGGCCGGCATCCGCCGCCTTGCCAACGGCGACTGGTGGGTGCGCGGCCACGTGCCGATCACCGACCTCCAGGACTACGGCCTCGACCTGCCGGTGGACTCCGAGGCGTACAACTCGGTGGGCGGCTACGTGTTCGGCGAATTGGGCCGCCTCCCGAAGCGCGGCGACATGGTCCAGACGAACGGCTACTCGATCCGCGTCGAGTCCGTGCGCGAGAACCGGATCGACGCCGTGCGCATCCGCGACCATCACGGCGAGGAGCGCGCCGACGCGGGCCAACCGCGGCCGGTCGAGGAAGCCGCGGCCACTCCGCGCGGTCAAGAGCCGGCAGATAACGGCTGACCGCGCACGCGGTCCGTCCGGCCCGGCCTCTACGTTCGCGCGGCATGTGGTGCGTCAAGCTGAGCGATTCGGAGCGTGACGCGTTGCGCGCGCTGATCAAGGAGCAGGTGGCCCGGGTGGGGGACGACGAGGTGAGCCCCGCCGTCGAGGGCGCCCTCGAGGCGCTCGAGCTCGCGCGCTGGGACGATCTTCCGGAGGCGTCGCTCCCCTGGGACCGGGTCACGGAGCTGGCCGGCCAGCAGGGGATCGGCGAGGCCGACGTGGTCTGGGACCTCGCGGCGGGCATGGCCGCCGCCAGCGGCCGGCGCCCTCAGCGGTAGACGAAGAACCCCTCGCCGGACTTGCGGCCGAGCTTGCCCTCCGCGACGAGCTCGCGCAGGCGGTCCGGAACCTCCGCTCCGATCGACTCGCCGATGGCCGCCGACACGTCGAGGCCGACGAAGTCGAGCAGGGCGAGCGGGCCGAGCGGATGCCCGGCTCCGAGCTTCATGCACGTGTCCACGCCGTCCGCGTCCAGGCCGCCGCGCTCGAGCAGCCGCACCGCGTCGAAGAGGTAGGGAAACAGCAGCCGGTTGACCACGAAGCCGGCCGAGTCGGGGACCTCCACCGCGGTCTTCTCGAAGCGCCTGCAGAGGTCGCGGAAGAACTCCCGGGTCGGCTCGGTGGCCTCAGCCGGAAAGCAGAGCTCCACGAGCTCCATCCGGTCCACGGGGTTGAACACGTGCAGCGCCGCGAAGCGGTCCGGGCGGCCGCTCGCCGTCGCGAGGGTCGCGACCGACAGCGATGACGTGGTCGTCGCGAGGAGCGTGGCCTCCGGGAGCAGCGCGCCCAGCCGGCCGAGCAGCTCGCTCTTGATCGCCTCGTCCTCCGTCACGGCCTCCACGACCACGTCGCACGCGGAGAGCTCGTCCATGTCGGTCACCACCGACGCCGCCTCGCCGAGCTTGGCCTCGGCGCTCTCGGCCGAGCGCTCGCTGCGTGCCCAGATCACGACGTCGTGGTGGTCGGCGGCGACCTTCACGAGCCCCCGCGCGATCGCCCCGCTGCCGACTATCCCGAACTTCTCAGGCATGCCTCAACCCGGTCTGGATGCGGATCTGAAGGCCTTCTGCGGGGCTAAAGGGATGTCTGGTTGACTGGACAGTCAATCGAGTACGCTTACCACAATCGACCGCGGAGGAAGAGGGTTTCATGCAGAACGGGCACGGGCGTGAGGTAGTCATAGTCGATGCGGTGCGCACCCCGATCGGGCGCGGCCATCCGGAGAAGGGCTACTACAAGGACACCCACCCGAACGAGCTTCTCGGCAAGACTTTCACGGAAGTCATCGATCGCGCCGGGATCGATGCGTCCGAGGTCGAGGACGTCATCAGCGGCTGCGTCCAGCAGTACGGCGAGCAGATGTTCAACGTCGGCCGCAACGCCTGGCTCCAGGCCGGCCTTCCGATCGAGACGCCCGCCACGACGGTCGACCGCCAGTGCGGCTCCGCGCAGCAGGCAGTGAACTTCGCGGCGGCGCTGATCGCCTCCGGCGTGCACGACACCGTCATCGGCTCCGGCGTCGAGCACATGGGCCACATCCCGATGGGCGTCGGCTTCAAGTGGGTCGACGAGGTCGGCTCGCCCTGGCCCGAGGAGATGATGAACCGGTACAACCTCGTGCCGCAGGGCATCTCGGCCGAGATGATCGCCGACAAGTGGGAGATCCCGCGGTCCGAGCTCGACGAGATCGGCGTGCGCTCGCACCAGCTTGCGCACCAGGCCACCGAGGAGGGCCGCTTCGAGCGCGAGATCGTCCCGTTCCAGGTGAACGGCGACACCTACGTGACCGACCAGGGCATCCGCCCCGAGACCAACCTCGAGACGCTGTCGCAGCTGAAGCCGGCGTTCAAGCCGGACGGCAAGGTCACCGCCGGTAACGCATCGCAGATCTCCGACGGCGCGGCGAGCGTGCTCCTCATGGCGCGTGAGAAGGCCGACGCCCTCGGGCTCAAGCCGCGTGCGCGGATCGTCGACCAGACCACGGTCGGCGTGGACCCCGTGATCATGCTCACCGGCCCGATCCCGGCCACGAAGAAGCTGCTCGAGCGCAACGGCATGAAGATGGACGACATCGACCTCGTGGAGATCAACGAGGCGTTCGCGTCCGTCCTGGCCGCGTGGCGCCGGGAGCTCGAGCCGGACATGGACCGCGTGAACGTGAACGGTGGCGCGATCGCCCTCGGCCACCCGCTCGGATCCACGGGCGCCCGCCTGATCACGACGCTGCTGCACGAGCTCGAGCGCTCCGACAAGGAGACGGGTCTCGTGACGATGTGCTGCGGCGGGGGGCTGGGCACCGGCACGCTGATCCAGCGCGTCTGAGGGGTTCCCGCCGCCGCGAGGCGGGTAGAAGGCGGAGGTGACGGTGAGGGCTGAGGGATCACTCCTGGCCGGTCGCTATCGCGTGATCAGGCATCTCGGCTCGGGCGGCATGGCGTCGGTCGTGCTCTGCGATGACGAGCGGCTGGGCCGGTCGGTGGCGGTCAAGCGGCTGCACGCCGACAGTCCGGGCGAGATGGAGCAGCGCTTCGCGCGCGAGGCGCGGCTCGGCGCGTCGCTGAACCACCCGAACCTCGTCGCGATCTATGACACGGCGGTCGACGACGAGGGCGTGCTGATCGTCATGGAGTACGTGGAGGGCGAGTCGCTGTCGCAGGCGCTCAAGCGCGGGCCGCTCGAACCGCGCCGCGCGGGCCGGATGGCGTCCGAGCTCGGCGACGCCCTCGACCATGCCCACGCCCAGGGGGTCGTGCACCGCGACGTGAAGCCCGGGAACGTCCTGCTCCGCGACGACGGCGTGACGAAGCTCGCGGACCTGGGCATCGCCACCGCGGCCGACCAGACGCGCATCACGCGCAGCGGCATCGTGCTCGGCAGCGTCGCCTACATGGCGCCCGAGCAGCTCGACGGCGCCCAGGCCGGGCCGGCGGCGGACGTGTACGCGCTGGCGGCCGTCTGCTTCGAGGCGCTCGCCGGACGGCGCGCGCGCTCCGGCCGCACGCCGATGGAGATCGCCGGCGCGATCGCCACCCAGCCGCCGCCCGACCTCCGCGACCACCTCCAGGAGGCGCCGGCGGCCGCAGCCGACGTTCTGAGGCGCGGTCTCGACCGCGACCCGCGGGAACGACCGGCCTCGGCCGGCGAGCTCGGCTCGGAGCTCCGGCGCGCGCTCGAGCGGCCGGCAGAGCCGACCGTGGCCACCCGCCCGATCCGCACGCCCGCCCCAGCGCCGGCGCCGGCGAGCCCGCCGGTCACCGCCCGGCACCTGCGTGAGCCGCCCCGCCGGCGCACCCGGCCGTGGCTGGCGCTCGCGCTGGTCAGCGCCATCGTGGCCGTGGCGGCCGCGACCGTCGCCCTGCTTGCGGCGAGTGGCGGCGACGAGGACGGCGCGCCGGGCGCGGGCGCCGGCACGAGCGAGCGGCGCACGGAGCAGCCTCAGGCGGACGCGCAGGCCACGCAGCCCGCGACTCCTGCACCGGAGGAAGCAGAGCCGGCTCCCGAGGAGCCCGCGGCCCCGGATACCTCAGCGGCGTCCGGCCCGGATCTGAATGCCCAGGGCTTCGAGCTCATGCGGGCCGGGCGCTTCGAGGAGGCGGTGCCGGTGCTCCAGCAGGCGGTGGCGACCTGGCCCGAGGACAGCCGCGACCTCGAATACGCCTACGCCCTCTTCAACCTCGGCAAATCCCTCACGGAGGCCGGCGACCCGGAGGCGGCGATCCCCTACCTGGAGAAGCGGCTCACCTTCGAGGACCAGCAGAAGACCGTCGAGAAGGAGCTGAAGCGGGCGCTCAAAGCGGCCGGGCGGTCCTAGTCAGGCGAGCACGGCGGCGCCGAGCGCCTCGATGATGCGGGGCCGGTCGCCGAAGGGCAGTGCCAGGAGCGTGTCCGCGCCCGCTCGCTCGTACGCGGCCAGGCGCTCGTCCAGCTCGCCGTAGTCGCAGCAGACCGCGGAGCCGTCGATCAGCTCGGGGGTGAGCGCCTTGGCGGCGCCAGCGCGGTCGCCGGCGCCGAACAGCCTCTGAACCTCGCGGGCGGTGTCCCCGTGCCCGAAGCGCTCCGCGGTCTCCACGTAGAAGTTCTTCTGCTTCGCGCCCATCGCGCCGAGATAGGTGGCGAGCCAGGGGCGGGCGAGGTCGCGGGCGCGGTCGCGGTCCTCGTCCACGCAGATCAGCGCGGCCGGCGCGATTTCCACGTCGGTCCCCTTGAACGGTTCGAGCAGCTCCTCCGCCCGGGCGGGGTTGAACATGAACGGGATCCAGCCGTCGGCGATCTTGGCCGCCTGCTCGATCGCCTTTGGCCCGATCGCGCCGAGGTAGATCGGGATGCGCTCGCTCACCGGCTTCGCGAGCAGCTTGAGCGGCTTGCCCAGCTCGCTGCCCTCGAGCGGCAGCTGGAACTCCTTGCCCTGGTACTCGAGCGGGGCCTCGCGTGCGAGCGCCTTGCGCACGATCTCCACGTACTCGCGCGTCCGGGCGAGCGGACGCGCGAAGGGCACGCCGTGCCACCCCTCCGACACCTGCGGGCCGGACACGCCGAGCCCGAGGCGGAAGCGCCCGCCCGACAGCACGTCGAGCGTGGCGGCCGTCATCGCGGTGGCGGCGGGCGTGCGTGCCGGGATCTGCATGAGCGCCGAGCCGAGCCCGATCTGCTCCGTCACGGCGGTCATGTGGCCGAGCACCGACACCGCGTCCTGGCCCCACGCCTCGGCCACCCAGACGGAGTCGAGACCCGCCTTGTCGGCCTGCACGGCCAGCGAGATCTGCTCCTCTGGGGAGAACCAGGGCCAGTAGGCCACGTACAGGCCGACGCGCACGCTGGCATTCTATGCCGCACGTGACCGTCGTCCTCTGGCACATCGAGGTCTCGCACTACAACGAGAAGGCTCGCTGGGCGCTCGACTACAAGGGGATTCCCTACTCCTCTCGCGTGCCCATGCCCGGACTCCACAAGGTGAGCGCGCTCGTGGCCACGCGCGGCAAGCACCAGCGCCTGCCAGTGGTGGAGATCGACGGCCGGCGCATCGGCGACTCGACGGCGATCATCGCGGCGCTCGAGGAGCACACGCCCGAGCCGCCCCTGTACCCGGCGGACCCGGAGGCGCGCCGGCGGGCGCTCGCGCTCGAGGACTGGTTCGACGAGGAGCTGGCGCCGGAGCTGCGCCGCTTCGTGTGGCACCACACGCTCGCCGACACCGACGTGGTGGCCCAGACGCTCTTCTCGCAGGCCCAAGCCCCGTTCGGGAGCGGTTCCTGCGGATGAGCGCTCCGGTGGCGTCATTCCTCGTGCGGCGCGACTACCGGCATCACGGACGAGAGCGCCGACCGGGGCCGCGACGCCGTGAGGGCGGCGATGGACCGGCTCGAGAGCGAGGTGGGCGCCTCGGGCTACCTGGTTGGTGACGGCTTCACGGTGGCCGACCTCACCGCGGCGTCGCTGTTCACGCCGCTGCTCACTCCGCCGGAGCGTCCCTACGCGCCCACCGCGTTCGCGCCGGCGGTGCAGGAGCTGCGCGACGAGCTCATGGCGCGGCCCGGAGGGGCCTGGGTCGCGCGGATGTACGCGCTCCACCGAAACCAGCACGTGACGGAAAGGGTCGATGCACTCAGCCACTGACACCGCTTCGGCGGTCCTGCAACTCGTCCCGAGCGACGAGGAGCGCATGATGCGCGAGACCGTCGGGGCGATCTGCGCGGGCTTCGGTCCCGGCTACTCGCGGCGCAAGCACGCCGAGGGCGAGCCGCCCACCGAGCTGTGGGACGCGCTCGCCGAGAAGGGCTTCCTCGGCGTGAACATCCCCGAGGAGTGGGGCGGCGGCGGCCTCGGAATGTCGGCGCTGGCGGCCGTGGGCGAGGAGATCTCGACCGCCGGCGGGTCGCTGCTGCTGATCGTGGTGTCGCCGGCGATCGTGGGCAGCATCCTCACGCGCCACGGCACGGCCGACCAGAAGGACCGCTGGCTTGCGCGGCATCGCGGCCGGCTCGACCAAGGTGGCCTTCGCCATCACCGAGCCGGACGCGGGCACGAACTCCCACAACCTCTCCACCTCGCTCGAGCGGCGCGGGGACCGCTTCGTGCTGCGCGGCCAGAAGACCTACATCTCCGGGGTGGAGCACGCCGACGCCGTGCTGGTGGTGGCGCGCAGCCGGCTGCCGGACGGCTCGCTCGGGCTCCCGTCGCTGTGCCTGGTCGACGTCGACGCCCCCGGCTTCACCCGCGAGGCGATCCCGATGCCATACATCGGGCCCGACAAGCAGTGGACGCTCTTCTTCGACGACGTGGAGCTCGACGAGGACCGGCTGATCGGTGGCGAGGGCGGCGGGCTCGGGCCGGTCTTCGACGGGCTCAACCCGGAGCGCATCATGGGCGCGGCGATAGCCGGCGGCGCCGGGCGCCGGGCGCTCGCCAAGGCAGCGGCGTACGCCAACGAGCGCGAGGTCTGGGGCGCCCCCATCGGCACTCACCAGGGCGTGGCGCATCCGCTCGCCGAGGCCAAGATCGAGCTCGAGCTCGCGCGCCTGATGACCCAGAAGGCCGCCGCCCTCTACGACGCCGGCGCCCCCGGCGCGGGCGAGGCGAGCAACATGGCCAAGTACGCGGCCGCCGAGGCGGCGATCACGTGCGTGGACCGCGCGATCCAGGCCCACGGCGGCAACGGCTTCGCGCTCGAGTACGGGCTGACCGACATGTGGTGGGGCGTGCGCCTGACCCGCACAGCGCCGGTCTCGCGCGAGATGATCCTCAACTACGTGGCCGAGCACTCGCTCGGGCTCCCCAAGAGCTACTGAGAACGCGCGATCCCGTCGCGCTCCGGCGTCCTCGGTCGCTCGCGTGCGTTGCACGCGTCGCTCCCTGCGTCCTGGGATCGCTCGGTCTCGCGCGTTCTCAGCAGCTCTTCCGAGGCGCTGCCATAGTCCCGGCATCGCGACGGAGGCCAGGATCATCGAGGCGGGCGGGCGCGATCTGCGCGTGTCCAGCCCCGATCGTGTGATCTTCCCGAAGACCGAGCGCACGCCCGAGGTCACGAAGCTCGACGTGGTCGAGTACTACCTGGCGGTGGAAGACGGCATCATGCGCGCGCTCGAGCGGCGGCCCACCACGCTCGAGCGCTGGCCGAAGGGCGTGCATCCCGGCATCGTCCTGTCGACGCGCGAGAAGGGCGGCGGCGACGCGTTCTTCCAGAAGCGCGTCCCGAAGGGCGCTCCGGACTACCTGGAGACCGCGAGGATCGAGTTTCCGTCGGGTCGCCACGCGGACGAGATCTGCCCGACCGAGGTGGCCGTCGTCGGCTGGGCGGCCCAGATGGGCACGATCACGTTCCATCCGTGGCCGGTTCGCAGCGACGACGTGGACCATCCCGACGAGCTGCGCCTCGACCTCGACCCGCAGCCGGGCACGGACTTCGCCGACGCGGTGCGGGTGGCCTCCGAGGCTCGGGTGCTCCTGGACGACCTCGGCTACGTGGGCTTCCCCAAGACCTCGGGAGGCAGGGGCGTGCACATCTACGTGCGCATCGAGCCGCGCTGGACGTTCACGGACGTCCGCCACGCCGCGATCGCCTTCGGGCGCGAGCTCGAGCGGCGACTGCCGGGCGAGGTGACGACGAAGTGGTGGAAGGAGGAGCGCGGCGAGCGCATCTTCGTCGACTACAACCAGAACGCCCGCGACCGCACGATCGCCTCGGCGTACAGCGTGCGGCCGAAGCCCGGCGCGCCGGTCTCTGCCCCCGTGACATGGGACGAGCTGCCCGGCGTGGCGCCGGAGGACTTCACGGTCGCGACGATGCCCGGCCGCTTCGCCGAGGTAGGCGACCGCCACGCCGCGATCAACGACGCCGTGCACTCGCTCCAGCCGCTGCTGGACATGTACGAGCGCGACGAGGAGGGCGACATGCCCTACCCGCCCGACTACCCGAAGATGCCGGGCGAGCCGAAGCGGGTGCAGCCCTCACGCGACACCGACCGCAAGAAGTAGCCGGATGGCTTACGGCGCCTGCGGGATCTTCTTCGCGCCGCGCTTCGTGACCGGAGCGGACGGCGGCGGCACCACCGGCCCGATGTCCCCGTCCGGGGCCTCATCGAAGTCGACGATCACCGGGGCGTGGTCGCTGGGCCCCTTGCCCTTCCGCGCCTGACGGTCGACCCACGCCGCCTTGACCCGGGCGGCCACCGTCTCGCTCGCCAGCACCAGGTCGATCCGCATGCCGAGGTCCTGGTGGAACATCCCCGCCCGGTAGTCCCAGTAGGTGAAGACCCGCTCGTCCGGCCAGCGGTCGCGGACCACGTCACGCAGGCCGACCCCCTGCAGCTCCGCCAGCGCGGCGCGCTCCGGCGGTGTCACGTGGGTCTGGCCGACGTAGGCGTCCGGATCGAACACGTCGTCATCGGTGGGCGCGATGTTCATGTCGCCGCAGACGATGGTCGCCTCCGGCCCCGCGGCCACCATCTCCCTCAGCGACGCCATCCACTCCAGCTTGTACCGGTAGTGCTCCGAGTCGGGCTCGCGCCCGTTGGGCACGTACACCGAGACCACCCGGATCCCGTCGCAGGTGGCCGACACCGCGCGCGCCTCGGGATGAGGGAAGCCCGGCCCGCCGGGGAGCCCCGCGACGACGTCGTCGAGACCCGCCCGCGAGAGGATCGCCACTCCGTTCCAGCTGGCCTCGCCGTGGAGCGCGACCTCGTAGCCGCGGTCGGCCAGCTCGTGCGAAAGCAGGTCGGTGAACGCGTCGTCCGTCAGCTTCGTCTCCTGGAGACACACGACGTCCGGCCGTCGCTCGTCGAGCCAGGGCAGCAGGCGCGGCAGGCGCTGCTTGACCGAGTTCACGTTCCAGGTGACCAGTCGCACCCGCCCCACGGTACCTTCCCGGCCGTGATCCTCTACACCTGTGGAAGCAAGACGTCCGGGCCCGGCGCGCTCCACCCGTGCGCCAAGGCCGGCGGCGCGCTCGACGCCGCGGGCCACGAGTACGAGATCAGGACCGTAGGCGGCTATCGCCTGCTGCCATGGACGTGGTCCTCGCGCGCCCGCGACCGCGCCGAGGTCAAGCGCCTGTCCGGCACGAACGAGGTTCCGGTCCTGGTGCTCGACGACGGCACGGTGATCAGCGACTCGGCCGAGATCGCGCGCTGGGCGAAGGAGAACCCCGCCGCGCCCTGACGCGGGTTTCAGAAACACCGGAGTTTCAGAAACGCGGCCATGGGGTAGATCGCCCTCCGTGAGGGGGCTTCGGATCTGCGGTGTGACGTCTGCCGGACTGCTCGCGCTGCTGCTCGTCACCGCGACCGCCGCCGCAGCACCGGCGTTCACCGCGCGCGGAAGCGTCGAGCAGGTCTACGTGACCGCTGCGACCCCGGGCGCGCAGCTCTCGCTCCTGAACGGAGCCGGCAAGACGGTCGCGACGCGGCCGGCGAACTCCCTCGGGGGCCTTCTCTTCCGCAACGTGCCGCCTGGCAGTGGCTACCGCGTGCGTCCCGCGGCGGGAGGCGAGGCATCCAGCCCGCTCACCGTCCTCTCGAAGAACCCGGCTCCGTCGAGCACGAGCATCTACAACCAGTCGCTCCCCAAGGACGGCTATGGCTACCTGACCACCCGCGACGGCACCAAGCTCGCCGTCAACGTCCACCCGCCGCAGGACGTGGCCGACGTGCTGCCGCTGCCGGACGGCGTCGAGCTGCCGACGCTCCCCGCGGGTCCCACGCCGACCCTGATCGAGTACTCGGGCTACGGCTACGCCGACCCCGCCGGGCCTCAGAGCGGCATCGCCGTCCTGGCCAACCTGATGGGCTTCACGGTGGTCGACGTCAACATGCGCGGCACGGGCTGCTCGGGTGGCGCCTTCGACTTCTTCGAGACGCTGCAGAGCCTCGACGGCTACGACGTGGTCGAGACCGTGGCCCGCCAGCCGTGGGCGGCCCACGGCAAGGTCGGGATGATGGGGATCTCCTACGGCGGGATCAGCCAGCTCTTCACGGCCTCGACCAACCCCCCGAGCCTCGCCGCCATCGCGCCGTTTTCGGTCATCGACAACACGCAGACGACGCTCTACCCGGGCGGCGTCCTCAACACCGGGTTCGCGGTCGCGTGGGCGCAGGAGCGGATCCACGACGCGCAGGCGGCCTCGCCCACGGGCGGTCAGCCCTGGGCCTACAAGCGGGTCCAGGAGGGCGACCAGACCTGCAAGGCCAACCAGGCCCTCCATCCCGAGGCGGTGGACCTGATGGCCAAGATCCGCGCCAACGACAGCTACGTCCCCGAGGTCGCCGACCCGCTGTCGCCGGTCACCTTCGTCAACAAGATCAAGGTGCCGACGTTCATGGCCTGCCAGTGGACCGACGAGCAGACGGGCGGTCACTGCCCGACCCTGTCCAAGCGGTTCACCGGCACGGACCGCAAGTGGTTCACCTTCACCAACGGCACCCACGTCGACGCGCTCGCGCCGGAGACGTTCAACCGCTGGTACGACTTCCTCCAGCTGTACGTCGCGAGACGAGCGCCGATCGCGAACTCGGCGCTGATCCGCGCCGCCGCGCCGGTCATCTACCAGGAGGCGATGGGGATCACGGGCGTGACGCTGCCGCCGGACCCGATCCAGCTCCAGCCCACCTATGCCACGGCGCTTGCGGCGTTCGAGAAGCTGCCGCCTATCCGCGTGCTCTTCGACAACGGCGCCGGCGGCCTCCAGCCCGGCCACCCGGTCCCGGCCTTCGAGCAGTCGTGGCCGAGTTTCCCGATCCCAGGCACCACCGGCCGCTCCTGGTACCTCGGCTCGGGCGGCTCGCTCGCCGATGCCCCGCCGGCCACGGCGGGAGCGGACTCGTTCACCTGGAACGCTCGCAACCGGCCGCTGACGAATTTCACCGGGAACACCGCGGCAGGCGAGGGCGGCCTCTGGACCGCTACGCCGCCGTACCAGTGGTCCCAGAACCCGGCGGGCAGCGCCGCCTCCTACGTGACCGCGCCGCTCGGCGCGAACACCACCGTGATCGGCGGCGGCGCAGTGAAGGTCTGGGTGCGCTCGTCGGCGCCCAGCGTGGACCTCCAGGCGACGATCAGCGAGGTCAGGCCCGACGGCAAGGAGACGTTCGTCCAGGGCGGCTGGCTGCGGGGCGACATGCGCAAGCTCGACGCGGCCAAGAGCACTCCGCTCGAGCCCGTGCTGAGCCTGAGGGCCGCTGACGTGTCACCGCTGCCCTCGAACAAGTACGTCGAGGCGACGATCCCGCTCTACTACCAGGGCCACGCCTACCGCGCCGGGTCGCGCATCCGCGTGACGGTCGCGGCGCCCAACGGCGACCAGCCGATCTGGTCGTTCGGCGAGACGGACCCCAGCGGCACGGCCACCGTGTCCATCGCCCGCTCGAAGGACATGCCCTCCAGGCTCCTGCTGCCGGTCGTGCCGATGACCGTCCCGACCGGCCTGCCGCCGTGCCCGGGGCTGCGGGGCGAGCCGTGCCGGGCCTACCAGCCGTACGTCAACCGCTAGAACGCGCGTCAGCACCCCTGGCATTGGTCGGGCGTGTTGCGGAACACCCGGCTGCCGTCGAGTGAGACCGGGAAGCCGTCGCTGAAGATCCCGCCGCCGGCGAGGTCCACGCCCGGGCTCCCGGCGAGGCGGTTGCGCGCTACCGTCGAGCGCTCGAGCGCGAGTTGAATCGGCAGCCCGCCCTCATTGAACACCAGGCCCTGCCAGATGCCGCCGCCACGGGCGAACCCGGAGGAGCCGGAGGCCTTGCCGGAGTTGCCGGTGACCAGGGCGTCGCGCAGCCGCAGCGGCCCGTCGTTCACGAGGCCGGCTCCCTGGACGGTGGCCTCGCCGTTCGGGCTGATCGCCCGGGCGGTGTTGTCTGAGATCACGGTGTCGACGATGAGGGCGGTCTCCTCGCCCATGCCGGAGTAGACCGCTCCGTTCGCCGCGGCCAGCCCGTCGCGGCTCTTGACCACGACCTCGTTGCCGGTGATCAGGGTGCGGCTCACCGTCGCCGGCCCGTACATGTCGAGCGCGCCTCCGCTGAAGCCGACCTCCTCCGAGGACCCGACCTCGGCGAACAGCCGGTTGCCCTGGATGCGGCTGTCGCGCAGGATCAGCGGGCCGGTGCCGGTCATCAGCCCCGAGTCGAACGCGTAGGGCCGCCCGTTGAGGCCGTTCACGTAGATCGAGTTGCGGCTGATGCTCGTGTGGTCGAACGTCGCGTCGCCGTCGGTGCCGGCGTGGATGCCGCCGCCGTTGGCGTTCATGTCGATCGGATCGGCGCCGTCGACGAAGTAGGGCAGGTCGGTCGTCAGGCGCAGCTCGTTGTAGGTGACCGAGCTGTCGCGGAGCACGAGCTTCACGCCGTCGCCGACGAAGATCCCGCCGCCCTCGGCGAAGCGGCCGTTGGGCTTCCCGGCGACCGCCCGGTTGGCGCTCACCCGGCTGCCCGTCACCGTCAGCGAGCCCGTCTCCCAGACGCTGATGCCGCCGCCGACCGCGTCGCTCGCCACGCCGCCCGCGCTGTTGTCGCTGACGACGGTGTTCTTGAGCGTTAGCGGACCTGCGGTGTCGATCCCGCCGCCCTTCGCCCACGCGAACGGGCAGGGCCCGTCCGGGCAGGTGGCGTTGCCGGAGGGGACCGTGGCGGTCGGGGCGACCCGGTTGCGCGTGATCACGCTGTCCTTGATCGTCACCGCCGCGCCCTGGCCGCCGTCGGCCGAGAAGGGGACCGCGATTCCGCCGCCCAGGGCGATCACGTTCTGATCGCCGACGTCCTCGGACTGCGGGCTGGAGGTCGTGAGGCCGCCCGTGATCGTTACTCCCGAGATCGTCACTGCCGGCGGGTCGGGCGCCAGGTACAGACCGATCGTGAGCACAGGGCCGCCGCCCTTGATGATCGTCGCCCGCGCGCCTCGGCCCGCCAGCTTGATGCTCTTGTCGATCGTCACGCCGCCGGGGAAGCGGCCCCGCCCGACGGCGATCGTGTCGCCGTCGTGTGCCGCGTTCACGGCCGACTGGATGCTCGAGTAGCAGCCATGACCATGGCCCACGCAGAGCGTGTCCTTGGCGCTCGCCGGTGCGGCGAAGGCCAGCGAGGCGATCAGGATCAGGCCGGCGGGGACACGCTTCATCGGGTTCTCCTTCTCTTTGCGGGATCGCTGCGAGGCCACGATCCCCTGGGCCACTACCGCCCGGCTACCGCCCGGCTACCCGGCCGCCGTCAATCCGCTGCGCCGCTGTGCAGTTCGGCGTATGTAACAATGCGGGCGCCCGGTTTGTTATGCCTGAGTCCGAGGGAGTGACATGAAGAACGGCAGCGGGGGCAGTGCCTACGTGATCGGCGTGGGGATGACGAAGTTCGACAAGCCGGGCACCAAGGAGGGCGACTACCACGACTGGGCCCGTGAGGCAGGGACCGCGGCCGTGGCCGACGCGGATATCGCCTACGACGACGTCGAGCAGGCGTACGCCGGCTACGTGTACGGCGAGTCCTGCTCCGGGCACCGCGCGGTGTACGAGCTCGGGATGACCGGCATCCCCGTGTTCAACGTGAACTCCAACTGCTCGACCGGCTCGAGCGCGCTGTACCTGGCCGCGCAGGCCGTTCGCGGCGGCCTCGCCGACTGCACCCTCGCCCTTGGCTTCGAGAAGATGCAGCCGGGCTCGCTGGGGGCGACGTTCACAGACCGCGAGCCGCCGATCGCGCGTCACGGCAAGCTCCTGGCCGAGATCTCCGAGGTCGGCATGCCGCCGGCGCCGTGGATGTTCGGGGCGGCCGGGCGGGAGCACATGCGCGACCACGGCTCGGAGCCCGAGCACTTCGCCCGCATCGGCCAGAAGAACCACGAGCACTCGACGAACAACCCGAACGCCCAGTTCCAGGTCTCGTACACACTCGACGAGATCCTGGAGGCGCCGATGATCTACGAGCCGCTCACGAAGCTCCAGTGCTCGCCCACCTCCGACGGCGCGGCAGCGGCGATCCTGGCGAGCGAGGACTTCGTCGACCGCCATGGGCTCGCGGACCGGGCGATCGAGATCGCCGGCCAGTCGCTCGTGACGGACTACGAGACGTCGCTCTCGACGCGCAGGGCCCGCGACGTGATCGGCTACGACATGAACGTGCAGGCCGCCCGGGCCGTCTACGAGCAGTCAGGGCTCGGCCCGGAGGACTTCCAGGTCATCGAGCTGCACGACTGCTTCTCGGCCAACGAGCTCCTGCTCTACGAGGCGCTCGGTCTGGCCGACGAGGGCGAGGGGCCGCGGCTCGTCGACGACGCCGACACGACGTACGGCGGGAAGTGGGTCGTGAACCCGTCTGGCGGGCTGATCTCCAAGGGCCACCCGCTCGGCGCCACCGGTCTCGCCCAGTGCACCGAGTTGACGTGGCAGCTCCGCGGCGATGCCGGCGGTCGGCAGGTCGAGGATGTCCAGGCGGCGCTCCAGCACAACATCGGCCTGGGCGGCACTGCCGTCGTGACCGCCTACCGGCGCGCGGCCTGACGATGTCGACGGAGACGCTGAACCTAGACGAGAGCGCGCTCGGAGCATGGACCGAGGAGCGGGAGTTCGAGGTCACCGCCGAGCGCATCGCCCAGTACGCGCTGGCCACGAACGATCCGATCGAGGCACATCTCGAGGGAGAGGTCGCGCCGCCCGTGTTCGCGATCGTTCCCGTATTCCAGTCGCTGGTGGAGCCTGCGCTCAAGGTCGTCCCGCCCGCCCTGCTCGGCAGGATCCTGCACGGGGAGCAGGACTTCCGCTTCCACCGCGCCCTGCGCCCCGGTGACAGGCTGGTCGCACGCGGAAAGATGACCGGGTTCGAGGGGTTGCCGAACGGCACCCGCGCGGCCGTCTACCTGGAGACCCGCGACGACCGGGGCGAGCCCGTCAACGAGCAGTACGTGACCTTCTTCATACGCGGCTTCGACGATGGGCGGAAGCTCGGCGAGCTGTCGCCCGGCCACCGATTCGACGACGCGCTGCGCGAGCAGGCGCCCGCCCTCGACGCGACGCAGCGCATCGATGACGACCAGACATATCGCTACGCCGAAGCCTCGGGCGATCCGATGCCGATCCACACCGACGAGGAGTTCGCGCGCAGCGCCGGGCTGCCGGGCATCATCGCCCACGGGTTCTGCGTCCTGGCGTTCACCACCTGGGCCATCCTTGGCGAGCTGGGTGGATCGGACGCCCGCCGGCTGCGCCGGCTCGCGGTGCGCTTCTCGAAGCCGGTCCTGCCGGGGCAGGAGATCCACACGCGCGCATGGGCGAGGCAGGGCGAGAATTACGCCTTCGAGACGACGGTCGACGGGACCGCGGTCCTGCGCGACGGCCTCGCGGTGCTCGGGGATCCCCTGTGACGACCGCGCTGCGCCCCCAGCGGACCCAGGAGGAACGCCGCACGGAGACCCGCGCGAAGCTCCTCGACGCGACGATCGAGAGCATCCTCGAGATCGGCTATGCGCAGACCACGACCCGCCGCGTGGCCGAGCGCGCGGGCGTCTCGGCGGGAGCGCAGGCGTACCACTTCCCCCGTCGCGTCGACCTCGTGGCGGCGGCGGCGGAGCACCTCGTCGAGCGGCGGATCGATGCGAGCCGCCGGCGCGCCAAGCGGTTCGCGGGTCCGCGGGAGCAGCGCATGCGTGATCTGCTCGACCTGATGTGGGCCGACTTCGCGAGCCCGATCTTCGTCGTGTTCATGAAGCTGTGGGTGGCCGCCGCCGACGAGCCCGAGCTCTACGAGCGCCTCGTTGCAGGCGAGCGGAGGATCGCGCGGGCGATCACCGGCCTCGTCACAGAGGCGGTCGGCGAGTTCGCCGCGGACGAGGACACCGAGGGCAAGGTGCTGCTCCTCTTCAGCGCCTGTCGCGGCCTCGCCCTGACCGAGCAGTTCGAGCCGCGCGGGCGTCGCCGGCGCGACCCGTGGCCACGCCTGCGTGAAGAGCTGCTGGCGCAGCTCGGCCGATGAGACGCGCTGCGCTCATCGCGGCCGCCGCTGTGATGCTCGTGGCGGCCGCGCCCGCCGCCGCCGCCGAGCTGCGCAGCTTCGAGCTGCCGAGCCGGCTCGTCGACCCGACCGCTCCAGGGGGCGCGCTCGAGAACGGCCGCGCCGCCCCGAAGGTCAACGTCCTGCTGCCGGACGGATACCGCGACCATCCGAGGCGCCGCTATCCCGTGCTCTGGCTACTTCACGGCGCCAACGGTGGCACCGACACCTGGATCCCCGGCATCACCGAGCTCGCCGCCGGCCTGCCCGCCGTCATCGTGATGCCCGACGGCGGCAAGTTCGGGATGTACGCCGACTGGTGGAACGGCGGGCGGCGCGGCGACCCCGCCTGGGCCACCTACCACCTGAAGCTCCTGCGCCAGACGATCGAGCGCCGCTACCGCATCCGTCCCGGCCGGCGCTGGCACGCGATCGGCGGCATCTCGATGGGTGGGCAGGGCACGCTCCGCTACGCGGCCATGCTGCCCGGCTACTTCGGGTCGGCCGTGGGCTTCTCCGCCGCCTTCCCCGACACGCAGTCCCGCATCGCGCAGGACGGCCTGACGCTGTTCGCGGGCACCAACGGCGCCGCCGGCGCCGGCTACCAGGACATGTTCGGCCCCGCGGCGGCCCCGTACGCCGAGGGGAACAGCCCGCAGGCGCTCGCTCCCAACTACCGCCACACCCGCCTGTACCTGACCTCGGGCGACGGCAACAACTGCCCACAGGACCCGATCGGCCCGTCGGGTCTGGCGCTGGACCGGGCGACCGAGCTGATCATCAACAGCCAGCAGGCTCCGTTCGCGGCCGCCGTCCGCGCCGCCGGCGCGGACGTGACCGCCGTGACGACGTGCGGCGTGCACACCTTCGGCGTGTGGGACCGGGCCTTCGTCCAGGCGCGGGCCTGGCGCTTCTTCGGGCCGGTGCCCGAGCGGCCGCGCGGGTGGGTCTACCGCACCGTCGCCACGTCGGGCGAGATGTGGGGCCTCGGGTTCCGCTTCGCCGCGCCCCCGTCCGCGGTCGCGACGTTCAGGCGCTCCGGCCGCACGCTGAAGGCAAAGGGCCGCGGCAGGGTGGCGATCAGCGGCCCGGGAGGTTGCCGGTTGAGGGCGCGGCTGCCGTTCGAGCGGCGTCTGCCGCGCGTGTGCGCCGGCCTCGTCAACCGCTAGCGCCGGCGCCGGCGAGCAGCAGCGGCACGATGCGCGAGGGCACGTTTCCGACCTTCGAGGTGTCGCCGCCGGCCAGCAGGATCCGGTACACGGGCACGGCGTGAAGCAGGTCCACGAGCGCCTCCTCGTCCACGTCCGGCCGTAGCTCGCCGCGCTCGATCCCCCGCCGGATCAGCTCTCGCAGAACGTCGCGGATCGGCTCGATCACGCCTTCGGTGACCAGCTTCAGGAACGCAGGGTCCTGGGTCGCCTCGGTCAGCAGCACGGGGATCAGCCGGCGCAGTCCGGGAGTGGTGCCCACGCGCTCTCGCTGCGATCGCATCAGGCCGCCGAGGTCTCCCTCGAGGCTCCCACTGTCGGGCGGCGCGTTCGGGGGCCGGATCTGGTCGATTGCCTCCGCCACGAGCTCCGTCTTGGAGGGCCAGCGCCGGTAGATCGTGGTCTTGCCCACCCCGGCACGCTCGGCCACGCCCTCGATGGTCAGGCCGCGGAACCCCTCGGCGCCGAGGAGCTCGAGGGTGGCGGTGAGGATCGCGCGGTGCGCCTCCTGGCTCCGCGGCCGCCCGCGTCCGCGGGCGGCCGCTTCCGGCTGTGAGCTCACGCCGGCACCAGCTCGGCCATGACGGCCCGCTTCTCGACGCGCTCGCGCGCGCGGCCGGGCAGCACGAGGAGCGCCACCAGCGCTCCCGCCATCGCCACTCCGGCGGCCACGAGCATCGTCGTGCCCATTGCCGACGTGTAGGCGCTCTCCGCGATGCGGCTGAGGGTGGCCCCGGCGTCGCCGCCGATCCGCTCCGCCACGGCGCTCGCGCCGCCGACGGAGCCCTCCGCGGCTGCCCGAGCCGGCTCGGGCAGATCCTTGACGGCCCCCTCCATGTCCGCACCGTACTGGCCGGACAGGAGGCTCCCGAGGATCGCCACTCCGAGCGTGCCGCCGACCAGGCGGACCGTGTCGTTCATGGCCGAGCCCACCCCTGCGTGGGCGAGCGGGAGGGAGCTCATGATCGATTCCGTGGCCGGGGCCATGGTCGCTCCCATCCCGAAGCCGAGCAGCACCAGGGCGGCCGCGAGCGAGCTGTATGCGGTGGCGGCGTCCGCCCCCGACATCAGGACCAGAGCCGTCGCCACGATCGTCAGCCCCGCTGCCACGACTGCGCGGGTGCCCAGGCGCTCGGCGAGCTTCGCCGAGAGAGGGCCTCCGAGCACCAGCCCGAGCGCCACCGGGGTGATGCGCAGGCCGGCGGCCAGCGGCTCGTAGTCCTTCACCTCCTGCAGGTACATCGTCAGGAAGAAGATCGCGCCGAACAGGGAGAAGAACACGAGCGCGATCGAGACGCTTGCCCCGGTGAAGCGGCTCACGCGGAAGAGCCTCACGTCGAGCATCGGGGAGGGGGTGCGGAGCTCCCAGGCCACGAAGGCCGTGAGCGCCACGAGCGCCACGCCGAACCCGGCGAGCGGTCCGGGGGCGGTCCAGCCGTGCTGCCCTTCGATGATCGCCCAGGTGAGCGCCCCGAGACCGGTCGTCGAGAGCACCGCGCCAAGCGGATCCAGCCGTGACTTCTTCGGGTCGCGCGACTCCGGCACGAGCGCGGGAGCCGCCGCCAGGGCGAGCGCCACGATCGGCAGGTTCACGAGGAAGACCGAGCTCCAGTCGAAGTGCTCGATAAGCCAGCCGCCGCCGACCGGGCCGATGGCGATGCCGAGCCCTGCGACCGCCGCCCAGATTCCGATCGCCTTCGGCCGTTCCTCGGCGGGGAAGACGTTCGTCAGGATCGAGAGGGTGGACGGCATGATCAGCGCGCCGCCGATTCCCATGAGCGCGCGGCTCGCGATCAGCGTGTCCGCGCTCCCTGCCAGCGCCGAGAGCAGCGAGCCCGCGCCGAAGATGCCCAGCCCTACGACCAGTGCGCGGCGCCGCCCGAACCGATCGCCGAGGCTGCCCATCATCAGCAGCAGGCCGGCGAAGACCAGCGTGTACGAGTCCACGATCCACTGAAGGTCGCTCGCCGAGGCGCCGAGGTCGCGCTCGATGGTCGGAAGCGCGACGTTGAGGATCGTGTTGTCCAGCGAGATGACGAGCAGCGAGACGGAGAGCACGAGCAGTGTCCACCAGCGCCGCTGATATGCCTTGCCTGTCGTGGGTGCCATGAGAGCGTCCTTTCCTTTATCGATACGAAACGGTCACGTATCGATAGTGAAGCACACCTTCGGCAATTACGCAACGCTGGCGTATCTATTTCAACGAGCCGGCGCCGCGTCGCGGGCCGTGAGCATGGCCGCGTGGTCGCGCCGGGTGCGAGCGAGCCAGGACTCCGCCCCGATCCGTTCGTGGACTTCCACCGCCTGCCGGAAGCACTGCTCGGCGTCGTCCCAGGCGCCGGCCGTCGTGGCGAGCAGTCCCAGGTAGCGGGCAACAGCGCCGCAGCTCACCTCGGGGTAGCTGATGGCCACGCGGTCGGCGTACGGCAGCAGCCGCTCGTAGAGCGCCTCTGCCAGCTCGGCCTCGCCGAGTGCGCACGTGGTCTCCGCGATCAGGCTCATGCTCACGAGCCATTCCTCGTCGAACGGCACGCTCGCGAAGTCGTCGGCGGCGAGCGCGGCCACGACGGCCCGGGCCTCGGGCACGTAACCGAGCTCGCCCGCCATGTGCGCAAGCACGCAGCGCCAGATCGGGTAGCCCGGGTACTCCTCCACAGAGCGCCGGACCAGGTCCTCGATCTCGCTGACCCGGCCCTGCTCGCGACGGAGCAGGTAGAGCTGGAGGCCGTATGAGACGGCGGCGTTCCAGCTCTGGGCGCGCTCGCCCACTCTCAGCGCGGCCTCGATCGAACGCTCCGCCTCGGCGAGCCTGCCTTCGAGCAAGTCGACGAGGGCGCCGTAGACCTCCACGAACCACTCCTGCGAGGGCTGGCGGAGCTCCTGCGCCGTGGTCGCCAGGGCCGCGAAGTCGGCCTTCGCCCTTCGCATCTCGCCGAGCTCGATGAGCGCGGTCGCCCGATGCTCGTAACCCTCGGCGGCGCGTTCCCGGTCGCCGGTCTCGAGGGACAGCTGGATGAGCTCCGTGCCCAGAGTCACCTGCCTCTCCGCGAAGTCCGGCGCGTGATTGGCGGCGATGTAGCCGGAAAGCGCGTACGCCAGCGTGCCCGGGGCGCCGAGGCGGCGTGCCATCGCTAGCGCCTCCTCGCTGAGCGAGCGCCGTCGCTCGGACGGGTAGCTGGTGTCGCGCAGCGGACCACCGGACAGGCGCGCGAGCAGGCGGACCCGGAGCTCGCTGTCACCCGACCCGAGCGCGGCCAGCGCCCGCTCCAGCAGCGGCACGTGGTCGGTGTCCCCACGCGAGACCTCCCAGAGGAGCCGGCCGCCGTAGCCGAGCGCAGCCCGGGCGAGCTCTTCCGCCAGCCCGAGCCGCTCCGCGAGATCGGCCGCCCTCCGGAACGAGTCCTTGAGCCCGGGCGTGTCGCCGGACCTCCCCTGCGCGTCGCCGAGAGCCAGGAGCAGCTCGCAGCGAGCCCGGTCCTCGCCCACCAGGGTCAGCGCCATCTCATACAGGCGCACGGCCTCTTCGAAGGCGAGCTGCGCCGCCGCGCGGTCGCCGGCGCGCCGGGCATAGCCGACCGCCCTGGCCGGTTCTCCCGCTGCGCCCGCCGCGAAGGAGTGGTGCGCGAGCTCCGCGAGATGGGGCTCCAGGTCTCCGGAATGGGCCTTCTCCAGCGCGGCCACGGCATCCTGGTGCAGGCGCAGCCTGCGGCCCGACCCGAGCTCGTCGTAGAGGGTGTCCCGGATCAGGACATGGCTGAAGCGGAGCCGGCCGGGCGAGCCCGGCACCTCGGCGACCACGCGCTCGGTCAGCGCCTCGTCGAGCACATCCAGAAGCCCGTCGCCTGACAGCTCGCTCATATGGGCGAGCGTGTCGAGGCCGAACTCCCGGCCCATGACCGAGGCGGGGGCGAGCAGGCCCCGGCAGCGGTCGGAGAGGCGCCCCACGCGCTGTCCGATGACCACGCGGACTCCCGGCGGGATGCGCTGATGCGCTCCGGCCTCGGTGAGACCGCCCTCGGCGTCGAGCAGGCGCACCACCTCGGCGACGAAGAGCGGATTGCCCTCGGTCTCGGCATGGATCGCCTGCACCAGCAGCGGCGCCGGCTCGATGCCCGTGGAGCGCTCGATGTAGCTCGCCAGGTCGGGCTCGTTCAGGCCCCCCAGCTCGATCTGGGCGGTCTGCGGCTCGCGAACCAGCTCGGCGAGCGTGGCGATGAGCGGAGCCTGGAGGGTGGGATCCACGTCGCGGAAGGCGCAGAGCACGAGCAGGCGACTCCCGGCCAGCTCGCGAGCGACGAAGCGCAGCAGCAGCAGTGAGGGCTCGTCAGCCGCGTGGAGATCGTCGAGCATGAGCACCACCGGCCGCGCCTCGGTGGCGTTTCTGAGGAACAGGCTCGCAGCCTCGAACAGGCGGAACCGGTCACCTTCGGAAGGCGACGCCGGCGGCTCCGGGAGCTCCGGGATCAGCTCGCGCAGCTCAGGCATCAGCTGGCTGAGCTCCGGCGCCCCGGCGCCGAGCTGCGCTCGCAGGTCGCCGGGCTCGAGCTCGCGCGCGTACGCGCGCAGCGACTGGACCCAGGGCCAGTAGGCGGGGGCTCCGCCCGCCTCCCAGCAGCGCCCGACGAGTACGCGTGCGCCCCGTGCCCTGGCCCGGCGAAGCAGCTCGTCGGCGAGCTGGCTCTTCCCGATCCCGGGCTCCCCGGCCAGGAGCACCAGCCGTCCGTGGCCGCCGAGCACGTCGTCGAGGGCCCCGCCGAGCTGCGCGAGCTCGCGCTCCCGTCCCACGAACACGCCTCGGCCGGGGCTCGCTGCGCTGCCTCCACCGGCCGGCGGGTCGAGCAACGGGTCCTGGCGAAGGATCGCCTCCTGAAGCTCGCGCAGCTCGCGGCCGGGCTCGATCCCGAGCTCGCCGGTCAGGGCGGCGCGAGCGGACATGAACACCTCGAGCGCGTCGGCCTGGCGCCCGGAGCGATAGAGCGCGAGCATCAGCTGCTCTCGTACGCGCTCGCGCAGCGGATGACGTTGCGCCAGCTCGTGGAGCTCCGCAACCACGTCCGCATGGCGGCCGAGCTCCAGGTCGGCCGCGATCCGGTCCTCGAGCGCGGCGGTGCGCAGGTCCTCGAGCCGGGCGATCTCCGTCTGCGCGAACGACTCGTACCCCAGGTCGGAGAGAGGAGGCCCCCGCCACAGCGAGAGCGCGCCCGTCAGCGTCTCCCTCGCGAGCGCGGCGTCGCCGCCGGCGAGCGCGTCCCGGCCCGCCTGCGCCTGGGCCTCGAAGCGCTGGACGTCCAGCTCGCCCGGGTCGAGACAGAGCTTGTACCCGGGCGCCTGGGTGACCAGCAGCTCGCCGCCGCGCTCCGGCGGCCCGCCCGCCGCCAGCGCCCGCCGCAGGCGGGACACCGCCACCCGCAGCGCCGTGGTGGCGTCGTCGACCCGCTCCGCGCCCCAGAGCTCCTCGAGGAGACGGTCGTTGGCCACCACCTCGTTGGCGTGCAGCAACAGCAGAGCCAGCAGCGCCCGCTGCCTCGTCCCGCCGAGGGTCAGCGTGCGAGCCCCGTCGTGTACCTCGAGCGGTCCGAGGATCCGAAAGTCCATGGGCGGTCCGGGCGCGACCGTAACACGCCCGTTACCGCCTCGTATCCGTCTTGAAGCCGTGCCTCCGCATGCTGGCCGACGTCATCAACCACACCAGGAGGTCGGTCATGTCGCAGGTCACCCAGCCCAGGATTTCCCTTCCCACCCATCTGCCCCGGAGGAGCACCGCGTGGATCGCGGGCCTCCTCGCGCTCGTGGCCGTTGCCACGGTGGCGCTCGTGCTCGCGCTCGGCGGGGACTCCTCTCAGGACGCGGGCTCGCTCGGTGCCCAGGCTCAGCCGAGCCTCCGCGCCGGCGGCGGTCCGGAGGAGAGCGGTGTGGCCGCGACGCTCGGCTCGCGCCCGGCGGGCGGGCCGGACGAGAGCAGCACCGCAGCATCGATCTCGGGCCGCTAGACCGACCCGCCCGAGGGCCGGCAGCGCCGTGGGGGTCCTGGCCTCGGTCAAGACGAGGCCAGGGCCCTCACACGGTCGTCGCTCCCACTCATAATCCAGCTGTGCCGGTCAAGCGTGGCCTTACGTTCGCCGCCCTTGCGCTCGCGCTCACGCCGGCCGCGCATGCCGCCCAGGCGGCGCCCGAGTGGGAGCCGCACGTGGACCGCGCGGGCGCCTACGCCGCCGGGCGAGCGGGCACGGTCTCGTTCGCGGTGCGCACCGAGCACCGCGTCTGGGGCCGCGACGCCCGGCGCGCCGTGCCGGCGGCCAGCGTGCTGAAGGTGATGCTGCTGGTCGCCTACCTGCGCCGGGCCGAGGTCCGCTCCCGGGTCCTGCGCCCGGCCGATCGCGCCCTGCTCACGCCGATGGTGCGCTGGTCCGACAACGTGACCGCCACGCGGGTGCGCGGCATCGTGGGCGACGCCGGCCTCGTGCTGCTGGCGCGGCGGGCCGGAATGCGCCGGTTCCACCCGGCCCCGGTGTGGGGCCTCTCGAGCGTGGACGCCTCCGATCAGAGCCGCTTCCTCCTGCACGTCGAGCGGCTGGTGCCGCGGCGCCACCGTCGCACCGCCATGCGCCTGCTCGGCTCGATCGTGCCCTCGCAGCGCTGGGGGATCGGCCGCGTGCGCCACCCCGGCTGGGCCCTCTACTTCAAGGGCGGCTGGGGCTCGGGCTCCGGCGCGGTGGACCACCAGGTCGCGCTGCTGCGTCGCGGAGGCCGCCGGCTGTCGGTGGCGATCATGACCACCTCGAGCCCGAGTCACGACTACGGGAAGCGCACGCTCGAGGGCGTCGCACGCCGCCTGCTGCGCGGCCTCGGGCCCGCTTCGATTCCCGCGGGAGCGGCGGGGGGTTAGAGTGCGCCGCCATGGATCTCACGCTGTCGCCGTCAGAAGAGGCATTCCGGGACGAGCTCCGGGCCTGGCTCGCCGACAACCATCCCGGTGAGGACCCGCCCGGGGACGACGCCGCCTTCGAGCACCGGAGGGCCTGGCAGAAGCGCCTCCTGGAGGCCGGGTACGCCGGGTTCTCGTGGCCGAAGGAGTACGGCGGCCGCGGCGCCACGCTCGTGGAGCAGGCCCTCTTCGGCGAGGAGATGGCCACCGCCAAGGCTCCGTCGCCGGCCAACGTGCTGGGCATGGTCATGGGCGGGCCCGTGGTCATCGCGCACGGCGACGACGCCCAGAAGGAGCGCTGGCTCCGGCCGATCCTCTCGGGCGACGAGATCTGGTGCCAGGGCTTCTCCGAGCCCGAGTCGGGGTCGGACCTCGCGTCGCTGAAGACGCGCGCCGTGAAGTCGAACGGCGACTGGGTCGTGACCGGGCAGAAGGTCTGGACCACCTACGCGCACAAGGCCAAATGGTGCATGCTCGTGGCGCGGACCGACCCTGACGCGCCCAAGCACCAGGGACTCACCTACTTCATCATGGACATGGAGCAGGAGGCCGTGCAGGTGCGCCCGCTTCGGCAGATCACCGGTGAGGCGGAGTTCAACGAGCTCTTCATCGAGGAGGCGCACATCCCCGACGAGAACGTCGTCGGCGGTGTGGGGAACGGCTGGACGGTCGCGATCACGACGCTGATGCACGAGCGTGCCGGCCTCGGCGCCGCGGCGGCGGCCGGCATGCGGATCGCACTCGAGGAGCTCGCCGAGCTGGCCCGCGAGCGCGGCGTGACCGCCGACCCCGTCGTGCGCCAGCGCCTCGGTCAGCTTGCGATCGAGGTGGAGCTGCTTCGCCTGAACGCCTGGCGCGGCCTCACGGCGATCATGAAGACCGGCATCCCGGGGCCCGAGGGCTCCGTGGTCAAGTGGCAGTGGGGCGAGCTCAACCAGTCGCTCACCGAGCTCGCGGTGGACATCCTCGGCGAGGACGGGGCGCTCTGGGACTCCCCGTGGACGTACCGGTTCCTGCGCGCGCGAGCGAACTCGATCGAGGGCGGGACCACCGAGATCCTCAAGAACATCGTCGCCGAGCGGGTGCTCGGCCTGCCGAAGCTGCGCTAGGGATAGGAACCACGTGAACTTCGACTTCTCAGACGACCAGCAGGCCATCAAGCGCACCGCCAAGGACTTCCTGGCGGCCCGCTTCACGGCTGAGCGCGTGCGCGCGCTCGCCGAGGGCGGCACCTACGACGACGACGCCTGGAAGGAGATCTGCGAGCTCGGCTGGCCCGGGATCTTCGTCTCCGACGAGCACGGCGGACAGGGCCTCGGCATCGTGGAGCTGGTGATCCTCATGGAGGAGCTCGGCTACGCACTCGCGCCGCTGCCCTTCCTCTCCGGCGTGGCGGCGGGACTCGCGCTCGAGGTGGCCGGTTCCGACGAGCAGCGCGAGCGCTGGCTGCCCGGGATCGCCTCGGGCGAGGTGCGCGCCACCGCCGGGCTCGCCACCAACGGCGAGGCTCGGCTCGTGCCGGACGCCGAGGGGGCCGACCTGATCGTGCTCCTCAACCGCGACGGCGGCAGGCTGGTCGAGGGCGCACAGGCGGAGGTGGAGCCGGTCGAGACGATCGACGCCACGCGCCGGTTCGCGCGCGTGCGGGCGGACGGCGGCGATGCGCTGCCGGGCGACGCGGGAGCGGCGCTCGACCGGATTTCCGTCGCGCTGGCAGCCGAGCTCACCGGGGTGGCGCAGCGCACCATGGAGATGGCGGTCGAGTACGCCCGTGACCGCAAGCAGTTCGGGCGTCCGATCGGCGCCTACCAGGCGGTATCGCACCGCTGCGCTCAGATGCTGCTCGAGACTGAAGGGGCGCGCTCGGCCTCCTACTACGCGGCGTGGACCGCGGACGCCGAGACGGAGTCGCTGCCCGCGGCTGCCTCGATGGCGAAGGCCTACGCCTCGGACGCGGCCTGGCGCGTCGCTGCCTCGTCGCTGCAGGTGCACGGCGGCATCGGCTTCACCTGGGAGCACGATCTGCACTTCTTCCTGAAGCGCGCCAAGGCGGGCGGCATCCTCTACGGGTCCGCCGGCGAGCACCGCGACCGCGTGGCCGAGCTGCGCGGGCTCGCGGCCGAGCCCACCCCGGCCTAGCGGCGCTCTAAGCGCGCGGAGCGTCCTTCGGACGGCGCCCGCTGAGCGCGGCGAACGGCGCGAGCACTCCCTGGCGCTCGGGCGTGCGTGCCGGCTCGGCGTGCGCGGCGGGGCGCTCCGGGTGCGCCACCACGTGCGTGACGGGCACGTTCGTGAGCCGTTCTACCCGGTGCGGGAGATCCACCTGCAGCCAGCGCGAGGCGCCCGTGGGCAGCGTCGAGACGAACACCTCGTCGTACTGCGCCGGGTCCCAGGTCTCGTGGACCGCGGCAATCGGGTCCTGGTCGCCCACCTCGCCGTCCACCGTCAGCCCCTGGGCGCGCATGGCCGCAAGCGCGGCAGCCAGCCGCTCCTCGGCGGCCTCGCGGCCGACGCTCCCGCCGGCCGGCGCGGGCACCAGCAGAGTGAAGGCGCACCGCTCCCTGTTCGAGCGGTCCTTCAACGCGGCGATCAGCTCCGGGGACTCCGCGGTCACGTTGGCAACGACCAGAATCCTGAACTCCCAGGCCATTGGCTCTCCCCTTGTTGAAGCTTGCCAAGGCGAGCCTACGCCCGTGAGGCGCGTCCCGCTACTCGCCCGGGAAGCTGGGCAAGCCGTGCTCGTGGGCCTGGATCGGCCCGCGCCGCTCCGAGCCCCAGGCGAGCTCCTCGAGCCGGGCGATCTCACGCTCGCCCTCCACGCGCGCCGGGTGGTCCGGCGGGAGGCCCGCGACCAGGTTCTGGATCCGGTTCCGGATCTGGAGCGCGAAGTGGGGGGTGGAGGCGCCCATCAACTGGCGCACGTCCTCCAGGGTCGGCTCGCGGACCGCGCGATCGGGGCGCTCGTACTCGCTCACGGGCGGGAGGTTATCCGGCCTCAGGGCGCGGTCGCCTGGACCGGGATCAGCTCGGTGATCCGGTCGAGGCGCGCCTGGGCGCGGAGCGAGATGGTGTCGGCGTCGCCGAGTATCCAGACGCGGTTGTAGACGGCCTGCCCGGGGTCGTCCTCATAGCCGGGCTGGACGCTCAGGAAGTAGCTCTCGAGCGCCGGCGGCAGGTCGGCGGCTCGGTCGGTGAGCAGCAGCGGGGCGAACACTCCGCGGGTGGCGAGCGACGCCGCGGCAGCGGCGTCGAGCGGCCGCGAGGTGCTTGCCACCACGAAGTTGTAGCCCGGGACCTCCACGCCCCATCCGAAGTCGCCCTGGCGGTAGCGCGCGAACGCGATCGCGTTCTCGACCGGGGTGGGGCCCTCCACCCGGTTGACCGAGCCGGCGAGGCCCTTCTCGAGCTGGGCCACGACCCGCTTCGACACGACCCGCTCCGGTCCGAGCACGTAGACGTTGGGACGATCGTGCTCGCGCAGCGCCTTCACGATCGGCTCGGGCACCGAGTCGCGCTCGACCGGGAGAGCGGCGTTCCCGGAGCGGGCGGCCCAGGCCGCGGCCGGCATCGCCCACTCGGCCTCCTCGCCCGAATAGAGCACCACGTTCTGGGAGGGGCGGCCGCGCGCGGCCGAGAAGAAGCGGTCGACCGCAGCCGCCCGCTCGTAGGCGTCGTCGCCCTCGACCACCGCGGTCTTGTACCCGTCCGGCCGCGCCACGTCGTTGCCGATCCGGATCACCTGGGCGTCCTTCGACAGGTCCGAGCCGCGCGGGTCGAGCTGGTCGAGCGTCTCCGAGGTCACGGCCGGCAGGCCGTTCCCGTCGGTGAGGAGTATCGGCGCGGCGATCGGCGGCCCTGCCAGCACCGACGCCGCCACCGCGGACTGCCAGTCGCCGCGGTCCACGAGGACCACGGCGGTGGGCCGGTCCGCCTCCGAGGTGGCCGGGAAGAGAGCGCTGGCCACGCCTGCCGCGTCGGCCGCGGCGTCGCCGCCGGGCACGCGAACGGTGTTGCGGGTCGCCGTATACGGGAAGCCGAGCTTCTCGGCGGCCTGCTCGTCCTCGCTCGACGCTCCCGGACCGCCGGGCTGCGGATCGTCGTCGCCGAGGCTGCATCCGGCGAGCGCCAGCGCTGCAAAGACGAGTATGGCCAGGGTCCTACGCACGGCGCGGCGCACGATAGCTAGGGCGGCGGCGATAGCCGAGGGGGTGCGATTGCGCCGATCGATGCGCGGTCGACCCCATCTCAGGGTACGATTGACTGGTCAGTCAACCAGTGCCCGGAGGCGCCCCGACGATGGATTTCAAGCTCAACGAGGAGCAGCTCGAGTTCCAGGAGACCTGCCGCAGGTTCGCCCGCGAGGTCATCCGGCCGATCGCGGACAAGTACGACCGCGAGGAAGGCGTGCCATGGGAGGCCATCAAGGCGGCGCGCGAATGGGGGCTGCACGGGCTCGACCACATCCAGCGGATGGGGCAGGACCCGGACGGGGTCATCAGCTGCATCTACGCCGAGGAGCTGCACTGGGGCTGCGCAGGAATCGCGCTCGCCATCCAGGGCGGATCGCTTGCGGCGGCCGGCATCGCAAGCTCGGGCACGCCTGAGCAGATCGGCCGCTGGGTCCCCGAGTGCTTCGGGATGGGCGACGAGATCAAGCTCGGCGCCTACGCGGTCACGGAGGCCGGCGCCGGCTCGGACGTGCGCTCGCTGCGCACCACCGCGAAGCAGGACGGCGACGAGTGGATCCTGAACGGCACGAAGGTCTTCATCACGAACGGCGGGATCGCCGACGTGACCGTGGTCGTCGCGACCGTGGACCCCGACCTCGGCCATCGCGGCCAGGCGTCGTTCGTCGTGCCGAAGGACACCCCGGGGCTGTCGATGGGCAAGAAGGAGTCGAAGCTCGGCATCCGCGCCTCGCAGACCGCCGAGGTGGTGCTCGAGGACGTCCGCGTACCGATGGAGTACCTGCTCGGTGGGTACGAGAAGCTGCAGAAGAAGCTCGAGCGCGCGCGCTCGGGCCAGTCCACGGGCCGTTCCTCGGGTGCGCTCGCGACGTTCGAGCTGACGCGCCCGCTGGTGGGCGCTTCCGCCCTGGGAATCGCCCAGGCGGCCTACGAGTGGACGCTCGAGTACCTCGAGGACAAGTCCGAGGACGGTGTGCCGCTGCTCGACCAGCAGCGCATCCAGCAGACGCTGGCCGACGTGGCCACGGAGATCGAGGGCGCCCGGCTGCTCGTCTGGCGTGCCGCCTGGATGGGACGCAACGGCGTGCCGATGACCGGCGGCCAGGGCTCGATGTCGAAGCTGAAGGCCGGCGACACGGCGATGTGGGCGACCACGACGCTGATGGATCTCGTAGGCCCCTACGCGCAGACCACCGACTGCCCGCTCGAGAAGTGGTTCCGCGACGCGAAGATCTACCAGCTGTTCGAGGGCACGGCCCAGGTCCAGCGGCTCGTGATCTCGCGGCTCCAGCGCAGCGAGTACCAGCGGCGCCTCGTGGAGGCCGCCAACGTGCTCGAGCAGGCGCCGGGCACGCCCACGGGCAGTCCCGTAGCCGCCTGAATCCACGACTGTCTGGTTTCGCGCCCACCCCTCGGGCGTAAAACCGGACAGTCCGCCGATCCGCGCCTGGCTGGGGCGCGCCACAATGGGCGGTGGTGCCCTTCACGGTCGAACCCGGCGCCGTCGCCCTGCTGGCGCTGATGGCAACGCTCTACGCGCGGGCGGTGACGACCCTGCGCCGGCGCGGGTACCGGGTGCCCGCGGGCCAGCAGGCGGCCTGGTGGACGGGCCTCGGGCTCACCGCCGCGGGGCTCACCGGTCCTGTGGACGCCCTCTCGGACGACCTCGTGCTCGCACACATGGGCCAGCACCTGCTGATCGCCGACCTTGCCGCGCCGTTCCTCCTGATCGGCCTGCGCTCGCCCGTCTACGCGTTCTACCTGCCGCGGCCGCTGCTCGTCAGGGTCGCGCGCGTCAACTGGCTTCGCCGCGCCTTCAGGGTGCTCCGGCGCCCGCTCGTGGCCGTGCCGGTGTGGGTGGTGATCCTGTACGGCTGGCACCTCTCGTTCGCGTTCGTGGCCGCGCTCGAGAACCCCCTGCTCCACGTGGTCCAGCACCTGTCGTTCCTGTTCGGGGCGCTGCTCGTGTGGTGGTCCGTCATCGAGCCCAAGCGCCGCCGGGTGCCGGGCGACCTCTGGAAGGTGCCCTACCTGCTGGGCGCCCGCGTGGCGGGGATGTTCCTCGGCATGGCGCTGATAATCCTGCGCGCCCCCGCGTACGCCGAGTACTACGGCGACCGGGCCCGCGATCACGGTCTCTCGCCACTCACCGACCAGCAGATTGCCGGGGGCATGATGCTCGGCCTGGACCTGTTCGTGATGCTGTTCGCCGTCGGGTTCTTCTTCTACCGCTCGGCCCAGGAGCACGACCGAGCCGAGCAGGCCACGGTCGCGACCGGCTAGTCCTCAGCTCGCGCCCGCTCGGCCTCGATGCCGGCGCGCTCAGCGAGCCGGTTGTCGCGGCGGAGCTGGGCCTCCCGGGCCCGCCTCAGCTCGGCGGCGCTGTCGGGAGCGAGCGGCGGGATCGGCGTGGGTCGTCCCTCGCCGTCCAGGGCCACCATCGTCAGGTAGGCGGTGGACACGTGCCAGGCCTCGCCGTTGCGGATGTCCTCGGCCGTGACGCGAACGCCGACCTCCATCGAGGTGCGCCAGGCGGCGTTCACGCTGGCGTGGACGGTGAGCAGCTGGCCCACGTGGACCGGCTGCAGGAACGTCATCCGATCCATCGCAGCCGTGACCACGCGCAACCCGGAATGCCGCACGGCCGCGATGCCCGCCACCTCGTCGCAGAAGCGCATGATCACGCCGCCGTGCACGTACCCCGCGGTGTTCGAGTCCGCGATGCCCAGCCAGCGGGTCAGGACCGAGTGCGACGCTGACGGGGGCCGGGGCTCCACGCGGCGCTAGTGTACGGCGCTCGTACCGATTCTCGAGCGTGAAGGAGGGCGACATGGCGGGACTGGCCGGTCGCATGTCCACCGTCATAAAAGCGAAGATCTCGAAGGCCCTCGACCGTGCCGAGGACCCGTCCGAGACGCTTGACTACGGCTACAACAAGCAGGTCGAGCTCCTCCAGAACGTGAAGAAGGGCATCGCCGACGTGACCACGTCGAAGAAGCGCCTTCAGATGCAGTCCGGGAAGCTCGAGCAGCAGGTGGTGAAGCTCGACACCCAGGCCCGCCAGGCGCTCGCTCAGGGTCGTGACGACCTCGCCCGTGCCGCGCTCGAGCGCAAGACCGTCGCGCAGACCGAGCTCCAGTCGCTGGACCAGCAGGTGCAGGAGCTTCAGAGCCAGCAGGAAGCGCTCACCGAGAACGAGAAGAAGCTGCGCGTCAAGATCGAGTCCTTCCGCACCAAGAAGGAGGTCATCAAGGCGCAGTACTCCGCGGCCGAGGCGCAGGTGAAGATCTCCGAGGCCGCGAACGGGGTGGGCGAGGAGATGGCCGACCTTGGGCTCGCGATCCAGCGGGCCGAGGACAAGACCGAGCAGATGCGCGCCCGCGCGTCCGCGGTCGAGGAGCTGGAGGCGGCCGGGACCTTCGACGACCTGTCGCAGCTCGGCGGCGGTCAGGACGACATCGACCGCGAGCTGGCGCAGATCGGCGCCGGCGCCCAGGTGGACGACGAGCTGGCCAAGATGAAGGCCGAGCTGGGCTCGGGCGGCGGCGGCGAGGCCCCGGCGCTGGAGCCGGGCGAAGAGAAGCCCGCCTCATGATCGTCCGCATCTCGGGAGAGGGGCAGTTCAAACTGCCCGACGAGGACGCGGGCCGGCTCAACGAGCTCGACAACCGCGCCGTGGCCGCCGTGGAGCAGGGCGATGAGACCGGCTTCCGCGAGTTGTGGTCCCAGATGCTCGAGATCGTCGCGAGCGACGGAAACAAGATCGACGACGACGAGCTGGTCGAGTCAGACGTGATCCTGCCCCCGCGCGACGTGAGCTTCAGCGAGGCTCAGGGCGAGTTCACAGGCGACGGCCTGATTCCGGAAGACCACTAGCCCGGGCCAAAGAGGGCGGGACTTTCCCTCCACCGGGAAGGGGAGCGGGCGCGTGCAGCGAATCGGGGCACGATGGCGCAATCCACCAGTGCCCCCGCTTCCGAAGAGCTGCTGTCCGCCACCGTCGAGGTCCTGGCCGACACGCTGGGACTCCGCGACGGCGAGACCCGCGACCACTGCACACGTGTCGTAGAGCTGGCCGCCAGGCTCGGGCGGCGGCTCGGCCTCAGCGACGAGGAGCTGCGCGAGCTCGCCTACGCCTCGTTGGTGCACGACATCGGCAAGGTCGGCGTGCCCGACGCGATCCTCTACAAGCCCGGGCCGCTCGACGAGCTCGAGGCCGAGCTGCTCCACGAGCACTCGGGCTGGGGCGCGGAGCTCGTGGATCGCATCCCCGGGCTGCAGCACGTGGCCGAGATCGTGCGCCACCACCACGAGCGCTTCGACGGCGGCGGGTACCCGGACGGGCTCGAGGCCGACGAGAGCCCGCTCGAGAGCCGCATCCTGGCCGTGGCCGACGCCTACGTGGCTATGAACGAGGACCGCCCCTACCGGCGCGCCCTCTCGCCCGCGGGCGTGACCCGCGAGCTGCGTCGCGGCCGTGAGAGCCAGTTCGACCCGGTTGTGGTCGACGCTCTCGAGGCCGAGCTGCTCGAGCCGGCCCGCTAGGCCTGGCGCGTTCGCCCCAGCCCCCATCGCCACACTTCCGGGGGTGCGTCTCAGCGCGACCTTCCCACCGGCCCTCGCGGCGTGCGTGGCCATCGCCGCCGGCTGCGGCGGCTCGGACGCGCCGGACGACCCGGCTCCGGCCCCGCAGAGGTCGGCCAACGAGCGACTCGTTCGCGCCTGGTCGGCGGCACTCGGCCGGGACGACTTCCGGGCGGCGGCCTCCCTGTTCGCCCGCAACGCGCTCATCCAGCAGAGCCGGACCTTCCGCCTGCGCACGCGCCGCGCCGCGCTCGCCTTCAACCTGTCGCTCCCGTGCCGCGGCGAGGTCACGCGCGTGAAGGACGAGGGCGACACGGCGGTGGCTGCGTTCAGCCTGGCGCCGCGCCGGGGCGTTCCGCCGGAGGCCTGCAACGACGTGGTTCGCGTGCGCTTCCGTTCGCGCGGCGGCAAGTTCGTGGAATGGCGGCAGCTGCCGCAGCGCGCCGCCCCCGCCGGGCAGCCGGTCTAAGCACGAGAGTGCGCGCGTCAGACAGAATGCTCTTCATGCGATCGATCGCCATGGCCCTCGTCCTGCTCGCCCTCAGCGCCTCGCCGGCACTCGCCCGGCCCACGCCGGCCGGCTCCAACCTCGACAAGGTGCTGGTGATCGGCATCGACGGCACCCGCTGGGATCTGCTCAGCGCGGCGATGAAGAGCGGACGCGCCCCCAACCTGGCCCGCCTCGCCCGGCAGGGCTTCGCGCGGCCCGCACCGCTGGACTACGGCCCGAACGTGCTCACGCTCAGCGAGGTCGGCTGGTCGTCCATCGCCAGCGGGGTCTGGCCCGACAAGCACCTCGTGGACGGCAGGAAGTTCAACACGGACCCGGGGCAGGCCACGAAGAACGGCTACCTCGACTTCATCACGCGGATCGAGACCGCGGCCCCCTCGCTCAACACCTACCTCGCGAGCGACTGGGTCAACATCGGAACGACCGCGAACGGCGGGCCGATCTTCGGCAGTGCGATGGATGCCAGCTCCAACTTCACCGTCGCCGAGGAGAAGCTCGAGCTGTGGGACGCGGGCGACGTTCAGGTGACCGAGGCCGCCTCGGCCCGGCTCCGGCGCGCCAACCCGGATGCGAGCTTCGTATATCTCGGTGTCGTGGACGAGACCGCGCACCTCGTCGGCTCCGCCACCCCGGCCTACAAGGACGCCATCGCGACGACCGACCGCCGGGTCGGCCAGGTGCTGCGCGCCGTGCGCTCGCGGTCCAGCTACCCCTTCGAGAGCTGGACGGTCCTCGTGACCACGGACCATGGCCAGCGCGCGCTCGACGAGCCCTCGCTCGTCAGCCACCTGAGTCAGACGCCGCTCGAGATCACCTCGTTCGTGATCGGCGCGGGCCCCGGCCTCGGCGCCAAGGTCAAGAAGCCGCTGGTGGTCGACATCGCTCCCACGGTGCTGCGGCAGCTCGGGCTGCCGGTCAGGCCGAGCTGGAAGCTCGACGGGCGCGCGCTCTCGAGTTCCGGTGGGAAGGCCTCCGCGGTCGTGGCGCTGCGCGCGCGCCGGCTCGCCGCCTCGCTCCGGCTCACGAGCGCGCCCGCCGGCGTCAGGTCGGTCGTGCTGCGGCTGCCGGCCGGCGTGAAGGTGACGGGAGCTGTCACGGCGCGCGTGAACGGCCGGCTGGTCTCCGCGCACGTGTCGGGCGGCCGGAAGATCGTCACCCGGTTCTCGCCGCGAGTCGTGCGGAGGCTGTCACTCGCCGCCACGGGCGTGACCGGGAAGAGCGACGGGGAGGCGACGGTGACCCTGCGCGGCCGCAAGGCGAGTCGCGGGTCCCTCCGCGTGAAGCTCGCGGGCTGAGCGCGCTTCGATCGAACCTTTCGCCAGGAACCTCCGTATGTCCCGGGAGACGTCCATCGATCCCGGAGGTCCGTTCCAGTGCGCAAGCCCCTCGCCCTCGTCGTCATACCGCTCACGCTCGCGGCCGCAGCGCTGCCCGCGGGCGCCTCAGAGCCGGATGCGCGCGCGTCGGCCACGAAGCGGGTCAAGGTCGGCGACCTCTTCTTCAAGAAGAGCAAGGTCACGATCCAGAGCGGCGACACGGTCAAGTGGACCTGGGTGGGGGAGGCGCCGCACGACGTGACCGTGACCAAGGGCCCGCGCAAGTTCCACTCGAAGACGAAGACGTCGGGCACCTACTCGAAGAAGCTGCGCAAGCGGGGCACCTACCGCTACATCTGCACGGTGCATCCGGACGACATGAAGGGCAAGGTCGTCGTCGAGTGACCTACTCGGCGAGACCCAGGCGGTCGCGGCGTAGCCGCAGGCCCACCAGCGGGTAGATCGCCGTGGACAGGATCGCCGCGCCCACGAGCGAGGCGGCGGTGGACGAGCGCATGTGGCCGCGGTCGATGGCGATCGTGGTGATGGCCACCACCAGCGGCAGCTCGGTGGCCGAGAACGTGGCCAGAGCCGCACGGTCGCGGAGGTCGAGCAGGCGCGGGTAGAGGAGCATCGCCGGCGCGCCCCGGACGACCAGGAAGAGCACCAGGAAGAGCGGCAGCTCGAGCAGGCGGACCGGATTGTCGAGCAGAGCGTCAAGGTTGAACTTGAGTCCGCTGACGACGAAGAAGAAGGGGATGAAGAACCCGTAGCCCACGGCCGTGAGCTTCGACTCGAAGATGCCCACCTCACGGCCTTCCAGTGCCAGCCGGGTGATGGCTCCCGCCACGAAG
The DNA here is from genome assembly GCA_963803245.1 of uncultured Thermoleophilaceae bacterium. Taxonomy (GTDB): domain Bacteria; phylum Actinomycetota; class Thermoleophilia; order Solirubrobacterales; family Thermoleophilaceae; genus JACVRW01. The sequence continues at coordinate 341,890 of CAWDLI010000018.1, read as the reverse complement.
CCACCTATGAGGAGGTCCAGTCCCAGCGAGGCGGCGAGCGCGCCCAGCGCGAACACGAGCACCACCGCCACGCGGATCGGCAGCTGGCTGCTCGTCTCCATCGTCCGCTCGATCACGTTCCACCCGACGCCCACGCCACGCACGGCGACGATCGCCGTGGCCACCGCGAGGGCGACGAACGCGAGCAGGATCAGGGCGTTGGCGAGCGCGCCCTTGGTCGAGAAGGCGAGCGTGATCATCAGGATCGGCCCGAACTCACCGGCCGCGCCGGCGGCGAGCAGATAGGTGCCGAAGCGGGTGCGCAGCTCGCCCGCGTCGCTCAGGATCGGGACCAGCGTCCCGATCGCCGTCGTGGCCAGAGCGGCGCCCGTGAACAGGAGCGAGAGCACCACCCCCGCGAGCGCGAGCAGGCCGCCGAGCGAGAAGGCGATCGCGAGTGAGAGCAACCAGCCGAGCACCGCCAGTCGCAGCGGGGTGCCGGCGATGCGCCGGAAGTCGATCTCGTAGCCCGCGAAGAAGAAGAGCATTCCGAGGCCGAGGGCCGCGAAGAACTCGATGAACTGGTCCGCGTCGGCGAGGCCGAGCACGGCGGGCCCGACCACGATCCCGGCGACGATCTCGATCACCACCACCGGCACCGCCACGCGGCTGCCCAGCGTCCCGGCGAGCAGGGCCGCGAGCGCGGCCACCGCAACGATGACGAGGAAGGAGTCGCTGTCGACGTGGACCATGCGGCGGGCGCAGCCTACGCCCGACGCGCCGCCGGCGGCGAGAGCACGCTCCTTAGAGCGGAATCTCCCAGAGCGGGAACCAGCGCGCCATGTCCTCTTCCCACGGCAGCTCGGCGCCCAGCTGCGCCTTGATCCGGAGCTCGCGCTCGGAGTCGCGCTCCTGCTTTCCCTTCGGCACGAAGGGATAGAAGGCGCCGCGCTTGAAGTTGTAGATGAAGTAGATCGGGCGGGTCTCCTCCTCGAAGACGAACACGCCGCGAGCAGGCGATCGCCGTAACCGCCGCCCTGAAGCTCGGTGGAGACGGTGTTGAGCGACACCACGAGGTCCTCGAAGTCCTGGTCGCGCAGGATGAGCCAGCGGTAGCCGAACTCGTCGTCGGCGGTCTCGATCTTGGAGCCGGTGTCCTCGGCGCTGCTCGTGAGCAGCTCCTCCGTGTCCTTGACGATGGACGCGAAGTCGGCCGTGCCGAGCGGCTGGAAGACGATCGCCGCCGAGCCGCGGTGCGTCAGGCCAAGCCCGGTCTCCAGGGTGACCTGCGCGGTGGTCATCGCGAAGAGCCGGTCCGGCGCCGGTGCCTTCAGCGTCTTACCCCTGCCGCCCAGCAGGGCGTCGAGGAAGCCCATCCCGCTAGGCCGCCGCGGGGCCCCGCTGGAGCTGCGCCTCGAGCTGCTGCAGGCGCTCGATCCGCTTCTCGAGCGGTGGGTGCGTGGCGAACAGCGTCTTGAGGCTGCCCTTGACGCTCGCGGGCACGATGAAGAATGCGTTCAGGTTCTCCGCCTGACGGAGGTCCTGGGTCGGCACCTGCTGCATCCGATCCGAGATGCGCACGAGCGCCGCGGACAGGGCGCTCGGGCGGCCGGTGATGATCGCGGCGCCGCGATCGGCCGAGAACTCGCGGTAGCGCGACAGCGCGAGGATCAGGAAGAAGGAGATGACGTAGACCAGGAGCGACACCAGGAAGATCACGAGCGCGGCGGGAGCGCCGTCATCGTCGTCGCCTCCCCCGAAGAAGAACGAGAACTGCAGGATCATCGACGCCACAGAGGCGAAGAAGCTCGCGATGGTCATGATCAGCACGTCGCGGTTCTTCACGTGCGTGAGCTCGTGCGCCATGACGCCCTCGAGCTCGGACGGCGAAAGCGTCTTCATGATGCCCGTGGTGGCGCACACGGTGGCCGTCTTCTGCGAGCGGCCGATCGCGAACGCGTTCGGCACCTCGGTGTCCGCCACCGCGATCTTGGGCTTGGGCAGGTCCGCCTGGATGCAGAGCCGCTCGATCATCGCGTGGAGTCCGGGAGCCTCCTCGGGGGTGACCTCCTTGGCGCCCACCGCCGTCAGCGCGAGCTTGTCCGAAAGGAAGAACTGAGCACCGAGCAGGCCGACGATGAAGACCAGCGTGACCACGGCGCCGGCACCCACCGCGGCGAGAACGCCGATGAATGCGACGTACAGGACGCCCAGCAGGAAGAGCGTGACGAGCATCCTGAACTGGAGGCCTCTGTCGCGGGGGAATACCGCCCGTTGCTGCGCCATGGATCGAACTGTAGTGACCCGGAGGGGGGACACCGATCAGGGTGCTGCACGGGCACTTGCACAGGGGGGAAAGCGGGGCCTGAGCCCGACGGCCTCTGATACAGTCCCGCCGTCTCGAGCGCTGAATTCCCCTGCACAACAGGGGAAACGGGGGAACCATGGCCCCCGAGAGGGCCGGGGGCGAATCGCCGTCATGAGTACGGCGTAGCGGCGAAGGCCGCGAGCCCGTCAGCTAACCCCGTAAGCGCAGCACCGAGCGACGAAGATGAGAAAGAGCTTCTGGGTTCCAATAACCCTGGCCCTCGTGGCCTACCTCGTGCTCCCGCTTCCGGGCGCCACAGCGCCCCTGTCGAAGCGCATCGAAGAGAAGCGCGCGCAGCTCGACCAGACGAAGCAGAAGGAGGGCGTGCTCACCACCACGATCCAGAGCTACTCGAACCGCATCGAGGGGCTCAAGGGCGAGATCTCGGCAACCGAGAACCGGCTCGGACGGGTGCAGCAGAGCCTCGACCACCAGAAGAACGAGCTCCTCGAGGTGCGCGACCGGCTCGAGGCCGCGCGCGACCGCCTCGAGCGCCTGCGCAGCGAGCTGGTGACCGCGCGCCGGGTGCTCGCGGCTCGGCTCGTGGAGATCTACAAGGCCGACTCCCCCGACGCGCTGACCGTGATCCTCGAGGCCGACGGCTTCGGCGACCTGCTGGAGCGTGCCGAGTTCCTCGATCGCATCTCGGATCAGGACCGCGAGATCACCGACGAGGTGCGCGGGCTGCGCGATCGCGCCGAGGGCCAGGCCGAAGAGCTCGCGGCCCTCGAGCACCGCGAGCAGCTGGCCGCTGAGCGGATCCTCCGCGAGCGCGACCAGATCGCGTCGGTGCAGGAGCAGCTCGTGTCTTCGCGCAGCCAGCTCGCGTCGGCGCGGAACGACCGGCGCGGGGCACTCGCCCAGGTACGGGACAGCAAGCACGAGCTCGAGGGCGACCTCGCGGCCCTCGAGGCCGAGCAGGCACGGGTGGCCTCGGCGCTCCAGGGAGCCGGCGGCGGCAACACCTTCGCGGGCCCCATCAAGCAGGGCAGCGGGCAGCTGATCTGGCCGGTGAACGGCCCCGTGGTCTCGCCGTTCGGGATGCGCTGGGGACGCCTCCACGCGGGCCTCGACATCGCGGTTCCCGCCGGCACGCCGATCCGGGCGGCCGACTCGGGCCGCGTGGTGCTGATGGGCTGGGTCGGCGGCTACGGGAACTACACCTGCATCCAGCACACCTCGTCGCTGTCCACCTGTTACGCGCACCAGTCGAGCTTCGGCACCTCAAACGGCGCCGCCGTGAGCCAGGGACAGGTCATCGGCTCGGTGGGCTGCACCGGGCACTGCTTCGGGGACCACCTCCACTTCGAGACCCGCATCAACGGGTCGCCGGTGGACCCGATGGGCTACCTCTAGACGCCGCCTCGAACCCGCGCCGTCCCGTCCGGTGACGGCGCTTCGATGGGCGCATCCGCCGGCTTACCCGCATCCTCCTCGGCGTGGTGCTCGCACTCGCGCTGGCCACCGCCGTGGGAATGGTGGTGCTCTGGCCGGGCGAGGTCGACGACAGGCTGGGTGGCAGCCTCGCCAACGACAGCGAGAAGGCCGAGGTGCAGAGTGTCGAGGAGGTTCCCTGCCCGGGCTTCACCTCGGAGGTCTGCCAGCTCGCTCGGGTCAGGCTCGAGAGCGGCCCCGACTCCGGCCGGAGCGTGCGCGTGGCGCTCAGCAGTGGACGCCTGGATCCCGATCTCGACCCCGGCGACGACATCCTCGTGACCGAGGCTCCGGCGCCGCCCGAGGGCGCCGCGCCGGCGATCGCGGGCACTGGCTACACGCTCTACGACTTCCAGCGCGGCGCCCCCATGCTCCTGCTGGCCGGCCTGTTCGTGCTCGTCGTGCTGCTGTTCGCGCGGCTGAAGGGCGCGCTCTCGCTGGTCGGCCTCGCGCTCAGCCTCCTGGTGGTCGTGGTCTTCGTGGTGCCGGCGATCCTGGACGGGAAGGGGCCGGTGGCCGTGGCGATCGTCGGCTCGCTGGCGATCGCGCTGATCACGATCCCGCTGGCCCACGGGCTTCATGCGAAGAGCCTCGCCGCGATCCTCGGGACGTGCGCGAGCCTGCTGCTGACCGCCGGCCTGGCGGTGGCCTTCACCGAGCTCACGCACCTCACGGGCTTCTCGAGCGAGGAGGCCACCTATCTCCAGCTCGGGAGCGGTGACTTCTCGCTCCAGGGGCTTCTGATCGCCGGCATGGTCATCGGGGCGCTCGGAGTGCTCGACGACGTGACGATCACGCAGGCCTCGACCGTGCTGGCGCTGCGGGACGCCAACCCCTCGCTCGGCCTACGTGACCTCGTCGCGCGTGCGATGCGCGTGGGCCGGGACCACGTGAGCGCGACCGTGAACACGCTCGTGCTCGCCTACGTCGGGCGCGGCGCTGCCGGTGCTGCTGATCTTCAGCGCGTCCGACCTGGGCGCGGGCGAGGTGGTGAACCTGGAGCTCGTGGCGAAGGAGGTCGTGAGCACGCTGGTCGGCTCGATCGGGCTGATCGCCGCCGTGCCGATCACCACCGTGCTGGCAGCGGCGCTCGCGTTGGCCGCGCCACCCGGACCGGTGGAGGAGGGCGTGCCGCTGCACGGGCACTGACGGACTAATTGCCGGAACCGGAGAACGTCACGGTCGAGGCCACCAGCGCGGCCACGAAGAGGGCGATCGTCGTTGCCCTCATGCGCGTCTCCGTGAGCCAGGTGAGGTGGCGGGCCTGAAGCCAGGCACGAACCCCAGTGGCTCCCGCGACGGCTGCGATTGCACACGCCGCGCACATGCGCCCAGTGTAACTCCAGACCTCCGGGGCTAGAACGGCCTGAACCGGCCCAGCCGCTTGATCGCGCAGTTCGCGTTGCGATCGCACACGGCGGCGGCGATCGCGTTCGTCTGGGTCCCCTTGAGCTGTACGACGTGGCGCAGCGGGTGGCCGCGGCGCAGCGCCACGTCGAAGCTCCTGCCGCCGTCGCGCGACACCAGGATCGCGTAGCGCACGTGCCCGGCGAGCTCGCGGCCCGCGCGGGTGCGGTCCCGCGCGCGACCGATGCGGACCGCCACGCTGGTGCCGTCGCGCCGGTGCGCGTTTCCGCGCTTCGGCGGGGCGGTCAGGTCGTACACCCGGGCGAGCGCCGTGGCCGCGGCACCGTCCACCACGCCCGCCCCGGTCCGCTCGTTCCATTTCTTCGTGCCCACGGTCTGGCGGGCGGTGCGGATCAGCACGTCGCCCACCTGCTCCGAGGCGAGCCGCGGCTGCACCTGCCAGACGAGCGCGGCCAGGCCGGACACCAGCGGAGCCGCGAAGCTCGTGCCCTCGCCATAGGCGAAGCGCACGGGGCCCTGGGAGAAGAGACGCGAGCAGGCGAGCGGGTCGTCCCATTCGCCCGCGCCGCCCGAGGGGAGGATGGAGAACACCCCGAGCTCGCAGCCCGAGGCGCCGGCTCCCGGCGCGGCGATGCTCACGTAGTCGTTGTGGGTGGAGAAGGTGGTCGGCCCGCCGCCCGGCACCGTGGCCGTGACCGACAGGCCGATGCCGCGCCGTCCGCGCGTGCCGCCGATCGCCGCGGCCGGGAACTCGAGCGGGTTGCCCGTCTCCCCGTTGTTGCCCGACGCGGCCACGGGGAGCACGTCGTTGTAGAACGCGGTCTGGAGCGCGCGCAACTGGCTGATCGAGAAGGTCGGCCCGGCGAGGCTGAGGTTCATCACGTCCGCGCCGCGCGCCACCGCGGCCTCGATCGCGCGCGCCAGCGTCCGGACGGTAAGGGCGCCGTTCTTGGACGCCCGCACGATCAGCAGCTTCGTGTCGCCCGCAACGCCCTTGCCACCGATGCCGTTGCCGTCCACCGCGGCGATGAGCCCCGATACGAATGTCCCGTGGCCGTCGCGGTCGGTCACGTTGGCGCGACCGCTGTAGACGTCGTAGGTGCGCGCGATGCGGCCGGCCAGCTCGGGGTGGTTCACGTCGACGCCTGTGTCCACCACGGCCACGCGCCGGCGCGAGCCGCCGCCGGCCGCCGCCAGGGCCGCCGCGGCTCCGACCTCGTCGTATGCCCACGTGTACTTGATGCCCGAGCCGCCGGGAGTCACGTCCACGGTGTCGAAGGGGTCGACGGCCACGCGGAGATCGCGGTCGCGCTCGACGTAGGCCACGCGCCGGTCGCTGCCGAGGGCGCGCGCGAGCGCGCGTCCCGAGGGCGCGGTGGCGGCGACCACGCCGCTCAGCCTGAACACCTCGGGGCGGGCCCCGAGCCGCCGGAACGCGACGGCGAGAGAGGGCACCGCGGCATGCGTGCGCGCGCCGACGAGCACGCGCACAGGACCCTCGATCCGGGCGATCGCCGCCAGCTCGCCGAGCGACGCGGTGGAGGTCTCGCGGACGCCCGGCAGCGGTAGCGCGACCCCGGCGCTCCCGGCCGCGCTCGCGTCGAGCCGTGCCAGATCGCGCAGCGCGGCTTCGTCGATCACGTCCGCCGGCGCACCCGCCGGAGCGGCCGCCACGAACGTCGCGCAGAGGAGGGTTGCGAGCAGGGCTCTGCGCACGGGATGGATGGTAGGGGTGCCGCTAGGGTGCGTCGCGGTGCTCCCCGAGATCAACATCGGCCCGCTCGAGCTGCAGACCTTCGGGATCGCCTTCGCGCTCGCGTTCGTGGCGTCGGGCCTGACGATGGCGCGCCGGCTGAAAGAAACCAACCAGCCGGTGGATTGGGTCTACGAGATGGTGTTCGCGGCGCTGATCGGAGGTCTCGTCGGCTCGCGGATCGACTACCTGATCCAGAACTGGGACAAGGTCTCCGACGACCTCCTCGGCAACATCTTCTCCGGCTCCGGCCTGGTGTTCTTCGGCGGCCTCCTGGGAGGAGCGATCGGGGTGATCATCTGGGCGCACCGCCGCGGCGTGCTCAGCTGGGAGCTGGCCGACTCGGCGGCCGTGCCGATCGCGATCGGCTACGTGGTCGGGCGCGTCGGCTGCCAGCTCTCGGGTGATGGGGACTACGGCACCGCCTCGGACCTGCCCTGGGCGATGGCCTACCCCGACGGCACGGTCCCGACCACCGAAGAGGTGCACCCGACGCCGGTGTACGAGACCTTCGCCATGGGGATCGCCACGCTCGTGCTCTGGCACCTCCGCGACCGCTTCGCGCCCGGGGTGCTGTTCGGGATCTACCTGGTGATCGTGGGTGTGGAGCGGTTCCTGATCGAGCTCATCCGCCTCAACGACTCGGTGGTGGCCGGACTCACCCTCCCGCAGCTCGTGAGCATCGCGGTGGCCGCGCTCGGCGCCGCCATCATCCTCACGCGCCGGCGGACCGCGCCGCGGCCCGCCGCGGCGTAGCCAGGCTGCCCAGCACCGCGGCGAGGCAGAGCGTGAGCGCCACCGACGCGCCCGCGGCGATGTCGGCGTGGTGCGACACGTAGATGCCCACCACGCCGCCGGCCGCCCCCACCGCGGCGCCGCCCGCGATCGCCCGCCCCGCGGACCGGGCGCGGCGCTGCACGGCGAGCGCCGGCGCCACGAGCAGCGCGAGCGAGAGCAGGGCGCCAAGTCCCTGCACCGCCACCGCCACCGCGGTGGCCACCAGCCCGAGCAGCGCCAGGCGCATCAATTGCGGGCGGAGGCCGAGCGCCGCGGCGCCGTCGCCGTCGAAGGCGGTGGCCGCGAGCGGCCGGTGGAGCACGAAGAGAGCGAGCCCGCCGGCCGCGGCGAGCAGCCCGGAGGCCACGAGATCGGAGTCCGACACCCCGAGCGGGTCGCCGAAGAGAAGCTCCTCCAGGCGCTGCGGCGAGTCGGGGCTGAGCGCGAGCAGCGCGCCGAGCCCCACCAGGCCGGTGACCACGACCCCGGTGGCCGCCTCCGGGCCGATGCGCGGGTCGCGCGCGGCGAGCGCGATCAGCACCGCCGCCACGGCCACCCCGCCGACCGCGCCGAGGAGCAGCGGAGCGCCGGCCAGGGCGGCGAGCACGAGCCCGGGGAGGAGCCCGTGGGAGAGCGACTCCGCGGCGTAGCTGAGCCGCTCGACCACGACCCAGAAGCCGAGCGCGCCGCAGACGGCCCCGAGCAGCGCCACCTCCAGCAGCGCGCGCCGGTCGATCCCGGAGCGCAGCGGATCGAGGAAGGGGTCGAGCAGGTCCACTCAGTGATGGTGGTGCTGGACGGTCACGATCTGCTCCCGGCCGTCGTCCCTCAGGACGATCAGCTCGTGGCCGTAGGTGGCCTCGAGCGTCTCGCGGCCGAGCACTTCGCCGGGCGCCCCGAAGGCCACCTGGCGCCCGTTGAGGCAGAGCACGAGGTCGAAGGAGCGAGCGCTGCCCACGTCGTGGGTCGACACCAGCAGCGTTCGGCCCTCCTGGCGCAGCGCCTGGAACACCGACGAGATCAGCTCGGCGCTGGCCGGGTCCACGCCCGCGAGCGGCTCGTCGAGCAGGAGCACCGATGCGTCCAGCACCAGCGAGCGCGCCAGCAGGGCGCGCCGGCGCTCGCCCCCCGAGAGCTCGCCGAACGGCACGCGCGCCCTGTCCGCGAGCCCCACGCGGGCGAGCGCCCGCTCGGCCCGGTCGCGAGCGGCGCGGCGCGGCGGCCGCCACCACGCCCCGCCGGCGAGCGTGCCCATGAGCGCCACGTCCACGGCGCTCACGGGGAAATCGAGTCGAGTGCGCTCCGTCTGCGCCAGGTACGCGGGACGGCCGGCCACCCGCAGCGCGCCCGTGGCCGGCCGGAGCTCGCCGAGCAGCGCCCTGAAGAGGGTCGTCTTGCCCCCGCCGTTGGGGCCCAGCACGCACACAGACTGGCCGGCCGCGGCGGCGAAGGTCACGTCGCGGAGCGCCGGCGGGCCGGAGCCGTAGCCCACGGCCAGGGCCTCCGCCGCCACGGGCGGATCGCTCATGGCGTCACGGCCCCCGGCCGCCTGCGGGCCAGGCTCGCGGCGATCGCCATCGCGCCGTACACGCTCGCCCCCAGCACGGCGATCGGGGGTCCCGGCGGAGCGTCGAGCCAGTAGGCGAGGTAGAGGCCCACGCTCGTCTCAACCAGGGCCAGCGCCACCGCCCAGACGATCAGCGCCGGCACGCTGCGCGCGACCAGGCGAGCCGCCGCGGCGGGCAGGACGAACACCGCACCCACGAGCAGCGCCCCCACGGCGGGGATCGCCGCCACGGCAGCGATCGCGATCAGGGCGAGCAGGGCGAGGTCCGCGCGCGCGGCCGGCAGGCCCAGCGCGGGGGCGGCCTCCGGATCAAACCCGATCGCCGTCCACGCGCGTCCCAGGGTGAGGGTCGCCGCCAGTGCCACCACGGCGCAGGCGCCCGACAGGACGAGATCGGAGCCGTCGAGGCCAAGGAGCGTGCCGAACAGCAGCCGGTCGACGCTCGCACCGGACTCGAACACGTCGCTGGCGAGCACCACGCCGAGGGCGAGGGCGGCCACGAGCAACAGCGCGGTGGCGGCCTCCGACTCCTGGTTGGCTCGCCGCGCTCCGCCCACGCCGCCCGCGTAGCCGAGCGCCACCGCCAGCGCGAGGAGCGGGCCGCTGAAGCCGATCGCGTCGGCGGTCACGAGGCCGGGAAACGTGGCCGATCCCACCGCGTGCGAGTAGAAGGCGAGTCGGCGGAGAACGATCCACGCGCCCACCATGCCGCCTGCCAGCGCGAGCAGCACGACCTCGATCAGCGCCTCGCGCAGGAAGGGCAACTCGACGAGGTCGACCGGCGACGGCACGGCCAGAGCCTAAACGAGAATCGTTCTCACTACGGCGCGGAGGCCGCGGACTTGCGCACGAACCGGCGCGAAACGGCCTGCAGCTCCAGATCGTGCTGGAGCGAGCGGTGATGGCCGCCGGGCAGGAGGAGCAGGCGCTTGGGCTCATGCGCGGCGGCGAACAGCTGCTCACTCACCGTGTAGGGCACCTGCTCGTCGCCGCGGGCGTGGAGCAGGAGCAGGCCGGTTTGCGCTCCCAGCCTCCCGACGGCGTCGTAGATGTCGAGCGAGCGCAGCCATGACTCGGTGGCCTTCACGTCGCAGCGAAAGCGCTCCGGGCCGTCCGCCCTGAGTGCGCGCACGAGGAGGTCCTCGGGAGCGGGGCAGATCGCCACCACGGCGCAGAGTCCCTGGTCGCCGGCCGCGGCGTGGATGGCGGTGAAGCCGCCCATGCTCGAACCACGCAGGGCCACGCTCGGCGCGTGTGCCCGGAGAAGCTTCGCCATCGCCAGCGCGTCGTCGAGCGCGCTCGGCCCGAACTCGCCCTCCGAGCGGCCGTGTCCGCGGGCGTCGTAGGCCAGCGCGGCCATCCCCTCGTCGCGACATCCGCGTGCGAAATCGAAGTGACTCTCCTTCGCGGACCCGGCTCCATGGAGGACCACGACGCCCGTCTCGGGCTCACCCTCCGGCAGGAAGAGCGCGTACGACAGGCCGTCGCTCGTGCCCAGCTCGGGCGGGGCGGGCGCGGCGTGCTTCATAATCGCCGCCGATCATGGCAGCCGTGGCCCTATCCCATGTCTATCCGCTCGGATCGCGGCTGAACGAGCGCGGCGGGCTCGAGGTGGGCGGCTGCGACCTCTCCGAGGTTGCCCGCGAGTTCGGCACCCCGTCCTACGTCTACGCGGAGGACGACATGCGCGCCCGGGCCCGCGCGTACCTCGAGGCGTTCGGCTCGCGCACCGACAGCTTCGAGGTGATCTACGCGGCCAAGGCCTTTCCGTGTACGGCGGCGTTCCGCCTGATGGCGGGCGAGGGGCTCTCGTGCGACGTGGCCTCCGCGGGCGAGCTCCATCTGGCGCTCGCGGGCGGGTTCGACCCCGCCCGGGTGTACATGCACGGCAACAACAAGACGCAGGAGGAGCTCGACTACGCCCGCGAGCGCGGGGTGGGCCACATCGTCGTCGACTCCTTCGACGAGATCGACCGCCTGGATGGGACGGGACAGCGCGTGCTGATCCGTGTCACTCCCGGGATCAAGGCGAGCACCCACTCCTACATCCAGACCGGGCAGGCCGACTCAAAGTTCGGCTTTCCGCTCGCCGACGTGCCGAGGGCGGTGGAGCGCTGCGCCGAGGCCGGCCTCGACGTGCGCGGCCTGCACGCCCATATCGGCTCGCAGGTGTTCGAGCTGGAGGCGTTCGAGGCGGTGGCCGAGGTCCTGCGCGGGCTGGGCGACTGGCCGCTGCTGAACCTCGGCGGCGGCCTCGGGATCGCGTACACGGCCGAGGACGAGCCGCCGAGCATCGAGGCCTACGTGGAGGCGCTGCTGCGCCACGTGCCGGAGGGCGTCAAGGTGCTCTGCGAGCCCGGCCGGTCGCTGGTGGGGAACGCCGGCATGACCGTCTACACCGTGGGCACCGTCAAGCGCGTGCGCGGCGTGCGCACGTGGGTGGCGGTGGACGGAGGCATGTCCGACAACCTTCGTCCGATGCTCTACGACGCGCGCTACGAGGCCGAGATCGTCGGTCGCTTCGGCGGTCAGGAGGTCTGCACCGTGGCCGGCATGCACTGCGAGTCCGGGGACGTGCTCGTCCGCGACGTGCCGCTCGACGAGCCGCGGCCGGGCGACCTGCTCGTGATCCCGGCCACCGGCGCGTACGGCTACTCGATGGCGAACAACTACAACGCCGTACGCCGGCCCGCGGTGGTCTTCTGCCGGGACGGCGACGCGCGCCTGGTGGTCCGGCGCGAGACCTTCGACGACCTGACCCTTCGTGACGTCTGACGGCCCGTTCCGGGTCGCTCTGCTGGGTCACGGCACGGTCGGGGCGGCCTTCCACGAGCTGCTCGACTCACGTGCGGACGCCATCGCGGCCGAGGCGGGGCGCCGCCCCGAGGTGGTCGGGGTGCTCACGCGCAGCCGCGGCGACTTCGACGACCTGCTCGAGCGCAGCGACCTCGTGGTCGAGCTGATGGGCGGCACCGATCCCGCGCGCGAGTACGTGCTGCGGGCGCTGGGGGCCGGCCGCCACGTGGTGACCGCCAACAAGCAGCTGCTGTCGCAGTTCGGCGAGGAGATCTTCGACGCCGCGCGGGAGAACCAGGTGCAGCTGCGCTTCGAGGGAGCCGTGGCGGGCGTGGTGCCGGCCATCCGTGTGATGGGCGAGACGCTCGCGGCGGCCCACATCGAGCGCGTCCACGGCATCGTGAACGGCACCACCAACTACATCCTCACCGAGATGGCGCGCACCGGCGCCTCCTACGAGGACGCCCTGCGCGATGCCCAGGAGCTCGGCTATGCGGAGGCCGACCCGACCGAGGACGTGACCGGCAAGGACGCCGCGGCCAAGATGGCGATCCTCGCGCGGCTGGCCTTCAACGCCGCCGTGCACCTCGACGAGGTGAGCTACGAGGGCATCGAGCAGATCACCGCGGACGACATCGAGTACGCGAAGCAGCTCGGGCTCTCGCTCAAGCTGATCGGGTCGGCGGAGCGCATCGGCAGCGGGATCGCGGTGTACGTCCACCCGGCCTTCCTCTACGCCGGGCACCCCCTCGCCTCCGTGAACGGCGCCTACAACGCGGTCACGATCGAATCGCCGGCGATCACGGAGATCACCCTCTCCGGTCCTGGTGCCGGCGGACCGCAGACTGCGTCGGCTGTGCTGGGAGACGTGATCTCGGCGATCATCCCGCCGCCGTCGCTGCCGCCGCCCGCGGTCACCCAGCGGATCGTGACCGACGTGGAGTTCTCGTTCTACATGCACCTCGAGGTGGCTGACCACCCCGGCGTGCTCGCCCAGGTCGCGGAGATCCTCGGGCTCCAGGGCGTCTCGATCAGGTCGGTGGTGCAGCACGGCCTCGGTGGCGACGCCCGGCTCGTGATGGTCATGCACCCGGTGCTCGAGTCGCGCTTCCGGGCGGCGGTGGACCTGATCTCGCGGCTCGACTTCGTACGCTCCGAGCCGCGGGTCATACGCGTGATCGAAGAGGTGTTCGAGTAGCTGTGGAACCGACCCAGGGGCTGTGGCGCTACCGCGACCGGCTCCCGGTGGACCCGCTCGTGACGCTCGGCGAGGGCGATACGCCGCTCGTGCCCGCTCCGCACCTGTCGGAGCTCACGGGCTGCCAGGTCTATCTGAAGCTCGAGGGCGCCAACCCCACGGGCTCGTTCAAGGACCGCGGCATGACGGTGGCCGTGTCGGCCGCCATCCGCGAGCGGGCCGAGGCAGTGGTGTGCGCTTCCACCGGCAACACCGCGGCCAGCGCGGCCGCCTATGCGGCGCGGGCCGGGCTCCGCGGCGCGGTGATCGTGCCCGAGGGCAAGATCGCGACCGGCAAGCTCGCCCAGGCGCTGATGCACGGCGCGCGGGTGGTCGCGCTGCGCGGGAACTTCGACGAGGCCCTCGCGCTGGTGCGGGAGCTGGCCAAGCGTCACCCGATCGCGCTCGTCAACTCCGTGAACGACTTCCGGATCGAGGGACAGAAGACCGGCGCCTTCGAGGTCTGCGACCAGCTCGGCGAGGCGCCCGACGTGCTCTGCGTCCCGGTCGGGAACGCGGGCAACGTGACTGCCTGGTGGCGCGGGTTCCAGGAGTACGACGTGGCGCCCAAGCTCCACGGCTACCAGGCCGAGGGTGCGGCCCCGCTGGTGCAGGGCGCGCCGGTGGAGAACCCGGAGACGGTGGCGAGCGCCATCCGGATCGGCAACCCGGCGCGCTGGGAGGACGCGATGAGCGCGTTCACGTCCTCGCGCGGCGAGGTGCGGGCCGTGTCCGACGACGAGATCCTGGCCGCGTACTCGCTGCTCGGCGCCCGCGAGGGGGTGTTCTGCGAGCCCGCCTCCGCCGCCTCGGTGGCCGGGCTGCTTCGGTACGGCGCGGAGGGCATCGTCGTCTGCGTGCTCACGGGGCACGGTCTCAAGGACCCGCAGACCGCGATGAGCCGCGCCACGTCGGTGGTGCCGTGCGAGCCGGACATCGACAGCGTGGAGCGCGCCGTCCTCGCATGAGGCGCCACCGCCTGGTGCGAGTGCCGGCATCCTCGGCCAATCTCGGGCCGGGCTTCGACGCGCTCGCCGCCGCCCTGTCGATCGAGCTGGAGCTGGAGGTGGCGGAGGGGTCCGACTTCGCCGTGAGCTCCGACGTGCCGGGCGTGCCCCTCGACCGGACGAACCTGTGCGTGCGCGCGTTCGAGGCGCTGCATCCGGCGGACGGCCTCAGCTTCGAGATCCGGTCGAAGATCCCGCCGGCGGCCGGGCTCGGATCGAGCGCGGCCGCGATCGTGGCGGGACTCGTGGCCGCCGACCACATGTACGAGCTGGACGCGCCGATCTTCGAGCTGGCGCGCGAGCTGGAGGGGCATCCGGACAACGTGGCGGCCGCCCTGCACGGCGGGTTCGTGATCTGCGCGAACGACGAGCCGGTGCGCTTCGACCCTCCGGCGGGGCTCGAGGCGGTGCTGGCCAGGCCGGCCGCCGAGGTGCCCACAGAGGACGCCCGGGCGGCGCTGCCGGACGAGGTCCCGCTCGGCGACGCGGTGCACAACGTGGCCCACGCCGCCCTGCTGGTGCTGGGCCTGGCCCGTGACGACTTCTCGCTCGTGGCGCGAGGACTGAGCGACCGGATCCACCAGCCACGCCGGCGCGCGCTCTATCCGGAGTCCATGGACCTCGTGGACCGGGCGGCCGAGCTGGGCGCGGTGGGCGCCACCATCTCGGGGGCCGGGCCGACGGTGCTGTTCTGGTGCCACTGGCAGAGCACCGGAGCGCTCGTGCAGCGCCTCCGCGACGAGATCCCGGGCTGGGACGTGAGCCGCGCCACCTTCGCCCCCGGCGGAGCCGACGTGATGGCCCTGTGAACGACGAGATCCGGGCCGCCGGCGGACTGGTCGTGCGCGACGGCGAGGTGCTGCTTGTGCACCGCCCGCGCTACGAGGACTGGACCCTCCCGAAAGGCAAGCTCGATCCGGGGGAGACCTGGGAGGAGGCGGCGCTGCGCGAGGTGGAGGAGGAGGCGTCGGTGCGAGCCAGGCTGGGCCGCGAGCTCCCCGACGTCCACTACGAGAACCAGGGCCGCCCGAAGCGGGTGCGCTACTGGCTGATGGACCTGGTGGAGGACCTCGGCTTCGCCCCCAACGACGAGGTGGACGAGGTGCGCTGGCTGAAGCCCGACGACGCGATCGAGCTGCTGAGCTACGAGCGCGACCGCCAGCTGGTGCGGGCCGCGGGGATCTGAGCCCGGTCCCTGTCGGGCGCCACGGCGACGCCGGCGCCTACTGGGCTGGGTAAGGCGTGTGGACCGTTACGGGCCTGTCGTCCTCGTGGCGCTTCTGTGTGCGCCCCCGGGAGTGCTTGTTCACTTTGTCCCCGCTATACGTGCATAAGTGAACAATCACTTGGTCCCGCCCCGGGCGCCCCGGACCTCGGGAGTGTCCTGTCAGTTATTCGCGGATAGCGCGAGTAACTTGCACCTCACTCCGGCCGGAGCCAGATCCCGAGCACGAAACAGGCACGAAGGTGACAGGAGACGCACGCGACACCGCACCGCCTCCTCACCCAGCAATCCAATCCTCGCCTGACCCGGCGCGGCGCCCGCGCGGAGCGCGCCCGGAGCGCGACCGAGCGCTAAGCCGCGGCCAGCTCGGGCCGGCGGTCCGCCCAGGGGCCGGCGGCCTCGAGCTGGGCGCCCAGTGACAGCAGGGTGGCCTCGTCGGCCGGGCGGCCGGCCAGCTGGACGGCCAGCGGCAGGCCGTCGTCGCCGTGGAAGAGCGGGAGCGAGATCGCCGGCTGGCCGCTCACGTTGTACGAGGCCGTGTAGGGCGTGAAGTTGCCCGAGCGGCGGAAGTCGTCCAGCGGGTCGTCGCTGCAGGCGTTGAGCTCGCCGATCGGGACGGGGCGCTGTCCCAGGGCGGGGGTGAGGACCGCGTCGTACTTGTCCATCAGCCCGATCCAGGCGCGGGATACGGCCTGGAGCTGGGTGCGGGCGAGCAGGTAGTCCATCCCGCCCCTCTCCTGGATGATCTTCCAGGTCTCCCACGACAGCGGCTCCACGAGGTCCTCGGAGGGCTCGCGGCCGGTGAGCAGGCCGCCGAAGTAGATCGCCGTGGAGATGCCGGTCCCGAAGATGACCGTGAAGGTCGGCAGCAGGTCGGCGCCGGCCCAGGGCGCGTCGAACTCCTCGACCTCGTGGCCGAGGGAGGCGAGCAGGTCGGCCGCCTCGGTCACCGCGCCCGCCGCCAGCGGGTCGAGCTCGCCCTCGATCGGCATCGCGGTGGTCACGCCGATCCGCAGCGTCCCGGGCTCGCGCGTGGCCGCGACGGCGAACGGCTCCGCCGGGGGCGGGGCCCACGAGGCGTCGCCGACCTCGTAGCCGGCCAGGACGTCCAGGAGCTCCGCGGTCTCCGCGATGGTGCGGCTCAGCACGCCGTCCTGCACCAGGAAGTCGTCGCCCTGCTCGGGCCCGCGCGAGACGCGGCCGCGTGTGGGCTTCAGCCCGACGAGGCCGCAGCAGGCGGCCGGGATCCGGATCGAGCCGCCGCCGTCGCTGCCGTGGGCGATCGGGACCATGCCGGAGGCCACGGCGGAGGCCGCGCCGCCGGAGGACCCGCCCGGGGTGCGCGAGGTGTCCCAGGGATTGCGCGCCGGGCCGAAGCGGCGCGGCTCGCTCACCGGCAGGATCCCGAACTCGGGCAAGTTCGTCTTGCCGACGATCACGAAGCCGGCGTCGCGGATTCGGCGCGTGACGAACGAGTCGTGCGCGGGCACGAAGTCGCCGAACAGGTCGGAGCCGTACGTGAAGGGCATCCCCGCCACGGGGGTCGTGTCCTTCATGGCGATCGGGACGCCCGCGAACGGACGCGGGTCGCCGGGGCCGACGGCGTCCGCGGTCGCGAGCGCGCCCTCGGCGTCGACGTGGACGAAGGCGTTGAGATCGGGCTGAAGCGCCTCGATGCGCTCGAGCGACGCCTCAACGAGCTCGCGAGAGCTGATCTCGCCCTCCCGAACCATCCGGGCGAGCTCGGTCACTGGCTTGAAGAGGAGGTCGGTCAAGGGACGGAGCCTACGCGGGCACGAGCTCCGCGCGCAAGGCGCCGAGGCGCTCGCGCGCCTCCTCGTAGCCGCCGAGCCTGCCCAGGACCTCCTGGGCGAGCGAGGCGTAGTCGGCGCCGAGGTCGGGCGCGTAGTCGACTATCGACACCCCGCGCTCCGCGGACTCGGCGTAGCGCACCGAGCGCCGGATGACGGTGTCGAACACCTTCTCGCCGAAGCGCTCCCGGAGCTGCTTGAGCGCCTCGCGCGAGTGCACGAGCCGCATGTCGGCGATGTTGAGGACCACTCCGAGCCACTCCAGGTCGGGATGCAGCGACTCCTTGGCCAGCTCGATCACCTCGAGCGCCTGCTCCACGCCCTGGAGCGAGAAGTACTCGGCTTCGCTCGAGATGAGCGCCTGGTCGGCGGCCACGAGCGCGTTCACCGTCAGCAGGCCGAGCGACGGCGGACAGTCCACGAGCACCAGGTCGTAGCGGCGCTTCAGCTCCCGCAGGGCGCGTCGCAGCGTCAGCTCCCGGCCCATCTTGCCGCCGAGGATCAGCTCGGCCTCGGCCAGGCCGAGGTTGGCCGGAAGGATGTCCTCGTGCACCGCGTCGGCGGCCTTGGCCTGGCCGGCCAGCACGTCGGCGACCGTGGGAGAGGCGTCGGCCGGCACGTCGAAGTAGTCCGAGAGGTTGCCCTGGGGGTCCAGGTCCACGCACAGGACCTCGAGCCCGGCACGCCGGAACACGTCGGCCAGGGTGCGGACGGTCGTCGTCTTGCCGGTGCCGCCCTTCTGGGAGAGGATCGTGACGGTGGTGCCCACGAGAGAGGCGAAGATACTCCTCGCGGCGATGGCCTGTCTGGCCTCGGCCGCCGGAGCGGCCGGCTGCGGCGATGACCCGCACTCGGGCACCGAGGCCCTGGACCAGGCCCGTCAACGGCTGATGGCCGCTCCGAGAGCCGTTATCCATCGCGGGCACGGCAGGGTGGAGAGCTACGCCCGCGGGCTCTCCGTGATCGAGGAGGACGGCCGGGTGCGCAACTGGGCCAACAGACGGGTGGAGCACTACTGGCTCAAGGATCGCTCTTGTTACAACTCGAGCACCGAGTTCGAACGGGCCGACTGGCGTGACCAGCGGCGCGGAACGATCCCGGAGGCGAGCTCCGCGCGCGTCGAGGAGCGCTCTGGCCGGACCCTGATCCGCTGGAGGCTCGAGGACCAGGAGCGTGCTCCTGACGTGGAGGGCTCGGTGCTCCTCGACGGCGATGGCCGCCCTGTGCTGGTGACCGCGCGCTCCCTGCCCTGGGGCGGGGAGCCCGCCGGCCAGGCCTCCCGGACCCGGATCTCGTATCCGGGCCGGATCGTCGTCCCGCGGCCTTCCCCACTCTGTTCGGCTCTATAGTTTCGCGCTCCCTGCCCGTCGCGCGCCCGCTCGGAGAAGGCGTGGATTCCGAGGAGGTGAAGAGCCCTGCAGGCAGTGCCCGGCCTGTACGACCCGACCTACGAGCACGACGCCTGCGGCGTCGCGTTCGTCGCACGCATGGGCGCGCCGGGTTCGCACGAGGTGATCTCCCGCGCGTTGTACGCGTTGGAGCAGCTCGAGCATCGCGGCGGTGAGGGCGCCGACCCGGACACGGGTGACGGCTCGGGCATCCTCGTCCAGATTCCCGACGCGTTCCTGCGCGAGGACGCCGGGCTCGAGCTTCCCAATGCCGGCGGCTACGGCGTGGCGATGTGCTTCCTGCCCCAGGACGAGGAGCTGCGCCGTCGCGCGGTGGACCTGATCGAGCGCAGCGTGGAGGCCGAGGGCCAGCGCGTGATCGGCTGGCGCGAGGTGCCGATCGACGAGAGCGCCTCCGGCGTGGCTGCGCGGGCAAGCGCCCCTCACATCGCCCAGCTCTTCGTGGGCGCGGCCGGCGACGGCGTGGCCGACCGCGACGCGTTCGAGCGGAAGCTCTATGTGATCAGGCGGGTCGTGGAGCGCGAGCACGCCGACGACCTCTCGATCGCGAGCTTCTCCTCGCGCACGGTCGTCTACAAGGGGATGCTCACGGCGCCCCAGCTGTCGCGCTACTTCCCCGACCTCGGGGACCCGCGCTTCTCGAGCCGCCTCGCGCTGGTGCACTCGCGCTTCTCCACGAACACGTTCCCGAGCTGGGAGCTGGCGCACCCGTACCGGATGCTCGCCCACAACGGGGAGATCAACACGCTGCGCGGGAACCGCAACTGGATGCGCGCCCGCGAGGGCGACCTCGCCTCGCAGCTGTTCGGCGAAGACGTGAAGAAGATCAGCGCCGCTGCTGCGCGACGACATCTCCGACTCCGCGTCGCTCGACGGCCTGCTGGAGCTGCTCGTGCTCGGCGGCCGCTCGCCCGGCGCATGCGGTCTCGATGCTCATGCCGGAGGCCTTCCAGGGCCGGCCGGAGCTGCCCCAGGAGGTGCGCGACTTCTACGCCTACCACTCGGCGCTCGTCGAGCCGTGGGACGGGCCGGCGGCGGTCGCGTTCACCGACGGCCGCGTGATCGGCGCCACGCTAGACCGCAACGGCCTGCGCCCGGGGCGCTGGCTCGTCACCCATGACGGCTGGGTGGTGCTCGCCTCGGAGACCGGCGTGTTCAAGATCGCCGACGACCAGGTGAAGGCGAAGGGCAGGCTGCTCCCGGGCAAGCTGTTCCTGGTCGACCTCGAGGCCGACCGGATCGTTCCCGACGAGGAGATCAAGCAGGGGCTCGCGGGCCGCCGCCCGTACGGGGAGTGGCTGCGCGACCGCGCCGTCCACATCGAGGACCTTCCCGAGCGCAGCCCGCGCGTGCCGCGCGTGGAGCCGCTCCGCGCGCGCCAGCTCGCCTTCGGATGGTCGGAGGAGGACCTGCGGATCATCCTCGCGCCGATGGCGCGCGACGCCGCGGAGCCCAACGGCTCGATGGGCAACGACCTGGCCCCGGCCGCGATGTCGGACGCCCGGCCGCCGCTCTTCTCCTACTTCAAGCAGCTCTTCGCGCAGGTCACGAACCCGGCGATCGACCCGATTCGCGAGTCCGTGGTCATGAGCCTCGAGGCGGTGATCGGCCCGGAGATCAACCTGCTCGGGGAGACGCCCGACCACTGCCATCAGCTCGTCATGCCCCAGCCGATCCTGCGGAACTCCGAGCTGGAGAAGCTCCGCCAGGTGGACCATCACGTGTTCGAGGCGCGCACCATCGACATGACCTGGCCAGTCGGCACGGGCCGGAGGGCATGGAGCGGCGCGTGGAGGAGATGTGCCGCGAGGCGTCAGAACTCGTCGAGCGCGGCGTGAACATCATCATCCTGTCGGACCGGAACATCGGCCCGGACCGGGCGCCCATGCCGTCGCTCCTTGCCACGGCCGCGGTGCACCACCACCTCGTGCGCGAGGGCACGCGCCTCAAGATCGGCCTGGTGGCGGAGACCGGCGAGGCGCGCGAGATCCACCATCTCGCCTGCCTGATCGGCTACGGGAACTCGGCCGTGAACCCGTACGTCATGTTCGAGTCGGTCTACTCGCTGCACCGCGCGGGCCGGCTCCCCGACGGCATGAGCCCCGAGGACGCCGAGCAGCGCGTGGTCAAGGCGATCGGCAAGGGCCTCCTGAAGATCCTCTCCAAGATGGGCATCTCGACGATCCGCTCGTACACCGGCGCCCAGATCTTCGAGGCGGTCGGGATCGAGCGCGAGGCTCGTGGACCGCCACTTCACCGGAACCTCCTCGCGGATCGGCGGCGTGGGGCTGAATGTGCTCGCCCGCGAGGCGCTCGACCGCCATGCGCGCGCCTACCCGGCGGCGACCTCTGAGCTGCTGCCCTCGACCGGCATCTACCAGTGGCGCCGCGGCGGCGTGTTCCACGGCTGGAACCCGGAGACGATCGCGAGCCTCCAGCACGCGGCGCGCAACGGCGACGGCGCGGAGGCCTACGAGCGCTTCGCCCGCTACGTGAACCACGTGGCCGCGCCGCGCTCGACGCTGCGCGGGCTGCTGCGCTTCCGCGACGACATCGATCCGCTCCCGCTGGACGAGGTCGAGCCCGCGATCGACATCGTCCGCCGCTTCAAGTCGGGCGGGATGAGCCTCGGCGCGCTCTCGCCGGAGGCCCACGAGACGCTCGCGGTGGGGATGAACCGGCTCGGCGGCAAGTCGAACACCGGCGAGGGCGGGGAGGACCCGGCGCGCTTCGAGGACGAGCGGCGCTCGTCGATCAAGCAGGTGGCGTCGGGGCGCTTCGGCGTGACCGTGCACTACCTGGCGAACGCCGACGAGCTCCAGATCAAGGTCGCCCAGGGCGCGAAGCCTGGCGAGGGCGGCCAGCTGCCGGGACACAAGGTGGACCGCTACATCGCGGGACTGCGCTTCTCAACGCCGGGCGTGACGCTGATCTCGCCGCCGCCGCATCACGACATCTACTCGATCGAGGACCTCAAGCAGCTGATCTACGACCTGCGCTGCGCAAACCCGCGCGCGCGGGTGTCCGTGAAGCTCGTGTCCGAGGTGGGCGTGGGCACGATCGCGGCCGGGCGTGGCCAAGGCGAACGCCGACCACGTGGTGATCGCGGGCCACGACGGCGGCACCGGCGCCTCGCCGCAGGCCTCGATCCAGCACGCCGGGCATCCCCTGGGAGATCGGCCTGGCCGAGACGCAGCAGACGCTCCTGAGCAACGACCTCCGCTCGCGGATCCTGGTCGAGGTGGACGGCCAGATGCGCACCGGCCGCGACGTGGTGATCGGCGCGATCCTCGGAGCCGACGAGTTCGGCTTCTCCACGGCCCCACTGATCGCGCTGGGCTGCGTGATGATGCGCGTCTGCCACCTGAACACCTGCCCCGTGGGCGTGGCGACCCAGGACCCGGAGCTCCGCAAGCGCTTCGAGGGCAAGCCGGAGCACGTGGTCAACTACCTCTTCATGGTCGCGGAGGAGGCGCGCGGTCTGATGGCCTCGCTCGGCGTGCGCTCGGTGGAGGAGCTGATCGGCCGCACGGACCTGCTGGCCGCCGACGAGGCGGTGGACCACTGGAAGGCGCGCGGCATCGACCTCCGCCCGCTGCTCGTGGTGCCCGACTCGGTTCACGAGAAGGCCCCGCGCTCCAGGATCCGCGCGCCCGAGCCGGTGCTCTGGGACTCGATCGACGTGGACCTCCTGCAGCTCTGCCGCACGGCGATCGACGAGGGACGCCAGGTCCGGGCCGAGCGCCCGATCGAGAACAAGAACCGCGCCGTGGGCGGCCTGCTCTCAGGTGAGATCGCGCGCCGGCGCGGCGCCGGGGGCCTGGCGGAGGGGAGCGTCGAGATCCTCCTACGGGGATCCGCGGGCCAGAGCTTCGGCGCCTGGCTGGCGAACGGCGTGGCGCTCGTTCTCGAGGGCGACGCCAACGACTACGTGGGCAAGGGGCTGTCCGGCGGCTCGCTCGTCGTGCGCCCTCCGGAGTCGGCGGTGTTCGCGGCGGAGGAGAACGTGATCGTGGGCAACGTCGTGCTCTACGGCGCCACCAGCGGCCGCGCCTTCTTCCGGGGGCTCGCCGGCGAGCGGTTCGCCGTCCGCAACTCCGGAGCCGTGAGCGTGGTGGAGGGGATCGGGGACCACGGCTGCGAGTACATGACCGGGGGACGGGTCGTGGTGCTCGGGCCCGACGGGCCTCAACTTCGCGGCCGGCATGAGCGGCGGGATCGCGTACGTGCTCGACCACGACGGCGGCTTCCGCTCGCGCTGCAACACCGAGCTTGTGGGCTTCGACGAGATCACGGGCGACGACTCGGACGAGCTTCGCGGGCTGGTTCAGGAGCACCTCGACCGCACCGGCTCGCCGGTGGCCGCCGGCCTGCTCGAGCGCTGGGACGCGAGCGTCGATCGCTTCGTGAAGGTCATGCCCCACGACTACAAGCGGGCGCTCGCCGAGCTCGAGGAGCCCGCCCCTGAGCAGCAGCCGGAGCCGGAGATGGCCCCGCCCGCCGGCGCGAGAGGCTGACCATGGGCGACCCCAAGGGCTTCCTGCGCATCGAGCGCGCCGGCTTCGAGAAGCGCGATCCGAAGGAGCGCGTGCACGACTACGGGCAGTACTTCTCGCTGCCCGACGACGCCACCCTGCGCGAGCAGGGAGGGCGCTGCATGGACTGCGGCGTGCCTTTCTGCCACGAGGGCTGCCCGCTCGGGAACCGGATCCCGGACTGGAACGACCTCGTGTACCGCGACCGCTGGCAGGACGCGCTCACCCAGCTCCACGCCACGAACAACTTCCCCGAGTTCACCGGCCTGATCTGCCCGGCACCGTGCGAGTCCGCCTGCGTGCTGGACATCAACGACGACCCGGTGACGATCGAGCAGATCGAGCTGGCGATCGCCGACCGCGGGTTCCAGGAGGGCTGGATCGACGCTGAGCCGCCGGACCGCCGCACCGGTAGGACGGTGGGGGTGGTGGGCTCGGGCCCGGCCGGGCTGGCGGTGGCCGCCCAACTGAACAAGCTCGGACACAAGGTCACGGTCTACGAGCGCGACGAGGCGCCCGGCGGCCTGCTGCGCTTCGGAGTTCCGGACGCGAAGCTCGAGAAGTGGATCATCGACCGCCGCGTGGCCCTGCTCGAGAAGGAGGGCATCGACTTCGTCTGCGACACGGACGTGGGCGGCGACGTGGAGGCCGAGGAGCTTCGCCGCCGGCACGACGCGGTGGTCGTGGCGATCGGCTCGCGGGTGCACCGCGACCTCGAGACGCCCGGCCGCGAGCTGGCCAACGTGCACTTCGCGATGGACTACCTCTACCAGCGCAATCGCTGGGTCGCCGAGTCCCAGGGCCGGCCGGCGCGCGCCACGCCGCCGGAGGCGACCATCCGAGCCGAGGGCAGGCGCGTTGTGGTGGTGGGCGGCGGCGACACCGGCATGGACTGCGTGTCGAACGCCCTGCGCGAGGGCGCGGAGAGCGTGCTGATGCTCGACGTCTACCCGCCGCTCCCGGCGGAGGGCCGCATGGCGAGCACACCCTGGCCGTTGCCGCCCAAGCGCACGCGCTCCACGTACGCCCTCGAGGAGGGCGGGGTTCGGGAGTTCGGCACAGAGGTGATCGAGCTCCTGGGCGAGGACGGTCAGGTGTCGGCCGTTCGCGGCTGGCGCGTGGAGGGAACCTCCTCGCGCGACCTCAAGCCCGTTCCCGGCAGCGAGTTCGAGGAGCCGGCACAGCTCGTCCTGATCGCGATCGGCTTCAGCCACCCCGAGCACGAGGGGGCGGTGACGGAGCTCGGCCTCGACCTCGACGCCCGCGGCAACGTGAAGGCGCCCGTCTACGGCACCAAGGTCCAGGGCGTGTTCGCCTGTGGGGATGCCCGCGTGGGGCAGTCGCTCGTGGTCACGGCGATCGCCGAGGGCCGGCGCTGCGCTCGCGTGGTGGACCAGTTCCTCGGCGGCACCGGCGAGGCACGCCGGATTCCCGCCCAGGGCATGTTCGCCTACGAGGACGGGGACCCGAACTCGCTGCGCCACCAGGCCGAGATCGCCCGCACGGTCACGGTCGGCGACGCGTTCTGGTCCGGCCCCCGGGACGAGCGCTAGGGGACCGGATGGCCTCGGCGCCGGAGGAGGTCTTCCGCCGCTGGGCAGAACGCTGGAACCGGCGCGAGCTCGACGCCGCTCTCGACGAGTGCATGCACCCCGAGGTCGAGTGGATTCCGATCACCGTCGAGGGCACCTGCTTCCACGGCCACGACGGGATCAGGCGCTGGGCGGAGCAGCTCTTCGGCGACTGGGACGTGTTCGAGGTGCACGTGGAGGAGTCGCGCAAGGTGTCCGACACCTGCGCCCTCGCGCTCGGACACTGGCGGGCCTGTGCGCGCGGCAGCGGCCTCGCGTTCGAGCGCCAGCACGCCTCGTGGCTGATCGCCGTGCGCGACGGCAAGATCGTGCGACTCGAGACCTTCACGGAGCGCGACGCCGCGTTCGAGGCGGCCGGGCTCTAGTCCACGAGCAGCACGGCCTTGCCCTGCACGCGGCGCTCCAGTAGCGCCTCGAGCACGGGCCCGGCCTCGCGCCAGCTCGCCTCGACGCTGATCGCCGGGTCGAGCTTGCCCGCGGCGATCAGGCGCGCCAGGCGCTCCAGGTCCCCCGAGCCGGTGCCGCGGCGGTCCAGCTCGGAGAAGATCAGGAAGGCGTAGAGCGTGGCGCCGGTGTTCCGGTAGAAGTCGCGCGCGGTGAAGGTCACTGGCTCTGCCGACGAGTCGCCGAACGTGACCACCATGCCGCCGGGCGCCACACGCCTGAGTGCCGCGGCCAGCGACGGCCCGCCGACCGACTCGAGGATCAGGTCGAAGCGCTCGCCCTCGGGCTCGAGCTCATGGACGATCTCCCGCGCGCCCAGCTCCTCCAGGCCCTCGGCGCGTGCGGCGTCCCGCGCGACGGCGGTCACGTGCGCGCCCGAGTCGGCCGCCAGCTGGACGGCGAAGCGCCCCACGCCGCCGGCCGCGCCCGTCACGAGCACGCGGCGCTCGACCAGGAGCCTGCCGAGCCCCAGTGCGTGGTAGGCGGTGAGACCGGCCACCGGGAGCGTGGACGCCGCGGCGAACGACACCTCGTCGGGCAGCGTTCCCAGCCGGTCCGTGGGCACCGGCACCAACTCGGCCCAGGCGCTCGCCCGCGCCAGCGACCCGCCCACGCCCACAACGCGCGTGCCGGCCGCAGGGCCGCTGCCGTCCGCCGCGGGCTCGCGGACCACGCCCGCCACGTCCCAGCCGGTGAGCGTGCCCTCGGGGAGGGCCTCGAGGCGCCGGACCTCGCCGCGATTCACGGACATCGCCCTCGCCTCCACGAGCGCCTCGCTCGGCGCGGGGGTGGGGTCGGGGGCCTCGCCGAGGCGGACGTGTGGGGACTCTGCCGTGCTCAGGATCGCGCGCATGCCCGGAGACTAGAATCCGCGGCTGCCCGTCGCGCGGCCGCTCGGAGAAGCCGCGGAACCGAGGAGCCCACATGACTCGCCACGACCCGACGCGCGCCTACCGGCCGCGCCGGGCGCCGACTACCGTGGAGGACCAGGACGCCTGCGCGCTGTACGCGTGGCTGGCCAAGGACGCGCGCCCGTCGCACGAGGCGATCGAGACCGCGCTCGTGGCACTCGAGAAGATGCTCCACCGCGCCGGCAACGTGGACGGCGAGGGCGACGGCTGCGGCCTGACCGTGGACATCCCGCGGGAGATCTGGGCCGAGGCGGTGCGGCGCGACGGCCACGCGCCGAGCCTCGCGCTCGACCCGCGCTTCGCCGTCGCGCATGTGTTCATCCCTCGTGGCGCCGGCGACGTGGCCGCGGTCAAGGAGCGCGCGCGAGAGACGATGAGCCGGATCGGCCTCCGCGTGCTCTCCGAGCGCGACCACGAGGTCGTGACCACGGCGCTCGGCCCTCAGGCGCGGGAGGAGGAGCCCGTCTTCTGGCAGGTGGGTGGGCTGATCGAGGACGAGCGCGGCTGCTTCGAGCTGACCGTCCAGCTCGAGGAGGCGCTCGACGTGCACGTGGCCTCCTGCTCGACGCCACTCGGTCGTCTACAAGGTGCTCGGATCGCCGTCGGCGCTGGGCGGCTACTTCCCCGACCTGCACGACGGCCGCGCCAAGACGGCGGCGCTGCTCGGCCACAACCGCTACTCCACGAACACCTGGCCCGCCTTCAGGCGCGTGCAGCCGTTCGGCGTGCTCGGCCACAACGGCGAGATCAACACCGTGGCGCGCCTGCGCCAGGAGGCGCGGATGCTCGGCGTGCCGCTCCCCGCGACGGCTCCGACTCGCAGGACCTCTCGCGGATCGTCGAGGCGCTGATCCACCGCGAGGGACTCACGCTCGCCGAGGCCCTCGAGCTGGTGCTGCCGCCGATCGTGAACGAGATCAAGGGCATGCCCGAGGAGCTGCGCGGCTTCTACATGTACATCCGGCAGGCGTTCGGCCCGCTGGCGCAGGGACCGGTGGCGCTGGTGGCCCGCCACGGCGACGAGTGCGTGTTCTCGGTGGACGCGCTCGGGCTGCGCCCGCTCTGGTCGATGGAGACCGCGGACGCGCACGTCTTCTCGAGCGAGCCGGGCGTGGTCGCGGTGGCGGACACCGTCGCGGAGCCGAAGCCGCTCGCTCCCGGCGAGAAGCTGATGGTGACCCTGGACCGCGTGGGAGGCACGAGCCGGCTCATCGACCATCCCGCGATGCAGCGGCTCTGCTGCAGGCGCTGGCGCGAGCGCGCGGGAGCGACGGCGGACGAGGCGTTCGCCGAGGCGATCCCGGTCGGCGGCCCGCTCACGGGCCCCGAGATTCCCGGGTACACGAGCGCTGGGCCATCCGAGCCCGTGAAGGTGCCCACCCGGGTGCTCGGCGGGTTCGGGTGGCAGCGCGACGACATGAAGCTGGTGCAGCAGATGGCGGCCACGGGCGCCGAGCCGATCGGATCGCTCGGCTACGACGGACCGCTGGCGGCCCTGTCGCCGGAGCGCCAGAACCTGGCCGACTACTTCAAGGAATCGGTGGCGGTGGTCACCAATCCGGCCATCGACCGCGAGCGCGAGGTGGAGCACTTCTCGTGCCGGGCGGTGTTCGGCGCACGTCCCGGCATCGACGCGGCCCCGGACGCGCGCACCACCATCGAGACGGCCTTCCCGATCATCCTCGGCGGCCACGACGGCCTCGCGCCGCTCTCCGACTCCGACTATCGCCGCGTCGCGCGCGAGCACAAGACCTACCTGCTCGAGGACCTCTGGGAGGAGTTCCGCGATCGCGCGCGCGTGCTCGACCTCTCCTGCCTCGAGTCGGAGGACACGCGCGGGGCGATCGAGCGGCTGAAGCACGAGGCCACCGGGGCGGTGGGCGGGGGCGCCGAGCTGCTCGTGCTGTCGGACCGCACCGCCTACGAGGGCGACCGCCGCTACCTCGACCCGCACCTGGCGCTGGCCGCCGTGGACCTGGCGCTGCGCGAGCGGTTCATCCGGCCGGGCGAGACGAACCTGCGCAGACGCTGCGGGGT
This sequence comes from uncultured Thermoleophilaceae bacterium, assembly GCA_963803245.1. Taxonomy (GTDB): domain Bacteria; phylum Actinomycetota; class Thermoleophilia; order Solirubrobacterales; family Thermoleophilaceae; genus JACVRW01. The sequence continues at coordinate 313,640 of CAWDLI010000018.1, read as the reverse complement.
CGTCCTGCGCTCCGCCGCGGTGCGCAACGTCCACGACGTGATGGTCGCGCTCGGACTGGGCGCCGACGGGGTGTGCCCGTACACGATGGTCGAGGTGGCGCTGATGGACGACTACCGGCGCGACGTGGCCAGCCTCGCCACGGCGCTGCGGAAGGGCATCGAGAAGGTGATCTCCACCATCGGGATCCACGAGGTGCGGGGGTACTCGCGCCTGTTCTCGTGCATCGGCCTGCGGCCGGAGGTGGCCGGCTGCTTCGACACCCCGTCGTACTTCGGCTCCGAGCGCGGCGGCACCGGCTGGGGCCAGCTCGACCGTGACGGCGACGAGCGGATGCGGATCCTCGGAGGGCACGAGGAGTCGAAGCCCGGCCGCACGTTCCACTTCTACCCGAAGGTCTACAAGGCCGCGGTCGCGGCGGCGGGCGGGTCGGCCTCCTACGAGGAGTACTCGAGCAAGGTGCGCGAGCTCGAGCTGGTCCAGCCGGTCTCGCTCCGCCACATCCTCGACCTGCGCTCCGACCGCGAGCCCCTGATCGGCGAGCGCGTGAGCGCCGACGTGGGGCTCCACTCCTACCCGATCGTGATCTCCTCGATGAGCTTCGGCTCCCAGGGGGAGACCGCATACCGCGCCTACGCCGAGGCGGCCAAGCGGATCAACATCGTCGCGATGAACGGCGAGGGCGGGGAGATCCGCGACATGTACGGCAGGTATCCGCGCTGGCGCGGGCAGCAGGTCGCGTCCGGGCGCTTCGGCGTGACGAGCGAGATGATCAACTCGTCCTACCTCGTGGAGATCAAGATCGGCCAGGGCGCGAAGCCCGGCGAGGGCGGCCACCTGCCCGCCAGGAAGGTGACGGACAAGGTCGCCGCCGCCCGCAACGCCACCGCGGGCACCGACCTGATCTCGCCCTCGAACAACCACGACCTCTACTCGATCGAGGACCTTGCGGAGCTGATCGACGAGCTCAAGACCGCCAACCCCGACGTGCGCGTGTCGGTGAAGGTGCCGGTGGTGCCGAACATCGGCACGATCGGCGTGGGGATCGCCAAGGCCGGCGCGGACATCATCACCGTCTCGGGCTTCGAGGGCGGCACCGGAGCGGCGCGCTCGCACGCTCTGCGCCACGTGGGGCTCCCCTCCGACATCGGCACGCGCGCGGTGCACCTCGCCCTGATGGAGGCGGGGGTGCGCAACCGCGTGGAGATCTGGGCCGACGGCGGCTACCGCCACGCCCACGACATCGTGAAGCTCCACTGCCTGGGCGCGAACCGGGTCGGCTTCGGCACGCTGGCCATGGTGTCGCTCGGCTGCACGATCTGCCGCGGCTGCCAGCTCGACACCTGCCACGTGGGCATCGCGACTCAGATCGAGTCCGAGGAGGAGGCCCAGCTCAAGGGGCTGAAGAAGTTCACGCCCCAGGAGCTCGAGCGCGCGGCGACCAGCTGCGCCCGCTTCTTCGAGGACATGGGCGAGGAGGTCAGGCAGGTCACCGCGTGGCTCGGGTTCGAGCGCTCGCAGGACCTGGTGGGGCGCTCCGAGCTCCTCGTGCAGGCCCGGGCCGGAGCCTCGGTCGACCTCCACGAGCTGATCAGGCCGATCGACGACATGCTCGACCTGGAGCCGCTGGACATGCCCGAGCCGCCCGACGAGCGCGAGGCGGCCGGCCTGATCGCCGGGCGCCCGCTCCGCATGCTCGCCACCGTGGCCTCGGACGACCGCGCGCTCGGGACGAAGCTCGCGGGGCGGCTGGCCCGGCGCCGCATCGCCGCGGGCGGGCTGCCGGCCGAGGACGACGAGCCGGCCGCGCTCCGCTTCGACGGCGGCTCGATCGGCGGCCAGGGCCTCGGCGCGTTCAGCGTCGACGGCGTGGACATCACGGTGGAGGGCGGCGCCCAGGACGGCGTGGGCAAGACGATGCTCGGCGGGAAGGTGTCGGTGCTGAAGGGGCTCAACCGCCTCGGTCGTCGCGTGAACGGGTCGGTGGGCAAGTCCTTCGCGTACGGGGCGCAGCGCGGGCGTCTGTTCGTGCAGGGCGATGCCGACTCGCGCTTCTGCATCCGGCTCTCGGGTGCCGACGTGGTGATCGCCGGCGAGCCCCCGGCGCCCCTCGACGACTCGCTGGGGTGCCTTGCGAACCGCGCGAACATCAAGGGGTTCGCCTTCGAGTACATGACCGACGGCCGCGCCGTGGTGCTGGGCGACCCGGGGCCCTGGTTCTGCGCGGGCCAGACGGGCGGCAGGGTCTACCTGCGCGTGAATTCCGACTGGCGACTGGACCGCGAGGCGCTCGAGCGCCGGCGGGGCAAGGGGGCGAAGGTGTCCCTCGAGGGCCTCGACGCGCAGGGGGTGCTCGACGTGGAGGAGCTGCTCGGCTGGTACGCGGACGAGCTGCGCGCGACCGGCCAGGACGGCGAGGCGCACCGGATCGGCGCGCTCGCCGCTGACGCCACGGCGCACTTCCTGATGGCAGTGCCAGAGCCCGAGCAGACCGATCCGTCGGTCTCGACGGAGTAGCCGCTACCTGACCCCCTCCGCGATGTCGCGGAAGTCGGGCAGCGCCCGCGGGCGCACGCGCTGCCAGACGAACGCGGCGAGGAGCAGGAGAACGCCGAGCCCCACGAACGATGCGACCCGGTACATCGAGTCGAGCGTGGCGAGGTCGAACAGGAACACCTTGCCGACAGCCAGGAGCAGGACGCTCAGGCCGCCCAGCCGCAGCGAGCGCTCGTCGCGAACCAGGCCGGCCACCAGCGCGCCCAGTCCGGTCAGGCCCCAGAAGACGCTGAGCGCCGCCTGGCCCTGCTCGCTACCGGACTCGAACGGCGTGACGATCAGCGCCGACGCGAGGTAGAGCACCACCGCCGCGGTGGCGGCCTCGAGCCACTCGGCGGCGGCCGGGTCGAACGCACGCGCCTGCCTGGCCTGGACGCCCAACGCGAGCGCCAGCGCGCCGAGCGCCAGCACGGCCGGTCCGACCTCGGGGAGCCCGTAGAGCAGGGTCTCGGGCGGCGCCTCGAACACGAGCGTCTGGAAGGCAGCGCCGAGCGCGAAGCACAGCGACGCGCCCGCGGCGACCTTGTCCTTGGCATGGGCGGCGATCCTGGCGAGCACCGCGGCCTCCATTGCCCACGCGCACGCGAGCGCCGTGCCCTCGAGGCTCGTCGCGGTGAGGTACGCGACCGTGGCGAGCCCGGTCACGTCGAGCGCAACGCGCCACTCCGGACGTCCGGCTCCCGCGATCCTTGCGGACACCAGACAGGCGGCCGCAAGCGCGATCAGCGCGGCCGCTCCGGGGGCGGCTATCGAGGCGCCGCCGATCGCGTCCGGCGGCGCGAGCATGACCGCCTGGACGGCCGTGAGCGCGAGGTGACCGCCGAGCCCGAGCGCCACCGCGGCCTCCTGGCGGCCGCCGTGCACCTGCCGGGCGAGCAGCGCGAAGCCCACGCTCGAGGCCGCGAGCAGGCCGGCGAGGGCCACGCCGTCGAGCACCAGCGCCGCGACCACGTTGGCGAGGATCACGCCGATGGAGAGCGAGAGCAGCGCGAGGTCATCCGACATGCGCGCGAGCGGCCCGCGGCGCAGGCCGGCCGCCACGTGCACCGCGGCAAGTCCGGCGAGGAAGAGCTTCGCGGTGGTGGGGTGGTCGGTCACGTACAGAGCGCCCCAGCCCGCGTAACCCACCACCAGCGCGTTCAGGCCGAGCAGGAACGCCGAGCTGGGCCGGAGCGCCGGCTCGTCCTGGCGCAGCTCGTAGCCCACGGCGGCGATGACCCCGAGCGCGCCGAAGCAGGCGACGACGACCAGGATGGACGCCTGGGAGGGCTCGGTCAGCAGCCAGTAGGCCCACTGGGGAGTGGCCACCGCGAAGGTGACGAGGGACAGCCAGCCCCAACGCTTGTGGAGCACGACCGCGGTCGAGCAGGCGAACGCGACGAACACGAGCGCGACGCTCGAACCCTCCTCGGAGGCGCCCGCCAGCACGGGCGCGAGCAGCGCCCCCGCCAGGCCGAGCGCGGCGATTCCGCGCGAGTCCCAGCGCAGCGCGAAGCACGTGCCGGTGGCCCCGACCCCCAACGCGGCGGCCAGCGTGACCGAGAGCGGCAGCAGGTCGTACACCTGACCCGCGACGGTCACGGTCGCGAACAGTCCCGCGATGCCGGCCGCCGTGGCGGCGAGCGCGGTGTCGGTGCGCGCCTTCCGCTCGTGCAGCCAGACACCGAGCGCGAACAGTCCCGCCGACGCAGTCCCGGCGAGAAGCGCGCGCGCCGTCTCGTCGATCCAGCCGCGGGATATCGCGAGCGCGAAGAGGAAGGCGAGCCCCAGAACGATCGCCGCGCCTCCGACCCAGGCGAGCACGCGTCCCCCGAGCAGGTCCTCGAGCGACTGCCTCGGTGCCGGTCGGGGCGGCGGGCGTTCCGCACGCCGGGGCAACGGCACCGGCTTCAGGGCCGAAAGGCGCTCCGGCGCCGGACGGAGGGTGCGGGCAGGCGCGACGCCCGTGTGCGCCTCGAGCGCGCGCACGCGGGTCTCCAGGGCCTCGATTCGTTCTGCTGCGGTCACTTGGCCTCCCTTGTTGACCATCGGTCGACAACAACGTAACCCACTATCGACCAACGGTCAAGAAGCAACTAGGATGCATGTGGTGAAGCAGCCCGCATACAGGCGCATGCAGCTGGACGAGCGCAGGGCGCAGCTGCTGGCGCTCGGCGCGGACCTCTTTGCCCGCTACTCGTACGACGAGCTCTCGATGGCCCGCATCGCCCGCGAGGCCGGCATCTCGAAGGCCCTGCTCTACCACTACTTCCCGAGCAAGCGCGACTACTTCGTGGGGGCGTTCCAGGCGGCGGCGGAGGAGGTGGCGCGGCGCACCGAGCCCGATCCCTCGCTGCCGCCGCTCGAGGCCCTTCAGTTCAGCATCACGGCGTACCTCGGCTGGGTCGAGGAGAACGCATCGGCCTACAGGCGGCTGATCGAGAGCGCCGGCAGCGCGGACGACGCCCGCTCGCTGGTGCAGGAGATGCGCATCCGCACGTCCGAGCGGATCCTCGAGGGCCTGGGCGCCGGGTCCGCTCCGCCGGCCAAGGCGCGCACCGCCGTGCGGGCGTGGCTCTGGTTCATGGACGGGGCGATCCTCGACTGGCTCGAGCACCGCGACATGGAGGCGCCCGAGCTTGGCGGCCTGCTCGTGGGCTCCCTGGCCGGGGCACTCGCGGCGGCCGATGCGCTGCACCTCGTGACCGACTGACCGCCCGCGAGCGGCGCGCACGTCAAGAAGCCCGCAGGTTCAGCGCGGAAAGCTTGGCAACAGCGCCTCACCGCGAGCGCGATCGGGGGATCGAACCTACGGTCGAGACATGCCCCGCCGCTCCACGTTCACGGTCCTGCTGGCAGTCGTCCTGGTGCTCACGACGTCCGCCAACCCGCAGGCCTCCGAGGTCGATGTCCCGGCCTCGGCGAGCCCGACGAACTTCTCCGTGAAGATGGACGGCCGGGCTCCGGCCACGGTCTCGCACCGCAGCTCGCACTGAGCTCGGCGCCGGCCGCCGGAGTCCGCAGGGGTACGTAGCAAGCGTCTAGGGATGGTCGCTCGGCAGCCCGCGGCGGGGAGGGGTCCCCGCCGCGGCGCTAGCCCGTTCACGGCCGTGCGACGATGCCGGCGTGGCCGGGGAGGCGGACGTGACCATCAGGCGGCTCGACCCGGCGGACATCGAGCTGGTGCGGCCGTTGTGGGAGGCCCTGCTGGCGCATCACGGAGAGGTGTCGCCGACCCTGCCGCGGATTCGCTCCCCCGAGGACTCCTGGCGCCGCAGGCGCGCGGAGTACGACCAGTGGCTCGCCCGGCCGGGCTCGTTCGTCCTGGTGGCGGAGTCCGGGGACCGGCCGCTGGGCTACGCGCTGGTCCTCATCGAGACGGGCGACGACACGTGGTCCACCGACGAGCGGGTCGCGATCATCGAGACGCTGAGCGTGGCTCCCGGCTCGCGCGGCCGTGGCCTGGGCACCGGCCTGATGGACGCGGTGGACACGGAGCTCGACCGCATCGGCGTGCGCGACGTCTTCGTGGGGGCCGTGGCGACCAACGAGCGGGCGCTGCGCTTCTACGAGCGCCGCGGACTGGCGCTGTCGCTGGTGCACTTCTACGGGCGGCGAGGCGGCTAGCTCGGCACGCCGAGCAGCTTCCAGAGGCGCTGCTCGCCCATGGTCTCGACGACCAGGCCTTCGGCGCGGGCCGCCATCTCGATCGCGACTCGCGACTGAGCGTCCCCGCCGCGGCGGACCAGCATGCTCGCCCCCAAGCGAGCCGCGAGCGGAATATCCCCGCCCCAGAGGATCGCGATGTCGGGGCGCACCTCGACCTCGAGGCACTCACCCGCCATCTGCCGGCAACCGATCAGAGAGGCGATCGCCCGCTCGCGTTCGCGCACGAAGCGACCGCGCGCGCGAACGGGTCTGACGGGGTGTGTCAGCGCCGACGTGGTGATCACTCTGTCTCGTTCCATCCTTGGGTTTTCGCGGCGAGACAGGCTCACAACGCCGCTGGCTTTCCACATTACGTCAGGTCCGCGCATCTCGCCATAGGACCTCTGTCCGTGGCTAGTACGTAATGACGCGCAGTGACCGGAGTGAGAGGCTCCACAGCCAGCGTGCGCGCCGAGCGGCTCCTGACGATGATCCGACCCGCGCCGGCCGGCGCGGGTGAAGACGCGCGCCAGGCCGGCCGCGCGGCGGAGCGGCGACTCGTGCGCGCCGCCCAGGGCGGCTCCAGCGAGGCGCTCGAGGCGCTGTTCAAGTTGCACTGGCCCGCCGCGTTCCGCTCGGCCTACTACATCGTCCACGACGCGGCCGCCGCCGAGGACATCGCCCAGGAGGCGTTTCTCGCGGCGGTGCGGGCGCTCGACCGCTTCGACGGACGGCGCCCGTTCGCTCCCTGGATCAACCGGATCGTGGTCAACCGGGCGATCGACTTCGCGCGTGCCCGCACGCTCCGCCGCGAGGTGGGGGCGGAGCTGGCCGACCGGGTCGAGGCCCCGAGCCACGCACCCGAGATCTCCGATCAGCTGCTCGGAGCGCTTGCCGAGCTCGCGCCCGAGCAGCGGGCGGCGGTGGTGCTGCGCTACCTGCTCGACTGCACGCCCGGCGAGATCGCCCGCACGCTCGGAATCCCCCGCGGCACCGTGAACTCGCGCCTTCGCCGAGCCCTCGATCGCCTGGCGGGTGCGCTGGAGGACGAGGGATGACCGAGCGCGAGCTGCGACGCGCGCTGCGCGAGCGCCCCGTGCCCGGCGAGCGGGAGGCCGCGGAGCGCACGCTCCGCGTGCTCCACGCCGCGCAGGCCGAGGCCGCTCCGGTCCCCGCACGCCGGGGTGGGCTGCTGAGGCCCGCGCTCGCGCTGGCGCTTGCGCTGACGGCGCTCGGCACGGTTCTCAGCCCCGCGGGAGCGGACGTGCGCCGCTGGATCGGCGACCGGCTCGACTCGGAGCCGACGCTGTCGCGCCTTCCCGCCGAGGGGCGCTTGCTCGTGAGCTCCGGCGCCGGCAGCTGGGTGGTGAACGACGACGGCTCGCTGCGCCGCCTGGGCGACTACTCGAGCGCCGGATGGTCGCCGCGCGGCCTCTACATAGTGACCGCGCGCGGGAGACGGCTCTACGCCGTCGAGCCGGATGGAACCGTGCGCTGGTCGATCGTCAGGCCCGGGGCCGTGAGCCATCCGGCCTGGTCCACCGGCGACGGCTACCGGGTCGCCTACCTGGAGGGCCGCGAGCTGCGTCTCGTGACCGGCAACGGGCTCGGCGATCACCGCGTGGCCGGAGCGGTGGCTCCGGTCACCCCCGCCTGGCGCCCCGGCCCGGGGTACGTGCTGAGCTACGTGACGGCCGCCGGGAGCATCGTGACCCGGGACGTGTACGGCGGGCGGGTGCTCTGGACCGCTCCCGCGCGTGAGCGGCCGACCGCGCTGCAGTGGAGCAAGCGCGGCGACCGGCTGGTGGCGCTGACCCCGGCCGGCGTGCGCACCTACGACCGCGACGGAGCCCCGGGCCCGGTGCGCGGGCTGGCGCCCGGCGCCGGGGAGCGGGTGATGGCCGTCCACCCCTCCGGCCGGAGCGTGGCGGTCGCGGGCGCGCGGGACGGGGTGCTGGGCATCTCCCTGACTCGCGCCCAGCGGGCGCCCCGAACGCTCTTCGACGGCGAGGGGCGCTTCTCCGGGCTCGCCTGGTCGCCCGACGGCCGCTGGCTCCTGGCCGCGTGGCGCGATGCCGACCAATGGGTCTTCATCGGCTCGCCCGGCGCGCGTCGCGGGGTGCCGGGTGCGCGGCGGGTGATCACCTTCTCGCGGATCACCGAGCAGCTCGACCCGGGCGAGGACCGCTCGGCGTTCCCCCGGGTGGACGGCTGGTGCTGCGGCTGACTAGCCGGCGGCAGCGATGTCGATCACGTCGTCGGCCAGCCGAACCGGCAATGTGACAAGGCGCCGGTCGCGCGGCCGGTATGCCGCGATCCTGCGGCCCGCGACGGGCACGTAGAGCCACTCGCCCGACGGCGACCACGCGAGCTCGCCGCGCGAGGCCGGCAGAGGTGCCGGGAGAAGCTCGAGAGCGCCGCCGGCCGTGTGCACGAGGGCGATCCGCGTCGCGTACGGGCGCCGCTCGCGGTAGGCGGCCACCGCGAGCAGCGATCCGCCGGCGGACAGCGAGCCGGTGCCCGGGTTGAAGGACCAGCCGTCGGGCAGGCGCTCCGCGGGTCGCGCGCCGCCGGGGACGTCGAGGCGCAGCCGCCGGCAGCGCGGCCCGCACCAGACGCTGCGATCCGCCGACGCGGCGACCATCCAGGTGCCGGGCGCGGCACGAAGAGCGCCGCTGCGCGGGTTCCAGATCCGGGTGCGGCCGCGATGCTCGAGGACGATGCCGTCGGCCGTGGCCCCCATCGGATAGCCCGCCGGCGGCCGCACGCGCGAGCGGAACAGCACGCTGCCGCCGGGCGTGACCTCGCGCGGGGCGCTACCGGCTCCCAGCGCCCAGAAGGCGCCGGCCCGGGCCGAGGGCACGTACTGGCGCCGTGACCACGAGACGACGCGCGCCCGTCGCTCGAGCGTGAGGTCGAGAGACATCAGCGCTCCGCGCCCGCGCCGGCTTCCGAGGAAGAAGAGGTTGGGGCCCGACACCATCAGCGGCCCGTGGCAGAGCGTGCCGCCGGGCACGCGCCGCTCGACCAGAGCGCCGCTCGCCACGTCGAGCACCGCGACTCGCTCGGGCGGGTGGAGGCCCAGGACGAGCCGGCCCTCTGGCATGTCCGTGGAGGCAGGCTCGTGTGTGGGCTCGGTGGTCGCGCCCAGCAGGGCCGCCGACGCGAGCGTGGCCGCGGCCGCGTGAATGGTTCTCATGCCCCCTATACGCCGGGAGCGGGCGCGGAGGTTCCGGCGCTACGAGGCGAGCGCGGGGTGCGTCGGGGCGCTCCCGTCGCGTGGCGGCGGATCGGCGGCGCGCAGGAAGAAGAGCGTGAAGCGACCGATCGCGATCTCGTCACCGTCGCCGAGCTCCGCGAGCTCCACCCGCTCGCCGTTCAGGAACACGCCGTTCAGGCTGCGGTCGTCCAGGATCCGGGCGCCGCCGTCGGGCTCGCGATAGACGAGCGCATGGCGGCGCGAGACCGTGGGGTCGTCGAAGCGCAGGTCGGCCGACAGGCTGCGGCCGACGCGCGTCCAGCCCGGCTCCAGGCTCACGACCTCGGCCTCGTCCTCGCCGGCGAAGGCCAGATAGTCGCCGGCCTCCTCGATTCCGTCGCGCGCCGAGCTCAGCCAACCGGGTGCTCCCGTGACTTGGTGGTGGTCCGCGTGGTGCTCGTCGGGCTCGAAGAGCAGCGCCCGCCGGAAGCTTGCGCCGCCGCACTCCGGGCACTCCGGAAGCGGGTCGCGCTCCCTCAGCGCGAGGGCGAAGCCGCAGCCCTCACATCGGAATGAGCCCGCCCCCACGAGCGTTCCAGAACTGAATGCGTCCGTCATTCACATCTCCTTGGCCAGGGCACTGGCGATGGTAACGCGTCCTCCGAGGCCTGAGAAATGATCCTCGGTATTTGCGGGGTCTTCGACGAAAAGGCGCACGAAAGTGGGAGTGGTGTGCCATCTCGGCCCTAAGAATCGACTGTCGGAGGAGAGACCCGCCGTGCGTGGAAGAGGGCGCCATGCCCGACATGTCCCCGCTCCTGATCCGAATTTGCGTCGGCTCCACCGGTCCCGGCGCCGAGTCCTGCGGCCAGTGCCGGAGGACGCCCCTCGCGGGTGAGCACCTCCACCGGCTCGAGTCGGGCAGCGTGCTCTGCGAGCTGTGCTTCGCCGCGCTGCCGGACGAGCGGCGGCTCGCGGTGCGCTCCGATCGCGTGCGCGCCGGCGAGCGCGCCCTCGCGGTCGCGCCGATGGCAGCCTGACCGCCTGACGGCGGCACGTAGAATGCCGCGCCGTGCGCCAGGTCACCGTCGACACCCATATCAGCGCTCCGCGCGAGGAGATTTTCGACTTCGTGACCGACCTGGCCGGCCGGCCGGCCTACATGGACCACTTCCTCGATGATTACCGGCTCGCGCGAGTGAACCCGGTGGGCGAGGGTGCGGCGGCTCGCTTCCGCCTGAAGGCGCCGATGGCGAGCCAGTACGCCGAGCTGCGCATCGAGCGGATCGACCGTCCGCGGCAGATCGTGGAGGAGCTCCGCGTGGGCCGGCGCGGGCGCAATCGCTCGGTCGCCGTCTACGACTTCACGCAGGAGGGTCCCAACCTCACGCGCGTGGAGCTGACCACCTACAGCGAGCCGGCCACGGCCGTGGACAGGTTCAGGGAGATCGGCGCGGCCTGGTGGGTGCGGCGCCGGACCAAGAAGGCGCTCGAGCGCCTGCGCGCGATCTTCGAGGAGCCCCGGACCGAGCCCCTCCAGCGAGCGTCGATCGCGGGATACGAGGCCTCGAAGGCCGCGCGCTTCGGCGCGCACACGGGTATGGACCCGGCGCAGGCGCCCCGTCAGGGCTCCTAATAGACTGCCGGACCCGATGGTCCTGCGCCGTGCCATGATCGCCGCCGCCTGCGTCCTGGCGCTCGCCTCGAGCGGGCTCGCCGCGGGCTGCGGGGACGAGGAGCCGGGCGTGGACGAGCCGGCCCGCGAGGGCCTTGCCCTCGAGCTCGACGGCCTCACCTACAACGTCTTCATCACGCGGCAGCTCAACACGGCGATCCCGCCCGACAACGCCTACTACGACGGTCCGCCCGCGGACAGGGACGAGACCTTCTACGGCGTCTTCATCCAGGCCTGCAACCGGACGGACAAGACGCAGACCCCCACCGACTTCTTCAAGGTGAAGGACAACCAGAACAACGAGTTCCTGCCGGTCACGCTGCCCGAGGACAACCCGTTCGCGTACAACGCACGCCCGCTGCTGCCCGACGAGTGCATCCCCCAGGCCGGCAGCGTCGGCCAGCTGGGCCCCGCGGCCGCGTCGATGCTCCTCTTCAAGCTGCCGCTCATCACCACCGAGAACCGGCCGCTCGAGCTCGAGATCGAGGGTGAGGGCTCGGACACGCTCACCTACGACCTCGACATCTGAGGCCTCGCCCGCCCGAGCCGCTCACCTGCCGAGCGCCTGCCCGAGCACCAACCGGGCCGCCGGCGCGGCCGTCTCCCCGCCGGCGCCCGCTCGCACCAGCATCACGGCCACCGCGATCCGCGGGCGGCGCGCGGGCGCGTAGGCGGTGAACCAGGCGTCGGTGTTGGATCCGTCGTCCGGAGGCTCCTCCTCGGCGTTCGGCCCGCGCGTGTCCTCGAGCTCCGCGGTCCCGGTCTTCCCCGCCACCTTCATTCCCTCGATGGCCGCCGCGGTGCCGGTTCCGTAGGCCACCACACCGACCATCAAGCTCCCGAGCGTCCGCGCCACCCGTCGCGAGGTGACCCGGACCCGCATCGGCGCCTGCCCAGCCTCGAGCCGCGGCTCGAGCCGCACCCCGCCGGACCCCACTGTCTGGGCGACCGATGCCAGCCGAAGCGGGGTGGCCAGCACCCTGCCCTGGCCGATCGCGGTCGAGCCCACCTCGAGCGGGCTGGTGATCTCCTCGGCCGGCGGGATCGTGCTCGGTGCCTCGCCGATCACCGTCGGGGGCGCGTTCCAGCCGTAGCGCAGGGCCGCGTCCACGAGGCGCTGGGCGCCGAGCTTCACGCCCAGCGGGGCGAACACGGAGTTGCAGGAGTGGGCGAAGCTGTCCCGGAAGCTCCCGCCGCAGAACTCGCCGTTCGCGTTCTCGAGCTCCACGCCGTCGATGGTCGCGGCGCTCAGGATCGGGAACGTCGTGCGCGGCCGCACTGCCCGGGCCTCGAGGGCCGCGGTGGCGGTCACGATCTTGAATGTCGACCCCGGCGGCTGGGGGGCGGAGAAGGCAAGTCCCGCCAGCGCGCGTATCTCCCCGGTGCGGGGGTCCAGAGCGGCGATGCCTCCGAAGCGGCCCGCGAGCGCGGCCACCGCGGCCTCCTGGAGATCGGTGTCGATCGTCGTCCTGACCGCCCGGGCCTTGCGCGGCTCGGCGCTTGCGAGAACGCGGTCGTCCGCCACGAGCACCCCGCCGGGCACCCCCGCCAGCCGACCCTCGAACGCCCGTTCCAGGCCGTTCTGCCCGACCGGCCAGTCGCGCGGGAAGCCGCGCGCGTAGAGCCCGGCACGGTCGACGGGCCGGGTAGCCGGCCCGAGCACGCCCGCCACCGACGCCGCGAGCCCGCCCAGCGGGGAGCTCCTTGCTTCGGCGCTGCCCTCCGCGAGCACCTCTCCGTCGCGCGCGAGCAGCGTCGCCCGCTCAGGCGGGAGGCTCCGGCGCGACATGCGAGTCCCCGCGGGCAGGCCGGGGAACGTGAGGCTCGCGTCCCAGGCCACGCGATCGTCCTGCACCGGCACCAGCAGCGGACGACGGATGACCCCGAAGACGCGCGTGTAGACGTTGACGGGCACCTCCACCGCGCCGTCGCGCTCGCCGTCGGGCGGGCCCGCCGCCACCCGGATCACGGTGGCCGTGGCGGCCGACCGGGCGTACGCGCGCCTGAACGCACGCAGCGAATGCGACGCGCGTGAGCGCTCGTCGAGCAGCGCGTACATCGCGGGGATGTCGGAGCGCTCCCAGGCCGCGGCGAAGTCCACGGCCGTCTGCTCCGATGCAGAGGGCGCTCGCGAGCCGACCATCATTCCCGCCACGAGCGCGAGCACGGCGACCACCCCGACGACGGGAAGCGCGCGGAAGATCAGGCGCCTGCGGCGCTCGGGAGCAAGCTCTCTCACGGGCGAGCGACTTCGATCCTAGCCTCAGCCGACCGCTTTAACCCGGGCGCTACGCTGCCTCCGGCGTGTGACCCCGCTCGACTGGATCATCGTCGCGTTCGTCGCCCTGATGGCCGTCTGGGGCTACGCCCAGGGTCTGATCGTCGGAGCCCTTTCCCTCGTCGGGTTCCTCGGGGGTGCGTTCGCGGGCTCGCGGCTGGGGCCGCTGCTGCTCGAGGAGGGCTCGCACTCGCCCTACGCGCCGCTCTTCGCCCTCGTCGGCGCGCTGATGCTCGGGGGCGTGCTCGCGTCGGCCCTGGAGGTGCTCGGGTTCCAGATCCGCAGCCGGCTTCGCCAGGGGCTGGGCCTGCTCGACGGTCTGGGCGGCGCGCTGCTGGTGGCCGCCCTCGGACTCGCGCTCGCCTGGATCGGGGGCGCCGTGGCGCTCAACACGCCGGGCGCGCGCGAGCTGCGCGAGCCGATTCAGCGCTCCGCGATCCTCTCGGAGCTCAACGAGCACCTGCCGCCGTCGGGCGGGATCCTGAAGGCGCTGGCGCGCTTCGACGCGTTCCCGCAGATCCAGGGTCCCGACCCCGGCGTGGGGCCGCCCGACTCCAAGATCGCCCGCGACAGGGACGTCGAGCGCGCCGGGCGCAGCGTGGTGAAGGTGCTGGGCACGGCCTGCGGGCTGGGTGTGCAGGGAAGCGGCTGGCTCGCGGCCGACGGCCTGGTGGTCACCAACGCCCACGTGGTCGCCGGACAGGACGACACCACCGTCGAGCTTCGTGGCGAGGGCCCCGGGGAGGACGCGGAGGCGGTCTGGTTCGACACCCGCAACGACCTCGCGCTCCTGCGGGTGCCCGGCCTGGCCGGCGAGCCGGCGCTCCCGATCCGCCGCGATCCTCCGCGGGGCGTGGGAGCCGCCATCCTCGGCTTCCCTGAGAACGGTCCCTACGACGTGCGCCCGGCGCGGCTCGGGCAGACGGAGACCGTGCTCACGCAGGACGCCTACGGCCGCGGCCCGATCCGGCGGGAGATCACCGCGCTGAGGGGAAGGGTGCGCTCGGGCAACTCGGGCGGGCCCGTGGTGGACGGCGCCGGCCGCGTGCTGGCGACCATCTTCGCCTCCAGCGTCTCGGACGGCGGCAGGTCCGGGTTCGGCGTGCCCGAGTCCGTGGTCCGGGACGCGATCCGGCGCGCCGGTAACCCGGTGGACACCGGGCCCTGCGTGCGCTGACCGCCTCCCTCCGCCCTGCGCTCTCGCTAGAACTCTCCCCCGTGCTCGCCGCCGCCGCAGTCCTGCTCACCGCCGCTGCGCTCGGCGGTGCCGCACCACCGGAGCCGCCGGCGGGCAGCCCGCCCGATCGCACGGCTGTGGACCAGAACCCGTGCCTGCCGCCGTTCGCGCGGGTCTTCAGGTGCCCGGACCTCGTCATGCGCCGCCCGCACGGCATGTACGCGGAGCGGAGCGGGGGCCGGACCCTGCTGCGGGCCGGCAACTCGATCGACAACATCGGCCGCGGCCCGGCGGAGCTCCACGGCACCCGGATCGGACCGCGCTTCATGAGCGCGCGCCAGCGGATCTACACGCGCAAGGGCAAGCCCCGGCGCGTCCGCGTGCGCACCAACGGCCGGCTCCAGTACAAGCTCGCCCACCAGGGGCTGCACTGGTGGAAGTGGTACAACGCCGCGCGCTTCGAGATGTGGCGGGTGGACGGCCGCGGCCGCCGGACCCGGCGCGTGCGCGTGGGGCCCAAGGTCGCCTACTGCCTGCGCGACCTGCGCCGCACCCGCCCGCGCGTCCCGCGCTCCCCGGCGAGCGCCGTCTACCCGGCCTGCGACACCTATCCGGCCCGCAGGGAGGTGACGCTCGGCACCTCGCCCGGCTGGTCGGACATCTACCCGCCCACCTATCCCGAGCAGTACATAGACGTGACCGGGCTGCGCGGGTGCTTCGCGTTCGTGCACATCGCTGACCCGCGCAACGTGCTCTTCGAGGCGAGCGAGGACAACAACGAGGCCCAGGTGATCGTGCGCCTCCCGTTCAACTCGGCCACGCGCAGGCTGGGCTGCCGCGGGAGCGACCGAGGGCGGCCGCTTTATCCGTGGGAGGGGTACTAGGCCTTCCGCTGCGTCATCTAGAGGCCCTATAGGGGCACCAAAGTGACGCAGCGCCGAGGCCGCTAGCGCGCCAGGTGCATCCCGAGCGCCCGGGGCGCCGCGCAGACCGCGCGCGTGATCGGGCCCGCGCGGCCGCCCTCCTCCTCGATCCGCTCGCAGCGCACCAGCGCCGAGCGCACCAGCGAGCCGCCCAGCCAGGCGAACGGCTCCGGGGGGACCCAGGCGCCGGCGTCGGCGTTCACGATCGGCAGGCGCGTGACCTCATCGGAGCTGTTCGCGGCGAGCGCGGCCAGGGTCCGTCCCGCGAGGTGGGACGGCCCGACGCCGTTGCCGGTGTAGCCGAACGCGTAGTGCACCGGCGTGCCGGGCAGGCTGCCGACCTGCGGGATGTGGCTGGGGGACACGTCCACGGGCCCGCCCCATGCGTGCGTGATCCGCGTGCCCTCCAGCGAGGGGAAGATCCTCAGCAGGGAGCGCTGCGCCTCGGCCGCGACCTCCTCGTCCACCTCGGTGCGCCCGTGCACCCGCCCGCCGAAGGCGAGCCGGCCGCCGCCCCACCCGAAGACGATCCGGTGGTCGCGCGTCGTGCGGAAGTAGTGCACGAGGGTGCGGCCGTCCGTGATGCACTCGCCGCCGGTCCAGCCGAGTTCGTCGAGGAGCTTCGGCACGGGCTCGGTGAGGACTATGTGGGAGGACGTGACCGAGAGACGTGAGCGCAGGGCGCGCACGCCGCGGGCCGCGGGGCCGACCGCGAGCACGGCGGCGTCGGCTCGGACCGATCCGTTCGCGGTCTCCACCCGCACGCCGTCTCCGTCGCGGCGCGGCGGCAGGGAGAGGACGGGCGAGTGCTCGTACACGAGCGCGCCGCGCTCGATCAGCCGCGCGCGCAGCCCGAGCGCCAGCCGGGCGGGGTGGAGCGTGGCGAAGTCGGGCACCATCGCGCCTCCGCGGAACACGGGCGAGTCGCAGCGGGAGCGCACCGCCGCCTCGTCGAGCTTGACCACGCGCTCGGGAGCCCCCAGCTCCGCGGCCGCCTCGGCGGCCGCCACGCCCACGACGTCGAAGCTCGGCGCCGTGGACACGCACATGTATCCCGACTGGTCGAACCAGGCGTCCACGTCGTTCGCCCGGCACCACTCGCCGATCGCGCCCACCGTGTCGCTCGAGGCGTTCAGGAGCTCGAGCGCGGCGGCGTCTCCGAAGCGGGTGCGAAGGGCGCCCGCGCTCAGCCACATGGACTCGCAGAACCCGCCGTTGCGTCCGCTGGGCCCGTGGCCGCACACGTCGGCCTCGAGCAGAGCCACCCGCGCCCCGGGATTCGCCTCGAGCAGGTGCCACGCCGTCCACAGGCCCGTGAAGCCACCGCCGATCACGACCACATCGGCCTTCACATCACCGTTCAAAGCCGGTCTGGGAGTGGGTTCACCCGCCTCCTCGAGCCACCAGCCGCCCGCGGTGTGCCGCTCGATCCGCATAAGTGATGTCTATCTTGATGAGCGACTCCGATGGCCAAGACACTTGCAATAGCCGAGAAGCCCTCCGTCGCCCGCGACCTCGCGGCGGCGCTGCCGGGCTCGTTCACACAGTCGAAGGACAAGACCCATCTGGTGGGTGACGACTTCGTGATCACGTGGGCCGTCGGGCATCTCGTGGGCCTCGCCGAGCCGGACGCCTACGACCCCAAGCTGCGCAAGTGGCGCTACGCCGACCTGCCGATCGTGCCCGAGAAGTTCAAGCTCGTGCCGCTCGACGACCGGGCCGAGAAGCAGCTGAAGGCGATCCACAAGCTGATGAAGGACCCCGAGATCGAGCGCATCGTGAACGCCTGCGACGCGGGCCGCGAGGGCGAGCTGATCTTCGCGTACGTCTTCGACACCGCCGGCGTGGACAAGCCCGTCGAGCGGCTCTGGCTCTCCTCGATGACCAAGCGCGCGATCACCGAGGCGTTCGCGAGCCTGCGGCCGGGCGACGAGATGAAGCCGCTCGAGGACGCGGCGCGATCGCGCTCGGAGGCGGACTGGCTCGTGGGCATGAACTCCACGCGCGCGGCGTCGATCCGGCTGCGTGCGGCGTTCGACGGCGCCGTGTCGCTCGGCCGCGTCCAGACGCCGACGCTGACGCTCGTGGCCAAGCGCGAGGAGGAGATCCGCGCCTTCAAGCCCGAGCCGTACTGGCTCGTGGAGGCGCGCTTCGAGGCCTCCGGCGAGCGCCGCTATGTGGGCCGCTACCTCGGTGGGCGGCGGCTGCCGAACGAGGACGAGGCCACCGCCGTGGTCACCGCCGTCGAGGGCAACAAGGGCGAGATCACCAAGCTGGAGAAGAAGGAGGAGACGGAGCAGGCGCAGCTCCTCTACGACCTGACCTCACTCCAGCGCCACGCCAACAACATCTACGGCTTCTCGGCGCGCCGCACGCTGTCCGCGGCCCAGCGCCTGTACGAGGAGCACAAGGCGCTCACCTATCCGAGGACCAACTCGCGCTTCCTGACCGGCGACATGGTCCCGGAGATCAAGCCGATCGCGGAGCTTGTCGGGCACAACCCCCAGTACGTGAAGGGCGCGGAGTACGTGCTCGCCCTCGAGAGCCTTCCGCTTCAGCGCGTGGTCAACGACAAGAAGGTGCAGGACCACCACGCGATCATCCCCACGCGCTCGGAGCACGACCTGGGGAAGATGGGCCAGGACGAGCTGAAGATCTACGACCTGGTCGCGAAGCGCTTTCTCGCGATCTTCCACCCCGAGGCCAAGTTCGAGCGCACGCGCGTGGAGACGACCGTGGTGGAGCACGTGTTCCGCACGAGCGGGCGCCGCCTGGTGGAGCCGGGCTGGAAGGCCGTCTACGGCAGCGAGGCCGAGCCCGAGCTGGCCGACGACGACTCGGGCGGCGACCAGCTGCTGCCCAGGCTGGAGCAGGGTGAGACCGTCGACACGAGCTCCGTCGAGTCGATGCGCAAGGAGACCCAGCCGCCGCGCCGTTACACGGACGCGTCACTGCTCGGCGCGATGGAGACGGCGGGCAAGGAGGCCGACGACGCTGAGGTGCGCGAGGCCATGAAGGACTCCGGGATCGGCACACCGGCCACCCGAGCCGCGATCATCGAGCGGCTCGTGACGGTGGGCTACCTCGAGCGCGAGGGCCGCTCCCTGATAGCCACCGAGAAGGCGATCCAGGTGGTGCGCCTGCTCGGGGAGCACCAGCTGACCTCGCCCGAGCTCACCGGCGACTGGGAGCGCCGGCTGCGGCTGATCGAGCAGGGCAAGGACACCCGCCCCGCGTTCATGAAGGACATCGCCGCCTTCACCACCGAGACCGTTCAGGAGCTGGACAAGCTGAAGGGCGTCAAGATCGAGCGCGCCAAGCTCGGTCCCTGCCCGGTCTGCGGCCGCGAGATCTCCGAGAACCGCAAGGGGTACTCGTGCTGGTCGCGAGAGGACCCCGGCTGCGGCTTCGTCATCTGGAAGAAGAAGGCTGGCAAGAACCTCCCGGTCGCCGTCGCCAAGGAGCTGATCGAGAGCCTCGAGCAGTCGCGCGAGCGCGGCGAGGAGCCGGGCGTGGGCCGGACCGAGAAGGCGGTCACGGGCTTCCGCAGCCGCTCCGGAAGGACGTTCCGCGCCAAGCTCAGGCTCGAGCAGGTCGAGGAGGGCAAGTGGCGCGTGGAGTTCGACGAGGAGTGGGCCAAGGAGCCGCCCAAGGGCGAGGCCGAGGAGGAGCGCGCCGAGGCCGAGGTGGCCGGCAAGGACAACGGCGCCCCGCCCGTCGAGATCGCTCCCGCAGCGGCGGCCGGCGCCGAGCCGGGCCGCACCGAGACCGCCTGATCAGACGGCCGGTGCCGGCAGCGCCACGCCGTCGAGCACGTTCTCGATCCGCGGCGGCCCCTCGTCGCCGAGCCTGACCACCGTTCCGGGCCAGTAGGGGCCCGGATGCGCCGGGGGTCCCACGAACGCCGGCTCGTGGCACCAGCTTCCGCTGTTCCAGAGGCGCGTGCCCGTGGAGGACGTCCACTCCGCCTCGTCGTCGCCGGTGAGCGGCCCGGGCCTGTGGGTGTGGCCGAAGATCAGGTGGGCCGCGTCGGGCACGAGCCCCTCGGCCACCTTGCGCATGGCGGCGAGCCCACCGCGGCGCAGGTCCTCGCCTGAGATGCCGGGCTCGAGCGGCCCGACGCCGAGGCGGTTGAGCGCCGCCACCGCGCCGGGGATGGCTGCGCGCGTGAGCAGCAGCGAGCCCGCGCGGCTGCGCCCGTTGGCCCGCCGCCACACGTCGCGCGACAGCGAGCCGCTCCGCTTGAGCGTAGGCCCGGACATCGCCTCCGCCAGCCCGGCGAAGAAGGCGTACATGGGGCTCAGCGCCGCCTCGTACTCGGCCGCCGAGCGCAGGTCGCGCCCGCGTCCCGTCACGCGCGCCATCCCGGAGGCGATCACGGACTCGATGCGCGGCACGGTCAGCGGCAGGTCGAGGTAGTGGCCGTGGGTCGCGTAGACGTCGGGGCGCAGCCGCAGGCCGGGGTAGGCCACGCTCACCGTCGTCCGCGGCATGTACGAGGAGAGCCGGCCGATCGCGCCATCGCCCGGGTGCACGGCCCACTCCTCCGACGTCGCGAGCTCGCGTCCCTCCACGCGCAGGCGGTCGAGCCAGGGGCCCGCCAGCGCGTGGTCGTGGTTGCCGGGCACGAACGTCACGCGCCGGTCGGCGGTCACCTCGCCCAGACTCTCGAACAGGGGGCGTGCCAGCTCGATCAGGTCGGCCATGCGCCGCTCGCGCAGCTCGAGCACGTCGCCGAGCAGCACCACGTGGTCGGCGCCGGCCAGCGCCTCCACGAGCCGGTCGCGAACGGCCGGAAGCCGAACCACGTCGGTCCCGCTCAGCAGCCCGAGGTGGAGGTCGGAGACCACGCTGAAGTTCACGGCCGTGATGGTCGCAGCCCCACTAGTGTCAGGGGGGCGTGTCGCGTTTCTGCCGCCACAACAGGCTTCTGGTCGACTGCCCCATCTGCTCCAAGGACACCGTGCTGGATACCGGCCGGAAGAAGGCCGCGCCCCGCCCACGGGCGAGCTCCACGGGCACACAGCGCCGGGCGGCGAGCGTCTCGAGCTCACGCGGGCCCTACGCCTCGGTGGGCCCGTATCCGGGGGGCACCGAGGTGCGCCTCGAGCGCGTGCCCGGCGGGTTGCGCCTGGCCGAGTGGGAGGCGGGGCAGATCGCCGTGCGGGCACCCGAGCTCGAAGCGTCCGACATCCCGGCGCTGCTTGCCGACGCCGCGGAGAAGGGGCTCGTCGAGGCGAGCACCGAAGCGGGTGACGCTGAGCCCGGGTCGCGAGGCTACGGCGCCAGTCCCGGTCGCACGGGCGAGATGCGCGACGAGCTACGTGTGGAGCGTGTGGGCCCTGGCCGGGTGCGAATCGCGCGCTGGATCCTCAGGCCGAACGCGGGCTGGCAGCTGCAGGAGGCGCCGGTGATGCTGCCGGCGGTGCGGTTCCGGGAGGCGATCCGATCGGCCGCCGAGCACGGCGTGCTCGCGCCCGGCGATGACATCGGTGCCCGCCCGGCCGAGCCGGCCGCTTCCGCAAACGCTCCCGTATCGGAGGATCGATGAGCACTACCTGGACCACGGCGGACATTCCCGATCAGAGCGGGCGCACGGCGATCGTGACGGGAGCGAACAGCGGACTGGGCCTGATCACGGCCCGTGAGCTGGCGCGGGCCGGCGCACGCGTGGTGCTCGCCTGCCGCAACGTCGACAAGGGGGAGGCGGCCAGGGCTGAGATCGCGGCGCAGGTGCCCGGCGCGGAGCTCGAGCTCGAGGCGCTCGACCTGTCCAGCCTCGACTCGGTGCGCTCGTTCGCCACGACCTTTCGCGACGGCCACGACGGCCTCGACCTGCTGATCAACAACGCCGGGGTGATGGCCACTCCGCGCGGCCGGACCGCCGACGGGTTCGAGTTGCAGTTCGGCACCAACCACCTCGGCCACTTCACCCTCACCGCCCTGTTGATCGACACGATCGAGGGCCGTGCCGACGGCCGCGTGGTCACGATGTCGAGCAACGCGCACAAGCTGGGCGCGATCGCGTTCGACAACCTCGGCGGCGAGCGGCGCTACTTCCGCTGGCGCGCCTACGCGCAGTCCAAGCTCGCGAACCTGCTGTTCGCGCTCGAGCTCGACCGGCGCCTGCGCGCCGCGGGCTCCTCGGTCAAGAGCCTGGCCGCCCACCCGGGCTACTCGGCCACCAACCTCCAGCACGCCGGACCGCCCGGCATCGACAGCGCCATCATGCGCGTGTCCAACGCGCTCGTGGCGCAGAGCGGCGACATGGGCGCCCTCCCCGAGCTCTACGCGGCCACCGAGCCCGGCCTCGAGGGCGGCACCTACGTGGGGCCGGACGGCTTCACGGAGCAGCGCGGGCATCCGGAGCCCGTGCGGCCCAACCGGTCCGCTCGCGACGAGGACGTGGCGCGGCGACTGTGGGACGTTTCCGAGCGGCTGACCGGCGTGCGCTTCGAGCTGGCCGGCGCCCCGGTCTGACCCGGCGGCTTGCCGTCGGCGGCTCGCGGTAGTCCTTAACGGATGCCGCTGACGCTCGTCACAGGCCCCGCGAACGCCGCCAAGGCCGGTGAGGTGCTGGGCGGTCTGCGAGCCCGGCTCGACGAGGACCCGATCCTCGTCGTTCCGTCCTTCCAGGACGTGGAGCACGCGCAGCGCGAGCTGGCCGAGCGCGGCGCGGTGTTCGGGGCCCTGGTGCTCAGGTTCGAGTGGCTCTATCGCGAGATCGCCCGGCGCGTGGACGTCGGCGAGCGGGTGGCCTCGGAGGTGCAGCGCCAGCTGCTGCTCGAGGCGACCGTCGCGAAGGCCGACCTGAGCGTGCTCTCCGAGTCCGCCGCGCAGCCGGGATTCGTGCGCGCGGCCGCCCGCTTCGTCGCCGAGCTGGGGAGGGCCCGGGTCGACCCCGGGCGCTTCACGCAGGCGCTGCGGGCGTGGGCCGGGGACGGCCCCAGGCGGGGGTACGCGGACGAGGTCGCGGCGATCTACGCCGGCTACCGGCGGGCGCTCGAGGGCGCCGGCCTGGTGGACCAGGAGCTGTTCGCGTGGCGAGCGCTCGACGCGCTGAGGCTCGACCCGGACCGCTGGGGCGGCGCGCCGGTGTTCGTGTACGGCTTCGACGACTTCACCGAGCTCGAGCTCGATGCCCTGGAGACGCTGTCCGGGCGCTGCGGGGCCTATGTCTGCGTGTCGCTCCCGTTCGAGCCGGGCAGGGAGGCGTTCCGGGCCACGGCCGCCGTGCACGCGCGCCTGTCCGGGATCGCAACGGAGCGGATCGAGCTGGCCGCGGTGGACTCCCACTACGCGGACGGCTCGCGCGCGGCGCTCCATCAGGTGGAGCGCGGCCTCTTCGAGAGCGATCCGCCGGCGCCGGTGGAGGCGGGCGACGCGATCGCGTTCCACTCCGCGGGCGGCGCGCGGGCCGAGGTGGAGCTGGCGGCGGCGCGGGTGCTCGACCTGCTCCGCGGCGGCACCGCGCCCGGGGACGTGGCGGTGGTGTTCCGCGACCCGACGCGCTACTCGTCGCTGGTGGAGCAGGTGTTCGGGGCCTACGGCGTGCCCTATTCGCTCGACCGGGCGCTGCCCTTCGCCCACACCGGCCTCGGCCGTGGGCTGCTCGCGCTGATCCGCTGCGCGCGCCCGGCCGGCAGCGCCGAGGACCTCCTCGCCTACCTGCGCACCCCCGGGCTGCTCAAGCAGCCGGCGCTGGCCGACCGGCTCGAGGTGCGCGTGCGCCAGGCCGGCGCGCACAGCGCGGCCCAGGCGCGCGCGATCTGGGAGAGCGAGCACTGGAAGGTCACCGACCTCGAGCGCGTGGCCGGCGCGGCGGACACGGCGGCGTACGTGGAGGAGCTCCAGGCGGTGCTCGCGCGCCTGTTCGGCGCGCCCTACAAGCGGCGGGCGCCGGTGCTGGCCGGGCCCCAGCTGGACGACCCGCGCGTGTTTCGCGCCGGGCAGCAGGCGCTCGCCGAGCTGCGCGCGCTGCTGGACGGCGGGGCCGCCGTGGACCGGGAGCGCGTGGAGGACGTGCTCGACGGCCTGAGCGTCCACGTGGGCGACAACCCGCAGCCCGACCGGGTCCACGTGGCGCCGCCGGAGGCGATCCGGGCCCGGCGCTTCGAGGCGGTGCTCGTGCTGGGCCTCCAGGAGGGCGAGTTCCCGGGCGGCTCGCGGCCGGAGCCGTTCCTGCCCGACGACGTGCGCCGCGACGTGGCCACGGCGAGTGGGCTGATGCTCCCGCTCAGGGAGGACCAGCTCGACCGCGAGCGCTACCTCTTCTACGTCTGCGCGTCGCGTGCCGAGCGCCTCCTCGTGCTGAGCTCGCGGACGAGCGACGAGGAGGGCACCCCCGAGGCGCCCTCCTTCTTCCTGGACGACGTGAAGGAGCTCCTCGCCGAGCCGCGCGTGACCGTGCGCTCGCTGGGCGAGGTCACCTGGACGCCGGAGGACGCTCCCACCGCCGCGGAGTGGGACCGCGCCCTCGCCGCCCGCGGTCCGCGGCGCCAGGAGCGGGTGCCCGGCACCCTCACCGCGGCTCCGCTGCTCGCGGTCCTGGAGGAGCGGCGGGCGCTCTCCGCCAGCTGGCTCGAGCGCTTCGCCGACTGCCCGGTCAAGTGGCTGGTGGAGAGCGTCCTGCGGCCCGAGGCGCTCGAGCCGGACCCGGAGCAGATGGTCCGCGGGCAGCTCGCCCACGAGGTCCTCGAGCGGACGTTCAGGCGTGTGCTCGACGAGACCGGGGACCCGCGCGTGACGAGCGCGAACCTCCCGCAGGCCGAGCGGATCCTGCTCGAGGAGCTGGACGTGGCCCGCTCCAAGTTCCGCATCTCGCCCGACCAGACGCGCGTCCGCGCCGCCGCCCGCCGGCTCGAGTTCGACCTGGTGCGCCACCTGGGCCGCGAGGCGGAGCGCGACGGCACGTTCGTGCCGCACAGCCTCGAGCTGCGCTTCGGGGAGGGCGAGAACGTGGAGCACGGTCCCGTGGAGATCGGCGACGGGCTTCTCGTGAGCGGGCGCATCGACCGGGTGGACAGCTCGGACGGCATGGCGCTCGTGATCGACTACAAGAGCGGCCGCAGGGTGGACTCCTACAAGGTGGCGAGCTGGGAGCCGGAGAACCGCTTCCAGGCCGCGCTCTACATGCTGGCCGTTGAGAAGCTGCTCGGGAAGCGCGCCGTGGGCGGCGTGTACGTGGCGCTCGGCTCCGAGGACCCGCGACCGCGCGGGATGCTGGCGGACGACGCGCCCGGCCTCGGGTCCGGCTGGGTGGGCAACGACAAGCTGCCCCCGGAGCAGTTCGAGGAGAAGCTCGAGTGGGCGCGCGAGCGGATCGGCGCCACCGCTGCCGCCATTCGCCGCGGGGAGCTCGCCTCGACGCCCGACTCCTGCGCCTGGCGGGGCGGCTGCTCCTATCCGTCGCTGTGCCGGTGCGAGCGGTGAGCCTCACCCCCGAGCAGCAGCAGGTGGTGGACCGGCGCGAGGGTCCGCTGCTCGTGCGGGCCGGAGCCGGCACGGGAAAGACCACGGTCCTGGTCGAGCGCTTCGTGAGGGCGGTGGTGGACGACGGCGTGCCGGTGGAGGGCATGCTCGCCATCACCTTCACCGACAAGGCCGCGGCAGAGATGAGGGAGCGGGTGCGTGCCCGCTTCCTCGAGCTCGGGCGCCGCGACGACGCTCGCTCGGCCGAGGGCGCCTCGATCTCCACGATCCACGGCTTCTGCGGACGGCTGCTGCGCACCCATGCGCTCTCGGCCGGGATCGACCCCGACTACCACGTGCTCGACGGGCTGGAGGCCGAGCGGGTGGCGGTGGACGCCTTCGACCGGGCGCTGGAGGAATTCCTCGGATCCACGGGTACGGACCGGCTGGAGCTGGTGGCGTCCTACACGCCCGACGGCCTGCGCGACATGGTGCGCACCGCGTACTCGCACCTGCGCAGTCGCGGAGAGCGACATCCCAGCCTCGCGCCGGCCGAGCGGCCGCGGCCGGCGGGTGAGGCCGAGCGCCTGGAGGCCGCCGCCCGGGCGGCGCTGGCAGAGCTGGGCCTTGCCGAGGGGCAGGCGGCGGAGAAGGCGAGCGCGACGATCGTTCGCTGCCTCGCGCTCCTCGAGCGGCTGGTGGATGACCGGCTGGCCACCCCGGCGCAGCTCAAGGAGCTCGAGCTGAAGAAGGGGAACTCCAAGGCGCTCGCCACGGACGCCTGCGACGAGTACCGCGAGGCCTTCGAGGCCTATCGCGCCCTCTGCCTCGACTCCGAGCAGGCGCGCAACCATGCCCTTCTGCGCGTGCTGCTCGACCTGTACGGACGCCGGTACGACGTGGCGAAGCGGGCCCGCTCGGCGCTCGACTTCGAGGATCTCGAGCTGCTGGCGCGCGACCTGCTCGCGGGCGACGAGGCGCTGCGGGAGCAGTACTCCTCGCGCTATGAGCATGTGATGGTCGACGAGTTCCAGGACGTGAACCCGCTCCAGAGCGAGCTGATCGGCCTGATCGCGCGCGACAACCTCTTCCGCGTCGGCGACGAGAACCAGTCGATCTACGGCTTCCGGCACGCCGACGTGAACGTCTTCCGCGAGCACCGCCAGGCGGCGGCCGAGCGGGAGGAGGCGCTGAGCGTGACGGTCAACTTCCGCTCGCGCGGCGAGCTGATCGACGCCGTGGCGATGACCTTCGAGCGGCTCTGGGACGAGGACTACGAGCCTCTGCGCGAGGCGCCGGGCGCGCGCGAGCCCGCGGTGAGCGCACCGGTGGTGGACCTGCTCGTGACGGACCTCCACAAGGGGCGCTGGGACGCCGCGCTGCCTCCGGAGGACGGCGCGCTGGGCGCGGGGATGGCGGGCGTGACCCCGTGGCGCGCGCTCGAGGCGCGGATGCTGGCCCGCCGCATCGACGAGCTCACGCGCGAGGGGCCCTACGAATACCGCGACGTGGTGGTGCTGCTCCGCGCCACCACCAGCATGTCCGTGTACGAGCGCGCGCTGGTGGAGCGCGGGATCCCCACCCACGTGGTCGGCGGCCGCGGCTACTGGAGCCAGCAGCAGGTGAGCGACCTGCGTCACTGGCTGGCGGCGCTCGCGAATCCCCTGGACGAGCTGGCGCTCTACTCGGTGCTCGCCTCGCCGCTCGCCGGGGTCTCGCTCGACTCCGTCACGCTCCTCGCGCTGCACGCGCGGAAGTCGGGCAGGGATCCGATGTGGGCGCTGCGCGAGGCGATCGGGAACGCCGAGGACGGGCTGGCGATGGCGTTGCCGTCGGACGACCTGGCCAGGGCCCGCACATTCCTCGAGCGCTTCGACTCCGAGCGCGCCGAGGCGCCGCGTGTGGCTCTCGAGACGCTGATCGACCGCGCCGTGACCCGCACCGGCTACGACCGCCACCTGCTGGCGCTTCCCGCGGGCGAGCGGCGCATGGCGAACGTCCGGAAGCTGATGCGCATGGCGCGCGAGTACGAGGCCGACGAGGGGCGCGACCTGCGCGGCTTCATCGACGCGATCGCGGAGCGGGACGTGCTCCAGGAGCGCGAGGGCGAGGCGCCGCTCGAGGCCGAGACGCTCGATGCGGTGCGCCTCATGACGATCCACCGCGCCAAGGGACTCGAGTTCCCGGTGGTCGCGGTGGGTGACCTCGGCAAGGTGGGGCGCGAGGACGACGGCCGCCTGCGGATCTCGGCCGACGGGACCACGGGCATGCGGCTCGCGGGGATCGGCGGCGGCGCCGTGAACTCACGCCAGCTCGACCGGATCAAGGCCGAGCAGAAGACGGAGTCCGAGGAGGAGGAGCGGCGCGTCTTCTACGTGGCGATGACGCGAGCCGAGCGTCACCTCATCCTCAGCGGCGCAACCGACCTGGAGAAGCTCAACGAGCCCGACGAGCTCTGCGAGCCGATGCGCTGGATCTGGCGGGGCGTCTGCGCCGGGCTTCCCTCGGAGGGCGCGGAGGGGCTCCACGTGGACCGCCGCGACGGGCGCGAGGTGAGCGTGGCCTGGCGACGGCTCACGCCCGACACGCTTCCCGAGCTGCTCGAGCCCGCCGATCTCGCACCGGCCGAGGACGGCACCTCCGGCGCCGCGGACGGCGGCCAGCAGGCCGAGCTCGAGCTGGCTGCCGTGCCGGCGCCGCGGGCGCTCCCCGTCAGCCGCCTGAGCTACTCGGGCCTCGAGGCGTACAGGCGCTGCTCCTACCGCTTCTACCTCGAGCGTTCGCTGGGATTGCGCGGGGTCGCCCCGCCGGCGCGCGAGGACCGCCCGGCCGCGGCCCCGGGCCTGAGCGCGCTGCTGCGCGGCAGCCTCGTGCACCTCCTGCTGGAGGACCTCGACTTCGAGCGGCCGCGGGTGCCCGGCGCCGAGGAGGTGGCCGCCCTCATCGAGCGGCACGGGGTCCCGGTGCGCGAGGAGGACGTGGCCGACCTCCGCGCGATGGTGGAGCGCTTCGCCGAGTCCGACCTGCGGGCGCGCATCGCCGCCGCTCGCCGCGTGCGCACCGAGCTGCCCTTCGCGTTTACCCTGGAGCCCCCGGGGGCGGGTGGGCGCCGGCTCGTGGTGAACGGAGTGGTGGACGTGTACGCCACCGAGCCCGACGGGGTGCTCGTGGTGGATCACAAGAGCGACGCGCTCGACGGGCGCGACCCCGAGGAGCTCTGTGCGACCGCCTACGCCACCCAGAGGCTCGTGTACGGGCTCGCCACGCTTCGGGCGGGCGCACCCCGCGTGGTGGTGGCCCACAGCTTCCTGGAGCGCCCTGACGAGCCGGCCGTCGTGGAATACGCGGCGGAGGACGCCCCGGACCTCGAGGCGCAGCTCCTCGAGGTCGCGCGCGGGGTGGTCGAGGCGCGCTTCGAGCCGACCGACAACCCCCACCGCGAGCTGTGCGCCGACTGCCCCGGCCGCGCGGCGCTCTGCAGCTGGGGACCCGATCGGACTCTGGCAGAGCCGACCGCTACCGGTTGATAGGCGGATTCTGGGCTTTCCGTCAGGGGCGGGGCCTATCTTCCGACTCGTCCAGCACGCGAACCGAAGGGGAGTCAGGGCAGATGCCTCTCTGCTTCATCGAGCCGCAGGAAGCGATCAGGGTCGTGGCCGAGAGCGTCGGTCGCGAAGCACGCAGGCAGCTCCTCGGCGAGGTGGTCCGCGCATGGGTCGACGAGATCCCCGACGACGAGCTGGCGGTGCACTACGCCAAGGCCGTCGACGAGCTCGACGACGACGACCTCTCGATGCTCGCCGCCTGGCACGCGTCGCTCGAGGTCGGCCACCCGATCGCCAACAAGGAGTTCCTCCTGGCCGCGTTCGGGCACCTCGGCCAGCACCGTCGCGAGGCCCTGCGCATCGCCGCCGGCTTCAAGGGCGACGATGCCTTCGAGGCCGGGGTGAGCGAGGAGCAGGCGCTCGACACCGTGCTGCCCTGGCTGTCGCCCGAGCGGTTGCTGCAGCTGGCCGCCGAGGCCCTCGATCTCTATTGCTGGGATCGCCTCGGCTCCGACAACTAACCGCCGGCGCGCTCGCGCTGGCGGTCGGCGCATGCGCCGGCGACGCTGAGCCGAGCCGGACGCAGTACCCGCGGGATCGCGGACCGCGACCGTCACCAGGGTCACCGACGGCGACACCATCCGGCTGTCCGGCCTCGGCCGGGTGCGGCTGATCGGGGTCGACACGCCGGAGGTGTTCGGGAGCGCCGAGTGCTTCGGCGCCGAGGCGTCCGCCTTCGTCGAGCGGCTGCTTCCGCCCGGAACGAAGGTGCGCTACCGGCTCGGCACGGAGGAGCGCGACCGCTACGGGCGGGCGCTCGCCTACGTGTGGCTGCGCGACGGGCGCTTCCTCAACCGGCTGCTCGTGGCGCGCGGGTACGCGCAACCGCTCACCATCCCGCCGAACGTCGACTACGCGGATCGGCTCCGGGCCGACGCCCGCGCGGCCCGCGAGGCCGGGCGCGGGCTCTGGGGCCGGCCGGGCTGCGCCGGGCGCGGAGGCTAGCCTCGCCGCCGTGATCCGCGAGGTGACCACACCCGACGAGGTCCGGCTCTCCTGCGAGGTGAGCGGAAGCGGGCCGCCGCTCGTGATGGTGCACGGGGCGGGCGCGGCGCGCTGGGGGTTCGACCTGCTGCGGCCGCATCTCGAGAGCCGCTTCACGGTCGTGGTCCCCGATCGGCGCGGGCGCGGCCGGTCCAGCGACGCCGGCGGGTACTCCCTCGAGCTCGAGCTCGAGGACATGGGCGCCGTGCTGCGCGAGTTCGGCCCCCGGCCGCTCCTGTTCGGACACTCCTTCGGCGGGCTGATCGCCGCCGCCGCGGCCACGCGCAGCGACGGCCTCGACCGGCTGGCGCTCTACGAGCCTCCGATGGGCGGCGTGCTGGGCACGCCGGCGTGGACGGACCGGCTCGAGGCGCTGGTGGCCGCCGGTGACGGGGAGCGGGCGCTGCGCGACTTCCTCCGAGACGTCGGCGGCTACTCGGACGCCCAGATCGACGCCATGCGCGACACGCCGGTGTGGGACGCGCGCCTGGCGACCATGCCCACGGTCGCCCGCGAGCTTCGGGCGGAGCACGCCTACCGGCTGCCGGTGGAGGCGCTCGCCGGGCTGGCCGCGCCGACGCTGATGCTCATCGGGAGCGAGAGCCCGCCATGGGCGCACCGCTCGACCGAGGCGTACTCGACGGCGATCACCGGCGCCACGGTCGTGACGCTCGAGGGTCAGGGCCACGGCGCCATCGCCGGGGCGCCAAAGCGCGTGGCCGCCGAGCTGCTGCGGTTCGCGGGCTGACCCGGCCGCTCAGCGGGCCGGGACCTGCTCGTTCTGGCGGATGATCTTCCACGGCGAGTCCGTGGGGTTCACGAAGTACGGCGGCTCGCGGAAGCGCAGGGTGTCGTTGTAGTTGTAGTTCTTCTCGTAGCCGCTCGCGATGCTGCTGCCCGAGAAGGTTCCGACCGGCCCGCGGAACCGCTGGGCGATCGCGCCGTTGACCGTGAGCTTCCCGAGGTCGTTGCCGCAGTACCAGTTGTCCACGATGAACGAGTGGTTGAGCGCCAGGATCGCGGCGTCGATCTGGATGTTCCCCGGACCGCCGTTGTTGTCGCAGTCGGTGTCGTTGTTGTCCCAGTCGTTGACCGGGTGGTAGACGCGCACGAAGTTGTTCGCGATCAGCCCTCCGAGGACCGTATCCGTGTCCGAGCTCTCGAAGTCGTCCATGACGACGATGTCGTTGTCGGCGCCGATCGTCAGGTCCTTGTTGTAGGTTCCGGACACGCGCACGTTGCCGCAGCCTGCTGCCGCCGCGTACTGCTGCTTGCGGGCATAGCCGGTGGAGCAGCTGGTGCTCTTCACGTAGATGACTCCGCTCGGCGGCAGCGCCTTCGTCACGGTGCTGCCGGCGTTGGTCACGTTCATGGAGTTGCCGTTCAGCACGATCGTCGTCTCGCCGGAGAACACGTAGCCGGCGTCGGCCGCGGCCTCGAGCTCGGAGTTCGACTGGGGCATTGGCAGGATGCCCGCGGGGTACCGGACCGTGCCGATGAAGTCCGGCGAGCCTCCGCTGCCGCAGGAGACCCAGCCCGGGCTCTCCTGGTTCAGCTCGATCGCGTCGGCGGCGTCGTTGCCGAAGGTCGGCGAGCCGCAGACGAGGATGCTGTCGTTCGAGTGGAACGGGCCGTTCACGGCGTCCTGCGTGATGAAGTTGATCTCGCTGCATCCCGAGGGCCTGTCCTGGCGCGGGGCGTTGCAGTTGAGCCCGGCCCACGCCTGGTCGTCGGGGTCCCTGTAGGCCAGCGGGTCCAGGGTCTCGCGGTCGGTGAAGTAGAGGTAGTCGAGGAAGGCCTTGCGTCGCAGCGTGGCGATGATGCTGCGCTTCTTCGGAAAGTCGCTCGCGTTGCGCGGCGTGCGTGCCCGGCCGGTCGAGCGGATCCTGAACGATCCGCTGGCCGCGTCGATCATGGAGCTGGGCACGTTCTCCACGCACAGCTCCGTGCCGGCGACGGCGGTGTTCTGGACGGCGAGCAACTCCACCGCGTAGTCGGACTGGTAGCCGGGAATCTTGCGGAAGCGCCGTGGGTCGGCGCCCGTGCCGTTCCACTCGTTGTTCGCCGCGTTGAGCGTCGGCGAGGGGACGTTGGCGCAGTGGGTGTAGTAGCCGCTGTCCTGCGAGAGCCGGTTCATGTAGTAGCTGAGCCCCGCCTCGGCGGCCGCGTAGGCCTGCTTCGAGTCGTCGTCCTTCTGGCTGAGGCTGATGTCCGGGTCGACCACCGCGAAGCTCGCGGCCACGAGCATCCCGCCGACCATCAGCACGCCCATCAGCGTGATCGTCGTGAATCCCTGCTGGCAGCGGTGGATCAGATGCATTGCGGGCCTTCCTGGACCTCGGTCGGATCGGAGATCCGAATGAACGCGTCGTTCTCCATGACGGTGGAGTCGCCGTCGTCGGCGATCGGGCGTACCGCGAATGCCCGGAAGGCGACCTTGATCAGCGCGATCCGGGCAAGATTGGCCGGCGAGACCGGCGTGCCGACCAGCTCGAGGTCGCCCTTGGGCAGGCCGGTCTTGTAGCGGTAGTACTTGAACACCGGCCTGTCGACCGCCGGGGACCCGTCCTGGACCGCCTTGACGTTCGTGAGCAGCGTGGTCGTCGTGGTGGCCCCGCCGAAGCTCATCTGCGGGTAAGCGGTGTTCGGGACCCCGGTGATCACCGACTGCGTGATCGAGCCGGCGCCGGCCGGGTTGAAGAGGAGCGTTCGCTTGGTCACGCTCTGGCTGCTCTCGCTGAGGCTGCCGTAGAAGGTCACCTGGTTGTCCTGTCCGTCGACCACCGGCGGGGAGAACGTCGTGGCCGGTGGCACGACCACGCACACCTGCGAGCGCAACTGGCGTGTGATCAGCTCCATAGCCTGCCGGCCGCGCTGGAGCGCCTCCTGGCGGTCCGCGATCTGACCGGACGCCGTGAACGAGCGGTCGAGCAGCATGAAGGCCGCGAGCAGCACGACCATGCCCACGGACATCGCGACCATCAGCTCGATGATCGTGAACCCGCGCTCGTCGGATGCGCGCCGGCGAGCGGTCACTCGCACGGGCCGGTCCTGTTCAGCCGGATGATGATCGAGCCGTTGCTGGCGGGCAGAACGGGGCTGGCCGGATAGATGGGGTTGGCCGCCAGGGCCGGAACGCCGTTTGCGTTCGTGTTGCTGATGGTGTCGTCGATGCGGTTGGCAGCCGTCTCCGCGACGGCGGTGTTGGTGTGCCTGGTGGTGTCGTAGGCGCCGGTGCCGGCGCCCGTGCGCTGGTCGGCGTGCCCGTGGGTGGTGACCCCTGAGACCGTGCGCTGGGCGCAGAGCTTGTAGGTCCCGTACGGGTAGCCCGGCTTGGGCAGCGAGGACAGGCCGCCGGTGGTGGTGTTGGCGATGTTCTGGCTCGGGTAGGTCGTGGCGCAGCCGTCGGCGGGCTTGACGAAGACCGACGTGAAGGGCGAGGTGACCGGAACGACCGCGCCCCCGTTCGCGCTGAGCACGCGGATGTTGATCGAGGGCACGCGGATCTTGGGGTTGGTGGTGACCGTCGCGCCCGGGTTCGGGTTCGTGTTGGGGAGCGCGCCCGCGGGGACGTTCTGGGGGGTGCACTGCCCCGCGTAGAGGCCGTAGCCGTCGAGGAACGGGAAGAGGTCGGTGGCAGGGACCTGGGCGGCGGGGGCTCCGGCGTCGAAGACCTTGCGCTGCGAGGTGAGCTTCACGTTGTTCACCACGACGTAGCGGGAGTCGTCGGCCTGCGCCGCGGCGCTTCCGACCTTCGTGTCGAACTGCGCGTTGATCGTGGCCGGCTGTTCCATGTAGTAGGCGCCGTAGGTCGTCGTCTGTCCGGCCGTTGCCGTCAGCGTCGGCGCCGGTGCCAGCGGGTTGTCGCCCTGCCAGCCGACCAGCCCCAGCTTCGAGATGGTCGCGGTGTAGTTGCCCGCGGGAGCGAACGGGAAGATCGCGCAGCCCGAGGCGTTCGTCTCCTCCGAGAAGTTGGCCGTGCCGCTGAGGTTCACGGTCACACCCGCGACCCCCACGTCGTCGCGATCGAAGACCTTCACGATGAGCCGTCCCTGACCCGCCGCGAAACCGCTTGCCGCGGGCGGCGTGACCAGCCCGACGAGGTCCACGTTCCCCCGTGAGAGCGGAGAGCTGACCGTCGAGACGATTCGCAGGTTCGTCTGCGTCTTGGCGCTCGCGGAGCAGCCCGTGGTGGCCGAGCCCGGGTCGACCGCGTAGCTCGCGCTCGACGTGACGGTGTAGTTGACGCCCTTGACGGCCACCGGCCGGGTGTAGGGCGTGGCGATCAGGGGGAGGAGGTCCGCCACCGGCATGGCGCGCATGCGCTCCTGGTCCTGCTCGGCGAGGGCCGCTGCCACCGACCGCGCCTTGTTGCGGCCGCCGGTCTTCTGGGCGCCATCGAGTCCGCTCAGGACGGCGGTGGTGGTGATGGCGAGGATCAGCGCGCCGACCATCACCTCGATCAGCATCGAGCCGCGTTCCGTGCGGAGCGCACACCGCGCACGGCGGAGAAAAGCGGATGACATGGTCTTCAAGGTCTGCAAGCGAGTCTTCCTGCGCGAAAGCCCTGCGAGTCAGTTATCGGCCGCAATCGTGTGCGCCTTTACGCACCTGGGCGCATTTGGACGACGCGGGGATGGAGGATCGGTTTGCGGATTGCACCGGCCCGGTGGTTGACTTCCGTGTGCGATGACGGCCAGCCTCCCGCCCGAGATCCAGCAGGTCTTCGACAGCTTCATCACCACCGAGTACACGACCGTCGCGCCGAATGGCCAGCCGATCACCTGGCCGGTCACGCCCTACTACCGGCCGGGCGATCCCTGCATCGACGTGACCACCGGGCTCGGGTATCCGAAGAAGGCAAACGACGCGCGGGCCGACCCCAGGGTGGCCCTGCTCTTCTCGGATCCCACCGGCTGCGGCACGGACCACGCGCCTCAGGTGCTCGTCCAGGGCACCGCAGAGGTCGACGACCGCGACCTCGACGCGAACCGCGAGCGCTACGGGCGCGAGTCGATCGAGAAGCTCCCCGGGGCGGCCGGCGCGCTTCCACCGAAGCCGCTCCGGCGAATGTTCGGCTGGTACTTCACGCGCATCTATGTGCACGTGCGCCCGGAGCGCGTGTACGTGTGGCGCGATGGCGATGTAGGCGTCGAGCCGGAGCTTTTCGACGCCCACCTGGAGGAGGTGCGCTCGGGCCACGCCGAGACTCCCGACGACGAGCTCGCCCCCGTTCGCGGTGCCTCACCGGCCTGGGACGAGCGGCTCGACGAGCTCGGGGCCCGCTACCCACGGGCCGTGGTCTCGCTGGTGTCGCCCGACGGCTTCCCCTTCTCGGTGCGCGTGCCGATCACCGTGGACCGGGCCGCGCGCCGGATCCGTCTGGGCGGCGCGCCGGTGGGCGTGCCCTGGCATCCGGGCCTCGCTTGCGTGACAGCGCACGACCACGCGCCCGACTTCAACTGGCAGCGGAACTTCCAGGTGCGCGGAGATCTCGTGGAGGAGGACGGCGGCTGGGCGGTGGTGCCTCAGCGCCTGATCGGCGGCTTCGAGCTGCCGCCCGCCTCGACCCTCCAGCGCTACCGGGTAAACGCCCGGAAGGTGCTCCGGTTCCGGAAGATCGCCCGGGCTGAGATGCGCAAGCGGAGCGTGTAGAGGGACTCGTTTGGCGGAAGCACCCGGCTGGCCGGGTGCGCCCCGATGTCTTTTCCCGCAAGGTGCGGGATGGTCTGACGGTTCCCCCTTGACCCCGCCTTTCGGCGATGTTCTACTAGCTCCAGAGACGCGGACTCAATGCGCAAAGAGCGAGGCCACGAGGTGTGAGGCCCGCCGCGCGACCCGCCGGCTTCGGCCGACGTGGGCGCGCTCCTCAAGCGCACGGTCCGCGTCTCGTTTTTTTTTCTCGCGGTTGCAATACGGCCCCTCCTGAGCGGAAGCAGCCGGCTCGGCCGGGTGCGCCCCGATGTCATTTCTGTGCCGGGGAAGTTGCAGTCGCGTTGAAAAAAAATATCCTGTGCAAATCTCGACACCGGTCACACCCCCGCGTGACGGCCGCACGGTCCGCGCCGAACGCACGCGCGAGGCCGTGGTCACAGCGCTGCTGGCGCTGCTCGAGGAGGGCGAGCTGAGCCCGACGGCGGAGCGCGTGGCGGAGCGCGCGCACGTGTCCGAGCGCTCGATCTTCCAGCATTTCGGCGACCGTGAGGCGCTCTTCTCGACGGTGGCGGTGCGCCAGTACGAGCGCATCATGCCGACCCTCCACCCGGTGGATCCGGATCTTCCGTTCGAGGAGCGCCTGGACGCATTCGTCGCGCAGCGGGTGAGCCTTCTGGAGCGCGTGACCGGGGTGCGGCGCGCGGCGCTGCTGCGCGAGCACGAGTCCGAGACGATCGCCGGGTGGCTCGACGCGACCCGGCGCGCCAAGGCGCGTGAGGTGGAGAAGGTCTTCGCGCGCGAGCTGGCCGAGATGCCCGAGTCCACGCGCGCCACGGTCAAGGCGGCGATGGTGGCCGCCGCCGCCTGGCCCGCCTGGGAGAGCTACCGGATCCACCAGCGGCTGGGCGTCGAGCGCGCCCAGGCGGCCATGCGCATGAGCATGGCCGCGCTGGCACAGCAGCGCTAGGACTGTCGGGTCCTGCGCCCGGGGGGTGGGCGTAGATCCAGACAGAGTTCGCACGGACCCCAAGCCTGACGCTCCGAGCGCCACGGCACTGCACGGGGGATGTGACGAACTGGCGTCGGGGACGGGCGTCTAGGGCGCGGCCAGCGCCGCCTCGATCTCCTCGATCGCGCGGCCCGTCTCCTCGAAGCGGACCGCCGCCATCCCGAGCGCGCGGGCGGCCTCGCAGTTGACCTCGAGGTCGTCGAGGAAGACGCACTCGCTCGCCACGGTCCCCATGCGCTCCAGCGTCAGCTCGTAGATCCGCGGATCCGGCTTGCGCAGCCCCACGAACGCCGAGTCGACCACCAGCTCGAAGATCTCGTCCAGCTCGGGGAGCTTGGCGCGCCAGAGCGGTTCCCACTCGCGCACGTTGTTGGTCAGCAGGGCGGTGCGCAGCCCGCGCTCGCGCAGCTCGCGCGCGAAGGCGATCATCTCGGCGTTGGGCACGAGCCGCTCGAAGTAGACCTCTCGCAGCCGCGTCAGGCTGAAGCCGCCGGGGAGCTCGCGCTCGAGCCGGTCGGCGAACTCGCGCTCGCTGATCTCACCGCGCTCCAGGACGTACAGCGGGTGCTCGCCGTGCGTCTCGGTGGCGCGCGCCATCGCCCGGCCGAGCTCCTCGAGCGAGACCTTCGACTCCTCCTGGTAGGCCAGGAAGCCCTCCGACAGCGGAGAGGTGAGCACACCTCCGAAGTCGGAGATGAACGCGCTTCTCACGCGGCCGTGGGTGGATCGGAGCGCACCATCAGCTCGTAGGCGCCCGTGGCGTCGCGCCCGTCGAGCCGCCAGCGGAAGATCGCGGCGTGCACGTGCACGCCGTCGAGGTCCATCGAGGACCCGGCGAGCACGACCCCCGAGCCGCGCCGGGCAAACTCCTCACCGGGGATCCAGAGCTCGAGGCCGGCGCTGCGCTGGCGCCCGCCGCCGTCGTAGACGGTCGAGATTCGGGCGGTCTCCACCTCGAGAAGCCGCCCTTCGTCGAGCAGGCGGGCGGTCACGACCTCCTCGTCGTGGCCGCGCGCGCCGCGCGGGCGGCTTCCCAGAGCGACGACGCCATGCTGCTCGTCGGCCAGCGCCGAGATCGTGCGCAGCGCGTCCAGCTTCTCCCACTCCGGCAATGAGCGCGTCTCGGCCACAGTGCCCATGCACTCCACGCGCCGGCCGGCGACCTCGCCGCGCACCGTGCAGATCGTGGCGGCCACGCCGCCGAGGTCGGCCTCCGGTGAGACCGGCTCGAACTCGAGCACGAGCCGGCCCGTGAGCTGGACTGTCCAGCCTCCGCCCACGGCCTCCACCGCCGGGCCCTCCGGCAGGACCGTCGGCCGGCGTCCCTCGAAGAGCACCGTCGCCCCCGAGCGCGCGCTTCCGTAGAGCTCGCGGGCGTGGTCGTAGAAGGCGACGGCGAGCGCCGGGGCGCTCACTGCTCGAGCCGTCCGGGCGGGCGTTCGTACTCGCTCGCGGTGCCGTCCACGTCGTAGTGCCGCGGGCGGCCGGCGCCCGTGACCCGCACGGTCACCTGCCGTCCCAGCCGGCTCATGATCAGCCGGCGGCCGATCGCCCGGGTGGGCGGGAGCAGCAGCAGAACGCCGAACACGTCGGTGATGAAGCCGGGCGTGAGCAGGAAGGCTCCACCGAGGATGACCAGGGCGCCGTCGAGCACCTCGCGGTGGGGCATCCGTCCCTCGGCGAGCGCGAGGTTGAAGCGCCGCCAGACCGTCCGGCTCTGCGAGCGCAGCAGGACCGCTCCGAGGATCGAGTCGGCCAGCAGGAGCAGCAGCGTCCATCCGATCCCGATCGCGCCTCCCACCTGGATGATCACGTACAGCTCCGCGAGCGGAAGCACCAGGAAGACCAGGAACAGGACTACGACGAACATGGCAGCTGACCCTACTAACCTTGGACCCATGCCCTCAGTGGACGAAGTCCGAGACGCCCTGACCAACGTGATCGATCCCGAGTTGGGGCTCGACTTCGTGGAGCTGGGCCTCATCTACGAGGTGGAGGTCGAGGAGGGCGAGGTGTTCGTCAGCTTCTCGCTCACGTCGCCCGGATGTCCGATCGGCCCGCAGGTGTCGGAGCAGATCGAGGAGTTCGTGAGCGAGCTCGACGGCGTGTCGAACGTCTATCCCAAGATGACGTTCACCCCGGCCTGGACGCCGGACAGGATGAGCGAGGACGCGAAGTTCGCCCTCGGCTACTGACCTGAGCCGGCTCCACGTCATAGACGCGCCCCCGCTCGGGGATCCCGTCCTCGAGATCGCCACGTGGCGGGCGCTCCTCGTGCGCGTGGGCGCGGGAGAGCTCCCGGAGACCCTTCGCCTCGCACGGCCTCCGCGAATGGTGGCGTTCGGCAAGCAGGACGCCGTGGCCGCCGGCTACGCCGGTGCCGTGACCGCGGCCCGCGGGCAGGGCTTCGAGGCGGTCCTGCGGCTCGCGGGCGGGCGCGCCGCCGTGTTCCACGAGGGGACGATCGGGATTGCCCACGCGGTGCCCGAGGCCACCCCGCGTGCCGGGATCAGACAGCGGTTCGAGCTCACGGCCAACCTGCTGGCCCGCGCGCTGAGCGGGCTCGGAGTGGACGCCCGGGTGGGGGAGGTGCAGGGCGAGTACTGCCCGGGCACCTACAGCGTGAGCGCGCGCGGAGAGCGGAAGCTCGGCGGCGTGGGGCAGCGCCTGATCGCCGGCGCGGCCCACGTGGGCTCCGTGATCGTGGTGAGTGACGCCGCCCGGGTGCGCGAGGTGCTCCTGCCCGTCTACGCGGCGCTAGGCCTCGACTGGGATCCGGCGACGACGGGCGAGGTGGCGGCTGAGGCCCCCGGAGTCACGTGGGAGCGGGTGCGCGACGCGCTGCTCGCCGAGTACGCGCGCGAGCGCGATCTGGTGCCAGCCGAGCTCGACGAGCGGACGCTCGAGCTGGCTCGGGGCCTGGCGGCGGAGCACCGTGCCCCCGCGGCCGCGGCTTCGGGCTAGTCCGAGCTCTCGCTGCCGCTGGAGCGGGCCT
Organism: uncultured Thermoleophilaceae bacterium; assembly: GCA_963803245.1. Taxonomy (GTDB): domain Bacteria; phylum Actinomycetota; class Thermoleophilia; order Solirubrobacterales; family Thermoleophilaceae; genus JACVRW01. The sequence goes on along the minus strand of CAWDLI010000018.1, from coordinate 274,548 downwards.
CTGCCGAAGCCGGCCTGCGCGTGCCGGCCTTGCGCCCCGCGGCGGGCTTGCGCCCTCCGTTGCTCCCGGCAGCGGGCCTGGATCCGGCAGACTTCTTCTTGGCGGTCTTGAGCAACTCCGCGAGGCAGTCCTCGAGGTGGCCCCCGAACGTCTCGAGGTCGCCCATGGCGTCGTAGTCGCCGAGCAGGCCGAAGTGGAGCTTGCCGTTGTAGCTCATGATCGCGATGGCCATCGCGTGGTTCTCGGGCAGGAACGCGATCGGCACGATCGATTCCATCTCACGCCCGAGGATGTAGAGCGGGAACTGCGGTCCCGGCACGTTGGTCACGATCAGGTTGAAGAGGCGCGTGGAGAAGTTGAGCCGCGAGGCCTGCGCCAGCAGCGTCGGCGGGGCGAACCCCGTGAGCCCTGCGATCACCTCGGCGCCGAGCGCCTGCTTCGACTCCTTCAGGTCCGACATGCCGGCGCGCACGAGGCGCAGCCGCTCGACCGGATCGTCCGCGTAGACGGGCAGCGGGCCGCGCATGGCCGCGATCCGGTTGCCGAGGGAGCCGTGCTCGTCGGCGGCGCGGATCGACACCGGCACCAGCGCACGCAGCTCGAGACCCTCGGTGCGCACGCCGCGCCCACGCAGCCAGCGCCCGAGCGCGCCCGCCACGATCGCGAGCACCACGTCGTTGACCGTGCCCCCGAGGACGTCCTTGATCGCCTTGAAGTCGCTCAGCCGGCTCTCGACCCACCAGACCCTCCGGTGCGGGCCGATCGGCACGTTGAGGGGCACGTCGGGGGCCGGGTTCATGCCCGCCCACACGATCTCGCCGATTCCCTCGGCCGCCTCGCGCAGCTGCTCGACCGAGCGGCCGGGGCGGCCCAGCGCCCCGAGAGCGCGACCCGCCACCTCGAAGGGCGTGCGGACGAGGCCCTTGACGCCCTCGGCAGCCAGCTCCACGTCCGACGGCTCGGGCTCGGGGGTCCAGTGGTCCTCCGGGGGATCCTCCGGAGGCACCGGGGAGAGGTCGAACAGGACCGTGGCGATGTCCACGCCCGCGACGCCGTCCACCAGCGCGTGGTGCGTCTTCGAGATCAGCGCGAACCGGTTGCGCTCGAGTCCCTGGACGATCCACAGCTCCCACAGGGGCTTCGAGCGATCCAGCCGCTGGGAGAAGATGCGGCCCGTGAGCTCGCGCAGCTGCTCGTCGCTGCCCGGCCGCGGCAGCGCGGTGTGGCGCACGTGGTAGTGCAGGTTGAAGCTCGGGTCGTCCACCCAGAACGGCCGGCCGAGCTCGAGCGGCGGGAACGCCAGGCGCTGGCGGTAGCGCGGGATCAGGCCCAGCCTGGCGTCGATGTGCGAGATGAACGCCTCGCGCGCCGGTGGCGGGCCCTCAAAGGTCACGAGAGCGCCCACGTGCATGTGCGACGACTGCTTCTCCTGGTGCAGGAACGACGCGTCGATGGCGGTCAGACGGGACCTGTGAGCCTGCTTGTCCACGGGGCGGAGCCTACCCGGGGACCGAGCCGCTCGCCACAATTGCCGCATGAAGCGGTTCATTCCGACCGCCGGTCTTCCGCTGTTGCTCGTCGCGGCCGCGCTCGTGCCGGCGGCAAGCGGTTGCGGTGACGACGAGACCTCGTCCGCGGCGCCCGCGCGCCCGCACGTGGACCGCTTCGATTCCGCGGCCGCCTACAGCCTGCTGCGGGAGCAGGTCGAGATGGGGCCGCGGCCGGCCGGCTCGCGCAAGTCGCGGCGCCTGGCCGCGACGGCTCAGGCGGCTTCTCCCGGAGGGCCGCTACCAGGCTGTGCCCGGCGGCCTCCGCAACGTCGTCGGCCGCGTGCAGGGCCATGGGAAGGGGTTCGTGGTGCTCGGCGCGCACTACGACACGAAGGACAGCCCCGGCTTCGTGGGCGCCAACGACGGTGCCTCGGGCACCGCCGTCGCGGTGCAGCTGGCCCGCACGATCCGCCCGCGCAGCCTCCGGCGTACCGTCGTCGTCGTGCTCTTCGACGGCGAGGAGAGCCCGCGCGGCACGCCGGACGAGCTGTTCGCCCAGAAGGGCCTCCGGGGCAGCAAGGTCGCCGCCCGCCGCTACCGGGACGCGCGGGCGATGGTGCTCCTCGACTTCGTTGGCGACCGGCGGCTGCGCATACCGCGCGAGGGCACCTCGGACGCCGAGCTCTGGGGACGCCTCCGCGCCGCGGCGCGGCGGGTCGGAACGGCCGGCGCGTTCCCCGCGGAGACGGGCGGGAGCCTGCTCGACGACCACCTTCCGTTCCTCGAACAGGGTGTCCCTTCCATCGACCTGATCGACTTCGACTTCGACTGCTTCCACCAGCGTTGCGACGACCTCTCCGCCGTCTCCGAGCGCAGCCTCGACGTCACGGGGGAGACCGTGCTCAGGCTGCTCGCTAGCCTCTGACCCGAATGGCTCTCGCTACTCCAGAGAAGCTGCTGCTCGCCGCCCCGCGCGGGTATTGCGCCGGCGTGGATCGCGCCGTGCAGGCGGTCGAGCGGGCGCTCGAGCTCTACGGCCCGCCCGTGTACGTGCGCAAGGAGATCGTGCACAACAAGCACGTGGTCGAGCAGCTGCGCGCCCGGGGAGCGGTGTTCGTGGAGGAGGAGACGGACGTGCCGGAGGGCGAGACGGTCGTGTTCTCGGCCCACGGCGTCGCGCCGAGCGTGCACGCCAACTCCGAGGCCCGCAGCCTCAGGACTGTCGACGCCACCTGCCCGCTCGTGACGAAGGTGCACGTGGAGGCCAAGAAGTTCGCGGCGGAGGGCTACACGATCGTGCTCGTCGGGCACCAGGGCCACGAGGAGGTGGAGGGCACGATGGGCGAGGCCCCCGACCACTTCGTCCTGATCGAGACCGAGGAGGACGTGGACAACCTCGAGGTCGAGGATCCCGAGCGGCTTGCGTACCTCACGCAGACGACGCTCTCCGTCGACGAGACCGATCGAATCATCCAGCGGCTGCGCAAGCGCTTCCCGTCCATCACCGGGCCCAAGAGCGATGACATCTGTTACGCGACCACGAACCGCCAGCTGGCCGTCCGCCAGATGGCGCGCGAGTGCGATCTCGTGCTCGTGATCGGCTCGCGCAACTCGTCGAACTCGAACCGGCTGGTGGAGGTCGCGCGTGACCACGGCGCGGACGCGCACCTGGTGGACAACGAGCACGAGGTACGCGAGGAGTGGCTCGAGGGCAAGCGAGTGGTCGGCATCAGCTCGGGCGCGAGCGCGCCCGAGGAGCTCGTTCAGCGCCTGGTGGACTTCTTCCGCGAGCGCGGCACCAGCGACGTGTCGGAGTTCGAGGTCGTGCAGGAGGACGTGCGCTTCATGCTCCCTCGCGAGATCCGGAAGGCGCTGGCGGCGCAGGGATGAACTGCACGCCGTGGAGTCGCAGGCCCGGCGACGCCGCGGTGACCGTGCCGTCGGTCTCGTAGAGCCCCGGCTCGACCTCACCCCCCGATAGGACCGCGAAGGCGCCCCCGGCGCTGAACGTGAACTCCGCGGCCGCCCCCGCGTCGGCGGCCTCCAGCCAGTCCTCTCCCTCGTTCCAGTCGCGCACCAGCTCAACCCGCTCCCGGTCCGCGGGCAGGGCGATGTCGGCCGTCTGCGGCTCCATCAGGACGCCGGGAGCGTCCTCCGGCCTGAGCGGCTCGAGCGGCTCCGGCAGCTCCACCTCGGAGTCCACCTCGCGCAGGCACTCCTGGATGGCCAGCTCTGTCTCCGGATACGCGCCCTCGCCGTAGTGCACGAAGCGCAGCAGGCTCCTGCGGTCGAAGAGATAGCGCCCCGGCCAGCCCCGGTTCCCGTACAGGCGCCAGACCGCGAGGTCGGGATCGAGCAGCACCGGATAGGGAAGCTCGAGGCGCTCCACCGCGCGCTCCACGAGCTCCCGGTCGCGCCCGAACGAGTAGCCGGGGGAGTGCACGCCGACCACTTGGAGGCCCGCCTCGGCGTAGCGCTCGTGCCAGGCGCGCAGGTAGGGGAGGGTTCGCAGGGAGTGGACGCGGGCGAAGTCCCAGAACTCCACGAGCACCGCATGCTGCCCGATCAGGCGGTCCATCCTCAGGAACGGAACGCCGAGCCAGTCCAGGCCGGACGGGAACTCGGGCGCTGAGATCTCGGCTTCCGCGGGTGGTCTCACGAGCGCGAAGGATGCCGGACCGAAAGCGTCACCGCATACGCATCGATTTGCTTGTGGGCGTGTTATAGGCTCCGATCGTCCCGCCGTGCTCTCGCATGCCGAGAATCGGACGGGTCGTCTCACTTCACACCCGTCTTATTCGAGGAGGAGAAGGAATGCGGAAGCTTTCCATCGCAGTTCTGACTGCGATTGCAGCGCTAACGCTCGTCAGCGTCGCGCTGGCCGCGAACGTCTACACAGTGGACGGCAGCACCAAGCCCGGCGGCAAGGGCTCGAAGAGCAAGCCGACGCCGATCCAGCTCAAGTTCGACTTCCAGGTCGAGAGCGACGATCCCACGGTGCGCGGAACGCCGATCGAGCAGTACGCGATCGGCTCCGAGGGGCTCATCACGTACCCCGAGTTGTTCAAGACCTGCACGTACTCGCAGGCGAACCGCGACGGCAGCATCTCGCCGGCGTGTAAGAAGGCGAAGGTCGGTAGCGGCCTCGTGCAGAACGTCGTGGGCCCGAGCACCTCGCCCACGGTGAAGATCTTCTGCAACCTGAAGCTCGGCCTCTACAACATCAGTGGCGTCGGGAAGAACGGCGGCATGGCGATCCGGCTGGACGGCGATCCCAAGGAGCCCGCGCTTCAGAGCCCGGACGACAAGACGATCAACTGCCCGACCGCGATCCACGGCGCGATCAAGGCGAAGTTCGTGCTGACCAAGATCGGCGGACTGCCGGCGGACGACCTGCGCTTCACGGTCCCGCCCGAGCTGCTGCACCCGTCGGGCCTCGACACCACCGTGCGCAACACGGTGTCGACGATCCTGAAGAAGACGGCCAAGAAGAAGATCGGCGGCAAGACCCGCAAGGTCGGCTTCTACTCGAAGGTCGGATGCAAGGGTGGCAAGCGCGCCATCCAGGCAACCTTCATCGACGAGCAGGGCGAGACGTTCAAGGCCACCAAGGACAAGAAGTGCTAAAGGCCTGACCCGAGACTGAGTCTCCGAACGGGGCGGCCTCAGGGCCGCCCCGTTTGCTTTCAGGGGCCGCCGAGGAGCGGGGGGTTCTCGGTGGACACCGCGTTCAGGAGGTGCGGGGACACATAGATCTCCACCGCGGCGGCCGCCAGCAGCACCGGTACCGCGATGGCGACCGTGACCGCGGTGGCCGCCAGCAGGTCCTGCCAGTCGTCGCGGCGGCTCGCGACGATCCACGCCGCCAGCGGCAGGAAGAGCGAGACCAGCTCGGGAAGCGCGTGCGGGAGAAGCGTCAGCAGGAGCAGCCCCGGCCCGATGCCGAACTGGGCCGCGATGGTGGATGCGCCCGAGCCGATCAGGTAGGCCTGGGTGCACAGCGAGAACGCGGTGGCGCACAGCACGAAGGCGATCGCGAACGGCCCCGCCTTCTCGTGCACCCAGCGGTCGAGGCCGCTTCGGTGCGATGCGGAGAGCGGAAGGGCGCTGCCGGCTATGAAGCCCGCGACGCAGGCCATCGCGTGGAGCGCGAGCACGAGCGAGTTGCGGTACAGCACGTGCAGGTAGTCGATGAAGTCGGCGTCGCTGTTCACGCCCGGGATCACGTAACGGGAGCTGTCCGGGGTGGTGAGGGTGGCCACGATGTAAACCGCCATCAGGAGCAACCCCGAGATGAGGAGGCTGAGGCCCAGCCACGGGCGCAGCACGGCCCAGGGCCGCTTGTTCCAGCGGGTGAGGGCCAGGCGGGTGTCGTGCATGCCCTGCACGAGCACGAGGTCGTTGACGCTCACGGACTGGACATCGGCATCCGGCGGGCGTTCGTTGAGCCGCGAGTGCGTCGGTTATGCTCGCCCCGATGGGGAGGAGAGCGCACGTTCGGATGCTGGGCGCGGCTTGCGTGATCGCCGCCGCGCTCGCCCTTCCGAGCGCCGCCTGGGCGGGCAGCGCCGCGGTGAAGCCGTTCGGGAAGCTCGCGTGCACGCCCAGCGAGGGCGTGCGCTTCTGCGAGGGGTCGATCGCCACACGCGTGCCCACCTTCGACGGCGTGCCGATCGACGCGAACGTGACCCTGCCGGCCACGCGCTCCAAGAACCTCCCGCTGGTCATCCAGCTGCACGGCTGGGCCGGCAGCAAGTCGGGGCTCGGCTCGTCGAAGGAGTGGGCCGAGGACGGCTACGCGGTGCTCAACTACTCCGCGCGCGGCTTCGGCGACTCGTGCGGCTCGATCGCCTCGCGCACGGCCGATCCGAATGGGTGCGGGCGAGGCTGGGTGCACCTGTCGGACTCGCGCTACGAGGCCCGCGACTCCCAGTACCTTGCCGGCCTGCTCGCCGACCAGGGCATCGTCGCGCCGCGCAAGATCGGCGTGACAGGCGGCTCGTACGGAGGCGGCCAGTCGCTCATCCTCGCGACGCTGCGCAACCGCGTGCGGCTCAAGAACGGGAAGTACGTGCCCTGGCGCAGCCCCAAGGGGAAGCGGATGGAGATCGCGGCTGCGGCCCCGACGATCCCGTGGTCCGACCTCGTGCACTCACTCACGCCGAACGGCGGCACGCTGGACACCGAGGTCACGAGTCCGACCGATGACCTGGTGCCGCTGGGGATCATGAAGCTGAGCTACCAGAACATCCTCTACGGCTCGGGGATGGCCACGGGGTTCTACTCGCCCAAGGGCGTCGATCCGAGCGCCGACCTGACCGGGTGGTTCGAGCTTGAGTCCGCCGGCGAGCCCTACGCCGGGAATCCGGCCATTCGCGCTCTCTCGCGCGAGATCGCCCACAACCACTCGGCGTACTACCTCAAGATGAGCGTCCCGCCGGCGCCGGTCCTGATCTCGAACGGTTTCACCGACGACCTGTTCCCGGCCGATGAGGCGGTGCGCTACGCGAACAGGGTCTTCTCCAAGTACCCGCGCGCCGCGGTCTCCCAGCTGCACTTCGACTACGGGCATCCGCGCGGCCAGGCCAAGGAGGCCGACACGGCCCTGCTCTCGCGGCGGATCCATCAGTGGTTCGACCACTACGTGAAGGGCAAGCGCGTACGGGTGCTCCGGGGCGTCGAGGCCCTGACCCAGACCTGTCCGCGCACCGCTCCGTCGGGCGGGCCCTACCGGGCCAAGACTTGGAGCTCGCTCAGCCGCGGCGAGGTGCGCTTCGGAGCCTCCGGGGCTCACACCGTCCTGTCGAGCTCGGGCAACCAGGCTGTGTCACGCGCCATCGATCCGATCACCGGCCAGGGCGCCTGCGCGGCCACGCCCGCCGCGGACGAGCCGGGCACGGCCGCCTACCGCCTGCCCGCCGCCACCGGCAAGGGCTACACGCTGCTCGGATCACCGGTGCTCAGTGCCCGCTTCGCGGTCACCGGCCGAGAGCCGGCGCTGGCCGCGCGGCTCTGGGACGTGGCCCCCGGCGGCGCCACCCAGACGCTGGTGGCCCGCGCGCTCTACCGCCCGCGTCCCGGCAAGCACCAGGTCTTCCAGCTTCACCCCAACGGCTGGCGCTTCGCCGCCGGCCACGTGCCGAAGCTCGAGCTGGTGGGACGCGACTCGCCCTACGGCCGCCCGTCGAACTTCGACTGGTCGATCGCCGTGTCCGGCCTGAAGCTGCGCCTGCCGGTCTACGAGAAGCCGAACGGCGGCGCCGTGAAGTCACCGAAGCGCCCGTTCAAGCGCTAGCGGGCGTCACCTTCGGGTGGTCGCCGTTGCGCCGAGCCGGAGCGCAAGACGGCGCTGTGTCACCTAGGTGCCCGCATAGGGCCTCTAGTTGACGCAGCGGCCAAGCCGCCCCACGTTCGGTCGCCCGAGTGCAACGGGAGACCACCCTGGTGTGACCCAGAGCCGCCCAACCCAGCCGCAGTAGACCTCAGAACCAAGGGGGGCGCCAACGAGGCGCCCGCCCGCCTAGCCGATCGAGTCGACCATCTCGAGCTGAATCAGGCGATTCAGCTCGACGGCGTACTCCATCGGCAGCTCCTTCGTGACCGGCTCGATGAAGCCGTTCACGATCATGGCCGCCGACTCTTCCTCGGTCAGTCCGCGGGACTGGAGGTAGAAGAGCTGCTCGTCGGAGATCTTGCCTACCACGGCCTCGTGGGCGACGGTCACGTGCGGGTTCTGGATCTGGATGTCGGGCCAGGTGTCCGACCGCGAGCGGTCGTCCATCATCAGGCCGTCGCACTGGACGCGGGCCTTCGAGCCCTGCGAGTTGTGGCCCATCCGGACCAGGCCGCGGTAGCCCATGATCCCGCCGTCCTTGGAGATGGACTTGGCGAGGATGTTCGAGGTGGTGTTGGGCGCGAGGTGAAGGACCTTGGCGCCGGTGTCCTTCCACACGTCACCGGAGGCGACGCCCACGTTCAGGTGGTCGGCGCGCGCGTACTCGCCCATGAGGAAGGAGCCCGGGTAGAGCATGACCTTCTTGGCGCCCATCGAGCCTCCGACCCACTCCACCGTTCCGTGCGCTTCCACGATGGCGCGCTTGGTGTTGAGGTTGAAGACGTCCTTCGACCAGTTCTGGACCGTCGTGTAGCGGGCCTTGGCGCCCTCCTTCACGAAGATCTCGACGACCGCCGAGTGCATCGAGTTGACCGAGTAGGTCTGGGCGGTGCAGCCCTCGATGTAGTTCAGCTCGGAGCCCTCGTCGGCGATGATCAGGGTGTGCTCGAAGGTGCCCTCGCCCGAGCCCTCCATGCGGAAGTAGGCCTGGAGCGGGAGGTCGACCTTCACGTCCTTGGGCACGTAGAGGAACGAGCCACCTGACCAGACGGCGCCGTGCAGGGCCGAGAACTTGTTGTCCTGGGGCGGCACGCACTTGTTCATGAAGTGCTCGCGCACGAGGTCCTCGTGCTCGGTGACCGCCGTGTCCATGGCGCAGAAGAGGATGCCCTGGTCGGCGTACTCCTTCTTGAGGCCCTCGTAGAAGGGCTCCTGGCGCCAGGTGCCGACCACGCCGGCGAGGTGCTCGCGCTCCGCCTGTGGGATGCCGAGCTTCTCGTAGGTGTCCTTGATGTTCGTGGGGACGTCGTCCCAGCTGTCGTACATGCCGGCCTCGGGCGGCGAATACAGGACGAGCGTCGAGAGGTCGAGGTCGGACAGGTCCACGCCCCACGTGGGGATGGGCTTGCGCTCGAAGATCTCGTAGGACTTGATCCGCTTCTCGCGCATCCACTCGGGCTCGCCCTTGATGCGCGACAGCTCGTCGATGACCTCGCGGGAGATCCCCGTGCGGGCCACCAACTGTCCCTGCTCGTTCTCCTTGATCGCGCTCGGGCGCGCAACTCTGGTCTTGTCGGTACTAGCCATTAGCTCCCAAATCCAATTCCGAGGTCCGAGCTAGGCATTCTAACGATGCCGGGGACGGTTGACGACACTCGTGGGGACCCTGGAGCAGCCGGTTAGGGTACCCTAACGCGCGTGTCGCGCAGGAGGCTGATCGCGCTGGTGACGGCGGGCGCCGTGCTCATCGTAGCCGGGTTCGTCGGGGTGGTCGTGGCCACCTCCGGCTCCTCCTCAGACCGGCTCGTGGTCTACACGGCGCGCTCGCATTACGGCGAGGAGGAGCCCTTCAAGCAGTTCGCCTCGAAGACGGACACGAAGCTCACGCTCTTCGGCGGTGAGGCGTCCGAGCTCTATGAGCGCATTCGCAGCGAGGGCGACGAGACGCGTGCCGACATGCTCATCACCGTTGACGCGGCGAACCTCTGGCGCGCCACCGAGTCGGGTCTGCTCGAGAAGGTCGACGACCCGGAGCTGAACCGCAACGTCCCGGCCGATCTGCGCGACCCCGGCGGCCACTGGTTCGGGCTCACGGTGAGGGCGCGCACAATCATGCGCTCGACCGAGCGCGTGGGCCCGAACGACGTGACCACCTACGCCGGCCTGGGCGACCCGCGCTGGAAGGGCAAGCTCTGCCTGCGCTCGGGCACCAGCGACTACAACGTGTCGTTCGTCGCCGACCGGCTGGCGAAGGACGGCCCAGAGAAGACCGAGGCGATGCTCCGGCGCTGGATGGCCAATGATCCGGAGATCCTGGGCTCGGACACCGACGTGCTGGACGCGATCGTCGACGGGCAGTGCGACGTGGGGCTCACGAACTCGTACTACCTCGGCCGTGAGCTCGAGGAGGACCCGGACTTCCCGGTGGCGCCCGTGTGGGCGGACCAGAACGGCCGCGGGACCCATGTGAACCTGTCGGGCCTCGGCGTGGTCAAGGGCACCGACCAGCGGACCAAGGACATCGAGCTGATGCGCTACCTGACCGAGCCCGCCCAGCAGCGGGTGTTCGCGCACAACAACTTCGAGTTCGCGGCCGACCCCGACGTGGAGCCGGCCGAGGAGATCGCGCAGTTCGGCAGCTTCAAGCGCGACCCGATCGACGTGCAGGGCGCCGGCGAGCACCTCGAGGACGCGCTCCTGCTGATGGAGGAGGTGGGGTGGGACTGACTCCCACCCGGCGGCGGCCGGACGGGGCCACCGTTCTGACCGTCGTCTGCGCAGTGCTCATAGCCGGTCCGCTGGTGGGGCTTCCGCTCAGCTTCATCGTGGCCCCCGGCGCCCTCTCGAAGTACTCGGGCTTCCTGCCGGAGGCGATCGAGGCGACCGCAATCCTCCTCGTGGGGGTGGGGATCGGCACGCTGGTGCTCGGCACGTCGCTCGCCGCGCTCGTGTCGTTCTGCGACTTCCCGGGGCGCGCCTGGATCGAGTGGATCCTGGTGCTTCCGCTCGCCATGCCCGGCTACGTGTTCACGCTCTTCGCGCTCGGGCTGGACGTGCCGAACGTGCGCTCGTCCCTGGGCGCGGTCTGCATCTTCACGCTCGTGCTCTACCCGTACGTGTATCTGCTGACGAGGGCCTCGTTCCTGGGTGTCTCGCGCACGCTCCTCGAGGCGGCCCGCGGGCTCGGCATGTCGCGCGGGAGGGCGATCGTGCGGGTCGCGCTGCCGCTCGCCCGCCCCGCGATCCTCGGCGGCGTGGCGCTGGCGCTCATGGAGGCGCTGGCCGACTTCGGCACGGTCAACCTGCTGGGCGTGCGGACGTTCACCGACGCGATCTACCGAGTCTGGTTCAACGCGTTCGACCGCGAGGCCGCGATGCAGTTCGCGACGCTGCTCGTTTCGGTCACCCTGCTCCTGCTCGTGCTGGAGCGACTGGCGCGCGGGCGTGCGCGCTTCCACCACAACGCCTCGCGCGGGGACCTCGTGCCGCCGATCAGGCTGCACGGGCCGGCGGCCGTGGCGGCGGTGGTGGTCCCGCTCGCGCTCGTGGGCCTCGTGGTGGCGGCGCCGCTGGCCCAGCTTGGCGTCTGGTCCGTGCAGTCGATCCAGGACGGGCTGCTCGCCCCCGAGTTCGCCACGGCCACCCGCAACAGCCTGCTGCTGTCGGTCATGAGCGCCGTGCTGGTCCCGATCGTCGCGCTCGCCCTCGCGTACGGAGTGAGAAGCAGCCGTTCGCGCGTGGCGGGCGGCGCGGCGCGGGTGGCTACGATCGGCTACGGGCTGCCCGGGTCCGTCGTGGCGGTGGCGGTGATCGTCCCGCTGGCCTGGGTCGACCATCGCCTCGGCGACGCCGCCGGGTCGGTCTTCGGCCTGGACACCGGCCTGATCTTCACCGGAACCGTGATCGGACTCTTCTGCGCCTACCTCGTCCGCTTTCTCGCCCTCGCCTGGGGGGCGGTGGAGTCCAGTCTGCTGCGGGTCCCGCGCGAGCTCGACGAGGCGGCGCGCGGGCTCGGCGCCGATCGCATCGACCTGGTGGCGCGGGTGCACGTTCCGCTCATGCGCACGGGCCTGCTCACGGCCGGCCTGCTCGTGTTCACCGAGGTGATGAAGGAGCTGCCCGCCACGCTCCTCCTGCGCCCGCTCGACGGCGACACCCTCGCGGTGGCGGTCTGGCAGGCCACCACCGAGTCGCTGTTCGAGACGGCGGCGCTGCCGGCGCTCCTGATCGTGGTGGTGGGCCTGCTGCCGGTGGCGCTGATGATCCGGCTGTCGGGCCGGGGCGGCGCCGAGCTCGAGGCCGCGCAGGCGGCCGGCAGCTGGGCCGAGGCGGAGCGCGAGGCGGTGCCCGCGTGAGCGACGTCGTCCTCAGCGGGGTGGCGAAGTCGTTCGGCCCGGTTCGAGCCGTGCAGGACGTGACCCTCGAGATCGCGCGTGGCGAGCTGATGGCCGTGCTCGGGCCGTCCGGCTGCGGCAAGACCACCCTTCTCCGCCTGGTCGCCGGGTTCGAGCGTCCGGACGCGGGGCGGATCTCGGTGGGGGGCCGCGAGCTGGCCGGGCCGGAGTGCTTCGTGGTGCCGGAGAAGCGCCCGGTGGGGATCGTCTTCCAGGACTACGCGCTGTTCCCGCACCTGAGCGTAAAGTCGAACGTGGCGTTCGGGCTCTCGCGCCGCGAGCGCGAGGAGCGCGAGCGCATCACCCAGCGGACGCTCGAGCTGGTCGGTCTGCAGCACAAGGCAGACAGCCACCCCCACGAGCTGTCGGGTGGCGAGCGCCAGCGGGTGGCACTGGCTCGCGCGCTCGCCCCGGCTCCCGAGCTGATCCTGCTGGACGAGCCCTTCTCGAGCCTCGACGCGACTCTGCGTGCCGGCCTGCGCCGCGAGGTGGAGCTGATCCTCCGGGACGCGGGTGCCACGGCGCTGCTCGTGACCCACGACCAGGAGGAGGCGCTCTCGCTCGCCGATCGGGTCGCGGTCATGCGCGAGGGCCGGATCGTGCAGGTGGGCACCCCCGAGGAGGTCTACGGGCGCCCGGCCAACCGCTGGGCCGCAGGCTTCGTGGGCGATGTGAACGTGCTCGCCGGCGTGGCCCACGGGTCGGGCGTGGAGACCGAGCTGGGCGTGTTCGACGTGGGCGCCCCGGCGAGCGGCTCGGTGCACGTGGCGGTGCGCCCCGAGCAGCTTCAGCTGCGCGCCGACGACAGCGGCAACGCCGAGGTCGTGGCGCGCGAGTTCCGCGGTCACGACGTGCTCTACCGGTTGCGCCACGAGGGCGGCCGGACCGTGCTGGTGCAGCTGCCATCGCTCGAGCTGCACGAGGTGGGCGCGCGTGTGTTCGTGCGCCCGGTGCCGGACGCGGTGACGTGTCTGGTCGACTGATCACGACCGCCGCCGCGGCGGCGGTCCTCGTTGCCGGAGCGGCCGCGCCGCACGCCACCGCCGCGCGGCCGGCCACGATCCCCGCCCTGCGCGAGTGGCGCGCGGCCCCGGGGGCGTTCGTGCTGCGCGACTCGGCGCGGATCGTCGTGCCCGCGGGCGGCCCGCTGGCCGAGGCGCGGCTGCTGGGCGCGGACCTCGGCCGGCGGCATCCGGTCCTGGCCGGCGTCGCCGCGCAGCCCGGGGACATCGAGCTGGCGCTCGGCGCCCCCGACCGGAAGCTGGGGAGGGAGGGCTACCGGCTCGAGGTAGGCCCCGTGCTGCGCATCCAGGCGCGCACCGCCGCCGGCGCGTTCTACGGCACCCGCAGCGTCGTCCAGCTCCTGCGGCGCAAGCGCTCGATCCCGGCGGGCACGGCGCGCGACTGGCCGCGCTATCCCGAGCGCGGCCTGATGCTCGACAACGGCCGCAGGTACTTCAGCCCGCGCTGGCTGCGCGCGCGGATCCGCGAGCTGGCCTACCTCAAGCTCAACCAGCTGCACCTGCACTTCTCCGACGACCAGGGCTTCAGGATCGCCAGCCGCTCGCATCCGGAGATCGTGTCCGACGCCCATCTCACGAAGCGCCAGGTGAGGAGCCTCGTGGCCTACGCGCAGGCACGCCACATCCGCGTGATCCCGGAGATCGACATGCCGGGCCACATGGGAGCGGCCCTCGCCGCGCATCCCCGCCTTCAGCTCGCCAACCCGGGGAAGCGCGAACGCACGCGGCTCGACGTGACGCTGCCCGCCGCGCGCAGGTTCGCGCGCGATCTGATCCTCGAGTACATCGACCTGTTTCCCGGCCGGTACTGGCACGGCGGGGCCGACGAGTATCTGCTGCCGGACGACTACGCGCTCTACCCGCAGCTCGAGCGCTACGCCCGTGCGCACTTCGGCCCCCGGGCCAACGGGGCGGACGCGTACCTCGGCTTCATCAACTGGATGGACAGGCTCGTGCGCTCGCGCGGCCGGACGCTGCGCGTCTGGAACGACGGCCTATCCGACGGGCGAGCCGTGCGGCTGCGCCGCGACGTGGTCGTGGACTGGTGGGCCGGCCACACCGGCCCCGGCCCGCGCACCCTGCTGGCCCAGGGACACCGGATCCTGAACGCCGGCTGGTGGCCGACGTACTACGTGGTCGGCGCCCTCGGCGGGCTCCACGCCTCGATGCGGATCGCCTACGAGTCCTGGGCGGTCAACCGCTTCCACGGTCTCGCATTCGGCCTCGAGCCGCCGGGCACTCCCCCGGTGGTCCTGCCACGCGGCTCGCGCCGCAACCTGGGGTCGGAGCTGCACGTGTGGAACGACGATCCCGACGGCGAGACCGACGCTCAGACCGCGCGCGGTATCGCGCCGAGGCTGCGTGTGCTCGCTCAGAAGACGTGGGACTCGCCGTTGCTGGTGCGGCGCTACGGCGCCTTCCAGCGCCTGGGCAATAGGCTGCGCCCATGAAGCTCTATGTCTGCTGGGGCACGTTCGGCTCACCGCGTCCGGGGGGCCATCCGTGCCGCAACGCCCACGAGGCCCTGCGCGAGGCGGGCTGGGATCCGGAGGTCGAAAAGGTCTACGGCCTGGGCGTCCTCGGCTCCACCCTCAACCCGACGCGCGCGAAGATCCGCGAGCTGACCGGCCAGAACATCGTGCCGGTGCTCGTGACCGACGAGGACGAGGTGATCCAGGACTCGCGCAACATCATCGCCTGGGCCAAGGCCAATCCCGCGACCGCTTCCGACAAGTCGACCGCGGCCGCGGGCTAGCGGCTACTCGGGCCAGGAGGCGTCGCCGGTGGTGGCGCCGCGCATGACCTTCAGTGACAGCAGCGCGCACTTGCGGCGCGTGGGGGAGATCTCGATGCCGAGCTGTTCGATCACCCAGTCGGCGCCCAGCCGCCCGACCTCCTCCACCGTCATGCCCATCATCTCCTCCGAGGTGATCGACGCGGCCGCCTGAGAGATCGCGCAGCCCTGCCCGTGGAAGCGCAGGTCCACGACCTTGCCGTCCTCCACCACGATGTGCACGCCCAGCTCGTCGCCGCAGAGCGGGTTGTGGTCGTGCCACTCGAGGTCGTGCGGCTCGAGCTCCCCGAAGTTCCGCGGGTTCTTGTAGTGATCGAGGATGTAGTCCCGGTACAGAGCGTCCATTTCAGTCGCCCAGCCCGAAGACCTCGCGCGCGCCGTGCAGAGCGTGCACCAGCCGGTCCACGTCGTCGCGCGAGTTGTAGACGTGGAACGAGGCGCGCGCCGTGGCTCCCACGCCGAGCACGCGCATGAGCGGCTGGGCGCAGTGGTGGCCGGCGCGCACGCAGACCGCCTCGCGGTCGCACAGCTCCGCGATGTCGTGCGGGTGCATCCCCTCGATCGTGAACGGAACGACGCCGCCGCGCCGGTCCACGTTGGTCGGGCCGTAGAGCGTGAGGCCGTCGATCTCGGGCAGGCGCTCGAGCGCATAGGCGGTGAGCTCGCGCTCGTGCGCGCGGACGTGCTCCATCCCGGCCGCGGACAGGTAGTCCACGGCGGCGCCGAGCCCGATCGCCTCGGCGATCGCGTTGGTGCCGGCCTCGAACTTCCACGGCAGCTCGTTCCAGGTCGAGTGCTCGCGCTCGACGCGGGAGATCATGTGCCCGCCGCCGAGGAAGGGCCGCATCCCCTTGAGCAGGTCGCGCCGCCCGTGCAGCATGCCGACGGTGGGCCCGAGCGCCTTGTGGCCGGTCCAGACGTAGAAGTCCGCGTCCAGCGCGCGTAGGTCCACAGGCATCTGCGGCACCGACTGGGCGCCGTCCACGAGCGTGAGCGCGCCGGCAGCGCGGGCGCGGCGCGCGATCTCCTCGACGGGGTTGATCGTGCCGAGCACGTTCGACACGTGCCCGACCGCCACCAGCTTCACCCGGCCCTCGCCGAGCACGGAGTCGAGCTCGTCGAGCGACAGCTCGCCGCTCTCCGGCACCGACAGGTAGCGCAGCCGCGCCCCGGTCTCCTCGCAGAGGAGCTGCCAGGGCACGATGTTCGAGTGGTGCTCCATCTCGGTGATGAGCACCTCGTCGCCGGGGCCGACGTTGCCGCGGCCCCAGGCGTACGCGACGAGGTTGATGGCCTCGGTGGCGTTGCGGGTGAAGATCGAGCAGTCGGTGTCCCAGCCCACGAACTCGGCGATGCGCTCGCGCGCGCCCTCGAACAGCTCGGTGGCCTCCCGGCCGAGCTCGTACACGCCGCGGTGGACCGTGCCGTAGGAGTGGGAGTAGAAGCGGTCCATCGCCTCGATCACCTGGCGCGGCTTCTGCGCGCTCGCGGCGGAGTCGAGGTAGACGAGCTGATGGCCGTTGATCTCCCGCTCCAGCACCGGGAAGTCGGCGCGCAGGTGGACGAGCGGGCTCTCGGTGACGGCACCCATCAGGCGGCCTCCGCCCGCTCCCCGATGAACTCGCGCACCTGCTCCTCGGCGCCCTTCAGCTTCTCGGCGATCCGGCGCCGGACCAGGTCCTCGAGACCCGGATCCTCGAGGCGCTGCACGACCTCCTCGAAGTACCCCTCCACCAACACGCGCACCGCCTCGCCGCGCGACAGGCCGCGGGTCATCATGTAGAAGATCTGGTCCTGATCGAGCTCGCCGACGGTGCCTCCGTGCGATGCCTTGACGTTGTCGGTCTCCACGATCAGCGACGGGATCGCGTCGCCCTTTGCCTTCGGCGAGAGCAGGATCTGGTGGGTCTGCAGGTACGTGTCCGTCTCCTGCGCGCCGGGCAGGATGTGGATCAGGCCCTCGTATGAGGCTCGCGAGCTCCCCGTGAGCGCTCCCTTCCAGACGGTGTCGCCGGTGGTGTGGCCCGCCTCGTGCCTGTCGCTGGTGAACAGGTCGAGGTGCTCGTCGCGCTCGGTGAAGTACATGCCGGTGTGGCGCATGTCCGAGCCCGTCTCGGCGGTGATGATGTCGAGCGTCTGCTTGGTCAGGCGGCCGCCGAGATGGATCGGCACCCACTTGACGCGAGCGTCGCGCCCGATCTCGACCCGGCGGACCGACAGGTCGTGCACCTCGCCGGCGCCCCAGTCCTGGTAGTGGGCCAGGTTGACCTGCGCGCCCGGCTGGGCGTACAGCTCGAACGCTCCGGCGTGGAGCGCCTGTCCCTCGAAGTCGGGGGCGAGGAAGTACTCGCGGATCTTGCACTCGGCGTTCTCGCCGACCACCACCAGGGTGTGGGCCCACTGGACCGTTCCGGGCTCGTCGATCAGCCAGACGGCCTGGATCGGCTTCTCGATCTGGACGTTGGGCGGCACGTACACGAAGACTCCGCCGGTCCAGAACGCGGCGTTGCCCGCGGGGAACTTGCCCTCGTCGTGGGGGAGCCGCTTGGCGAACCAGGGCTCCACCAGGTCGGGGTGCTCCTCGATCGCATGCTCGAGCGGCATCACGATGATGCGGTCGTCGCTCACGTCGGTGTGAACGACGCTGGCACCGCGCTGGACGATCAGGGCGGCGTGCTCCTCGCCGCCGAGATGCTCGTCCACGAGCGCCGAGTCGACGTCCTCGTAGCGGCGCGGCTCGAGCGCGTCCACGTCCAGGTTGCGGAGGGTTGTGGTCCAGAAGCCGGAACGGCGCCAGGTGGGGACCTCCGCGTCCTCGTAGACGGCGAGAGCCGCCTTCCGTCTGTCCTCTACGAAGCTAGGTGGCACTCGCGGCCACCTCCTCCTTGACCCACTCGTAGCCCTTGTCCTCGAGCTGGTCGGCCAGCTCGGGGCCGCCCTCGCGGACGATCCGGCCGTCGAGCATGATGTGCACGAAGTCGGGCCGCACGTAGCTCAGGATGCGCGTGTAGTGCGTGATGATGAGAAAGCCGCGCGCGTCGTCGCGCAGGGCGTTCACGCCGTCGGAGACGATCCGCAGCGCGTCGATGTCGAGTCCCGAGTCGGTCTCGTCGAGCACCGCGAAGTCCGGGGCGAGCATCGCGAGCTGGAGGATCTCCGCGCGCTTCTTCTCACCGCCGGAGAAGCCCTCGTTGAGGTAGCGGCTCGTGAAGGCACGGTCGATCTTCAGGAGCTCCATGTTCTTGCCGAGCACCTGGCCGAACTCCTTGACCTTGATCGGCTCCTCGCGGCGCGCGTTCACCGCCATGCGGAGGAAGTTGGCCACAGACACGCCCGGGATCGTGGCCGGGTACTGGAACGCCATGAACAGGCCGGCGCGGGCGCGCTCGTCCGGACTGGCCTCCGTGAGATCCTCGCCGTCCAGGAGGATCTTGCCCTCGGTGACCTCGTAGTTGGGGTTCCCCATCAGCGTGTTCGCGAGCGTGGACTTGCCTGAGCCGTTCGGGCCCATCAGAGCGTGCGTCTCGCCCTTCTTCACGCTCAGGTTCACGCCGTGGAGGATCTCTCGCTCCTCGATGCGGACGTGCAGGTTCTGGATCTCCAGCTTCATACGGTCAACTTCTCCTTGGGCTCCTTCGAGAATGGGCGGACCAGATCGTCCAGCGTCATGTCGTTCAGGGTGCGAACGATCGATCCCTGGACCCGGGTCCACAGCAGCTTTGTGGGGCATGGGCTCTCGCCCTCGCGTGCGCATACGAGCGCACCGTCGGCGTCCGCCGTGATGCACTCGATCGGGGCGATCTCGCCCTCCAGCGCCTCCACGACCTCGGCCATGCTGATCTCCGAGGGCGGGCGCGCCAGCGAGTACCCGCCGCGGGCGCCGCGACGAGACTCCACGAGCTCCGCGCGCCGCAGACGCTGCACGAGGTGCTCGAGGTACGCCAGCGGGAGGCCCTCGGCGTCGGCGATGGCGCCGAGCGGAATCGGGGCCGGAGCCGCGTCGACGCCGCCCTCTCGCGCGAGGTGCGCCATCACGCGCACGCCGTACTCGGCTTTGGTTGAGAACATCATCTTGGAATACCTACCCCGGAGGTAGGATACGCGGTCGCCGCGCGACTACTCGGAGGTTTCTCGCTCGAGAATCCGCAGGTCGTGTGCGAGGCCCTCGGGGGTGGCCGCGAAGCCCGGGAAGCCCACCCGCTGGTAGCCCCGAGCGTCCACGAGCGTGAAGCGCGCCTGGTGCTCCTGGGTCACGGACTGGGCCGCGATGTGAAAGCCGTCCCAGATCGGCCGGAGCTCGCGGCGGGTGCCGAGCACGAAGTCGATCCGGCCGAGCGCGCGCTGCTCGGAGAGGAAGGCGCGGGCGCTGGCCTCGGTGTCGCGCGGCGGGTCCACCGCGACGGCGAGGGCGGGCACGTCGTGCCCGAGCAGGTCGAGCGCCCCGCGCACCGTCTGGGCCTGCACCGGGCAGGTGTCCTCGCAGTGCGTGTAGAGGAAGGTCACGACCACCGGCTTGCCGCGCAGGGCCCGCATCGAGACCGGGTCGCCGTCCTGGTTTCGCAACTCGAAGTCCGGAGCCCTGAGGCCGGCCGGCATCACGGCGCCCTCGAAGGCGCTGCCGCCGCTGGACGGCGTGTCGTCGTCGGTGCCGCCACGGGCGGCCAGCACCGTGGCGCCGAGGGCGAACACGGCCACGAGCACGAGCGCGATCGCCACCCTGGGGTTCACTTCGGCGAGGGTAGTTCAGAGCTCCAGCAGGTAGCGCTCCATCTGGATCGGCCGCCCCCACGGTGAGCGCTCGCCGGAGCTCACCCGCACGAAGCCGGCCGCGCGATAGATGCGCGCCGCCGCCGTGAGCTCGCTGAAGGTGGTCAGCTCGATCCGCTCGTAGCGCGCCTCGCGCGCGCGTGCGAGAGCCCCCTCGACGAGCCGCCGGCCGAGGCCATGGCCGCGCGCCTCAGGACTCAGCACAACGTGGCCGAGGCGGGCCATGCCCTGGCCCTCGTCGGCCAGCGTGACCGATCCGACGGGCTCGGCTTCGGACTCCGCGATCCAGAGGCCCTCGCCGTCTCCAGGCCAGCCCCGGTGCGTCAGCTCGGCCAGCCGCGCGGCCACCGCGGCCTCGAAGCGGCGGTCGAGGCCGTACTCGGCTCCGTAGATGAGCCCGTGCAGTCGGATGACCGCGCCGATGTCGCCGGCCTGGAGGCCGGAGCGGATGCGCACGGCCAGCAGAGTAGGGCGCTAGGGCTCGACCAGCCCGCGACGCACCGCGTAGCGCGCCAGCTCCACGCGGTCGCGCATGCCCAGCTTCGAGAGCACGTTGGCCCGGTGCGACTCGACGGTCTTCTCGGACACCCTGAGGGTCTCCGCGATCTGACGGTTGGTGAACGCTTCGGCGATCAGCTTGACCACCTCGAGCTCGCGTGGCGTGAGCGGGTCCTCGAGGTCGGGCCTCGCGCCGGAGCGCCACTCCTCCATCAGCGTCCGCTGGGCGTCGCTCGAGAGGAAGGTCCTGCCGTCCGCGACCGTGCGCAGCGCCTCGATCAGGTCCGTGTCGGCCGCGCGCTTGAGCACGTAGCCGGTGGCGCCGGCGTCGAGCCCCTCCACGAAGTAGTGCGCGTCGTCGTGCATCGACAGGAGCAGCACGCGCGTGTCGGGCACGTGCGCGCGGATCTCGCGCGCGGCCTGGAGCCCGGTCATGCGCGGCATCGAGACGTCCAGCACCGCGACGTCGGGATGGGCCGCCTGGCTGGACTCCAGGGCGCCCACGCCGTCCACGGCCTCGGCCACCACCTGCATGTCCTTCTGGCGGTCGATCAGCATGCGCAGGCCCGAGCGGACGATGCCGTGGTCGTCTGCGATCAGGACGCGAATCATCGGATCCTCAGCGTTACGGAGGTGCCGCCGTTCGGCGCGGAGCGCACGTCGAGCTCGCCGCCCACGAGCCGGGCCCGCTCCGCCATTCCGCGGAGCCCGAGACCCTGGGACGCCGGGTCCCCGGTGCGAGTGGCGCGACCGGGGTCGAAGCCGCCGCCGTCGTCGCGCACGCGCAGCTCGGTGCGGTCCTGCGCCACCTCCAGGTCCACCTCCACGACGGTCGCTCCGGCGTGTCGCTCGGCGTTGGTCAGCGCCTCCTGCGCCACGCGGTAGACGGCGGTCTGCGCGTCCTCGCCCAGCGCCTCGACGTCGCCCTGGGCCTGCATCCTCACCTCGACGCCGGTGCGAGCGGCGAAGCGCTTCAGCTGAGCGTCGATGGCGGGAACCAGCCCGTGGTCGTCGAGCGCCGAGGGGCGCAGCTGGCGCGCGAGGTTCAGCAGCTCGTCCATGGCCTGGTTCACGAGCCGCTTGAGCTCCGCCATCTCCTGCGCGTGCTCGGGCGGGGACTCCTGCGCGAGTGCCTCGAGCCGCAGGAGGATCGCGGTCAGGGCCTGGTTCACCTCGTCGTGTAGGTCCCGGGCGAGGCGGCGGCGCTCCTCCTCCTGCGCGCGCATCACGAGCTGGCCCGAGCGACGGCGCTCCTGCTCCACGCGCTCGAGCAGGCGCCGGAACGACTCCGCCAGCCGGCCGATCTCCTCGGCCGGCCGCTCAGAGGTGAGGTCGAGCGCCCCGGGGGCGGCCGGATCGACCTGCTCGATGCGCTCGATCAGGCGCTCCAACGGGCGAAAGCGGCGCTGGAGCATCCACATGTTCACGCAGAGGGTGAGCATGATCGCCAGCGCCAGCACGAGGAACTGCCAGCGCTCGCTGGCCACCTGAAGGTCGAGACCGGCCACGAGACTGGCCGCCAGCAGCGTGAGCGCCACGAGAAGGACATTGGCGGCCACGACCTGGCCGATGAGCGAATCGTCGCGGCGGGTCATTCTCGGTCTGTCTGTCAATCGGAAGCCGCCATTCGCGGACATATGGGGTCTCCACCCCATATCGGCACGGGCGCGGTAGGACGAGAATCCTGGTGAGGCTTAGTGGCGAGGGGACTCGCCGCCTGGCTTCCGCAGAAGATAGGTCTGGGTCTTCCACCGGGGCGCCTACGGGCGCCCCGGTAGCTTTCCGGGCAGAGATGTCGCGAGAGAACGCCGAGCTCGTACGTCGGCTCCAGCCCGGTCCCGAGGTCGATCTCGCACAGGTGCTCCGCGATGACGCGCTTGCGGAGGCCCTGCTCGGGGGCATGGCTCCATTCGTACATCCGGACTTCGAGGCGGTAGCCAGAACATCGCTCGAGGCCCCCTCCGGGGCCGGCCTGCCGGGATTGAGAGAGATATGGCTCGAATGGCTGGCGCCATGGGAGAGCTATCGAGTCGAGGTCGAGGACGTGATCGACGCCGGCGACCAAGCACTGGTGCTGATCCGCGACTTCGGCCGGCAGGAGGGCAGCTACGCCGAGGTTTCCATCCAGGCCGGCGCGGTCTGGACCGTGCGCGACGGACGGATCGCGCGCGTCGACTTCTACAGCGATCGCGCGGAGGCGTTCGAGGCTGCAGGGCTGTCCAGAACCGGGGAAAATGACCCCGTTACGCGCGCCGAGTAGGCGCTACACTTTCTGAAGTAATGGAAACCCGACCGACTTATGGGGGTTAGGAGCGAGATGGCCAGCGGCGCCGATCTGATTCGCAAGGCGAAGGAAGAGATCCGCGAGGTCGATCCGCGCGACGTCCACGACCTGTCGCAGAACGGGAACGGCGCGGTGATCGTCGACGTTCGCGAGCAGCACGAGTTCGAGGAGGCCCACATCCCCGGTGCCCTGCACGTGCCGCGCGGGCATCTCGAGTCACGCATCGAGGGCGCCGCCCCGGACCGCTCGTCGCACGTGGTGCTCTACTGCGCCTCGGGCCAGCGCTCGGCGCTGGCCGCCCAGACGCTGCAGGACATGCTCGGCTACGAGAACGTCGAGTCCATGCGCGGGGGCATCACGCTCTGGAAGGACCGTGGCTACGACGTGGAGGTGCCGCGCGCGCTCACCGCAGAGCAGCGCGAGCGCTACTCGCGCCACCTGCTCGTGCCCGAGATCGGACTCGAGGGGCAGCTCAAGCTGCTCGACGCGAAGGTGCTGCTGCTCGGCGCCGGCGGCCTCGGCTC
The DNA here is from genome assembly GCA_963803245.1 of uncultured Thermoleophilaceae bacterium. GTDB lineage: Bacteria > Actinomycetota > Thermoleophilia > Solirubrobacterales > Thermoleophilaceae > JACVRW01. The sequence continues at coordinate 251,440 of CAWDLI010000018.1, read as the reverse complement.
GCCCGCCGCGCTCTACCTCGCCGCCGCGGGCGTCGGCACGCTCGGGATCGTGGACAACGACGTGGTCGACCTGTCGAACCTCCAGCGCCAGGTGGCCCACTCGAACGACCGCGTGGGCATGCCGAAGGTCGACTCCGCCGAGATCTCGATCCACGAGATCAACCCCGAGGTCAAGGTCGAGAAGTACCCGGTGCGCATCGACGCCTCGAACATCATGGAGATCATCGAGGGCTACGACGTGATCGTCGACGGCCTCGACAACTTCCCCACGCGCTACCTGCTGAACGACGCGTCGGTGAGGCTCCAGATCCCCGTGGTGTCCGCCTCGATCCTGGGATTCGAGGGCCAGCTCTCGGTCTTCCACCCCTACGAGGGCCCGTGCTACCGCTGCCTCTACCCGACCCCGCCGCCCGCCGAGCTCGCTCCGAGCTGCGGCGCCGCCGGCGTGCTCGGCGTGCTCCCCGGCGTCATGGGACTTCTCCAGTCGGTCGAGGTCATCAAGCTCGTGACCGGCGCGGGCGAGACCCTCGCCGGGCGGCTGCTGCTCTACGACGCGCTCGGCACCACGTTCACCGAGCTCAAGGTCCGGCGCGACCCCGACTGCCCGATCTGCTCGCGCGATCCGGGCGAGATCTCCGACGAGGAGATGGGCGTCTTTCCTGACTACGAGTTGTTCTGCTCGGCAGCGGGCTAAGAGCGCCGCGACGATCCCGGCGCTTACCGGGCTGGGTGGGGAGCGGAGTCATTGGAGTGTGGTGTCGATTTCCTCGCGCATAGCGCGAGGAACTGACAGGTCACTCGGGCCGGACGGGCGTGAGTGTTCAGTTCCTCCCGAATTACGGGCCAAACTGAACAAGCACCCTGGATGCTCAGCGAACGCGGACGGTGCGCCGCGGCAGGCGGCGGTCGGCCCAGCCGGCCGCGCCTGCGAAGCGCACGCTGATCGTCCAGCGACCGCGCCGTGGCAGCCTGGCCGTGTAGCGGTGCAGGGTGCCCTCCGAGCGGTGGCCGAGGCGTGCCTTCCGGTCTCCCTTCCGCACGGCCACTCGTAGCGCGCCGCGGCCGCGAAGCACGCGGACTCGGATGACGAGGCGCCTGCCGTGCCTGCGCAGTGACATGCGCAGCGCCGGGCGGCGCGCCTCCGCGGGGCCGGGTGCTCCGCGATCCGGGGTGCGCGGGCGCGGCGCCGGACCGGGATCGCGCGAGCCCGCGGGCACGACGGCCGGGTCCGATCCGAGGCCGCAGCGCTCGGGCGAGCTCGCCAGGCTGCAGTTCGCGGGCATCATGATCCAGCGGCCGCCGGCCTGGCCAACGCCGACCGCGTCGAGGCCGTCCATCATCAGGAGCGTCCAGTGCGGCGCGCTCTGCTGCCAGCCCTCGAAGGCGAACTCCTTCGACGGCGCCAGCGCAAGCGCCTCGCCGACCGAGGACCCGCCCGGGACCGGCCAGCCCTGGTCGACGGCGCGGGTGCCGGGGTCCGCCAGGGCCGTGTGGCTGAACAGGTCGTTGTCCGCGAGGTAGTGCGCGTATGCGTCGGCCGCCCGGCTGAGGGTGCTCGACAGGGTCAGGGACGCCCGTCCGAGCTCTGCCCGCTTGGCGTTCACGTGCTCCAGCAGCCACGCCTCGGCCGAGTCGATCCCGGGCGCGACGGTGCCGGGCAGCGCCGGCAGCGTGATCGTCACGGGGCCCGCTGGAACAGGATCCGGAACCGTGTAGCCCACACCCGCTCCCTCGGGCGCGAGGCCGCCCCGGGTGGCGCTGACGCTGTCGCCGGGGAGCGCGTCGAACGTGATCTGGCCGTTCGCGTCGGTGACCGTGAGCCCGCAGGGGCCGCCGCAGGCCGAGAGCACGGGCGAGACGAGGCTGGCCTGCTCCATGCCGCGCGTGTTCACCACGCGCACCGTGAGCGGCGCGGCGAAGGCGGCGGGAACGAGCACGGCGCTGATGGCGCCTGCGATGGCAAGGGCGGCGGCGATACGGCGTAGTTGCGGCCGCCCATCCGTGGGCGAGGCCATGCCCTGCGTTTTAGCAAGCCCGGCCGCCATGTTGTGGGCGGTTCGTTGCCGCTACTCTCTCCGCCCCGTGAGCACCGTGAAGATTCCGCCCGTTCTCCGAAGCTCCACCGGGGGCGCCAAGGAGGTCGAGGCCGAAGGCGCGAACGTCGGCGCCGTGCTGAAGGCGCTTGCCGCCCAGCACCCCGCCACGGAGAGCCAGCTCTTCTCCGAGGAGGGCGAGCTGAACCGCTACGTGAACGTCTATCTGAACGACGAGGACGTGCGTGTGCTCGACGGCCTCGACACCTCCGTCGGGCCGAGCGACACGATCGTGATCCTGCCGGCCATGGCCGGCGGACGCTGAAGCTCCGGCTCGCCTCCGCCGCCGACGCCGTCGCCATCGCGACCGTGTGGACCGAGTCCGCCACGGCCGCCTTCCTGCCCCTCCTGCCGGACGGCCATGAGCTGCCTGAGCTCGACCTGGAGCGGCTCAGGACGATTCTGCGAGACCCGACAGCGCGGTTGCTGCTCGCCGAGGAGGACGCCATCGCCCTCGGCTACACCGCCTTCGGCTCGAGCCGCGACGAGGACGCGCCGCCGGACGTGGGCGAGGTGCGGACGTTCTTCGTGCTGCCCTCCGCCTGGCGCCGCGGGGTCGGCTCGGCGCTCATGGGCCGCGCACTCCAGGGCCTGGGCGAGCTCGGGTATTCCCAGTCGACCGTGTGGTCCTTCGCCGACAACGCCCGCGCGAACGCGTTCTATGAGCACCACGGCTTCGAGCGCGACGGAGCGGAGCGGCGCGAGGACGCCTGGGCGGACATCCTCGAGGTCCGCTACCGGCGCCCGACGATCTAGCCTGGCCGCATGAGGATCGAGAACCTCGACCAGGTCCCCTCGTTCGTGACGCTGGACGGCTCGGAGATCCGCGAGGTGGCGGGCCCGGCCACCGGCAACGCCGGGAACCAGAGCCTCGCCGAGGCGACCGTGCCGCCAGGCGGCGCGACGGCCGAGCACTACCACCGCACGACGGAGGAGATCTACCTCTTCACCCACGGCTCGGGCCGCATGCGGCTGGGGGACGAGGAGCACGGGGTGGCGGCCGGCGACACCGTCGTGATCGCGCCCGGCGTGCCCCACAAGCTGTGGAACACGGGGTCCGATCCGCTGCGGCTCCTGTGTGCCTGCGCCCCGGCCTACTCGGACGCGGACACCGTGCTCACAGAGCCGTAGAGCGCTGTACTACACTTTCTGAAGTGATGTTCGAGCCCCGCCTCGACAACCGCCCTTGCGGAGGCAGGTACGGCGACATCGTCGAGGCGATCGGGAACACGCCGCTGGTGGAGTTGAAGCGCGTGACACCGAAGCCCGGCGTCCGTATCTACGCGAAGCTCGAGGGCCATAACCCGACCGGGTCGGTCAAGGACCGCGTGGCCCGCTCGATGATCGAGCGCGCCGAGGAGGAGGGCCTGATCCGGCCCGGGCAGACCATCCTCGAGCCCACCTCCGGGAACACCGGGATCTCGCTGGCGATGATCTGCCGGCGCAAGGGCTATCCGCTCAAGGTCGTCATGCCGGACAACGTCACGCAGGAGCGCACGCAGCTCCTCCACATGTACGGCGCAGAGATCGTCTACTCGCCGGGGGAGCAGGGCTCGAACGGCGCGGTGGCCACGGCGCTCGAGATGGCGGAGGCCGACGCCTCGTACTACATGCCCTACCAGTACGGGAACCAGGCCAACCCGGACGCCCACTACTACGGCACGGCCGTGGAGATCCTCGACGAGCTCGGCGACGTCGCTGCGTTCGTGGGCGGCCTCGGCACCGGCGGCACCCTGATGGGGAACGCGCGGCGCCTCAAGGAGGAGAACCCGGACACGCTGATCGTCGCCGCCGAGCCGCTCCAGGGCGAGCTCGTCCAGGGGCTTCGCTCACTCGAGGACGGCTACATCCCGCCGATCATCGATCTCTCGCTGCTCGACCGGAAGATCTTCGTCTCGAATCGCGACGCGGTGCTGTGGACCAAGCGCCTGCTCGACGAGGAGGGCCTGTTCGTGGGCGTCTCGAGCGGCGCCGTCGCCTCGATCGCGGTGCGCGTGGCGGACAAGCTCGACGAGGGCAACGTCGTCTTCGTCGCGCCCGACGACGGCTGGAAGTACCTCAGCTCGGGCGTCTACACCAAGCCGATCGAAGAGCTCGAAGCCGAGCTCGACTCGGCGTCCTTCTGGTAATCAGGCGCGCGCTGCGCGCCTAAGCGCGCTCGGTGCTGCTCTCGGTCGCCGGCTTGGCGGCCACCTCGGGCTCGTCTTCCGACTCGGGTTCGGCGTCGTCTTCGTCCGGATCGTCCGCCCCCGGCTCGACGGCCTCGTCCTCGTAGTCGTCCTCGAGCTCGTCGTACGGGTCCTCGTCCGGCCCGTCGGTGATCCCCGCGAGCGATTCGCGGAACTCGCGCATGCCCTTGCCCACTGAGCGAGCCGCATCGGGTAGCCGGCTCGGGCCGAGGAAGATCAGCGCGACAGCGAGGATGACCAGGAGCTCGAGCGGGCCGGGAGCCGAGAAGAAGCCCATGGGAAAGAGGCTACTCCACGGCCTCGCGGCCGGTCTCGAATGCCCGCGTGAGCGGCTCGACTCCGAGCTCGCGGCGCAACGCCACGAGGTGCTGCCCCTCACCGGCCATGATCGCCCCGAGCGGCTGGAGGAGCTCCGGGTCGCGGAGCTGCACCAGGGCGTCGGCGTAGGCGGCCACCGCATCGCCCTCCAGTGCCAGCGCGTAGCGCAGGAAGGTCTCGCCCCCGCGCGCGAGCGCGCGGTTCAGCTCCGGGGTGGGCACCGTCGCCACAGGCGCGCGATCGCCGCCGGAGAGCGCCTCCTCGAGACCCTCGGCGTGCTCCCGCTCCTGGTCGCGGAGCAGCTCGGCCAGGTCGCGGTCGAGCGCGCCCCTGCGCGCGGCCGCGTGGTAGGCGGCCTCGAGCCCACGCTCGAGCGACAGCAGGTCCTCGAGCGTGCCGCGGTCGGAGCCCCGCTGGGCCCTTGCGGCGGGCGTGGCGACGAGGGCCACCGACCCGGCGGCGGCCACGAGCGCGGAGCGGCGGTCGATCCTCATCAGGTGCCCGTCACGAAGGCCTGGGGCGCCGGCTCGCCGCGCAGCCCGTCGATCACGGCCAGGTGCTCGGCTTCGCTGGTGGCTATGACGGCCACCTCTCGCCGGAGGTCGCCCGCGGGCAGCTTGGTGAGGGCCTCGAGGTGGGCGCGGACGAGCCGCTGCTCGAGGTCGCGCGCGAGCAGGAGCCCGTCGTCGGCGTCGCGCAGGCGAGGAAACTGGGGCACGTAGTCCGCGGCGGGGCGGCCGGTGACCGGGGTGCCCCCGAGTCCCTCGATCAGGCTCGACAGCCGGCGGACGTGCTCGCGCTCCTGCTCGGCGATTTCGCGCGCCCGTGAGCGGGCGGCGGGGCCGAGCAGCCCGGCCAGCGCGGCGTAGGCCGCGACCCCCGCGTGCTCGAGCGCGAGCACGGAGTTGAGGAGCCCCACCCCTGAGCCGGGGCGCGGCCCGCGACCGGAGGGCGGCTCCTGGCCGCCGCCGCAGGAAGAGAGCGTGACCGCCGCGGCCGCCACCGCGGCGCGCCTGGTGAGGCCGCCGGACATGCGGCCACAGTAGTAGGAGGAGCAGCCGCTAGGCGGGACGCGGCGCGCCGGCCACGAGGCGATCGAATAGGCGCTCGAGCGCGGGTCGCAGGACCTCGGTCTCGAACTCCTGTCCCGGCGCGGCGAGCTGGTCGAACATCAGCCCGGACACCGCGGCGACGATGATCGGGGCGTCGGCCACGGGGTCGGTGGACCCGGCTGCGCGGGCGCCCATCTCGGCTAGTCGCAGGTGGGTGGCGCGCACCTGCTGGGCCTCGGGACGCAGTGCCGGCCGCCGGGCGGCCTCGAGCGCCAGCTCGAAGAGCGCGAGGTGGCGGGTGCGGTGGGCGTCGAGCTCGCCGGCCAAGGCAGCCGCCAGCGCTCCGGCCCACTCGGCCACCGTCAGCTCGCGCGTCGCGAGCTCGAGCACGAGGCGCTCGAAGCGCTCGACCTCCGCGTGAGCCGCGAAGCGCAGCGTCTCCTCGAGGAGCTCGTCGCGCGACGAGAACCAGTAGGTCGTGGCGGAGAGGGGGACCCCGGCGGCTGCCGCCACCGACCGGTGGGTCACGCCGTCCGTTCCGTGGGCCGCGATCACGTCGAGCGTGGCGCGCAGGATCGCCTCGCGCCTGGCCTCCCCACGTGGAGCATTCTGGTACGTTTGTGCCATCGGCTGGTACAAACGTACCACGGCTTACCGGAGGACGAGATGATCATCGGCGCCCCTTCCCCGCTGGACAACATCAGCTACCAGGACCTGTACGCGCGCTGGGAGCGCGGCAACTGGCGGGCCTCCGAGATCGACTTCTCGGTCGATCGCGAGCAGTGGCAGAGCCAGTTCTCCGATCTTGAGCGCGCCGCCGCGCTCTGGAACTACTCGCTCTTCTTCTGGGGCGAGGACGCGGTGGCCGACGGCCTCTCGCCCTACATCGATGCCGCGCCGCTCGAGGAGCAGAAGTACTTCCTCGCGACCCAGCAGGTGGACGAGGCGCGCCACGCCGTCTTCTTCAAGCGCTTCATGGAGGAGGTCGTGGGCATCGGCGGCACGACCGGCGAGGCGCTCGCCGCCATCAAGCCGCAGCTGACCTGGGGCTTCATGAAGGTCTTCGACCGCCTTGAGACCATGTCGGAGGAGCTCCGGCAGGACCGCTCGATTCCGAAGCTCGCCCAGGCGATCACCCTCTACCACGTGGTCATCGAGGCCACGCTCGCCCAGCCGGGCCAGCACTTCATCACGAGCTACCTCGAGGACCGCAAGCTCCTCCCGGGCTTCCGCGAGGGGATGGAGAACGTGGCACAGGACGAGCAGCGCCACATCGGCTTCGGCGTGAAGATGCTCTCCGACCTTCGCCAGATGGATCCGGTGGGAGTCCCCGCGGCCGTGGCCGATCTGCTGCGCGAGGTGATCCCGTGGACGGCGTCCGTGCTGATCCCGCCGAACTGGGACGAGCGCTACATCGAGTGCTTCGGGTACACGATGGAGGACATCGGCGAGGAGGGCGCCACCTCGCTCGAGACCAAGATGCGCACGGCCGGGATGCCGATCGAGGATCTGCCCGGGCCTCCGGTCTTCCCGATCCCGGGGACGCCGCGCGAGCGCGCGGCGACCGGCAAGCGCATGGTGCGGGCCGGCTACCTCGGCGAGAAGGTCGGACCGCCGTCCACGAAGCGCGAGGACATGCGCCTGCTCTTCGACGCGGTGGCGGCGGGCCTCGACGTATCGCAGGCGCCGGAGCCGGGCACGATCCAGTGGGACTTCCCGGACGCGGAGCCGTGGCACGTGGTGGTGGCCAACGGCTCCACGCGCGCGGAGCCGGGCCGGTCCGGCGAGGCGACCGTCACCCTGCGTACGCGCTTCGAGGACTTCGTGGACGTCACCTCAGGCCGCGTGGACCCGCGCCGCCTGGCGGTGCGCGGGCGCCTGCGCCCCAAGGGCGACGTGCGCTGGCTCTGGCGCGCGCGCCGGATGTTCCCCTCGTAGAGTTGGGCGCGATGAGGATCGCGCGCGCCATGTGGGACGAGCTCGTGGCTCACGCTCGCGAGGACGCGCCCAACGAGTGCTGCGGCTACCTGCGGGCCAAGGACGGCGTGGTGGAGGAGGTCTTCCGGGCCGAGAACCCGCGCCACTCGCCCTACGGCTACGAGCTCGACCACAAGAGCCTCTTCGCGGCCAACGAGCTGGACGACGAGGGCTACGAGGTCGGCATCTACCACTCGCATCCGAAGAGCCCGGCCGAGCCGTCCCAGACGGACATCAACCTCGCGCACTACCCGCACTGGACGTACCTGATCGTGTCGCTGGCGGGTGAGCCGACCATCAGGGCCTGGCGGATGGCCGACGGCTCGGTGGAGGAGGAAGACCTCGTCGTCGAGGACTGAGCCGCCGCTCGCCTGTCCCGCGTGTGGCGCCGCGGGCGAGGAGGGGGAGAGCTTCTGCGGCAAGTGCGGAGCGCCGCTCGTGGAACCCGGAAGCGCGCCGCTCGAGAAGCCGCTGAGCGATGCCCACGGGCGGGCTCGCAAGATCGATCCCGCCTACACCCAGGGCGAGCTGGTGCGCGTCGCGGGCGGCCGCAACCAGGCCGAGGCCGAGCTGATCCAGGGGATGCTGCTCGAGGAGGGCGTGCCCAGCATGCTGCGCCGAAGCGCGGGCTTCGACGTGCCCGACTTCCTGGCCGCCGGCCCGCGCGACGTGATGGTGCCCGAGTCCGGGGCCGAGCTTGCCCGGGACCTGCTGAACGTCGCGGGCCTTGCGCCACAGGCTCGGACCCAGGGGGGCCGGCCGAACCCGTTGAAGCTGTTCGCGGCGATTCTCGGCGGCGGCGGTCTGGTGGCTCTCGCCGCCTGGCTTCTGCAGGGCGCGGCCTAATTCGTCCGGGCGCTCGCGGCCGAGCCGCGAGCTTCGGCAAAGCGGCATATCATCAGCTGCCCCATGGACTTCGCCCCCTCAGATCGCGTAACTGACCTCCTGGACCGAGTGCGCTCCTTCATGGAGGAGCACGTGGACCCCGTCGAGGCCGAGGCGATGCGCGCCTTCGACGAGGAGGTGCGCCCCGGGGTGCCCTACGCGCGGATCGTGGTCGAGCTGCGCGAGCAGGCGCGCGCCGAGGGGCTCTGGAACCTCTTCCTCCCGGACGACCAGTACGGGCCAGGCCTCACCAACTGGGAGTACGGGATGCTCTGCGAGCTCATGGGCCGCAGCGGGGTCGCGCCCACGGTCTTCAACTGCGCGGCGCCCGACACCGGCAACATGGAGATCCTCGCCGAGCACGGCACCGAGGCGCAGAAGGAGCGCTGGCTCCAGCCGCTCCTCGACGGGGAGATCCGCAGCTGCTTCTCGATGACCGAGCCGGAGACATCGGGCTCGGATCCCACGCAGCTCGCCGCGCGCGCCGAGCTGGACGGCGACGAATGGGTCGTGAACGGCCACAAGTGGTTCACCTCGGGCTACAACGGCGCCTCGGTGGCCATCGTCATGGTCGTCACGGATCCGGACGCGCCGCCGCACAAGCGCGCGAGCATGATCGTCGTCCCGATCGACACCCCCGGCTTCGAGGGCATCAGGCCGGTGCCGGTGATGGGCCACGACGAGGGCCCCGGGCACTGGGAGGTCCGCTACGACGACGTGCGCGTGCCCGCGGACAGCCTGCTGGGCGAGCGCGGTGGTGGCTTCTCGATCGCGCAGGACCGCCTCGGCCCCGGCCGGATCCACCACTGCATGCGCGCCATCGGCTCGGCCGAGCGCGCCTTCGAGCTCATGTGCCGGCGTGCGCACGAGCGCACCTCCTTCGGGGGGCCGCTGGCCGAGAAGCAGTTCGTCCAGGACTTCATCGCGAAGTCGCGCATGGAGATCGACTCAGCTCGTCTGATGGTCCTGCACGCCGCCTGGAAGATGGACACCGCGGGCAAGCGCGCGGCCCGCCAGGACATCTCGATGATCAAGGTGATCGCCGCCCAGATGCACCAGCGGGTCGTGGACCGCGCCATGCAGGTGCACGGGGCACTCGGCATGTCTGACGACACGCCGCTGGCCGCCATGTGGCGCCAGGGCCGCTGGCTGCGCATCGCGGACGGGCCCGACGAGGTCCACAAGATGGTCATCGCGGTTCGCGAGCTCAACCGCTTCAAGCCGCGCGAGCCCGTCGAAGCATGAGTGCCATAGCCAGCGTTCCCACGGCCGACCACGGCCTGAGCGACGAGCAGCGCGCGTTCGTCGAGGCGCTTCGCGACTTCGCCGGCAGGGCCCAGTGGACGGCGGACGGCGAGGACGCCCACAACGAGGACGTGGCCCGGCGCATGGGCGAGCTCGGCTGGTACGGCCTCCAGATTCCCGAGGAGTACGGCGGGTCCGGCGGCAGCTTCTTTGACGCGACGCTGTTCCTCGAGGAGACCGCGCGCGGCCAGATCCCCGTCGCCGCCTACGGCGTCACGCTGATCGTGGTCGGGGCGCTGGGGCGCTTCGGCAGCGAGGACCAGAAGCGCCGCCTCTACGACCACGTGGTCAAGGGCGGCACGCTCGCGATCGCGATGTCCGAGCCGGAGGCCGGCTCCGACGTGGCGAACCTGAAGACGCGCGCTCGCCTCGAGGACCGTGAGTGGGTGCTCGACGGCTCCAAGATGTGGTGCTCGTACGCCCACAAGGCGAGCGAGATCCTGATCGTGTGCCGCACCGGCTCGGGCGAGCGCCACGAGGACCTGTCGATGATCCTCGTGCCGCGCGACGCGCCCGGCCTGACGATCACACCGATCAAGACGATGGGCGGCGAGGAGACGAACGAGCTCCACCTCGATGGGGTGCGCGTGCCCGAGGAGGCGCTGCTCGGGGCTGACGGCGCCGGCTGGATCCAGCTGATGGCGGGCCTCAACTACGAGCGCGTGATCCTGGCCGCGAGCGCGCTGGGACTGGCGCAGCGCTCGTTCGACGACGCGCTCGCGTACGCGAAGGAGCGCAAGCAGTTTGGCCGCCCGATCGGTAGCTTCCAGGTGATATCGCACAAGTTCGCGGACCTGGCTACGGAGATCGCCAAGGTTCGCCTGCTGGTTCGCTGGGTGGCGCGCCTGACCGACGAGGACCCCGATCGCATGCTGCCCCAGGAGGCATCGATGGCCAAGCTGGCGGCCACCGAGCTCGCCAAGCGCTGCGCCCTCGAGGGCGTGCAGATCATGGGCGGGTACGGCTACGCCACCGAGTATCCGATGGAGCGCCACCTGCGCGCCGCCGTGGTGACCACCATCTACGGCGGCACCTCGGAGATCCAGAAGAACATCATCGCGAAGACGCTCGGGCTGTAACGGCTGCCGGCCCGTCGTCGGGCGTGGTCCGTTACGCGGCCGTGGTGACCGGCGACCGTGCACGCGCGTCACGTTGTGCCGCCTATGGCGGTCAAACGTGACGCGGATGATGGGCGCGGGGCCGCCGGCCCTAGGCCGACGCAGCCATCGAGTCCAGCTCCTCGCGCCAGTCCCGCTCCACCGCCGCCACCGGGCGGTCGAACGCCTCGGCCACCAGGCCGAGCGCCCCGCGCTCGAGCGGGCTCGTGGCCAGCGCGGCCGCCACGTGGGTCCCGCGGCGGCGCTCCAGGAGGGTGAAGACGGTGCCGCCCAGCAGCATCGCGTCCGAGGGTGCGGGCGGGAACTCGGGCCGCCCTCCCTCGCGCATACGGCGCACGATCGCGGCGCGGAAGAACGGGGTCTGGCCCGAGAGCCAGGCGGCCGCCCCCTCGCAGAGCCAGGCCCAACGCACGTACTGGCGGAAGTGCGAGATCGAGAACGGGGGCGGGAGGTCGGGGTTGTTCGCTCCCAGCACCAGATGCGCGAACTCGTGCCGCGGGGTGAGAATCAGCGCCTCACGCGAGCCGGCGACCGCGGAGGCGCGGCGCTCGAGCGCGTTCGGCGCCAGCACGTGGATCTCGTGCTCGGCGAACCAGCCGGCGAAGTAGCGGCGGCTCGCGGGCGCGGCCACCCGGCGAGCCAGCGGCAGCCACGGATGGGCGAGCGACAGCGCGATCGAGCGTGCGTGCATGACAACGGCGATCTCGGACGGGATCACCTCGAAGAGGCTCGACAGGCTCTCCCGGAACTCCTCGAGGTCGTCGAGCACCTCGGTCGCCTGCCTGGCGTGCGCCGACTCGTGCCGGGCGGAGAACGACGGGGAAAGGCTCTCGACCCAGGCCACGCCGGGACTCTGACAGGCGCTGTTGGATGGGATACGTTGAGCAAGTGTCGGTGACATCGGTATTCGCCGTGATGAGCCTCGCCATCGCGCCCGCGGGGCCCGCCGGGGACCCCTTCGACACGGACTGCTCAGCCGTGACCCGGAAGGTGGTGCGGCAGGAGGACGGACGGGCGTTCAACGCTCAGTTCCGCATCCGCTGCTCCTTCAGCGTCACATCCATCCACCTGTACAGCTCCAAGCCGCTGAGGCGGATGGACGGGACCCCGGTGCTGCAGGGAGAGCGCTCGTTCGAGTCGCTCACCTGTGCCAAGCGGCGGAGGCGCGGGGTCTGCAGCGGCGGCGGCCTCAAGGCGGGCACGCGGGTGGTCGGCTCGTTCGCGGTCGCAGGCGATCCCTGTGACGAGCCCCGGATGAGCGTGCGCCTCGTGATCCGCGGAGGAGTGGACGGACCGCCCGGCGCGCCCGTGCCGGCGATCGGGCTCAGGAACGAGAAAGAGGTGGCCGGCCCGCGCGGCTGCGACTAGGCGAGAACCGGCACGGCGTCCGACGCGATCGCCTCGATCTGCTCCGACGCGCGCTCGAACTCGTCGTCGGAGAGCACCGGCGTGCCCTCGAAGGGCAGATCCCGGTAGAGGTCGATCCAGGACCGGCAGCCCTGGTACTCGGGACGCACCTTGACGGTCACGGGACGCGGGATCCGGTAGGTGCGCAGCACGATCACGTGAAGCGGATGGCGGCGCTTCCAGGCCAGCCGCTTCTCGGCGTAGTCACTGGTCCAGATGTAGTACGGCGATAGCGCGTCGATCGCCCGCGGGTCGGTGATCAGGTAGCTCGCGGAGACCTCGGCCCACGCCCGGATGCGCACGCGATCGGGCTGGGGGATGCCTCCGTCCTGGAGCAGCGCCTCGGCGGGCGGCTCGCGATCGGGCCACACGCCCTCCTCGAGCGCACGCTCGAGCTCCGGCACGTGCGACTGGCGGACCAGGTCGTTGCGCTGGTGATCGAACGTCGGATAGAGGAAGAAGCGGTCGTGCTCGATCTCGAAGTGCTTGTTCTCCTCGCGAATGCCGCCCTTGCGCAGGGTCAGCAGCTGCTCGCCCTCGGCAAGCGCGCGCACGGTCACAGCCCATTCTTTGATAGCTACTGGCATAGGGGGAGGAACTCTCCAAGTCGCGCCCGTGCGAGGTTTGCCTCGTTCCTGGTTCAGGCGGGCGCGAACTGGGGATTCTTACGAAAGACCGCTCCGGTTTCAAGCTTTTCGACCGGGCGGCTGCTCCGTGCTCAGCCCGCGACCTTGGCCACGGCGGCGAAGTCGAGCTGCCCGAGACCCTCCTCGGCGGCCTCCGCGTAGAGGCGCTCGGCCACCTCGGCGAGCCGCAGCTCGATCCCGAGCGCGCGCGCCTCGGCCATGCAGTGCCGCACGTCCTTCAGCATGTGCTCGAGCTTGAAGAGCGGCTCGAAGTCGCCGTCGAGCATCGGCTTGGCCTTGAGCTCCAGCATGGTGGAGGCGCTCGAGCCCGAGCCGGCCACCCGCAGGAACGCCTCGGGGTCCACGCCCGCCTTCTTCACCATGGCCAGCGCCTCGGCGAGTGCGGCGGCGTTGATCGCCGTGACCGTGTTGGCGATCACCTTGGTCATCGCCCCATGGCCGGGCGGGCCCACGTGCACGACCAGCTCGCCCATCGCCTCGAGCAGCTGCCGGGCGCGCGCGAAGTCCTTCTCCTCGGCTCCGACCATGATCGTGAGGGTGCCCGCCTCCGCCTTGGGACGCGACCCGGTGACCGGCGCGTCCACTAGGGCGAGCCCCTCCTCGCGCAGCCGCTCGCCGATGGCGAGCGCGGCGCTGGGCGCGATCGTGGACATGTCGACGCAGAGCCCGCCGGGCCGGAGGGCCTTCGCACCACCCTGATCGCCGAGCAGCACCGCCTCGACCTCAGGAGCGTCGACCACCATCGTGATGGCGGCGTCGGCGCCGTCCGCCGCCTCGGCCGGCGTGGCTCCCGCCCGAGCGCCGAACTCCGCGGCGAAGCGCTCGGCCTTCTCTACCGTGCGCGTCCAGACGCTCAGGTCGAAGCCGGCCCGGGCCAGGTTGGCCGCCATCGGCCAGCCCATGATCCCGAGCCCGAGGAACGCCACGCGCCGCGGCGCGCCGTTGTCGTCATGGCTCTCCATGTCCACCACCTCCCGGGGTCTCGATTCGCAGCCGGTCTCCTGGCGCGAGCGCTCCCGAGGCCTTGGGAGGCAGCTCGCGTCCGTTCAGCAGGTTCCTACCCAGGGCGCCGGGAAGGCCTCCATCCGCGCCCGGAGGGCGGTGGCGGCGGCGCTCGGTGATCAGGGAATAGCGCATGTCGTCGAGCGCCTCCAGCTCCCGGACCACGCCCGCTCCGCCGCTCCAGCGGCCGTCGCCGCCCGAGCCGCGCCGGAGCGAGTACTCGACCGCCCGCAGCGGAAACTCCAGTTCGAGCGCCTCGATCGGGGTGTTGAGGGTGTTCGACATGGCCACGTGCACCGCGCTGGGGCCGCCGGCGTCCGGGCAGGCTCCCTGACCGCCGCCGGTGGTCTCGTAGTAGGTGAAGTCGCGATTCCCGAGGGTCAGGTTGTTCATCGTCCCCTGGCCACAAGCCCGGCCGAACGCGGCGAGCACGAGATCGGCCACCCGCGAGGAGGTCTCGACGTTGCCGGCGGCCACGGCGGCAGGCGGCCTCGCATTCAGGAGCGAACCCTCCGGGGCGCTCACCGTCAGCGGCCGGTAGGCCCCCGCGCAGGGGGGCACGTCCGGGTCGGTGAGCACTCGCAGAGCGAAGTAGCAAGCCGAGACGGTCACCGCGAGCGGGCAGTTGAGGTTGCCCTCGTGCTGAGCGGCCGAGCCGCGGAAGTCGAGCTCGATCTCGTCGCCATCGACGGTCGCGCGAAGGCGCAGCTCGAGGTCGCCGTCCGCGGCCTCGAGCACGTCGCTCGCCTCGCGCACGCCGTCCTCGAGCTCGGCGATCCGGGCGCGGGTGCGCCGCTCCGCGTAGTCCTGGGTCTCGCGCAGCCCGGCTCGGAGGGTGTCGAGCCCGAAGCGCTCGAGGAGGGCCTCCACGCGCTCGGCGCCGGCGCGGCCGGCCGCCAGCTGGGCACGGAGGTCGGCCTCGCGCTGGCGCGGATTGCGCATCCGGCCGGCGAGGTCGCGGAGCACCTCCTCGGTGAGCCGAGTGGGCGGGATCACCACGCCCTCGTCCTCCAGTGTGCGCGAGTCGGCCGGCATGCTGCCGGGCTCGCGCGCGCCCACGTCGGCGTGGTGGGCGCGGCTGGCTGCGAACCCGAACAGCTCGCCCGCGTGGAAGAGCGGCGAGATCACCGTCACGTCGGGCAGGTGGGTGCCGCCGCTGTAGGGGTCGTTGAGGATCCAGGCCTCTCCGGGTACCTGCTCCTCGGGCAGGACGGCCGCCACCGCCGCCGGCATCGCGCCCAGGTGCACCGGGATGTGCTCGGCCTGCATGACCATCGCCCCGTCGGCGTCGAACAGGGCCGTGGACGCGTCGCGGCGCTCCTTGATGTTGGCCGAATGGGCCGAGCGCACGAGCACCGCGCCCATCTCCTCGCAGGCGGCGCGCAGCGCGCCCAGCATCACCTGGAGGGTGACCGGGCCGATCCCGCTCATGCGTCGCGCTCCAGGACCACGGCGTCGGCATCGGCGGTGGCGCGCCAGCCGGGCGGCACCACCAGCGTCGCGCCGTCGAGCTCGAAGACCGCGGGGCCCGTGAGCTCCGCCTCGCCGGGGCCGAGCACGCGCGCCTCGGGCTGCTCGCCGGCGAACACGACGCGGCGGGAGCCGCGCTCGTCGGCCTCGGCGGCGGCGCTCGGGCGCGGCTCCGGCCCGGGAGTGGCCGCCGTGACGCGGATGGTCACGAGCTCCAGCTCGGCGTCCTCGTCGCGGTATCCGTAGCGGGTCTCGTGCGCCTGGTCGAACGCCTGACGCAGGGCGGCCACGGACGCGCCGGCCGGGGCTTCCACCGGGAGCTCGAAGGCCTGGCCCGCGTAGCGGAGGTCGTAGGTCACGCGCAGCTCGGCGCGCTCGTCACCCAGGTCCTGCCGTGCGCGCGCCGCCAGCCGCTCGAGCGCGGCGCCGCTGCTCTCCGTCGTGAGCTCCGATCCGCTGAGGAGCACGCTCTCCACCACATCGCGCCGGTGCTCCGAGAGCACGAGGCCGAGCGCGGACAGCACGCCGCCCGTGTTGGGCACGATCACGCGGCGCATCCCCAGCTCGCCGGCGATCTCCGCCGCGTGCAGCGGTCCCGCGCCCCCGAAGGCGACCAGGGCGAGGTCGCGCGGGTCGATGCCCCGCTCGACCGTCACGACCCGCACCGCGGCGGCCATCTCGCTGTTCGCCACCCGCACGATTCCGAGCGCGGCCTCAACCGGCGTGAGGCCCAGCTCCCCGGCAAGCGAGGCGATGGCCCGCTCGGCCGCGTCCCGGTCCAGCGTCACGTCGCCGGCCAGCGGCGATCCGGCGTCGAGGCGCCCGAGCACGAGGTCGGCGTCCGTGACCGTCGGGAGCTCGCCGCCGCGTCCGTAGCAAGCCGGCCCGGGATCCGCCCCGGCGGAGCGCGGCCCGACCCGCAGCGCGCCACCGGCGTCGCGCCACGCGATCGACCCGCCGCCGGCCCCGACGGTGTGCACGTCGACCATCGGCAGAGCGAGCGAGCGCCCGCCCACCTCGCGGCCCATTCCCACCGCCGCGCCGCCCTCCAGGGTCAGCGAGACGTCGCAGGAGGTGCCGCCCATGTCGAGTCCCACGGCATCCCCGAGGCCGGCGGCCGTGGCCACCCGGGCGGCCCCGACCGCGCCTCCGGCGGGACCGGAGAGCACCGTCCAGGCGGCGTGCCGGGCGGCGGTGGCGGCGTCGGCGGCTCCTCCGCTCGAGAGCATCACCTCGGGTTCCGGCAGGCCGGCCCGCTCACAGCGCTCGACCAGACGCTCCAGATAGCCGCGCAGCAGAGGGGAGAGGGCGGCGTCGACCACCGTGGTCGCGCAGCGCTCGTACTCGCGGAACACGCCGGCGGTCTCGTGCGACGTGGACACGTGCACGCCGGGACGCGCCCGCTCCACGAGCGCGGCGGCGCGCCGCTCGTGGTCCGGGTGCCGGAAGCCCCAGAGCAGGCACACCGCCGCGGACTCGAACTCGAGCTCCTCGACCGCGCCGGCGAGGGCCCGCTCGTCGAGCTCGCGGAGCACCCCGTCGGGGCCGGTGCGCTCCGGGACGGGCACCCGCAGCCCGGCCGGCACGAGCGGAGGGGGATGGCCGGCGCAGAGCCGGTAGAGCTCGGCGCGCGCCTGCCGGCCGAGCTCCTCGATGTCCGTGAACCCCTCGGTCGCCAGGAGGGCAGTTCGCGCCACGTTCCCCTCGAGGAGGGCGTTCGTGGCCACCGTCATCCCGTGCACGAAGCGCTCGACCTGCTCGGGCCGGGCGTCCGCCCGCTCGAGTGCCTCGCTCACCGCGCTCAGGACGCCCTCCGACTGGTCGCCGGGCGTCGTCGGCGCCTTCGCCGTCACGAGCGCGTCCGGCGTGAGCAGCGCGGCGTCGGTGAAGGTGCCGCCCACGTCCACGCCCAGGATCACGCCCGGCACGCTATTGAGGGGGAGAACGACAAAGACGGCCCGTGGGCCGCCTCCGTGTCCATCCTGCGTCTTCCCTGCGCCGGTCTCTAGGCGGCTGCCACCTCGAAGTCCTCCTCGAGATGCTTGTGCGACGGGCAGTACTTCCCGCCCGGCAGCGGCACGCGCTGGCAGGGCGTGCCCCGTCGCGTGCTTGCGTGGCAGCAGGCTGGACTGCCGTCGAACGTCACGCCGGTCCGCAGCTGGCTGTCCACGTACTCGGTGGCGAGCTGGACGTGCTTCTCGACGAGGCGATAGACACGCATCTGTTCGGCGATCGGGAAGAAGTGCCGCACGTCGGCGAACAGAGTGTGCACCGGCCGCGCGAAGTAGTGGCGGTCGAGGGCGAGCCTCTCCATGGACGCCTCACAGGCGCGCAAGAAGCGCTGACGCGTTATGGCGGGATCCTCACCCTTCGTGGGTACGACGGATGGGTACAGCTCCCGATAGATCGAGCGACTGAACTGGTACACCGGGCCCTCCTTACCCCTGAGCGGTGTCCGCGCCTGAGGGTCCTTTTCCCCCCGCACAAACTGATTCAAACGCTTGCGGATGAAGCGCGGACGAAGCCCACATTAAGCCGGAATTACCACATTCGCAAGCGTTCCAATCCCTACGGAAGGCGGAAGTTTGGCCAGTCCGATGCGGTTTTCGGGCGGTGGAGCGGAAAGAGACTGACCGTTCACTCCGTTTCGAGCCGCAGCAGCCAGTCCATCCGCCGGCGGGCGTAGAGCAGCGGCTCGCCCTCCTCCAGGCGGCCGTGCTCGATATCTCCGACCAGGATCGTGTGGTCGTACTGGCCGAAGCTCGCTGCGCGCCGGCAGCGCAGGTACGCCAGCGTGCCGCGCAGCTCCGGAACGTCGTCGTCCCAGGTCCAGTCGAGCCCGGCGAACTTGTCGTCGCCCTTGCCGGCGAACACGCGGGCGAGGTCGCTCTCGTCGGCGCGCAGGATGTGCACGCCGAAGTGCTCGCAGCCGGCGAGCGCGTCGTGGCAGCGCGAGGCGTGGCTGACCGAGGCGAGCACCGAGGGCGGGTGGGCGCTGTAGGACGTGACGGAGGTGGCGGCCAGGCCGCAGGGCTGTCCGTCGGGCTTGCGCGCGGTGATCACGGCCACGCCCGAGGCCAGCGAGGACATCGCCTCGACGAAGACGCCGTGAACGTCGCGGTCGTCGCTCATTCCCACGTCTCGAAGGCAGGAGGCAATCGGTGCGCACCCGGCCGGGCCGGGTGCTTCCGCGAATCCAGACCGCCGCCGACGAGCGCGTGCCTGCGATCGAGGCGGGGATCGGTGGCGGGATGGTCCCTGCGCTGGTGGGCGCCGCGGCTCTCCTCGCGGGCGAGGCAGGCGGCGGCGATCAGGCGCGCGAGCGGGAATGGGTCGCGCGAGAGCTCGATGAGCCCCTCGGCGTCGCGCTGGAGTCCCGCGTGGCGCCACAGCGCCGCTCGCGTGAACTCGGGTGGGAGGGCGGGCGGGCCGGGCTCCGGGGCGGGACCGGGGGCGAACGGCGGCTCGGGCTCTGCGCAAGCGGCGAGCGCCGCCCGGCGGCCGTAGACGAAGCACTCCGCGAGCGAGTTCGAGGCCAGCCGGTTGGCGCCGTGGAGGCCGCTGCAGGCGCTCTCTCCAACGGCGTAGAGACCGGCGAGGGTGGCGCGCCCGTCGAGGTCGGTGGCCACGCCGCCCATCGTGTAGTGAGCGGCCGGCGCCACGGGCACGAGGTCGCGGGCGGGATCGATCCCCACCTCGGTGAGCACGGCCGCGATGTTCGGGAAGCGGCCGAGGTCCAGATGCCTCAGGTCGAGCCCCACGGCACGCTCCCCGGTGCGCTCCAGCTCGGCCTCGATCGCGAGTGCCACGTGGTCGCGGGGCGCCAGCTCGTCCACGAAGCGCTCTCCGGCGGCGTCGAGCAGCGTGGCTCCCTCGCCGCGCACCGCCTCCGTGATCAGGAAGCCGTCGCGCACCCCGCCGGTGCGGAGCGCGGTGGGGTGGAACTGCATGAACTCGAGGTCGGCCAGCCGGGCTCCGGCTGCCTCGGCGAGCCCCAGCCCGGCCCCGATCGCGCCCGCCGGATTGGTTGTGCGCTCCCACAGCGCCGCCATGCCGCCCGTGGCCAGCACGGTGGCGCGGGTGAGAACGGGCAGCTCGGCGCCGTCGCGGCGGCGGGCGAGCAGGCCGATGCAGCGGCCGTCGCGCGCCCAGAGGGCCACGGCCGCGGCGGGCTCGAGCACCTGGATGCGCTCGTGCATGGCCGCCTTCGCGGACAGCTCGCGCGTGATGCGGCGCCCGGTGGCGGCGCCGCCGGCGTGCACGATTCGGCGCACGGAGTGGCCGCCCTCGAGCCCGAGCGCGAGATTCCCATGGCGGTCGGCGTCGAAGGTCACCCCGAGCGCCTCCAGCTCGTGCACGCGCGCCGGCGACTCGCCGCACAGCACGCGCACGGCACTGTCGCGCGCTGCGCCGCGGCCGGCCGCGAGCGTGTCGGCCACGTGGAGGTCCGGCGAGTCGCCCTCGCCGAGCGCGGCCGCGATCCCGCCCTGGGCCCAGAAGCTGGCCGTCTGCGCCAGCGGAGAGCGGCTCACGAGCGCCACGTTCGCCCCCATGTCGGCGGCCACCAGCGCCGCGAACAGCCCCGCAGCACCTGCTCCGACCACCGCGACGTCGGCACGCAAGAGCGTTTCGGGCGAGGCCTCCACGGCGCGTCGATACGGTACCGGCGCGCGTGCCGGTCCTCTTCGCCCACCCGTCCTCACTCGAACACGACACCGGGTTCGGCCATCCCGAGCGCGCCGACCGCATCCGCGCGATCGAGCAGCGCCTCGGCGAGGACGACTGGATCGGCTACGAGCGTCGCGAGGCGCCCGCCGCGGAGCTGGAGCAGTTGCTGGCGGTGCACCCGCGCGAGCACGTGGAGGCGGTGCGCGAGCTGAGCGCGCGCGGCGGCGCGTTCGATCTCGACACCCCGCTGAGCCCGGGATCCTGGGAGGCGGCGCTCCACGCCGCCGGCGGCGCCTGCGCGCTGGCGGAGTCGCTGCTGAGCGGCGGCGAGCGCGTGGGCTTCTCGGCGCTCCGCCCGCCCGGTCACCACTGCGAGCGTGCGCGGGCGATGGGCTTCTGCCTCTTCGCCAACGTCTCGATCGCGGCCCGTCACGCGCTCGACTCGCTCGGTGCGGAGCGCGTGCTGATCCTCGACTGGGACGTGCATCACGGGAACGGCACGAACGCGATCTTCCACTCCTCGCGCGAGGTGCTCTTCGCCAGCATCCACCAGTACCCGTTCTATCCGGGCACCGGCCCGCTCGACGACGTCGGGACGGGGGAGGGCGAGGGGTACTCGCTCAACCTGCCGGTGCCCGCCGGTTCCGGCGAGGACGTGTTCTGCGCGCTCCTCGAGCACGTGGTGCTGCCAGCCGCTCGCGGCTTCGAGCCAGACCTGGTCCTGCTCTCGGCCGGGTACGACGCCCACCGCGACGACCCGGTGGGAGGGTGCACGCTCGCGACCTCGTCGTTCGCCGAGCTCACGCGCCAGGTGCTCACGCTCGGGGTGCCGGTGGGCGCCGTGCTCGAGGGCGGCTACGACCTCGCGGCGCTGGCGGACGGGGTCGCGGTGACGATGCGGACGCTGGTGGACGGCGGCGAGCCGGGCGCGCACGCGGTCGAGCCGGTGAGCGAGCGCGCCAGGCAGGCGCTCGGCCGGTACTGGGAGCTCTAGCCGGCCTTCGGCACGACCTGCTGCGGGTAGGCCCCCTCGTAGCGAGCCCCCAGCTGGGCCGCCCGGCGCTCCGCCCGCGCGGCGTTCGCGTACTGGCCGGCGAAAACGAGCCAGAACCCCTCGCCCAGGTCGGCGTAGTCGTCTGAGCGGAGAAGCCCGGCCTCGAGCCCCGACCGTGCCGCGTCCCACGCCACCTTGCGGGCGCCCGCCTCGTCGCTCGAGGTCACCAGGATCACGCTGTAGGCGGCCGTGTCGTCGGGCCAGGCCGCGAGCGCCACGGGCCCGTCGTCGCCCGACTGGCTGGCCCCTGCCACGCCGCCGGAGGGGCTGTCCGCGTCCGGGGCGGCCGCGGCGGCGGGCTGAGCGACGCCGTTGCCGGCGCCGTCGTCGTCGCTCGTCAGCTCGGACACCGCGAACCCGGCGGCCGCGGCGCCGAACAGGGCGATCAGGGCGGCGAACGCAAGCAGCGGAGTGCGCCGGCGCGGCCGCGGCGGGACCGCGGCCCCGAGCGACTCGCCGCATTCGAGGCAGACGAGCTGCCCAGGCTCGGTCGCGGTGAAGCAGTGCGGGCAGGGGAGCGACGGGCTCTCGGGGGCCGGCAGCCCCGACTCGACCTCGTCGAGGGCCGTGGCCTTGGCCTGCAGCAGATCCGGCGCCCGCCGTCCCCGGCGGTGCAGCTCGTACACCAGCGCCCCCAGCTCGAGCAGCAGGGCATCACGGGCCCGTCGCGAGGCGCCGGAGCCGGCGCTCGGAGTGGATCGCATCGGAGAGTTCTCCATCGACGACAGCACGGCGGCGTGCTGTCGCCGCGGCACTATACGTCGAGCGCCTGACCGACTATTTCGAGGAGCCCGTCGCGGCGGTGCCGCATCGGGAACGCGGTGAGGATCCGGTCCCGCGCCCGCTCCCCGGCATCGGGGCCGAGCTCGAGCGCGCGCCGGACGCCCGCGGCCACGTCCTCCGGACGCTGGGAGTCGATCAGGACGCCCGCGTCGCCCACCACCTCCGGCATGGCGGTCACGTTCATCACCACCGGCACGCAGCCGGCGAGCATCGCCTCGGCCACGGCCAGACCGAAGCCCTCGTGGCGCGACGCCTGCACGTATACGGAGGCGCGCCGGTAGATCGCGTGAAGGTCGTCGTCGGAGAGCCAGCCGGTGAACTCGACGTTCTCGCCGGCGAGCGCGCGCAGCTCCTCGATGGCGTCGTCGTGCCAGCGCCCGACGAAGACGAACCGCACGTCGGGCAGATCGGCCGCGGCCACCACGAACGGGCGGTGGCCCTTCTGCTCCAGGGTCGATCGCACCAGGTGGCCGACGGTCAGGGCGAGGGGCTCCTTCGGGCCGCGCGGAAGCTCCCCGAACGGATCCGGCACGCCGTGGTGGAGCACCGTCACGCGCGCCGGGGGGATCGGGGTGTTGCGCTCGATCTCGCTCCGGCTGTACTCCGAGTTCGTGACTAGGCGGGTCGCGCGCCTCATGATCCAGCGGCTGGCCCAGCGCCTCAGCCCGCCCTGCTGGTAGCCGTAGCCGATGTCCGGCATGTTCGCCGTGTCGAAGCCGCCGATGATCATCACCGAGGGCTTGCGCAGCAGCCACGCGAGCGTGATCGGCAGGAACGTGTGCCAGGAGGCGAACCACCCGAACACGAGGTCGGCGCGCAGCACACCCCGCACGACGCGGTCGATCCGCGGCAGGCGCCCGGGCTGGTAGAGGTCCTCGATCTCGTAGCGCTCGGCGAGGATCTCCCGGTCGATCGCCACGAAGCTCGCCTTGCGGCTGTGAACGTAGAGAATCCGCTTCACGCGGCCACGGGCTCCCTCGCCTCGACGAAGGCGCGGTGCCACTCGGACAGCTCCAGCAGGCAGTAGAGGATCGACTTGTGGTCGGCGCGGCCGCGAGCGTGCTCGTCCACGAGGCGTGCGACAGCGTCCGGCGCGACGAGGCCGGACAGCTCGGAGCCCGCCGCGTAGCGGCCGCGGACCTCCCGGCCGAGCGAGGCCCGGAGCCAGTCGTCGTACGGGGTCGAGAAGCCGTGCTTCGGTCGCGAGACGAGCTCCGGCGGGAGCAGCCGGGCCATCGCCATGCGGTGAAGGCGCTTGCCGGCGCGCGGGCGGACGCGGCGCTTGGCCGGTATGCGCTCCACGAAGCGCATCAGCTCGATGTCGAGGAACGGCACCCTCAGCTCGAGCCCGGCCGCCATGGACATCTTGTCGTTGCAGATCAGGATGCCGTCGGGCAGGAACATGCGGGTGTCGAGGTAGAGGGCCTGCTCGAGCAGCCCGCGACCGGCCACGTCACCCAGCACGTCCTTGGCCCGCGCCAGGCGCTCCGCCTCAGCCTCGCCGCCGCCCGCGGGTGCCAGCGCGTGGCGCACCTCGCCGTCGCTCACCTCGACGAGGCGCAGCAGGCGCTCGGCGTCCCCGCGGCCGCCGAGCAGGTGCGCGACCCTCCGGGCGCGAGCGGCCCGCGGCAGCGCCCGTGCCACCGACGCGGCCGGGCTCGCCAGGGCGGGCGGCAGGTGGCGCAGGCCGGCCAGCACCGCCGCTGCCTGGTGGCGGCCGTAGCCGCCGTGCGGCTCGTCGGCGCCCTGTCCGGCGAGCACCACCTTCACGTCGCGCGCGGCGAACCGCGACAGCTGGAGCAGCGCCGGCGCGGAGGGGATCCCGCAGGGCTCCTCGAGCCGCGGCACGCAGCGGGCCAGCTCGGCGAGGAAGTCGGACTCGGCCATGACCGTCTCGTGGTGATCGGTGCCGAGCAGCCGGGCGCTCTCGGCGGCCGGGCGGCGCTCGTCCAGGACCTCGTCATGACCCGGGAACCCGATGGTGAAGGTGGTGGGCGGCGATTCGGCGCTTCCCGCCATCGCCGCCACCACCGCCGCGGAGTCGACCCCTCCGGAGAGGAAGGCGCCGTAGGGCACGTCGGACATCATCTGGCGCTCCACCGCGGCGGAGAACTCCCCGGCCAGCCGTCCCGCCAGCTCGTCGTCGCCGGACTCGATCGGGCTGCCGGGCGCGTCGCGGAAGCTCGTCACGCGGGGGGTCCCGCCCTCCTCGACGGTCAGCATGGATGCCGGCGGCAGCTTGAACACGCCCTCGAAGAGGGTGCGCGGAGCCGGTACGAAGCGGCAGGCGAGGAAGTGGTCGAGCGCCACGCGGTCGACCGCCGGCTTGACGAGGCCGGCCGCGATCAGGGCCCCCACCTCGGAGGCGAGCGCGACCCGCCGGCCGTCGCTCCACCAGTAGAGCGGCTTGACCCCGAACTGGTCCCGGGCGGCCACGAGCCGGCGCCTGGGCGCGTCCCAGAGAGCGAAGGCGAAGATCCCGTTCAGGTCGCGGACGAAGTCGGGGCCGCTCTGCTCGTAGCCGTGCACGACCACCTCGCTGTCGGAGCGGGTGGCGAAGCGGTGGCCCTCGCGCTCGAGCCGGGCGCGCAGGTCGAGGTGGTTGTAGATCTCACCGTTGACGATCGCCGTGACCGAGCCGTCCTCGGAGTCGAGCGGCTGGTCGCCGCCGGCCACGTCGATGATCGCCAGGCGGGTGTGGGCGAGCGTCAGTGGGCCGATGCGCCGCACCGCCTGCCCGTCGGGCCCGCGATGGCGGAGAGCCTCCACCATTCCGTTCACCGCATGCTCGCCGGCGCCACCCGCCGGATCGAGGATCGCGCCGATCCCGCACATGCGCGCCCATGATCGCAGGGGGGTGGGCGGCGCCCGAAGTCGCGGGCCCGTGCCCCACTTGTCACGCGCCCGTCTCGAACGGTGCGCCGGCACGGCGGACGATCGCCTCCTCGGAAACCGCACCCCAAGGAGGACCCATGTATCGCCTGCAAGGACTTGCTCACGCCGCCCTCGCCAGGGCCGCCCACGCGGCCCGCGAGACGCGCGGCCAGGGCACCGTCGAGTACGTCGCGCTGATCCTGCTGGTCGCCCTCGTGATGGCCGGCGTGGTCGCCGCCATGAAGGGCTTCCGCACCGACGAGGGCAAGGAGCTCGGTGACGTGATCCTCCTCAAGATCAAGCAGGCGGTCCGAAAGGTGCAGTTCTAGGAGCCGGCCGGCTGAGATAATCGGCTTGTGCCGCCCGCTTCCCCTGAAGCCATCCCGGGGCTCGTCCAACAACGAGCCTCAGGAGGTGGCCCACCGTGGCAAATCACAAGCGCAGGCGGCCCAAGCACCGCAGGGCCGGCTGCCGGCTCTGCAAGTCGAGCAAGCTGACGGCGAGCAAGAAGGCCGCCCGCGCCCGCGCGCGGCGCGACTGGCAGCGGCATCAGGAGACCGGCGGGTAGAGCCCCGCGCGGTGGCCTGCCGTCGACCGTGCCACCATTCCGGCCCGTGGCACGCGACCCCAGAGAGTTGCCGGTGGCGATGTTCGACTCCGGCGTCGGGGGTCTGACGGTGCTCCACGAGTGCCTCGTGTCCCTGCCGGAAGAGGATTTCCTCTACCTCGGCGACACCGCGCGGTTCCCCTACGGGGACCGCTCGCCGGACGAGCTGGTGGGGTTCTCGCGCCAGCTGGCCGAGATCCTGGTCGAGCGCGGCGCCAAGCTGCTCGTCGTCGCCTGCAACTCGGCCACGGCGGCGGCGCTCCCGGCCCTCCGCAGGGAGCTCGAGGGCCGCGTGGCGGTCGTCGGTGTGGTGGGCCCGGAGGCCCGGCTCGCCGCGCGTGCCACGAAGAACGGGCGCGTGGGCCTGATCGCCACGCCCGCCACCGTCGCGAGCGGCGCATACGCGCGGGCCCTCGGCGAGGTGGCCCCCACGGCCGAGCTCCATGCTGTGGCCACCGCCGAGCTGGCCCCGCTGATCCAGGAGGGGGGCGACGTGGACCATCGCGTGCTCGACTGCGTCGAGAGCGCCTGCCGGCCGCTGCGCGCGGCGGGGGTGGACACCGTGATCCTCGGCTGCACCCACTACCCGCTGATCCGGCCGGTCCTGCAGCGCGAGCTCGGCCGGGGGATCACCATCGTGAGCTCCGGCGAGGCCATCGCCGAGGGCGTGCACGACCGGCTCGGCGAGCTCGGACTCGCCAACGCCGAGGGCCGCCGTGGGAGCTACCGCTTCCTCGCCAGCGGCGACGTCCACGAGTTCCGGCGCCTCGGCACGCGCTTCCTCCAGCTGCCGATCACCGAGGTGGACCACGTGGACCTCGAGCGCGTAGGCCGCGCACGGGCGGCGGCGTGAGCACGGACGGCATACGGGCGGACGGCCGCGGCGCGGCCGATCTGCGCGAGATCACCATCACGCCCGGCTTCATGCGCAGCGCCACCGGCTCGGCGCTGATCGAGGCGGGCGGCACCAGGGTGATCTGCACCGCGAGCGTGGAGGACTCCGTCCCGCGCTGGATGGCCGGCAAGGGCCGCGGCTGGACCACCGCCGAGTACGGGATGCTCCCCGCGTCTACGGGCGAGCGCAAGCGGCGCGACGTCTCGCGCGGCCGCCCGGACGGCCGGACGGTGGAGATCCAGCGGCTGATCGGGAGGTCGCTGCGCGGCGTGATCGACTTCGAGGCGCTGGGCGAGCGCACCGTCTGGATCGACTGCGACGTGCTGGAGGCCGACGGCGGCACGCGCTGCGCCGCGATCACCGGAGGCTTCGTGGCGCTCGAGCTTGCCCTGCGCCGGCTCGTGGCGGAGGAGGCGCTCCCCGCGGTCCCGCTCAGCGGATCGGTGGCGGCGGTGTCGTGCGGCATGGTCGACGGGGTGGCGCTGCTCGACCTCGACTACTCCGAGGACTCGCGGGCGGAGGTGGACGCGAACGTGGTCATGACCGGCGAAGGCGGGCTCGTGGAGGTCCAGGCCACCGCCGAGCGCACCCCGCTCTCGCGCGCCTCACTGGACGACCTGCTCGCGCTCGCCGCGGCCGGCATCGAGCGGTTGCGCCACGCTCAGCAGGCTGCCGTGACCGCGAGCGGCTAGCGAAAGCGAGGACCCGTGCGGGCGGTCCTGGCCACCCGTAACGACCACAAGCTGCGCGAGCTGGCGGAGCTGCTCCGCGGCGTGCGGCTCGAGCCGCTGCCCGCGGAGGTGGAGCTACCGCCCGAGACGGGCACCACGTTTGCCGACAACGCGCTCGTGAAGGCGCGCGTGGCGGCCACGTCCACCGGGCTGCCGGCGATCGCGGACGACTCCGGGATCGAGGCCGCCGCGCTCGGCGGCGCGCCCGGGGTCTGGTCCGCTCGCTACGCGGGCGAGGACGCCACCGACGAGGAGAACCTCGCGAAGCTGCTGCGGGAGGTGCCGGACGAGGACCGGCGCGTGAGCTACGTGTGCGCCCTCGCCTACGTCGAGCCGGGCGGGCGCGAGGAGGTCGTGCACGGACGCTGCGACGGGCTGCTGAGCGCCGAGCCGAGGGGCGACGGCGGCTTCGGGTACGACCCGGCCTTCGTGCCGGCGGACTACGAGGACGGCCGCACGATGGCCGAGCTGTCCAGCGAGGAGAAGGACGCGATCAGCCATCGCGGGCGCGCCGCACGCGCGCTGCTCCGGAAGCTGGCCGACATCCAGGCCGACTACGCCGAGTCCGTGGGGCGCAAGACCCGACGCAGGCGCCGCAGGTGACTCCGGGCGACCACGATCGCGGACTGCTGGCCGGCGCCGCGGTCGCGACCACGCGCGGCGTGGGACCGGACGCGCAGATGCCCCGCAAGGACCGCGCGGCAGCGGTCTCGATCGCCTCCAACGCGCTCCTGATCGTGCTCAAGCTGGCGGCGGCCGCGATCACGGGCTCGATCGCGATCCTCACCGAGGCGATGCACTCGGGCATCGACCTGATCGCGTCGGTCGTTGCCTTCTACTCGGTGCGCAAGGCCGACGAGCCCGCCGACGAGGACCACCCGTATGGGCATCAGAAGGTCGAGAACCTGGCCGCGGCGATCGAGGGAATGCTCATCCTGCTCGGCGCCGGGATCATCATCTTCGAGTCTGTGCGGCGACTCGCACAGGGGACGGAGGTCGAGTCGATCGGGGTCGGCATCGCCGTCATCGGCTTCTCCGCCGTGGCGAACCTCGTGGTCTCCAGCTACCTCTACCGGCGCGCGCGGGCCACCGATTCGCCCGCTCTGGAGGGCGACGCCGCCCATCTGCGCTCCGATGCCTTCACCTCGACGGGCGTCCTCGCCGGTCTCGGGCTGGTGGAGATCACCGGGGTGCAGGCCTTCGACGCGATCACCGCGCTCCTGGTGGCCGCGGCGATCGTGATCGCGGGGTTGAGGATCCTGAGCCGGTCATCGCGTGCGCTGGTCGACGAGACGCTGCCCGCGCCCGAGCTCGACGTCGTGCGGCGGGTGATCGCCGAGCACGGCGCGGACGAGGTGCTGGGCTTCCACAAGCTGCGAGCGCGCCGGGCGGGCAGTCGCCGCTACCTCGACATGCACGTGCAGTTCGAGGAGGGCACGAGCCTTCAGCGCGCACACCAGATCAGCCACGAGCTTCAGGGCGCGATCCGCTCGCGCCTCCGCGGAGCCGACGTGCTGATCCATCTGGAGCCGGGCACGCGGGACGAGCCGCGTGATCGCTCAGGTGAGGTTCACGGCGGCGGAGCCGCCGACGGCGAGTAGCACCAGCGAGTAGCCGTAGTAGCCGTCGAGGAGCAGCAACAGGGCCGCGACCAGGCAGATCCCGACGGTCACGAGCCACGAGATTCGAGACAGGGGCACGCCGCTATTCTGACCTCGATGCCCGGCGCGCTCACTCCCGAGCGGACAGCGGAGCGTCTCTGTGAGCTCTCGAGCGACGCGCGCGCCGCGGTTCTGGTGGACGCCGCGGGCTCCCTCGCAGGCGCCGGTCAGCTCGATCCGGAGCGGGCTGGAGCGCTCGGCGATCTGGCCCGCAGCCTCTTCGAAGCAGTGGACCGGTCGCCCCGGCCGGAGGGCGTGGACCCCCCCGAGCAGGTGGAGGCTCAGGTGGAGGGGGCGCGGTGTACGCCTCGCGGACGCCGCGCTGGACGCTTGCGGTGGTGGCCCGCCGGGCCGCTCTGTCGTCGCTGATGCTCTACGACCTGCGCTCGGTGCTGGCGGAGCTCGAGGGCGGACCGCCGATCAGGACGTCCGTGAGCGCCGCGGCGCCCGCCGACGCGCTGCCGGATCCGCCCGTGCCCGAGCTGGACCGCGACGAGGCGTGAAGGAGAAG
Source organism: uncultured Thermoleophilaceae bacterium (assembly GCA_963803245.1). GTDB lineage: Bacteria > Actinomycetota > Thermoleophilia > Solirubrobacterales > Thermoleophilaceae > JACVRW01. The sequence goes on along the minus strand of CAWDLI010000018.1, from coordinate 222,193 downwards.
CGAAAAGGCCCGATCGGGCGCGCGGCGGGCCTGGCCGAGGGCGTGGCCGCGACCGTCCGCCGCATGCAGCGCGACCGTGAGCCGCGGGTGCTCCTCTACGACGCCACCGGCTACGCGCGGCTGCTGCAGCCGGACGCGCGCGGATACGAGGCGGCGCTGGACGTCTCCGAGAGCATGGTCCGGATCGTGGACGGCGAGGAGCCATGAGCCTCGTGTCGCCCGAGCTCGCCGGGCGCGTGCTCGGCCGCGCCCTCGCCCACGGGGGCGAGCTCGCGGAGCTCTACGCCGAGGACCGGCAGGGCTTTGCGCTGTCCCTCGACGAGGGCCGCGTGGAGGCGCCCTCGAGCGGCCGCGAGGCGGGCGTCTGCGTGCGTGTGGTGCAGGGCGAGTCGACCTTCTACGGTCACGTGGACGGCCTCGCCGAACCCGATCTGATGCGGATCGCCGAATCGGTGGCCGGGGCGGTGCGGGGCGCCGGTGCGGGCGAGCCCGTGACCCTGGCCGCGGCCGAGCGCGCCAGCGTGCACCCGGTGGCGCTGCCGCCCGACTCCGTGCCCGCCGAGCGCAAGGCGGAGCTGCTGCGGGCCTGCGAGGAGCGCGCCCGCGCCGCGGGCGCCGAGATCGACCAGGTGAGGGTCGGGTACGCCGAGTCGCGCCGGCGCGTGGAGGTCTACAACTCGAACGAGCGGGCCGCCTGCGACGACCGCACCCGCGTGCGGCTGAGCGTGCAGGCCGTGGCCCGCCGTGACGATCGCGTCGAGACCGGTAGCGACACGCGGGGCGGGCACGCGGGCTTCGAGCTGCTCGAGACCGATCCGGAGGAGGTGGCCGAGCGCGCCTCGCGCCGGGCGCTGGCCCTGCTGGACGCGGTCGACGCCCCGACCGGCCGGCTGCCTGTCGTGGTCGGGAACGGCTTCGGCGGCGTGCTGCTGCATGAGGCGGTGGGCCACGGCCTCGAGGCGGATGCGATCCAGAAGGGCGCGAGCGTGTACGCGGGCAGGCTCGGCGAGCAGCTCGCGGAGCCGTTCGTGACCGCCTACGACGACGGCGAGCGGACCGGCGAGTGGGGGAGCGACGGAATCGACGACGAGGGCACGCCGACCCGCCGCACAACCGTGATCGAGGACGGCCGCCTCACCTCCTACCTCTACGACCTGCTCACCGCCCGCCGCGACGGCGCGGACTCGACGGGCAACGGCAGGCGCTCCTCGTTCCGGCATCTGCCGATCCCGCGGATGACCAACACCTTCTTCGCGCCCGGCCAGGCCACGGTGGAGGAGCTCATCGCCGGGGTGGACAGGGGCCTCTACGCCGTGTCGTTCGGCGGCGGGCAGGTGGAGCCGGCCACGGGCGACTTCGTCTTCGGCGTCTCGGAGGGCTACCTGATCGAGCACGGCCGGGTGACCGCCCCCGTTCGCGGGGCCACCCTCATCGGCAACGGCCTTCAGGCCCTCGCGGCGATCGACGGGATCGCAGGCGACCTCGCGATCGCCACCGGTTACTGCGGCAAGGCCGGGCAGTCGGTGCCGGCTGGGGTTGGTCAGCCGCACGTGCGGATCAGGGAGCTCACCGTGGGCGGCACGGCGTGAGCGAGGACCTCGAGGCGGTCGCGCGCAGGGCCGTGGAGGCGGCCCTCGGGTCCGGGGCCACCGACGCCGAGGCCTTCGCGGAGGAGGAGCAGAGCCGCCGGATACGCGTCTACCAGGGCGAGGTGGAGAGCCTCAGCGACGCCGGCGGCCGCGGGGTGGGCGTCCGCGCCTTCGTGGACCGGCGCTGGGGCTACTCCTACTCCACCGATCTCTCCGAGGAGGGTCTCCGCGCCGTGGCCCTCGCCGCGCGCGAGGCGGCGGCCGTGGCCGACGCGGACGAGTGGGCCGGGCTCCCCGAGCACTGCGGGGCCACGCCGGTGGACGGTCTCGCCTCGGCCGAGCTCGGCCGCTGGACCACCGAGCAGAAGGTCGAGCTGGCACTGGCCGCCGAACGCGCGGCTCGCGCCGTCCCGGGCGTGACCCAGGTCGAGTCCACGGTCTACTCGGACTCCGAGGCCTCGATCGCGCTGTCGAACTCGCGCGGCTTCACGGGCGGCTTCTCCGCGACCCAGGCCTGGGCGTACGCATCGGCGTTCGCGGGCGAGGGCAGCGACCTGATGACCGGCCTCGGAGTCGCCATGGGACGCGATCCCGGGGCGCTCGATCCGGAGGCGATCGGCGGCGAGGCGGCCGAACGCGCGCTGGCGCTCGTCGGCGCTCGCCAGCCCGAGAGCCGTCGCTGCCCGGTGGTGCTCGACGCGTTCGTGGCGGCGTCCTTCGTCGCGTTCATCGGAGCGATGCTGTCCGCCGACGCGGTCCAGCGCGGCCGGTCCCTGTTCGCCGGGCGCGAGGGCGAGGAGGTGGCGCATCCGGCCTTCGAGCTGCTCGACGACGCCACCGACCCCGCGGGCCCCGCCAGCGCGCCCTTCGACGGCGAGGGCTCACCGACCAGCCGGACGCCGCTCGTGGAGGGAGGGAAGCTGCTCACGTTCCTCTTCGACGTCCGCACGGCGCGCCGGGCCAAGCGCGAGACCACGGCCAGCGCGAGCCGCGGTTCCTATCGCTCCCCGCCGTCGGTCGGCACCTCGAACCTGATCGTCAGTCCCGGGGAGGGGGACCTGGAGCAGCTCCTACGGGACGCCGGACAGGGCCTCTACGTGACCGACGTGGCCGGCCTCCACTCCGGGGTCAATCCGGTGTCCGGAACCTTCTCCGTCGGGGCGTCCGGGAGGCTCATCGAGAAGGGTGAGCTGGGCACCCCGGTACGGGAGCTGACGATCGCCAGCGACCTCGTCACGATGCTCCGCGGAGTGAGGGGCGTGGGGGGCGTGTCGCGGTGGGTCCCGCTCGCCGGAAGCGTCAAGACACCCCCGTTGCTCATCGAAGAGATGGCAATTTCCGGTGTCTAAGCGGCATCCGGGGCGCATATCGTCCGCAAGCGTTGTTACGTTGCGGCCGATTCGAATGCCCCCGTTAAGGAGGAGATCGTGACGAAGGCCGAGTTCGTGGACCAGGTGGCAGATCGCGCCGGCATCGGCAAGGGTGAGGCCGGCAAGGTGGTCGACGCCGTTCTGGACACCGTCAAGGAGGTCTTGTCGCGTGGCGGCGAGATCAATTTCACCGGTTTCGGCAAGTTCGCCGTGGCCGAGCGTGGCGCGCGTCAGGGAGTGAACCCCCAGACGGGCGAGCGGATTCAGATCGCCGCAAGCCGTGTGCCGCGTTTCAGCGCCGGTTCATCCCTCAAATCAGCGGTTAAAGGCTCCTAGACGGCTGGTTTCCGTCGTATAGGAGGGCGCGGCTGTTGCCCCCGTGACAGGGGGTCCCAGGTTGCATTTCGCTGACCGGCTCGCGGTGCTCGTCGAAGAGCGCCGGAGCCGTGTCGTGCTCGGGCTGGACCCTGATCCGGCCACGCTCTGGCCCGGTGTCGCGCCCACCGGGTCGGGCGAGGGCCGCCTGGCACGCGTCAACACGGCGGAGGCCGTGGCGCAGCACTGCCGGGCGGCGATCGTCGCCGCCGGGCCGGCCTGTGTCGCGGTCAAGCTGCAGCTCGCGTGCTTCGAGCGGCTCGGCGCGCCCGGATGGGATGCGCTCGAGCGGACCGTGGCGATCGCGCGCGACCACGGCCTGCTGGTGATCGCCGACGGCAAGCGCGGCGACGTGCCCGTCACGGCCGCCGCCTACGCCCAGGCGCTGGTGGGCTCCACGCCCGGCCCCTACGGCCCGGTGCCCGGGCTGGGCGCCGACGCCTTCACCGCCAACCCGCTCCTGGGCCGGGACGCCCTGGAGCCGCTGCTCGACGCGGCGCGGGAGGCCGGTGCCGGCTGCTTCGTGCTCGTGCGCACCTCCAATCCCGGCGCCGCCGAGCTGCAGGACGCGGGCGACCCTCCCCTGCACGAGCGGCTCGCGCGCATGGTGGCCGAGCTGGGCGCGGGGGGCGAGGGGGACTGCGGGCTCTCGTTCGTAGGGGCCGTGACCGGCGCCACCGAGCCCGGCCTGCTCGCGCGGCTGCGCGAGCTGATGCCGCACGCGATCTTCCTGCTCCCGGGCGTCGGAGCCCAGGGCGGTCGCGTGGAGGAGCTCGCCCCGGCGTTCGCGCCGCACCCCGCCGCGGGCCTCGTAACGGCGTCGCGGTCGATCGTGAACGCCTTCCAGGAGCGCGGCGGCGACCCCGCGCGCGCGGCGGCGGAAGCGGCGGAGGAGCTCCGCGCGTCGGCTTGGATGCTCTCGTCGTAGCGGGAGCGCCCCGCTCACTGACCTTCTCGCTCCGCCGGAGCCGCTCCCTATGCTGCGCAGCGTCCGTCTGGGAGCAAGATGCACGAATCCGGCCCTCGTAGCCCCGCTCGCCTTCTCGCTCCGCTCGCGCTGGTGGTGTTCGCGCTGGCGGTGGCGCTCGTCGTTCTGAGCGCGAGCGCCGGCGACGAGGGGAATGGCGGCAATGACACCGCCGCCGACCGGACCAGCACCTCGGCGCAGACCACCACGACGACGCCCACCACGCCGCGGCGTGCGACCTACACCGTGAAGACCGGCGACACGCTCGTGCTCATCGCGGAGAAGACCGGCGTGTCCGTCGAACGTCTCCAGGAGCTGAATCCGGAGCTCGACCCGCAGGCGCTGCTGTCGGGACAGAAGATCAACCTGCGCGAGTGACGCGGCGCGCGCGCATCGCCTCGGCCGCGGCCGTCGCCGCCGCGGCGCTGCCCTGTGCCACGGCAGCCGCGGTCCCGGCCCCGCCGATCCAGGCTCCGGCAGCGATCGTGGTGGACGCGAAGGACGGTCAAGTGCTCTACGCCCGGGGGCCCGACCAGCGCAAGGCGATAGCGAGCACCACCAAGCTGATGACGGCGCTGCTCGTGCTCGAGCGCGCGCGGCCGACGGAGGTGTTCACCGCTCCGGAGTACGACGCGGCGCCGGCGGAGTCGCGCATCGACCTGGCCGCAGGGGAGCGGATGACCGTGTCCGACCTGCTGAAGGCGCTGCTGCTCGAGAGCGCGAACGACGCGGCGGTGACCCTGGCCCGCGGGGTGTCCGGCAGCACCAGCGCGTTCGTGACCGCCATGAACAGGCGCGCGGAACGGCTCGGGCTCGACGACACGAGCTACGCGAATCCGATCGGCCTCGACGAGCCGGGTGGCTATTCGAGCGCCCGCGACCTCGCGACCCTGGCCACGCTGCTCATGCGCAACAGGCGCTTCGCGCGCATCGTGGACACGCCGGTGGCGCGGCTCGCCTCGGGGGCGCGCCCGCGCGTCGTCGAGAACCGCAATCTCCTCATCGGGAGCAACCCGTTCGTGACGGGCGTCAAGACGGGGCACACCATGCGAGCCGGCTACGTGCTCGTGGGGGCGGCCGGCACCCGCAGGAGCGGCCGCGTGGTGAGTGTGGTGCTCGGCGAGCCGAGCGAGGCGGCGCGCGACGACGACACGCTCGCGCTCCTCCGCTGGGGGCTCACGCGCTTCCGGCGCGTGGAGCCGCTCAGGCGGGGGCGGACGCTGGCGGAGGCCGCGATCGAGCACCGCGACGAGCGCGCCGCGCTCGCGCCGCGGCGCGGGGTCGCGCTGACCGTCCGCGCGGGTCAGCGCGTGCGCCGCCGGGTGTCGGCTCCGGACGAGCTGGAGGGGCCCCTGCCGGCAGGCACGCGCGTGGGGACGGTGAGCGTGCTGGTGGATGGGCGGCAGGTCCGCCGAGTGGCCCTCATCACGTCGTCAGATGTACCCGGAGCGGGTACAGTGCGGGTCGTATTCTCGGCCCTTGGGGTTCCCTTGACGTTGCTCCTCCTGCTCGGCATTCTGCTCGCGGCCACCCTCGCCGTCCTGCGGATCCGCGTGCGGCTGCGGCTGGTCAGATGATCGTCACAGTCACCCTCAACGCAGCGATCGACAAGACGCTCGCCGTGCCGAACTTCCGGCTCGGACGCCGCCATCGCGCGGTCGAGCAGACCGCCATGGCGGGCGGCAAGGGCGTGAACGTGGCGCGCGCCCTGAAGGCGCTGGGACAGCCGGTGATCGCCACCGGCGTGGCCGGCGGTCCCACCGGCACGCTCATCACCGAGGCGCTCACCGGCGAGGGCATCCTCAACGACTTCCTGCGCATAGGCGAGGAGTCGCGCACCTCCACCGCGGTCATCGATCCCACTTCCGGCGAGCAGACGGAGATCAACGAGTACGGGCCGCTCGTGTCCGAGTCCGAGCTCGAGCACTTCGTCGAGAAGCTGCTCTATCTGGCGAAGGGGGCCGCAATGTGCGTGTTTTCCGGCAGCCAGCCCCGCGGCGTCGATCCGGGCCTCTACGGACGCCTGATCGACGAGCTCAGACGGCTCGGCGTGTCCACCGTGCTGGACTCCGAGGGCGAGCCGCTCCAGCTCGCCACGCGCAAGTCGCCCGACCTCGTCAGCCCCAACGAGCTCGAGGCCGAGGGCCTCGTGGGCCGCGAGTTCGCGGACGAGGAGGATCGCGTGGCGGGGGTGGCGGAGATGGTCGAGCTCGGCGCCCGGGAGTCGATCATGACCCTGCCGAACGGCTGCCTCGCGCTGCTTCAGGACGGCACCGAGAAGCGGGTGTTCCGGGCCACGCTCGACCCGCTCGAGCCGGTCTCCGCCGTGGGCTCGGGGGACGCCTTCCTCGCCGGCTTCGTGGCGGCCCGCTACTCGGGGAGCGGGAACGAGGACTGCCTTCGCTTCGCGGTCGCCTGCGGCGCCGAGTCCACCCAGCACTTCGGGGCCGGCGTGGTCGATCTGCGCGAGGTCGAGCGCCTCCGGCCGGAGGTCGATGTCGAGCGGATCGAGCCCTCGGCGCTCGGCTCCGGGGGCGGTCTCGGAGGCGGTTCCACGCGGGTCGGCTAGCGCTCAGGCGGCGGTGCTAACGTCAAGCGTTCGTCCGTCGTCGAACCTAGGATGGCCCAATGGAAGTTGAGATCGGCCGGGGCAAGAAGGGCCGTCGCGCGTACGGCTTCGATGACATCGCGATAGTGCCCTCGCGGCGCACCCGCGACCCGGACGACGTCGACATCACCTGGACCCTCGGGCCCTACCGGTTCGAGCTCCCGCTCCTCGCCTCGGCAATGGACGGAGTGGTGTCTCCGGCCACCGCGGGCCAGATCGGGAAGCTCGGCGGGCTCGGGGTTCTGAACCTCGAGGGAATCTGGACCCGCTACGACGATCCCGACTCCGAGCTGGAGCGGATCGCCGGCCTTCCGAAGGACCTGGCCACCGCGGAGATGCAGCGCATCTACGCCGAGCCCGTGCGCGAGGAGCTCGTCGCGCAGCGGATCCGCGAGATCAAGGACCAGGGGGTCGTCGCCTGCGCGTCACTGACGCCGCAGCGCGTCCGCGCCTACTACGAGACCGCCATCGAGGCGGGCCTCGACGTCCTCGTGATCCAGGGCACCGTCATCTCGGCCGAGCACGTGTCCACGCGCAGCGAGCCGCTCAACCTGAAGGAGTTCATCCGCGAGGTGCCGGTCCCGGTGATCGTCGGCGGTTGCGCCTCCTACGCCACCGGGCTCCACCTGATGCGCACCGGCGCGGTCGCCGTGCTGGTCGGCGTCGGCCCCGGCGCCGCCTGCACCACGCGCGGCGTGCTCGGGATCGGCGTGCCCCAGGCCACCGCGATCGCCGACGTGGCTGCCGCGCGCTCCCAGCACATGCTCGAGACCGGCGAGTACGTGAAGGTGATCGCCGACGGCGGCATGCGCAACGGCGGCGACCTGTCCAAGGCGATCGCCTGCGGCGCCGACGCCGTGATGGTCGGCTCCCCGCTCGCCCGCGCGTACGAGGCCCCCGGGCACGGCTACCACTGGGGCATGGCCACATTCCACGCCACGCTGCCGCGCGGCGCCCGGGTGAAGACCACCCAGAACGGCACGCTCGAGCAGATCCTGCTCGGGCCCGCGCACGAGAACGACGGCACCTTCAACCTGATCGGCAGCCTGCGCACCTCGATGGCCACCTGCGGGTACGAGGACATCCCCGCGTTCCACAAGGCCGAGGTGATGGTCGCTCCCTCGCTGCAGAGCGAGGGCAAGCAGCTCCAGCGCGAGCAGTCGATCGGGATGGGCTCCACCTCCGCGGCCGTGCCGCATCCCGCGGCCAACGGCGTGGCGCCCGCCGAGGAGCCCCAGCCGGCCGGTGACCCGGCGCTAGTCGGGGAGTGAGCGCGCTCCTCGCGCAACCCTCGGTGCCGCGGTGATCGGCGCGGGGGTCAGCGAGGGCGCGGACACGGCCGCCGAGGTGCGCACCCGCCGAGCCAGGCTTCCGACGAGGTCCTGGTCCTCGACTTCGGTGGGCAGTACTCACAGCTGATCGCGCGCCGGGTGCGCGAATGCGGAGTGTTCTCCGAGCTGCTCCCGCACGACGTGGCGCTCGAGGAGATCGTGCGCCGGGCGCCGAAGGGCCTGATCCTGTCGGGCGGCCCGGCCTCGGTCTACGCGGACGGCGCGCCCGCCCTGCGCCAGGAGCTGCTCGAGATGGGGATCCCCGTGCTCGGCATTTGCTACGGCATGCAGGCGATGGTGCTCACGCTGGGCGGCAAGGTGGAGGGCGCCGAGGTCGGTGAGTTCGGGCGCTCCCAGCTGACGGTGGCGGAGCCGGGCCGGCTCCTCGAGGGAGTCCCAGCCGAACAGAGCTGCTGGATGAGCCACCGCGACACCGTCTTCGAGGCGCCGTCGGGCTTCACCGCGCTCGCCTCGTCCACCGAGTCGCCGGTGGCCGCCATGGAGGACCCGGCCCGCGGCCTCTACGGGATCCAGTTCCACCCCGAGGTGGCGCACACCCCCTACGGGACACAGATCCTCCAGACCTTCCTGCGCGACATCGCCGGCTGCGACATGGCCTGGAGCGCGGCCTCGGTGGTCGAGGAGCAGGTGGCCCGCATTCGCGAGCAGGTCGGCAGCGGCAGGGTGATCTGCGGGCTGTCCGGCGGCGTCGACTCCTCCGTGGCGGCCCTGCTCACCTACAAGGCGGTGGGCGAGCAGCTCACATGCGTGTTCGTGGACCACGGCCTGATGCGAAAGAACGAGGGCAACCAGGTGGTCGCGGCCTTCCGCGACCAGTTCAAGGTGCCGCTCATCGCCGTCGACGCCGAGGAGCGCTTCCTGGCGCGCCTCGCCGGGGTCACCGACCCCGAGACCAAGCGCAAGATCATCGGCGCGGAGTTCATCCGGGTGTTCGAGGAGCAGGCCGCCCGCCTCGACGACCCGCACTACCTCGTGCAGGGCACGCTCTACTCCGACGTGATCGAGTCCGGCGGCGGCACCGGCGCCGCGACCATCAAGTCCCACCACAACGTCGGCGGCCTCCCCGACGACCTCGAGTTCGAGCTGGTGGAGCCATTGCGCATGCTGTTCAAGGACGAGGTGCGCCAGGTGGGCGCCGAGCTCGGGATGTCCGACCGGCTCGTATGGCGCCAGCCGTTCCCAGGCCCCGGGCTGGCGATCCGCGTGGTCGGCGGCGAGGTCACGAAGGAGCGCCTCGAGATCCTGCGCGACGCCGACGCGATCCTCCAGGACGAGATCCGCACCGCCGGCCTCTACCGCGAGCTGTGGCAGTCGTTCTGCGTCCTCCCGGGCGATCTCCGCAGCGTCGGCGTGCAGGGCGACGAGCGCACCTACGGCTACGTCGTCGTCATCCGCGCCGTGACGAGCGACGACGCCATGACCGCCGACTGGGCGCGCCTGCCCTACGACCTGCTCGAGCGCGTGGCCTCGCGGATGATCAACGAGATCGCGCAGGTCAACCGGGTGACTCTGGACATCACGTCCAAGCCGCCCGGCACCATCGAGTGGGAATAGCCCCGGCGTCATGCGATCGCTTGCGGTCCTACCTTCCTGGGCTGTGGTTGCTCTGCAACCAAAAGTCAGGAAGGTAGGAACAAATCGCGCCGCCCGGTCGGCCGTTCTGCGTCGGGTGAGCGTGACGCGACGCCGGGAATCCGACTCGGTACCCAGCTGAGGTGAACGCTTTGTAGCGCTACTAGGCGTCGAAGCCCGGCCTAGCTCACTCCGGCCAGAAGCCGTCCACGAGCTCGACCTCGTTGGACTGATCCTCGAGGCGCTGGGAGACCAGCAGCAGCGTCGCGTCCTCGGGTCCCTCGTTCCAGACCGACCGCAGCACCTCGGGTGAGATGCGCACCACATGGCCGGCGTCCACGTGGACGACCTCGTCCTCGAGCTTCACCTCGACGGTCCCGGAGATAACGAAGATGATCTCCTCCTGCGTCCGGTGGCGGTGGCCGTAGCTGCCCTTCCCGCCGGTGCGCGGGGCCATGCGGCGCCAGGCGAACGCCACCTGCTCCGCGCCAGCGAGTTCGGTGCCCGGGCGGATCTCGCCGGGATAGTCCCCGCTCACATCCGGAATCTCCTCAAGCGGGGTGATCGAGTACCCGGCCATGTGCCTCCTCGTTCGCTCAGCGGGTCGGGGCGGATTCTGCCGCCGCCGCGCTAGCTTTGCCTCGTGGGCATCCTCACCTGGGTCCTGTGGGGCCTCTTCGTGGGCCTGTTCGCCCGGATGCTGAAGCCGGGGAGACAGCGCATCGGCGTCGTGCTCACCGTCGTGCTCGGCGTTGTGGGGTCGCTGATCGGCGGGTTCGTGGCCACCGAGTGGCTCGGCATCGCCGACGCCAACGACTTCGACTTCGGCAGCTTCGTGATCGCGGTCGGCGCCTCGGTCCTGCTCCTGGCCGCCTACAACCGCATCGACCGCCTGCTGCCGGACCGCAAGCGCGGCGAGCTCGAGAGCCGGCGCTCCTAGGACCAGGCGTCCCAGGCGCGCAGCGAGGACAGCGGGTCGAAGGGCTTCCCGCCGTCGTACCAGCCCGGTCCGCGCCAGAGCTCGAAGTGGAGATGACAGCCGCGGGCGTTCCCCGTGTCGCCCACCGCGCCGATGCGCTGCCCGGTGTAGACGCGGTCGCCGGGCGAGAAGGGGGAGGCCTCGGCGAGGTGCATGTAAACGTAGTCCTCGTCCGTGCCCGCCCCGTCGATCACCAGGTAGTGGCCGGCGGCTGCGTGGTACTGCTTGAACTTGACCCGGCCGCCGCGTGCGGCCACCAGGGGCGTGCCGCAGCGGGCGAAGACGTCCTGACCCTGATGGCTGTGGCCCGCGCGACCCGATCCGAAGTCCGCGTTGGAGCCGCCGTAGTTGTGGCGGCCGCGTACGGGGAAGATGTTGTCGTAGAGGTCGAAGGCGTCGCGACCGCCCTCGTCCACGCCGGCGCTGCGAACAGTCGCGCCGTTGCCCGCGGAGGCGGTGAGCCGGAAGGAGTAGCGCCCCGGCCGCGCACCGGCGGACCCGATCCGGCCGTTCCAGGAGAGGCTGGTCACGGCGCCCGGCGTGCTGTCGGGGTTCCAGGTCTTGACCGCGGTGCCGTCACTCGCGCGCACGAGCTCGACGGCCAGCTCATCCGGAGCGTCGCCCGACATCCGGAAGGAGAACGTGACCGCCCGCTGCGCGTCCACGAACGCCTTCGTGCGGCTCGTGCCGGTCTCGATCTGCGGCGCGTTCGGTACCGGGCTGAGCTCCGTGTTCGGTTCGGGCGGAGGGGCTGGGAGGATCGCCGTCGGCTTCGTGGGGAGCGACCGGACCGAGCGGCTCACGAACGCCACGAGCGGGCCGCTGACGGCCCCGATCGGCACCTTCACGGTCATGCGGGTGGACCCGCCCGAGCGAACCGAGGCGACGGTGTCGTCGGAGCGCCCCCGGCTCCCGCTGAAGATCAGGCGGACCACGCCGTCGAGCGAGGTCCCGCTCACCCGCAGGGTGCTTCCGCCCTGCGCTCGCTTGCGCGAGGCGCAGCGCCTGATGCAGCTGACCTTGGTGACCTCCGGCTTCGCGACGTACACGACGCCGCCACCACCGCCGGACTGGGCCCCCGCCGTGGGGCTGAGCGTGAGCGCGCAGGCACCCAACGCGGCTACAGCCCCTCCAGCGGAAATCCGGCGGTGTCGCAAACTCCTATGGCCTCGCTTCGGTTGGCCTACGGGGTTAGCTGACGGGCTCGCGCCTGAAGTGCGGCGCTACGACCGGGACAATCCGGCCGATTCGCCCCTTCGGAGACCTGCTTTCGACGGCCTCCGAACGGTTCCCCCGTTCCCGAATGCCCTTGAGGTGAGCACCGGAATTCGGCAGGCACTGAATCGGCGCGGCAGTATAACCGCGGAATCGGCCTGGTCGCCGGACCTGGGGGTGTGCCACACTACGCCCCGGTCGGCGCCGTCTCGGCGTGCGCGCCGATCCCCTGCTTCATGAAGACGTATGTCGCGACACCCGCTTCGCGCGAGCGCAACTGGCTCGTCGTCGACGCCTCCGGCAAAACTCTCGGCCGGCTGGCGACGCAGATCGCGGACACACTCCGCGGAAAGCGCAAGGCGGAGTACACGCCCCACTGCGACGTCGGAGACTTCGTGATCGTCATCAACGCGGAGCGCATCTCCGTGACAGGCCGCAAGCGCGAGCAGAAGCTCTACTACCGGCATTCCGGCTATCCCGGCGGCCTGCGCAGCAGGACCCTCGCGGAGATGCTCGAGCGCCGTCCGGAAGAGGTCATCCGGAAGGCCGTGAAGGGCATGCTTCCGCGCACCCGGCTGGGCCGTGCCCAGCTCCGCAAGCTGAAGGTCTACGCGGGTCCCGATCATCCGCACGCCGCCCAGCAGCCCGAGCCCATGGAGGTGCAGGCGTGACACCCGAGGAACGCGACGACGCGGCCCAGGAACCTGAGACGAACGGAACGCCCGAGGCCGAGGAGGGCCAGGAGCCCGAGGCCGACGACGCCCGAGGCCGACGAGCCGCAGGCCGAGGCGAGCGAGGAGCCGGCCGCCGAGGCCGAGGAGCCCGCACCCGAGGCCGACGACGCCGACGAGCCCGAGGTGAGCGAGGAGCCCGCGGCCGAGGCCGAGGAGCCCGCCGCCGAGGAGCCGGAGGAGCCCGCCGCTGCCGAGGAGGCCGGCGAGCCCGTGGCGGAGGCCGGCGAGGAAACCCCCGAGGAAACCGCTGAGCCGGTCGCCGAGGGCGACGAGGCCGCGGCGCCCGACGGCGAGGAGCGCCCGCGCGGGAAGCGCAAGGAGTCCGACAAGAAGGGCTCCGACGAGGAGCTGATCCCGGGTGCGCACCTCGAGCCCGATCTCGTGCTCGAGGAGGAGCCGCGCCCGCAGAGCGAGTTCGGTGAGTACGCCGAGGTGGACGAGACAGCCGGCGAGCCGGGCGAGGACGACGTGACCGGAGAGTCCGGAGCGGAGGCCGAGCCCGTGGTGCGCGAGCCGATCGCGCTGGCCGCCGATGCCCGCTACGCCGCCACCGGCAAGCGCAAGAGCGCCGTGGCGCGGGTGATCCTGAAGCCGGGCGAGGGCACCTACACGATCAACAACAGGCACCTCGACGAGTACTTCCCGCGGATCCGCCTCCAGCGGATGGCCGCCCAGCCGCTCGAGGCCGCCGGCTACCAGACCCGCATGGACGTGGTCGCCCGCATCCACGGCGGCGGCGTCTCCGCGCAGGCCACGGCGCTGCGCCACGGCATCGCCCGCGCGCTCGTGGAGGCCGATCCGGCACTCCGCGGCGAGCTCAAGCGCCGCGGCTACCTCACGCGCGACCCGCGTGTGAAGGAGCGCAAGAAGGCCGGACTCAAGAAGGCCCGCAAGCGCCCGCAGTTCTCGAAGCGCTAACCAAACCGTGGGCCTGTTCGGCACGGACGGCGTCCGAGGCGTCGCTGGCGAGTTCCTGACGGCCGAGCTGGCCACGGCTCTCGGAGCCGCGGCCACCTCGATCTCTCCGGCCAAGACGCCTCAGGTGCTGATCGTCCGCGACACGCGCGAGTCGGGCGAGATGCTCGAGGCGGCGCTGGCGGCCGGGGTGTCGTCGGCCGGAGGTCACGCGCTGCTGGGCGGCGTGCTCCCCACGCCCGGGGCGGCCCTGCTCGTGCGGCGCTACGGGTTCGATCTGGCCGCCGTGGTCTCGGCGTCGCACAACCCGTACGAGGACAACGGGATCAAGTTCTTCGGCCCCGAGGGCACCAAGCTGGCCGACGTGCACGAGGAGCAGATCGAGCGCCTGGTGCACGGGCACCACGCGAGCGACGCGATCGGCCGCGTGCGCGACCTCCACGGGGCCGCCGGCGACTACGTCCGGGAGCTCGAGACGCGCTTCTCGGGACTGGACCTCTCGGGCGTCAAGATCCTGCTCGACTGCGCCAACGGGGCCACCTACCGGGTCGCGCCGGACATTTTCCGGAGGCTGGGCGCCGAGCCCGAGCTGACCGCGGTGGATCCCGACGGCAGGAACATCAACCGCGACTGCGGCTCGACGCACGTGGGGCTGCTGGCAGACCGGGTGACCGAGGGCGGCTTCGACATCGCCTTCGCGCTCGACGGCGACGGTGATCGCGTGCTCGCGGTCGACCGGCGGGGCGAGGTGGTGGACGGGGACGAGTTGATGGCGCTGGCCGCCCTCCACCTGCGCGAGAACGGCCGCCTGCCGGGCGATGGCGTGGCCGTGACCGTGATGACCAACTACGGCTTCCACAGGGCGATGGAGGTGGCCGGGATCGAGGTGGCCACCACCCAGGTGGGCGACCGCCACGTGCTGGCCGAGCTTCTGAGCCGCGGCTGGGCGTTCGGCGGCGAGCAGTCGGGCCACATCATCGACACGGGCTTCGTGCCGGCCGGCGACGGCACGGCCGCGGCGCTCCTCACGCTCGAGGCGCTCGCCGGCCGCGACCTGTCCGAGCGCGACGCGATGGAGAAGCTGCCGCAGCGCCTCGTGAACGTGCGCGTGCGCGACCGCGACGCGCTCGAGCACGCGGCGGACGTGCGCGAGGCCGTCGAGAAGGAGCACAAGGCGCTCGAGGGGCGCGGACGGGTGCTCGTGCGCCCTTCGGGCACGGAGCCGCTCGTACGGGTAATGGTCGAGGCCCCGACTGCCGATGAATGCGATGCGGTCTGCGACCGACTGGTCTCACTGGTCGAACGTAGATTGGGCTCCTAGACGATCGGCATAGGGCCCCGTTCTTGAACTGGCCGGTCAGAGATATCTGCACTAACCTCGAACTCTCGTGTGCGGCATCATCGGTTACGTCGGACCGCGCGAGTGCCGCGACCTGCTTCTTGAGGGTCTGCAGCGACTCGAATACCGTGGGTACGACTCAGCAGGGCTCTCCCTCGTAACGAACGGGTCGATCGACTCGGTCCACGCGGTAGGGAACCTTCAGCACCTCCGCGACGCGGTGGTCTCGAAGAACGGCCATCTGCGCGGCTCCACCGGCATCGGTCACACCCGCTGGGCCACCCACGGCCGCGTGACCGAGGCGAACGCTCATCCCCACTGGGACACCTCCGAGCGCGTGCACATCGTGCTCAACGGCATCGTGGAGAACTGGACCGAGCTGCGCGACCAGCTGCTCGCCAACGGCGCCAAGTTCACCTCCGAGACCGACGCCGAGGTGGTCGCCCATCTCGTGGCGCAGCACTTCGAGGGCGACCTCGTGGAGGCAGTCCGTCGCGCCTACAACGACCTTCGCGGCCACTACGCCTTCGTGGCCATCTCCGCCGACTCACCGGAGGTGCTCGTGGGCGCCCGCAAGGAGTGCCCGCTGGTGGTGGGAGTCGGCGAGGGCGAGGGCTTCATCGCCTCGGCGATCCCGGCCTTCCTGGCCGAGACCCGCCACGTGCAGCTCGTCGAGAACGGCGAGATCGTCGCCGTGACTCCGGAGGGCACCCGCTTCATCGACGCCGAGGGCGAGACGATCGAGCGCGACATCGACGAGGTCGACTGGGACGAGGACACCGCCGAGAAGAACGGGTATGAGAGCTTCATGCTGAAGGAGATCCACGAGCAGGCCGACGCCGTGGCGGAGACCGTGGCCGACCGCATCGTCGGCGACGAGGTGGATCTCGGAGACATCGGCATCACCGACGACGAGCTGCGCAACCTGCGCCGCGTCATCTTCGTGGCCTGCGGCACCTCCTACCACGCCGGCCTCGTGGGCCGCTACGCCACCGAGGCGTGGGCGCGGATGCACGTGGAGATCGACATCGCGTCGGAGTTCCGCTACCGCAACCCGGTGCTGGACGAGCACGACCTGGTCGTGGGCATCTCGCAGTCGGGCGAGACCGCCGACACGCTCGCGGCGATGCGCCTGGCGCGCGAGCGCGGCGCGAAGGTGATCGGCGTGACCAACGTGATGGGCAGCCAGGCCACGCGCGACTCCGACGGCGTGATCTTCACCCGCGCCGGCCTCGAGATCGGCGTTGCCGCCACCAAGACCTTCGTGGCCCAGGTGGCCGTGATGTACCTGCTCTCGCTGAAGCTCGCCCAGGTGCAGGGCAGGCTCGAGCCCGATGTGCGGGCCCGTCTCTGCCGCGAGCTGCGCGAGCTGCCGCACGCGATCGACACCCTGCTCGCGGAGGTGGACGAGCCCGTCCGCCGGATCGCCGAGCACTGGAAGGACGCTGAGTTCTTCCTCTACCTCGGCCGCCACATCGGCCTGCCCGTGTGCCTCGAGGGCGCTCTCAAGCTCAAGGAGATCTCCTACATCCCGACCGACGCCTACGCGGCCGGCGAGATGAAGCACGGCCCGATCGCGCTGCTGGACGACAACACGCCGGTGGTCTGCGTGGCCACCGACTCGCCGGTGCTCGACAAGGTGCTGTCGAACATCGCCGAGGTGCGGGCGCGCGGCGCCCACGTGGTGGCCGTGGCCACCCACGGGAACGACCGCGTGGACGGCCATGCCGAGGAGGTCGTGAAGGTGCCGGCCACCGACTGGTTCCTGCAGCCCATCCTCGCCGTGATCCCGCTTCAGCTGCTCGCCTATTACATCGCCAGGGCGCGCGGCCTCAACGTGGACCAGCCTCGGAACCTCGCGAAGACCGTCACGGTCGAGTGACCGGGGTTGGTCTCGACCTTCTGGAGATAGAGCGGCTGGAGCGCGCGCTGGAGCGCCGTCCGCGACTTGCGGAGCGGCTCTTCACCGGCGGTGAGCGGGCCTACGCCGAGGCCAAGGCCCGTCCCGCGATGCACCTGGCCGCGAGGTTCTGCGCCAAGGAGGCGGTGGCCAAGGCGCTCGGACTCCAGGCCTGGAGCTACCGGGACGTGGAGGTCGTGGCCGGCGAGGGCGCGCCCTCCGTGC
Source organism: uncultured Thermoleophilaceae bacterium (assembly GCA_963803245.1). GTDB lineage: Bacteria > Actinomycetota > Thermoleophilia > Solirubrobacterales > Thermoleophilaceae > JACVRW01. Next base: position 205,053 of record CAWDLI010000018.1, on the reverse strand, counting down.
GCCTCAGTGGCGCCGCGGCTGAGCGCGCGGCGGAGCTGGGGCTGGAGCCCGTGGTGTCGCTCACGCATACACAAGGGGTCGCGGGTGCGGTAGCAATCCTCCGGTGAGTTCACTCCCGGACTGGCTCGATCCGCTCTACGAGGCGGACGAGATGCGCGCCGTCGACACCTGGGCGATCGGCGAGATGGCCACGCCCTCGCTGGAGCTGATGGAGCGTGCGGGCGCGGGCCTGGCTCGCGCCGTGGCGGCCGCGGCGGGTGATGGCCCGGTGTGCGTGGTGGTGGGAAAGGGCAACAACGGCGGCGACGGGCTCGTGGCTGCGCGCCACCTGCGCGAGGACGGCCACGACGTGAGGGTGCTCGCGGTTGCGCCGCTGGACGACCTCCGCGGCGACGCCGCGGCGAACCTGGAGCTGCTCCCGGGCGAGCCCCCCGAGCCGTTCGAGCCCGAGCGGCTCGCGGGGGCCGGCGTGGTGGTGGACGCTCTGCTCGGCACCGGCTTCGAGGGGGCGCCGCGCGACCCGGTGGCGGGGGCGATAGCGGCGATCAACGCTCAGCCGGCGCCGGTTGTCGCCTGCGACGTCCCCTCGGGTGTGGATGCCTCGACGGGCGTGGTGGAGGGCGAGGCCGTGCTCGCGGCGGTCACGGCGACCTTCCACGGATCCAAGGTCGGGCTCCACGTGGAGCCGGGCAAGGGGCACGCCGGCGCCGTGGAGGTCGTGGACATCGGGATTCCGCGCGGCTGGCCGAAGCCGCTGCGCGCCGGCCTCATCTCGGAGCGGGTGATCGACCTCTATCCGCACCGGCCGCGCAGCGGATCCAAGTTCGACTCGGGCGTGGTGGTGGTGGCCGGGGGCTCGGCCGGGCTGACCGGCGCGCCGACGATGGCGGCTCGCTCCGCGCAGCGAGCCGGCGCCGGATACGTGCAGGTGGCGGTGCCCGCGGCGGTGCAGCAGGTGGTGGAGCTGCGCCTGCTCGAGCAGATGACCAGGGGGCTGACCGACGCGGAGGGCGCGCACACTCCCGAGGGGGCGGGCGAGCTGACCGAGATGGCGGAGCGCGCCGGAGCGGTGGTGCTGGGCCCGGGTCTCGGGCGGAGCGACGGGGCCGGCGAGTTCGCCCGCCTCGCGGCGCGCGAGCTGCCGGCGCCGCTGCTGGTCGACGCCGACGGCCTGAACGCGCACGCCGGCCGCCTCGAGCTGTTCCGCGGGCGGACCGGCCCGACGGTGCTGACCCCGCACGCCGCCGAGCTCGGGCGCCTGCTCGAGCTGGAGCCCGAGGACGTGGAGAGGCAGCGGCTGGCGAGCGTGCGCCGAGCGGCCGAGCTCAGCGGCGCGGTGGTGCTGCTGAAGGGGGACGACACGATCGTCGCGCAGCCCGGCGGGCGGGTGGCGGTGAGCCCGGGCGGCAGCGCGGCGCTGGCCACGGCCGGCACCGGGGACGTGCTCTCCGGCCTCGTGGGCGCGCTCCTGGCCAAGGGACTCGGGCCCTTCGAGGCAGCCTCTCTGGGCGCGCTCGCCCACGGCCTCGCCGGGCGCGCCGCCGGCGAGCGGCTGGGAGCCGACCACGTGATGGCGGGCGACGTGATCGACGCCCTGCCCGCGGGCCTATCGCTCCGATAGGGTCGCTGGAAGTGAGCGACCAGGTCAGGGACATCATGGACTCCTCTCCCGCGTCGGTGAGCACCGATGCGAGCGTTGAGGAGGTGGTCAAGCTCCTCAACGACCAGGAGCTGCCGGGCGTTCCCGTGGTGGACGCCGACGGCCGTCTGGCGGGGATCGTGACCGAGGCCGATCTGGTGCTGCCCGACGACCAGGGCGACCTCCACATCCCGCACTACGTGAACCTGTTCGGCGGCACCGTCTTCCTGGAGCCGCTCGGGCGCTTCGAGAAGCGCCTGCGCAAGGCATTCGCCTCCACGGCCGCCGACATGATGACGGCGGACCCCGACACGGTCGGCCCTAACGCCACCGTCCGGGAGGCCGCGCGCCTCATCCACGAGTCGGGGCACAACCGCCTGCCCGTGGTGGACGACGACGGCCGGCCGGTGGGCGTGGTCACGCGCATGGACGTGCTGGGCGCCCTCGCCCGGTGACCGGCGCCGAACGCGCGCTGGCTCGCATCGACGAAGGCGCCATCGAGCGCAACTGCCGCAGGCTCACCGAGCTGACCAGCGGAGGCACCCGGCTGTGCGCCGTGGTCAAGGCCGACGGCTACGGGCACGGGGCCGTGCCGGCCGCCGGCGCGGCGCTGAGAGGCGGCGCCACATGGCTGGCGGTGGCCACGGCCGCCGAGGCCCGCCACCTGCGCGAGCAGGGCATCGACGCCCGCCTGCTCGTGATGGGGGCCCTCACCAGCGCTGACCTGCGCACCGCGGTGGAGTCAGGCGCCGACGTGGTGGCCTGGACGCGCGAGTTCGCCGAGGCGGCCGCCGCGCTCGACGGGGCGCGCGTGCATGTCAAGCTCGACACCGGCATGGGACGGCTCGGCACGAAGGACGTGGAGCTCGCGGGCTCGCTCCTGGGGCCCCGGGTGGCGGGTGTGATGACCCATTTCGCAACCGCGGACGAGCCGGGTGACCACCTCTTCCCCGAACAGCTCGAGCGCTTCACCGAGTTCGTTCAGGCGGCTAGGCGGGAGGCTCCCGAGGCCGTGGTCCACGCGGCCAACAGCGCGGCCACGTTCCGGGACCCGGCCGCGCACTTCGACATGGTCCGCTGCGGCGTCGCGATCTACGGCCTCGACCCCTCTCAGGGCGATCCGCGCGAGCGCGGACTCGAGCCGGCCCTGACCCTCGAGTCGTGGGTGGCGGCCCTGCGGCGCTTCGAGCCGGGCGACGGCGCCGGCTACGGGCGCCGCTGGAGAGCGGCGGAGCCGACCTGGGTCGCCACGATCCCGATCGGCTACGGCGACGGCTGGCGCCGCGGCCTCTCGAACGACTGCGACGTGCTGATCCGCGGGCGCAGGTATCCGCTGGTGGGGACCGTGAGCATGGACAACGTGACCGTGGACGTGGGGCCGGACCCGGCCGTGGCGATCGGCGATCCCGTGGTGCTGATCGGCGAGCAGGGGGAGGAGAGGATCCTCGCCGAGGAGGTGGCGGGCAGGCTCGACACGATCAACTACGAGGTCACCTGCGGTCTCTCCCCGCGGGTGCGCAGATTGCACTCTCGGTGACCGATCCGCTGCTCGAGACGCTCGGCAACGCGCCCGCCTGGGTGGTGGGCGGGACGGTGCGCGACGAGCTGCTCGGCCGCACCGTGACCGACGTGGACGTGGCGGTGGCCGGCGACCCTGAGCAGGCCGCCCGCGCGCTCGCCCGCACTTTTCGCGGGCCGGTGTTCCGGCTGTCCGAGCGCTTCGGTGCCTGGCGCGCGCTCGACCGCGCCGGCGGCCTGACCTATGACGTCTCCGCGCTCCAGGGCGAGACCATCGAGGCGGATCTCGCGCGGCGCGACTTCAGCGTGAACGCCATGGCGCGCCCGGTGGCGGGCGGCTCGGTGATCGATCCCGAGGGCGGGCGCGCGGACCTGGAGGGGCGCGTGCTCAGGGTGCTCTCGCGCGAGTCCTACGAGGCCGACCCGCTGCGCGCGCTGCGCCTGGCGCGCCTGGCCGCCGAGCTGGACTTCGCGCCCGACGCGGCCACGGAAGCACTCACGCGCGACGCCGCTCCGCGCCTCGTCGAGGCCTCGGCCGAGCGGGTGTTCGGCGAGCTCAAGCGGCTGGTCACGGCACCCGCCGCACTCGAGGGGCTGGAGCTTGCCGACCGCCTCGGGCTCCTGCGCGTGGTGCTGCCGGAGCTGCACGACCTGCACGACGTGGAGCAGAGCGGCTACCACCACCTCGACGTGTACGGCCACACCGTCGAGGTCCTGGCCCGCCAGATCGAGCTAGAGGGCAGGCTCGGCGAGGTCTTCGGGGAGCTCGCCCCGAGCCTCGAGGCCGTGATCGCCGAGCCGCTTGCAGACGACCTCACCCGCGGTCAGGCCATCCGTCTCGGTGCGCTGTTCCACGACGTCGGCAAGCCGGCCACCCGCGGCGTGCGGCCCGATGGACGGGTCACCTTCATCGGACACGACGAGCTGGGCGAGCGCATGGTGCGCGACCTCTGCCGGCGCCTGCGGACGAGCGAGCGCCTCAGCCGCTTCCTCGAAGGGCTCACCCGCACGCACCTTGCGCTCGGCTTCCTCGTTCACGCGCGGCCGCTCGACCGGGCTGCCGTGTACCGCTACCTCACCAGCACGAGCCCGGTGGAGGTCGAGGTGACACTGCTGTCGTGCGCGGATCGCCTGGCCACGCGCGGCCGGAAGGCCGACGAGGCGATCGCCGCGCACATGGAGCTCGCGCGCGAGCTGATGGAGGCTGCGCTCGCATGGCGGGCGAACGGGCCGCCCACCCCGCCCCTGCGCGGACACGAGCTCGCCCGCGAGCTGGGCATCGCGCCGGGGCCGGAGCTGGGGCGCCTGCTGCGCCGGCTCGAGGAGGCGGCGTTCACCGGCGAGGCGAGCGATCGCGAGCAGGCTGTCGAGCTCGCCCGCTCCCTGCGAGAGAATCGCGACCGGTGATAGTCGACTGCGCGATCTACGAGAACGGCCGCCGCCAGGACGGCGCCGTCGATCTCCACCACGCATACCGCGAATGCCGTAAGGAGGGCGCCTTCGCGTGGATCGGGCTCTTCGAGCCGACCGCGGAGGAGTTCGAGTCGCTCAGCCAGGAATTCGACCTTCACCCACTGGCCGTCGAGGACGCCGTCCACGCGCATCAGCGGCCGAAGCTCGAGATGTTCGGGGACATGGCCCTGCTGGTCCTGAAGACGGCCCGCTACGTGGATCCGATCGAGGTGGTGAACCTGGGAGAGATCCTCGTTTTCGCGGGAGAGGACTTCGTGATCACCGTCCGGCACGGCGAGGCGAGCGACCTGCACGGCGTGCGCGAGCGGCTCGAGAGCAACCCGGAGCTCCTGAAGTCGGGGCCGGGCGCGGTCGTGCACGCGATCGTGGACAAGGTCGTGGACGACTACCAGCCCGCGATCGACGGTCTCGAGGAGGACGTGGAGCAGGTGGAGACAGAGGTCTTCTCGCCCTCTCGGCCGGATCGCACGGAGCGCATCTACAGGCTCAAGCGCGAGACGCTTGCCTTCTACCACGCCGCCGCCCCGCTGATCGCGCCGGTGAACGCGCTGGCACGCGGCCATTACGACGTGATCCCGGACGAGGTGCGCGCGTACTTCCGGGACGTGAACGACCACCTGCTCCGCGTGCACGAGCAGCTCGAGGGTCTCCGCGACCTCCTGACAGCCGTGCTCCAGGCCAACCTCGCGCAGGTGACCGTGCGCCAGAACGAGGACGTGCGCAAGATCTCGGCCGCCGTGGCGATCCTGGCGGTGCCCACGGCGATCGCGGGCATCTACGGGATGAACTTCGAGCACATGCCGGAGCTCGGCTGGACGTTCGGCTATCCGCTCGCGGTCGGGCTGATGGCGACGATCTGCGTGCTCCTCTACCGCTACTTCCGCAAGGTCGGCTGGCTGTAGGCTGCCCGCGTGGCCGACGACTGCATCTTCTGCAAGATCGTGGCGGGCGAGCTGCCCGCCGAGCGGGTCCAGGAGGACGAGCACACCGTGGCGTTCATGGACCTGAACCCCTGGACGCGCGGCCACGCGCTCGTGATCCCGCGACGGCACTCGAAGAACCTCTACGAGGTCCAGGACGAGGATCTGCGCAACACCGCGTCAGCCGCGAAGGTCCTCGCAGAGCGCATGCGCGATCGGCTCCACTGCGACGGAGTGAACCTGCTGAACGCATGCGAGCCCGCGGCATGGCAGACGGTCTTCCACTTTCACATCCATGTGATTCCACGTTACGTCGACGATCCGCTGCGGCTCCCGGTCCATCCCGAGCAGGCGTCACGCGAGGAGCTGGGAGCGGTTGCGGCGGAGCTGCGTGGCTGACTGCCGCTGCCGGGCTTGGTAGCGTTCCCGCCGTTGGGTCGGCAAAGCCGGCAAGGAACGCAGGTGCCGTAGTTCGGATTCGCGATAGCAGGCCGACGCAGGCACACGCAGGAACGGAAGGGGCAGTACGTGCCTACCGGAACCGTCAAATGGTTCAACGACGAGAAGGGTTACGGCTTTATCACGCCGGATGAGGGAGACCGCGACCTGTTCGTCCACTACTCAGGCATCGATGGCGGCGGCTTCAGGTCGCTTGCCGAGAACGCCAAGGTCGAGTACGAGGAAGAGAGTGGCGACAAGGGCCCGAAGGCGGTGAACGTCCGCCTCATCTGAGGCCGCCGGACCACGTGCCCAAAGAAGAGAAGATTGAGATGGAGGGCGAGATCGTCGAGGCCCTCCCAAACACGATGTTCAAGGTGAAGCTGGACAACGGACACGATGTCCTGGGACACATCTCGGGCAAGATGCGCCGCCACTACATCCGCATCCTGCCCGGCGACCGCGTGAAGATCGAGCTCTCGCCCTACGACCTCGATCGCGGCCGGATCACCTACCGGTACAAGTAGCGGTGCGCAACTCGCGACAGAACCGGGTGTTGAAGCTCCGGTCATGAGACGTGCGCTTCTCAGCCTGGCCGTGGTGGCCTTCGTCGCCGTGCCCTCGACCGCGTCCGCGCGCGTCGTGGAGCTGGGCGCGGGGTCGACCCAGCCGGCCGTGTCGAGCTGTCCCGGCAATCCCTGCCGCGCCGTCTACCAGGTGACCGGGTACCAGGGCCGCTCCGGGAACCTGAAGAACCCGTTCCTGATCAGGCGCGACGGCTACCTGGTGGCGTTCACCGTCACGCTGCCGGAGCTCGCGCAAAACCAGATCGACTCTTTCAACGCCCGCTTCGGCGGTTCGCCGCAGGTGCGCATCGCCACGCTGCGCAAGGGCGACACGCGCAAGACGCGCCTCAACCACCGGCTGCTCAGGCAGTCCCCGGTCTACGACGTGGAGAACTACCTGGGCTCGAGCCCGACGTTCGTGTTCAAGGAGCCGCTGAGGGTCAAGAAGGGGAACATCGTCGCCCTCACCGTGCCCACGTGGGTGCCGGCGCTGGCGGCCGATCTCACCGGCAGCAACTGGTGGCGCTCGTCGCGGCTGAAGGGCAAGTGCGGGTCCGACGACGCGCTCGCGCCGCCGTCGACTCAGGAGATGCCGCGGGAGATCATCCGCTACGGCTGCACCTACAAGCGCGCTCGGCTGCTCTACACCGCCACGTACATCCCGGACCCGCGTCCCACCAAGCCCGCCGAAGAAGAGTAGGAAGGCATCGGGCGCACCCGGCCGAGCCGGGTGCTTCCGCAAGGCCCGCGGGCAGCAGCCCCTTTCCCGGAGGCGCGGGGGCGCTAGCATCGGCTCGTGACCACCGAGGGGTGGATCTTCATGGTCGGCTTCCGGGTGTTCGACGTCGGCCTCTTGGTCGTGTGGCTCATCTGGTTCTTCCGGCTGCGCGACGACGGCGAGGACCCGCCGGGTGAGGACGGCGGCGGAGGCGAGGGCCCGGAGCCGAGCCCCGGTCGCGACGGCCCCGGAGGTGACGGGATCACGCTCCCGCTCGGCCGCTGGCAGCTCGGGCGCGGACGCGATCGCAACCACGGCCGTCAGGGTGTTCAACGGCGCCGCCGCGGAGGCGAGTTGCCGGTCCGGCAGCCGCTTCCGTCGCGCGTGAGACGCCCCTCGTCACCCCTTCCCGCGCATCACAGGGGGCTGATAGGGTCCCCCGGATGGGTGGAGTGATCGACTTTGGGCTAGTCGACGAGTCTGTCGACGACCTCACGCATGTGGTGTCGCCGCATGGCGAAATCGACGCGCTCACGGCCCCGCGGCTGGGGCGCCGGCTGCTCGATCTCGCCGAGGATGGCAAGCGCCTCCTCGTCGTCGACCTGTCGGCCGTCACGTTCATGGACTCGACCGGCATCAGCGTCCTGCTGAACGCCCTGCGCCACCAGAAGACGCGCAGCGGCAACCTCGTGCTCGTGTGTCCCACCGAGCGGATCCTGCGCCCCTTCCAGATCACCGGCCTCGTGGGACGGCTCGGCATCTTCAGCTCGCGCGACGAGGCCCTTGGCGGGGTCGTAACTCCGTAGTCACCCGCAGCCGCGCGTACCCGGGTTCTCGTTGCAGAAGTCCTCGAAGCGCTCCGCCGGGCTGTCCGACGGCGGTGGTGTGTCGTTCGTCGGGCTGTCGGGCACCGTCTCGGGCTCGGCCGGCGGCGGGGTCACCTCGGTGACCGGCGGCTCCGTCGTGGTGTCGGGCTCCACGACCGTGTCCGCGGGCGGCGCCTCGCCGGTTCGCGGGACCGTCAGGTCGGGCAGCGGCGGCGCGGCCTCGGGCTCGTCGTCGCCGCCACAGCCCGGCGCGACCACGAGCAGCGCCAGCAGGACGATCAGGAGACGGCGCGCCACGCCGGCCGGATCAGCGCTCGACGGCGGGAAGCCGGCGACCGCAATGCGGGCAGTCGTTCAGGTCCTTCTGCACGAGCTGCTCGAGCGAGCACCCGCACAGGCGCAGGTTCTCGACCGCGTAGGGGAGGGCGCTCGGGGACGGAGCCAGCGGCAGGACGGCCCCGACCACGCGCAGCTCCTCACCGGACTCGCCGTCCACGTAACGCACTCCGGGCTCGACTTCCCGTATGACTTCCCGGTCGGAGCGGGCGCGGAGGCGGTATCTCTGGCGGTCGGACACGGCGCGGAACAATAGCGAGCACACCATGCGAATCCTGATCTTTCACGGCTACCTGCTGCGCGGCACCGGCAGCAACATCTACAACGCAAGCCTCGTGCGGGCGCTCGCGCGGCTCGGCCACGAGGTCGAGCTGGTGTGCCAGGAGCGCCGCGCCGACGAGCTGGACCTGCCGGACGCCGTGCACGTGACGGTGCCCGACATCGGCGGCGTGCTGCCGGTCTACGTGGCCGATCGCTACGAGGGCTATGACGCGATCCCGTACGGGGAGCTGGACGACGCCGGCGTCGAGCGCTACATCGAGGCGAACGTCCGCGCCGTCTCCGAGGTCGCGGAGCGGACGAGCCCCGACGTGGCCCTGGCCAACCACCTGGTGATGGGGCCGGTGATCCTGGCCCGAGCGCTCGGCGATCGCACGCCGTACGCGGTGAAGGTCCACGGCAGCGCGCTCGAGTACACGGTGCGGCCCCACCGCGAGCGCTTCCTGCCATACGCACTCGAGGGCGTCCGTGGAGCCCAGGGCGTGCTCGTGGGCTCCCGGCACACCGCGGAGAGCCTCTGGGAGGTGCTCGACGAGCCAGGGCTCCCCGAGCGCACCCGGCTGGGGCCGCCCGGGGTCGACGTGCACAACTTCCGGCCACGGCAGCCCGACGAGGCGGCCGCCGGTCTCACGCGGCTGGCCGGGCGCCTGGAGTCGGGTGCGGCGGCAGAGTGGGGCGGAGAGGCGGACGCCGCGGCGGCGCTGGCGTCGCTCGACCCCTCACGCGACCGGATCGTCAGCTACGTGGGCAAGCTGATCGTGTCGAAGGGGGTGGACCTCCTCCTCGCGGCCTGGCCGCTGGTGGTGGCCAGGGTCCCGGACGCCCGGCTCGTGATCGTGGGGTTCGGCACCTATCGCGAGACGCTCGGCCGCTACGTGGACGCGCTGCGCCGCACCGACCTGGGCACCCTGCGCGACATCGCGGCGCGCGGGCGCGAGCTGGAGGGCGGGCCACCCGGCGCCCTGCCGTATCTCCAGTCGTTCCTCGACAGGGTGGACGAGCAGTGGCTACGGGCGGCCCCCGCGGCGGCGGACCGGGTGCACTTCACCGGCCGGCTCGAGCACGAGGACCTTCCCGACCTCCTGCCGGCATGCGAGGCGCAGGTGATGTCGAGCACCTTCCCCGAGGCGTTCGGGATGGTCGCCGCCGAGGCCGCGGCCTGCGGCGCGCTGCCGCTGTCCGCCAACCATTCGGGCATGGCCGAGGTCACCGCGACGCTCGCGCCCGCCCTGCCGCCGGAGTTGCGGCGGCTCCTCGCGTTCGAGGTCGGCCCTGGCGCCGTCGAGGAGATCGCGGGCAAGCTCGTGGACTGGCTCTCCCTGGACGCCCCGACGCGCGAGCGGGCGCGTGCGGCGCTGGCTGCGGAGGCCGCCGGGCGCTACGGCTGGGAGAGCGTCGCGGAGGGTGTGATCGCAGCGGCCCAGGGCAGGCTCCAGGAGCTACCGTCTCCGGCCCCGCCAGCGGATAGTGTTCCCGACCCGTGAGCCCGCTTCGGAACACGGTCAGGCCGCTCCTCGCCGCGCTCCTCGCGACCGTGGTGGTCCTCTCGCTCGCCGCCTGCGGCGGGCGCGACGACACCGACCTCTCGAACGGCAAGGCCGAGTTCGTCCAGAAATGCGGTAGCTGCCACGTGCTCAGCCGCGCGGGCACCCAGGGCCAGACCGGCCCGTCGCTGGATGCGGCCTTCAGGGCCGCGCTCCAGGACGGCATGAACAGGGAGACCATCGAGGGTGTCGTCCACCGCCAGATCGCGAACGTGCGCCGCGGCAGCCAGATGCCGGCAGATCTGGTCACGGGCTCCGATGCGAAGGACGTGGCCGCGTACGTCGCTTACGCCACCGGCAAGACCGGCGAGGACGGCGGCGCGCTCGCGCAGGCCGGCCTGGCGGGCGCCACCACGGGCGAGCAGATCTTCACCGCCGCGGGTTGCGCGGGCTGCCACACGCTCGGCAAGGCCGGCTCCACCGGCAACATCGGGCCCAGCCTCGACCAGCTGGCCGCGGCCGCCGGCAAGCGCGAGCCGGGCAAGAGCGCCGAGGAGTACGTGCACGAGGCGATCGTGGATCCGGACGCCTACACGGTCAGCGGGTTCGGAGCGGGCGTGATGCCGAGCTACGAGGGCAAGCTGACCGACAAGCAGCTGGACGCCCTCGTGCAGTACCTGCTCGAGCGCTAGCGCGACCCGTCAGCCGGTCGTCACGCGGTAGCTGGCGCCGCCGAACGACAGCACGTCGCCGCTGCGCACTTGGGTCGGGATGGCCACGGGCCAGCCGTTCAGTCGCGTGCCGTTCAGCGAGCCGAGGTCCTCGATCGTCCAGCCCCCTGGGCGGCGCAGGAGCAACGCGTGCCGGCGTGAGACCGTGTCCTCGGGGAGCGTGCAGTCGCACCGCGAGCCGCGCCCCACGACCAGCCGGTCGCACCTGCCCCCGGGCAGGGTCAGGCGCGGGGCCCGGGCGGCCACCCATGCCCGCTCGATGGCCGTGAGCGCCGAGCCGGCCCGGTAGGCGGCGTCGGCGAGCAGGCGCACCGTGCGCGAGCGGGGCGGAAGGTCGTCCACGAGGTCGTCCAGCTCCGCGCGGGTGCGAGCGGCGAAGGCGCGTTCGAGCCGGCGCGAGAACGTGTCGGTCGAGATGCGCCCGTCGACCGATTCGCGGGCGAGATCGCGCGCGAGCCGCTCACGCTCGTCGTCCGAGGCCCGGGCGGGGAGCGGTGTGGACTCGGCGGCCACGCGGGGATTCTCCACCTGGCGCGCCGCGTTGTCCATCGGGGAGCGGGGGCGGCACCGTTTCAGCCTCGTCGGGCCGGGTAGATATGTGACTGAGTCACACAACTAGGAGGTTCCTGATGAGCACTCGCGCAACAGCCACGTTCGAGATCCAGGGTTGGGACGAGCAGCCCTACGAGCAGGTCGATGGTGGAGGGAAGCTGACCCGGGCCAGCGTCAAGCAGGCGGTCTCGGGGGACATCGAGGGCGACGGGGCCGTGGAGTGGCTCATGTGTTACCGCCCGGACGAGACGGCGGACTTCGTGGGACTCCAGCGGATCGTGGGGCGGATCGGAGAGCGCTCGGGAAGCTTCGTGATGGCGCAGACAGACGGCACCTTCGACGGCAAGGTCGCGAAGGGAGCGCTCTCCGTGGTGCCCGGCTCCGGCACGGGTGAGCTGAGCGGCCTGCGCGGTGAGGGCGACTTCAGCGCCCCGCACGGGTCACAGGCCACGGTGACGCTGGACTACGAGCTGGGCGATTCGTGACGGCCGGCGGCGGCCTCGACCGGCCCGGCAACGTGCTGGGCGCCCTGTCGCTCGCGGTGACGGACCGCACGTCCGCCGCAGTGGGCCATGCGGCCGGGCAGTCCGAGTCGGCGGCGATCACGCTCTCGGCGCTCCATCACATCCTCGACGGGCCCTCCATGGACCTCCTGCGGCGCGTGCTGGGTCTCACGCCGTCCGGGGCCGTGCGGCTCGTGGATCGCCTCGAGGCCTCCGGCCTCGTGACTCGCCGTCCCGGGTCGGACGGGCGCTCGGTTTCCATCCACCTCACGGCCGCGGGCCGGGGCGCCGCCAGGCGCGTCAGCGCCGCCCGGGGGCGGGTGCTCGAGGACGCGCTGTCCGTTCTCACGCCGGACGAGCGCGACGAGTTCGACGGGATGCTCTCGCGCGTGCTCCGCGGACTGGTGCGGGGATCGGACAGCGGGCGCCTCACCTGCCGGCTCTGCGACACGACGGCATGCGGCCGGGCCGAGGGCCGGTGCCCCGTGGCCGACAGGTCGCTGAAACGTCCCGGCTAATGCTCAGCGGAGTTTGTCCGGGCGCAATAGGCTGGCGGCGTGACCAGGTGGGATGCCCTGTGCAGTGCGGCAGCCGTGGCCGGCTTGGCGCTCGCTCTCTCCTCCTGTCAGGACGGCCGGCCGGCCCGGCCGGCGGGGAAGACCGTCGGGATCCCATCCGGCATCGCCTTCAGCTTCGGTGGCCGCATTCACCTGATGCGTCCCGACGGGCTGCGCCGGCAGAGGCTGACCGGCGGGCGCCCGGCCGGCCACGGGGCCGGCGACGTGCAGCCGGCCTGGGCGCCCGACGGCCAGCGCCTTGCGTTCGTACGGACGTCCAAGCCCTCGCCTGACAGGTCGCGGATCTACCTGCTGGATGTGGCCGGCGGGCGCGCGACGGCCCTCATGCCCGGGGGCAAGCAGATCCAGTCCATCGATCCGGCCTGGTCGCCGGACGGGCGCAAGATCGCCTATACGCGCTGGAACTCCCGGGGGGAGGTGGGCGAGAACGCGATCGTGGTCGCCCAGGCCGACGGCAGCGGGGAGCGCGTCCTGCGGCGTGTGGGGCTGGACGGGCAGCCCGACGTGATGGGGCAGCCGGCCTGGTCTCCCGACGGAGCCCAGATCCTCTACACCCGGTACACGACCGATCGGCGCCACAACTTCCGCCCCTCGCTGCACGTGATGGACGCCGCGACCGGCGACTCGCGTCCGCTGGCCGGCGATGCCGCCGACGGCGCCTGGTCGCCGGACGGCCGGCGGATCGCCTTCTCCGGCGTGCGCGACGGCAACGGAAAGTGGTGCTACGAGCAGTGCTTCATCAGCGGTGAGATCTACGTGATGGAGAGCGACGGGACGAACCTCGAGCGACTCACGCGCAACCGCGGCAACGACGCGGCTCCGTCGTGGTCCCCCGACGGCAGCCGGATCGTCTTCGAGAGCAATCGCAACGTCCGTGACGCGCCGCCCTCACAGGGCACGGAGATCTACTCGATTCGCGCGGACGGCTCGTGTCTCACCTGGCTCACCAACGGATCTCCCTCGAGTGGAGACCCGGCTTGGCGCGGCAGCGCCTTCAGCCCGGCTCAGGTGGGCGCGTGCGGCCCGGTGCGGCGCCCTCCACTCGTGGACGTCGATGTCGAGGCCCTGCGGGCGTCGGACCGCCATCCCGCCTACTGGCTCGGCAATCGCCATGGGAGCCTCCTGCTGGGAAGCGCGCAGGGCTACGAGGTCGGACGGCGGTCGCTGCGCACGTACGCCTTCTTCTACGACGACTGCGCGCTCTACGACGTGCGCTCCTGCCGCCGGGGACTCCAGCTGCAGGAGGACTCGGTGTGCTCACGCCAGACGACCCTCGCCGCGCTCGCCCGGCCCCACTACCGGGGCGGGATCGCCTGGCGACATGGAGGGCGGCTGCTGGTCAGCGTCGGCCGGGACGTCGTGAGGGTGCTCACGGGGGGCACCCAGGTGACGATCTTCTCCCAGGACGAGGGCGGCGGCGGAACTCGCCGGCCCCGGCTGCTCGCGGCCGTCCACGCTCTGCGCCAGCTCGGAAGGCCGCGGAAGGCGCTGCCGCCTCCGGCCCTGCCGCGGGAGCTGCTCGCCGAGCTGGATCGGGCGCAGCTCTCCCACGCTCGCACGGGATCGATCGCGGCCGCCGCGGACCAGCTGGGACTCACGACCGGGCAGACCCGCCGCCGCCTGCGGCTCGCGCGTGCCCTCGATGCCCTCCCGCAGGTCGGCACCGCCCGCTGCCCGCGGCGCTGACCGGAGCGCTCCGGCCGCGGGCTACGGCGACGGTCCCGGCGCGCGACGAAGCTCGTCGACCGTCTGGAACCACCTGAGGCGCGTGATACGGCCGGCGCGCAGGCTGAACAGGTGCCCGATCTCCTCGCTGAACGGCACGGCGCTGGCGCGTCCTCTGCCCGTGGATTGCGTGACCACGGCGACGTCGTCTCCCATGGAGGTGATCTCCACCACGCCGGAGTGGAAGTCCGTGAAGTCGGAGCGAAGCCGCTCGAATGCGCCTCGGAAGGCCTCCGCGCCGGCCCGTGTGCCGGTCTCGGCAGCCAGCGGCGGGTTGACGAACTCGACGTCGTCGTCGCACAAGCTCATCATAAGATTGAGGTCCCCGGCGTTGAGCGCCGCGTAGAAGCCCCGGACGAGCTCGACGTTCGCCGCCGACATCCCGTCGAGTATCCCGGCTCAGACAGCGCGGAGCGCGCCGGCGTGCTCCACCAGCGCCGCCAGCAGCTCCGGCGTCCCGGCGGCGGCCAACCCGGGCGGCTCGCCCGGGAGTCGCTCCACCACGCCGCCGGCCTCCTCCACGAGCAGCCGTCCGGCGGCGGAGTCCCACGGCTTCAGCCCGTGCTCGAGGAACCCGTCCACACGCCCGGCGGCGAGCCAGGCGAGGTCCAGAGCCGCGGCGCCGGCCCGGCGGATGTCGCGCACCTCGGGCAGCATCCGGGCGATCAGCTCCGCCTGAGCCGCACGGCGCTCCGGGTCGTAGCTGAATCCGGTGGCCACCAGGGCCGCGCGGAGCTCCCGTCGCTCACGCACGCGCAGCGGGCGACCGTTGAGGTCGGCGCCCTCGCCGCGCACCGCACGGAAGGTCTCGTCGCGGGTGGGGTCGTAGACCACGCCCACGGCCATGCCGTCCGCGTCCTCGAGCGCCACGCTCACGCCCCAGACGGGGAATCCGTACAGGAAGTTCACCGTGCCGTCGAGCGGGTCCACTATCCACCGACGGCCGCTGCTGCCCTCGCTCTGCGCACCCTCCTCCGCCAGCAGGCCGTCATCCGGGCGCTCCTCGGCGAGCAGCTCCTGAATGACGCGCTCCGCCTCGCGGTCGGCGTCGGACACCGGGTCGGTGCGGCTGGACTTGGTGTCGAGCCCCTCCGGCGGCCGGCCGAAGTAGGTGGCCAGGATCGCTCCCGCCCGCCGGGCGGCCCGCTCGGCGAGCGCGAGGTCGGCGTTCAGAAGGCCGCCCGCACGAGCAGGACGATTCCCACGATCAGGCCGACCGCCACGGTCACGTAGATCAGGAACCGAAACGCCTCCGGCTCGCTGCGAAGCGGGTTTAGCAACGTCGCGCCGCGACACCCGGGTGCCCGTGCATCAGAGGATGTACAGCGTGCTGTACACGAAGACCCACATGACGTCGACGAAGTGCCAGTAGATGCCCGGCACCTCCACGCCGCGGTGCTCCTTCGGGGAGAAGTGGCCCCTGAAGGCGCGCACGGTGGCCATCGTCAGGAGAGTGAGGCCTACGAACACGTGCGCGCCGTGGAGTCCGGTGAGGCCGTAGAACACCGAGCCCTGCGCGTTGTCGTGAAGGGCGAAGCCCAGGTGCACGTACTCGTTGATCTGGATCGAGAGGAACGTGGCACCGAGCCCGACGGTGGTGAGGAGGCCGACCCTCAGCGCGCGTGAGTTGCCCCTGCGCGCCCCCTCGAGCGCCCAGTGCATCGTGACGCTGGAGGACAGCAGGATGCAGGTGTTCACGCCCGCGATCGCGACCGGCAGGTCCTTGCCGTCTAGCGGGAACCAGCCGCCATCGTCCACGACCCGGATGAAGAAATAGGCCGTGAAGAATGCTCCGAAGAGCATGATCTCCGAGATGATGAAAAGCAGCATCCCGAGGAACTGAGCCTCCACGCGCGAGGACACGTTGGCCGCGGGCGGCCCGTGGTGCTCGTCCTCGTGAGCGGGGTGACCGGCGGCGATGGAGGCGGACTCCATCAGCCCTCACCTCCTTGGGTATCGCTCACCACATGCTCCACGGGCTTTCCGGTGGAGGCCCTCACGCGGCCGATCAGGTCCCCGCGCAGCCATCCCGAGCGGGTCTCGGGGAAGGTCGAGATGACGATGTCGTCCGGCGCGTAGAACTGGAGCGCGTTCTGGATCGCCGTGTACGGGTCCGGGTGCACCACCTGGCCGACCGCGTCGAAGCCGGCGTCCTGCAGCACCTTCAGCGTGTGCGCCAGCCGCTGTGGCACGTCGTCCCCGCCGCCGCCGTTCCCGCCCGACTGCGGGCAGATCACGATGAAGCGGCGCGGCTCCTCCTCCGCCTTGGCGCGCAGCGCGTTCAGCAGCGCGTCGCCGCTGACCGTCTCGTTGGCCACGACGAGCGTGCGCTTCACGTCGTCGCGCTCGGTGTCGAGGTCCACCACCACGTGCTCCACGGGGCGCCGGGCGGCTCGCCTGAGCCGGTCCACCAGACCCTCCCGCAGCCACCCGGAGCGCGTCTCGGGGTGGGTGGACACGATGATCTCGTCGTAGTCCTGGTCACCAAGCGCGTCCATCACGGCGGCGTAGGGGTCGGGGTCCATCACCTCGCCGTCGGCCTCGATGCCGGCCTCGCGCAGGAGCGCCACGGTCATCTTCACGCGGTTCTCGGCGGCGTCGCGGACCATCGACTCGTAGATCACGTAGCCGTGCTTCGGCTGGTTCTGCGGGCAGATCACGTGCACGCTCACCTCGCCGCCCTCGGCGTGGCGCTTGACGGCGTCGATCAGCGGCCGTCCGGCCACCGTCTCGTTCGCCACGACGAGGATCCGCTTCATTCGGTCGGGGGCGGGGCGCCGCCGCCCCCGGCGGGCGCGGGCACCGGCGCCGGGGCCTTCTCCTTGAACACGGCGTGCACGGCGCCCGGCGTGCCGTACTCATACGGTCCGCCCACCACGGTCGGGATCTCGTCGAAGTTGAAGATCGGCGGCGGTGAGGACACCTGCCACTCGATCGAGTGGGCCCGCCACGGGTTCGCGGCGGCGGCCGGCCCGTGCCGCCACGAGGTGATCATGTTGTAGAGGAAGATCAGGAACGAGGCGCCGAAGATGAACGCCGAGACCGAGATGATCGCGTTCCAGGTCGCGTACTGCTCGGCGTAGTCCGCCACGCGCCGCGGCATGCCGTCGATGCCGACGAGGTGCATCGGCCCGAATGTGAGGTTGAAGAAGATGAACGACAGCCAGAAATGGAGCTTGCCGAGCGTCTCGTCGTACATCCGGCCGGTCATCTTCGGGAACCAGTGATAGATGCCCGCGAAGATCGTGAACACCGAGCCGCCGAATAGCACGTAGTGGATGTGGGCGACGATGAAGTACGTGTCCGACACGTGGATGTCGAACGGCACGACGGCGAGCATGATGCCGCTGATCCCGCCCAGGGTGAACATCGTGATGAAGCCCAGCGCGAAGAGCATGGGCGTTCGGAGATGGATCACCCCTCGCCATAGCGTGGCGAGCCAGGAGAAGATCTTGATGCCCGTGGGCACCGCGATCAGCATCGTCGTGATCATCATCGGGACGCGCAGCCAGCTGAACATCCCGGACACGAACATGTGGTGCGCCCAGACCGTGAACCCGAGGATCACGATGGCCACGAGCGAGAAGGCCATCATCCGGTAGCCGAACACCGGTTTGCGGGCGTTCGTCGAGATGACCTCGCTGATGATCCCGAAACCGGGCAGCATCATGATGTAGACCGCCGGGTGCGAGTAGAACCAGAAGACGTGCTGGTACATCAGCACGTCACCGCCGGCGCCCGGATCGAAGAAGTGCGTGCCGAGCGAGCGGTCCATCAGCACGAAGAACTGCGAGCCGGCGATGAACGGCGTGGCGATCACCACGAGCAGCGAGGTGGTGAAGTTCGCCCACACGAGCAGCGGCATGCGCCAGAAGGTCATCCCCGGCGCCCGCATCGTGATGATCGTGACCAGGAAGTTGAGCGCGGTTGCGATCGAGGACGCGCCGGCGAACTGGACGCCGATCGTGAAGAACTGCTGGCCCAGGGGCGTCTCGGTGGAGAGCGGGGCGTAGGCGGTCCAGCCGGTGGCGAAGGCGCCGCCCTCGACGAAGAAGCTCGCCAGCATCATCGCGCCGGCCACCGGGAGCATCCAGAAGGAGAGCGCGTTCAGCCGCGGGAACGCCATGTCCGGCGCGCCGATCATGAGCGGGATCACGAAGTTCGCGATGCCCGCGAAGACCGGGATGATGAACAGGAAGATCATCAGCGAGGCATGGACCGAGAACAGCCCGTTGAAGGTGTTCGGGTCCACGAACTGCGTGCCCGGCTGCGCCAGCTCCGCCCGCATCAGCATCGCCATCAGGCCGCCCGCGATGAAGAAGAAGAAGGTCGTGCAGATGTACTGGATCCCGATGACCTTGTGGTCGGTGTTCACGCGGAAGTAGTCCTTCCACGAGCGAGCGCCGTGACCGGAGTGGTCCTCGGGGCGCGTCGGCTTGCCGGACGCCCAGTAGAACCAGTAGTCGAAGCACCCGATGCCGATCAGGTAGCCGAACGGCGCGGCCACCAGGGCGCCCACGGTGATGATCGCGTCCCAGTCGAAGAGCGGGTCCCAGCCGTAGGCCGCCCGAGCGGCGACGACGATCCCGGTGCCCAGGCCGAACGCCACGGCCATCCCGAGGAAGGCGCGGTACCAGCCTGGGGCGATGAGTCTCTGGGTGAGCGTCATACGGGTCTACCTGTGCCCGCGGCACGGTACTTCAAGCGCATGGCGGACTCGGCAGCTTCGCTCATCCGGCCCCCCTTGCCGCGGCCTTCTGGGCCGCGAGCCAGGCGTCGAACGCGGACGGCTCCACGACGCGCACGAGCTGGCGCATGGTCGCGTGGCCGAGCCCACAGAGCTCGGTGCACACCACCTGGTAGCGGCCCAGGCGGTCGGGGGTCAGGCGAACCTGGGTGGTGAGGCCCGGGACGGCATCGGACTTGAGCCGGAACTCGGGCACCCAGAAGCTGTGGATCACGTCCTTCGTGTTGATCCGGAAGTCGACGGGACGGTCCAGCGGCAGGACGAGCGTGTTCGTGCGCACCCTCTCGCCCGGGTACCCGAAGCTCCAGTTGAACTGCTGGCCGGTCACGTTCACCACCAGCTCGTCGGGCTGCTTCGCCTCCAGGTCGTCGAGCACGATCCAGCCGTAGATCGCGAGCGCCGAGACGAGGATGAACGGGATCGTCACCCAGATGATCTCGAGACGGGTGTTTCCGTGGATCGGCGCGCCGTCGCGCATGTCGCCCGGGCGGGCGCGGAACTTGTAGACGGAGTAGATGGCCACGGCCATGACGAGCACGAAGATCGGCACGGAGCCGATCAGCAGCACGTCGTAGAGCGTGTCGATGTCGTCCGCCGCGCTGGAGGCGCTCTCGGGGAACCAGTCGATCGAGAGGCAGATCGCCGTGCCGATGACCGAGGCCACGAGCCCGTAGGCGATCATCCGGCCGATCGGGTGCTTCTCGCCCTCGATCCGCGGGTCCTCCTCGGGCGCCGCGGCGGGCGCGACTGGCCCCTGCTCCCTGTCGCGCTCGGAGTCGGTCACCGGCGCGCGAGTTTATTGGACTCGGCGGTCAGGCGGCGAGCCGGCCCGAGTGTCCGCGAAAGGCCGAGGGCGCCCGTCCATGGTGGCGCCGGAATGCCTTCGCGAACTGGGCGGGCTGGCGGTAGCCCACGGCGGCGGCCACGCGGGCGACCGGGAGTGACCCGAACAGCAGCAGGGTGGCGGCCCGTTCCATGCGCACTCGCTGCAGTTCCCGCCTGAAGCTCGTGCCGCCGCTCTCGGCGAACGCGCGCTGCAGCTGCCTCGTGGAGGTGGCGATCGTGCCCGAAACGGATCTCAGCGTGAGATCCGGAGCGGCGTAGTCGCGTTCGATCACCTCCAGCGCCTCTTCGAAGAGCTGGCGGCGTCTTGAAACCGTGGATTGGCGCACCAACACTGACTACGCACCAGCTGCGCAAATGGATGCGAGAATGCGGTAGCTTGCGTCATTCGTCACTAGGAAGCGAAGGGAGCGCTCAATGCTGGTTCGGGACGGGATGAGCCGGATCGTCTTGACGGTGAACCCGGGTCATTCCCTGCGTGCGGCGGCCTGCGCGATGGCCGAGCGCCGTGTGGGGGCGGCCGTGGTCATCGATGCCGAGCAGCCGGGCCCGGGCATCGTGACCGAGCGCGACCTGCTCCAGTCCATCGCCAAGGGGCAGGATCCGGACACCGAGCTGGTGGGGGCACACCTCTCCGCCAGCCTCACCTTCGCCTCGCCCGACTGGTCGCTCGAGCGCGCGGCCGAGGCCATGGTCGAGGGCGGCTTCCGGCACCTCGTGGTGGTCGACGGCGGCGAGCTCACCGGCGTGCTCTCCATGCGCGACATCGTGCGCTGCTGGGTGTCGGCCTACGCCACCAGCGAGATACCGAACGACCTGCAGCGCGCCGGCTAGGCCGGGCTCGTCCGACTCGGCGTCCGCGCGCTCTTCGAGCTTCTCGCGCAGGTAGGCGGCCTTGTCGGCGCGCCGCGCGTGCTCCTCGGTCTCCTCCTCGCTGGGGGACCTCTCGGCCTGGCGGCGCTCCTCCTCCTCGCGCTCCGTCTGCCGGATCCGAAGCTCCCTGGTGGTGGGATCCTCGCCCTCGGGCATCGGCGCGCTAGTGCTCTAGGGGGAGCTCGCCGATGTCGGCGCGCGTCTCGCGCACCCAGCGCACGACCGCGATCAGCGTGATCACGACGCCGATCCCCACCAGCACCCAGTTGATGACGATGCCGGTGAGCGCGATCGTGAGGCCCGCGGCCGTGACGACCGGGAGATAGGACGGCCCGGGGAGGTGGACCGTCTCGCCCGCGGCCGCCGCGTCGTCGCCGTTGTGGTGGACCTCGTCGGCCATCAGTACACGAGCCCCACGACCCAGGAGAGGGCGAACACGACCAGTGCGATCGCGCCCGCGATCAGGCCGGTGCGGATGTTCTTGTAGGCGAGCCGACGGTCCATCCGGGCGTGTTGTATCAGGTGGCCGGGAGGATTCGAGCCGCGCCGGAGGGCTCAACGGGCAGCGCGCCCTCGGGCGGCGTGCGCCCCGGGGGGAAGAGCGCGAGCACCGAGCCGCCGAACCCGCCGCCCATCAGGCGTGCGCCGATCGCGCCCGCAGAGTGGCAGCGTTCACGGGCACGCTCGACGGCCGGCACCGAGACGTCGTAGTCGTCGCGCAGGCTGCGGTGCGACGCGTCGAGCAGCAGGCCGGCATCGTCGAGGTCGCCTCGCTCGAGGGCGGTGGCCATCGCATCGACGCGCCGGTTCTCGGTGACTACGTGCCGGACGCGTCGCCGCCACGGATCGGGGAGCGCCTCCCAGTCCACGCTCTCGGCGTCGCGCAGCGTCCGGACCCCCATCAGCTCGCACGCCCGGGCGCATTCCGCGCGGCGCTCGTTGTAGCCGGACCGGGCGTGCTCGCGGGTGGCTCCCGACGGCAGGACGGCCAGCCGGTGCTTGCCCAGCTCGACCGGGATCGCGCGGAGGCTCGGCGCCGCCATGTCGATCCGGAGCGCGTGGCCCTCGCGCCCGTGCAGGGAGGCCAGTTGGTCAAGCAGGCCGGTGCGGGCGCCCACCCAGTCGTTCTCGATGCGCGAGCAGATGCGCGCCAGCTCGGTGCGATCGGGCTCGTCCTGGCCCGCCGCCAGGACGAGCACCAGGCAGAGAGCCACCGACAGGGCGGCCGACGACGACAGGCCCGCACCGGGCGGCACCGTGCCGCTGATCTCGAGGCGGCACGCGGGGGGCCTGATGCGGACGCGCGCCAGCTCGGCGGTGGCGCCGCGCGCGAATGCCCGCCAGCCGGCCGCCGCCGGCGGCCGGCCCGGGTCGCGGTGGTCGAAGGAGTCGCGCTCGCCCAGGTCGAGCGCGTGCACGTCCATCGCGTGGCCGGGCAGCGGCGTGGCGGTGACGGTCACGCCGAGCCCGATCGCGAACGGGAGGCAGAGGCCGTCGTTGTAGTCGGTGTGCTCCCCGATCAGGTTGACCCGGCCCGGGGCGAAGGCCGCCGTTCGCGCGCGCATTCGCGCAGGTATATCGGCGCCCGCCGGTCGGGTCAGTTCCCGAGCCGCACGTGCAGGTGGTTGTCGTGGTTCGCGAGGACGCCCACACGCGGGCCGGTGAGCCCGGTCGAAGGCCCGACGAGCACGAGCACCGCACCCGCCGCCAGGAACCGGTCCACCAGCTCCTGCGAGAGCCGCCGGTCGATCTGGCCGGCTCCGCGAGGGGCGCGCTCGGTGCCGTCGCTGCGCGGGTAGTACACGTCGGCATCGAGCCCGTTCTGGTGGCTCGCGTGGCCGATGTAGCCGAAGCGCGGGCCGAAGTCGCCTCCGTGTGGCCTGCTGAGATCGCCGATGGCCATCCGGGCGGCGGTGGGGTGCGCGCGGTGGTAACGGCGCGCGACCCGGAGCAGGACCCGCACGAGCCGGTCGGTGCCCCAGCGCCGCCACGATCGGTTCGGGGAGCGGCGCCGGACCGGGTCCCAGGTGTAGAAGTGGCGGCCTCCGGAGGGCAGGCGCACCCCCCTCACGAGGCGACCGCCCGCGGGCACGCCGGTGGCGACCGAGCGGCGCCAGCGGATCCTCGGAGCCGGTGGAGGCGGCGCCGGCACGCGCGGCGCCGTCCGCTCGGAGAGCGCCGGCGGCTTCGGCGCCGGAGGGTCCGGGCCGGGCGGTGCCCCGGTTGACGAGGCGATCGCCCAGACGGTCGCCGCCGCGGCGAACGCCAGCGCGGCCACGGCCGCGCCACGCCTCCGGATTCGTGGTGGGGCGGTGGCCACTCGAAGAGCCCTACGGGTCGCGGGGCCGGCGGGGTCCGTGCCGGTTTGCCGCGCCACACGGCCGGTACCCTCGGGGCCGTGGGCCGCGTCTACGAGGGGATCGATGACCGCCAGCGCGCCTGGATCGCGCGGCAGCCGCTGTTCTTCGTCGGCACCGCGCCACTCGACGGCGACGGGCACGTGAACGTGTCCCCCAAGGGCCCGATCGGCAGCCTCAGCGTGCTCGACGAGCACACCGTGGCCTACCTCGACGTGCTCGGAAGCGGCGCGGAGACGATCGCCCACCTCCGGGAGAACGGGCGCATCGTGATCATGCTCTGCGCGTTCGAGGGGCCGCCGCGGATCGTGCGGCTCCACGGGCGCGGCGAGCACGTGCTCGCCGGCGATCCGCGCGTTCGACGATCTGCTCGAGCGCTGCGCCTTCCAGCAGCCGGACGTGCCGGAGTCGCGCCGCGCGATCGTGATGGTGCGGGTCACGCGGGTTTCGGACTCGTGCGGCTACGGCGTGCCGCTCATGAGCTACGAGGGGGAGCGTCCGCACCAGGGTGCCTCGTCGGCCAAGCGCCTGCGAGTGCACGGGCCCGACGGGTTCCTCGACTACCAGCGCGAGCACAACGCCGAGAGCCTCGACGGGCTCCCGGCCGTGGACCTGTCCTAGGAGGCGGTTCCGGCCCGGGCGCGCCCGCGGGCGCGGCCCTTAACGAGCAGGCTCGCGCCGATCGCTCCGCCGAGGTCGCCCAGCGCGGCAGGGCGCACCGCCGGCGGGCGGTCGGACACGAACAGGTGCGGCTGCATCGCCTCGCGGATGCGCTCGACGTAGGGCTCGCCGAGCCGCGAGCCGAGCCCGCCGCCGATCACCACGGTGTCCACGTCCAGCACGTTCACGACGGAGGCCACCCCGGCGCCGAGCGCCTCCACGGCGCGGTCGATCAGCTTCACGGCGAGCGGGTCCTCGCGCTCGAGCGCGCGCGCCCAGATGCCGCTCTGCAGGCGGGTGCGCCCGCGCTTCTCCATGATCTCGAAGAGCTCGGTGTGCCGTCCCTTGTCCACCTGGCGGCGAGCCTCGATCTCCATCGAGCCGCGTCCGGCGTAGGCCTCCATGCAGCCCTTGCGTCCGCAGGTGCAGCGGGCACCGCCCATCTTCACCACCACGTGGCCGATCTCCGCGGCCGCGCCGCGCCCGATCCAGGGCTTGCCGTCGAGGATGATCCCGCCGCCCACGCCGGTACCCCACCAGACTCCGAGGAGCGAGCGGTCGCGGCGCCCGGCGCCCAGCGCGAACTCGCCGTCGACAGCCACCTGCACGTCGTTCCCGAGCGCGACCGGGCAGCCCAGCCGCTCCGAGAGGGCGAGCGCGAGCGGGAACGCCTCCTCCCAGTCGGGCAGGTTGCGCGCGCCGGCCACGATCCCGGCCTCGGCGTCCACGGCTCCCGGCGAGCCGACTCCCGTGCCGGCAAGCTCCTCCGTCTCCACGCCCGCCGCGGAGGCGGCCTCGTGCATGGCCTCCACGATCTTCTCGACCACAGCCGGCGGGCCCCCCTCCTGGGGGGTCGGCAGCTTCGCCTCGCCGGCGACCCTGCCGCGCGGCCCCATGACCACCGCCTGGATCTTGGTGCCGCCGAGGTCTATGCCGCCCTTCACGGTGATGACGCTATCCGGTCGCGAGCAGTGGCATGATCCTCAGACGGGGACCGCCACCTCGTGGTTCGCGCGAAACACCCCGTCGGGGTCGTACTGGGACTTCGCCTGCGCGAGGCGGGCGAAGGTGTCCTCGTCGAACGAGAGCGCCGCGGGCGCCGGAACGTCGACGAAGTTGAGGTAGCGCCGGCCGGCGGACCAGGGCGCCATCGCCTCTCGCACCTTCTTCACGTGCGCGCTGGACGCCGCGGCGCCCTCCGGGTCGCCGGCGATTCCCACGGAGTAGATCGCGAACTCGGCGTTGAGGGCCCCGGTGGCTCCGCAGTTCGCCGGCTGACGGGCCATCGCCCCGCCCAGGTGACGGATCTGCACCGACACCAGGGGGCTGCCGGAACCGGCGCCGGCAACGCCCACGAGGGCAGCCACGGCCTCGGCTGGGAGATCGCCCAGCAGGTCGCCGTCGCCGACCGCGGGCACGGGCTCCTCCGGATCGCCGTTGAGAGCGCTGAGGCCGGGGGCGGGCATCGTCCCGAACGTGTTCACCATCGGCTCTCCGAGATCCAGGAGCGGGCGGATCAGCCGGGCGCCCTCGGACTCGGGTCCGACGTATGCGGCCGACACGTCCACGATCGGGGTGCCGCGCAGCGGCTCGGGCACCTCCGGAAGCGGAGGCAGCGTCAGGAAGCGCGCCCACGCGGTCATTTCGTCGGGCAGGTCGCGCGTCCAGTCGAGATAGGCGCTGATCACCTCGGCGCCGCGATCGGCCGGCCAGGCGATCATTCCGGCGTAGACCTCGGTCAGCGGATAGAGCGAGAACTCCATGGCCGTGACCACGCCGAAGCTGCCCCCTCCGCCGCGCAGCGCCCAGAACAGGTCGGGCTCGGTCTCGTGGTCGGCCCGCACGAGCTCGCCGTCGCCGGTCACGACCTCGATGGCGAGCACGCTGTTCGCCGCGAGCCCGTAGAGCCGGCTGGTCCACCCGAGGCCGCCGCCGAGCGTGTACCCGACCACGCCCACCTCGGCAGCCGATCCGTGCACGCCCACGAGGCCGTGCTCGGCGGCCCGGGCGCCCACGTCGCCCCAGAGGGCGCCGGCCTCCACGCGCGCGCGGCGCGCGCCCGCGTCGATCTCCACGCCCGCCATCCGGATCGTGCGAAGCAGGATCGTGCCGTCCAGCGAGGCGATCCCCGAGGCCGCGTGGCCCGTGGACTGGGGAGCCACCCGCAGGCCGCGCTCGCGGGCGAAGTCCACGGTGGCGCGGACGTCATCGGTGCTCTGCGGGAGGACCACGGCGACCGGATGCTGGTCGGCGGCCAGGTTCCATGCCTGCCGCGCGGCGTCCCAGCCGTCGTCGCCGGGACTGAGCGCGTTGCCGCTCAGCCGCGCGTCCAGCTCGCTCAGGTCGGTCGCACCGGGGCTGTCTGACATCGATCCGGGATCCCTTCGTTCGATTTCAGGGAGCATGATGCCGATCCGGCCCGTGCCCGCGTGCAGGTAGGGAGGCGCTAGTCCGTTCGCACGATCATCACGCTGCACGGGGCGTGATGCGAGATCTTGTCGGCCACGCCGCCCAGCAGGTACCGGCGCGTGCCGGTCATGCCCTTGTTCCCGACCACGATCAGATCCACGCCGCGTTCAGCCGCTATGTCCAGGATCACGTCGGCGGGGTGGCCCCTGCGCGCCTCCCAGTCCACCGGCACCCCCGCATCCTGGGCGTGCCGAGCGACCCGGGTCAGCATCTGCTCAGCGGCCTCTCGCAGGTTTCCCTTGGACACGGAGGCCGAGCCTGAGATCATCTCCCCGTGCTTCTCTCCCTCACGGAAGGCGGCCACCAGCAGGAGCTCGACACCCTGGCTCTTCGCTATCTCGACGGCTGCGTGCACCGCGCGCTCCGCGCGGTCCGAACCGTCTGTGCCAACTAACACCGAACCGAACACAGGTCTCCCAAGATGCGTGGCTCCAAATGCGGCGCTGCGCGACCCTACCGCGTCCGCTCGCGCGGCGAAAGGGTGCTTGCTTCCGCACTGTCCGGGGGAAGAGAATCTCCTGTGAGCTCTGAGCCTCTGGTGCTGGGCGTGGACGTGGGCGGGACCAAGGTCGCCGCGGGAGTGGTCGTGGGGGCCGAGGTGACCGACCGCGAGGAGTCGCCGACGCCGCTGGAGAGCACCGATGCCCTCCTCGACGGGATCCAGGCGACGGTCCGCCGGCTGATCGACCGGGTGGGAGAGCCCGCCGCGGTGGGCGTCGGGGTGCCGTCGCAGATCGACTACGCCACCGGCACCGTCGAGTCGAGCGTGAACATCCCGCTCACCGGCGTCCGGCTGCGCGAGGAGCTCTCGGGCCGCTTCGGGGTGCCCGTGTTCGTGGACAACGACGCGAACTGCGCCGGCCTGGCCGAGGCCCAGCTGGTGGACGACGCCCCCGCGGGCGTGCTCGTCATGCTCACGCTCGGCACGGGCGTGGGCGGGGGCGTGGTGATCGGCGGCGAGATCTTCCGAGGCGCGCACGGCCTCGGTGCCGAGCTCGGGCACTTCACGATCGACCCCGAGGGGCCGCCGTGTCCGGGCAACTGTCCCGGGCGCGGCTGCGTGGAGGCCTACTGCAGCGGGCAGGCGCTCGAACGCGACGCCACGGAGTTCGCACGCGACATGCCCGAGAGCCACCTGGCCTCTCAGCTCGACGACACGGGCAGTGTCACCGGCCGCGCCCTCGTGGGCGTGGCGCGCGACGGCGACGCCGACGCCCTGCGCGTGTTCGAGCGTTTCGCGCGGATGCTCGGAGTGGCCATCGCCGGCTACGTGAACGTGTTCGAGCCCGAGCACGTCGTGATCGGCGGCGGGCTGTCCCGCGCGGCGGACCTCTACTTCGACCGGGCCGTGGACGAGGCGCGCTCGCGCGCGCTACCCGCCCTCTGGCGGCGTGTGAACGTCTCGCTGGCACGCGGCGGGGCCGACGCCGGCGTGATCGGGGCGGGCGTGCTCGCGGCTCAGGAGACGGCGCGCGATACTGCCCGCCTGCGCATCGAATCGATCGAGGGAGCCGAATGACCACCGCCACCGCCGGAGCCGAGCTGGACCAGCTCTCCATCAACACGATTCGCACGCTCTCGATGGACGCGGTCCAGAAGGCGAACTCCGGCCATCCCGGCGCCCCGATGGCGCTCGCGCCGATCGCCTACCTGCTCTACACCCGCGTGATGAAGCACAACCCGGAGGACCCGAAGTGGTTCGACCGGGACCGCTTCGTGCTCTCGGCCGGGCACGCGTCGATGCTCCTCTACTCGACCCTCCACCTGAGCGGCTACGGCGTGAGCCTCGAGGACCTCGAGAGCTTCCGCCAGCTGGGCAGCCCCACGGCGGGGCACCCCGAGTACGAGGCCGACGGCGCGCCAGGTGTGGAGGTCACCACCGGGCCGCTGGGCCAGGGGGTGGGCAACGCGGTGGGCTTCGCGCTAGCGGAGCGGATGCTCGCGGCGCGCCTCAACCGCGACGGCCAGGACATCGTCGACCACTTCACCTACGCGATCGCGAGCGACGGGGACATGCAGGAGGGCGTGGCGTCGGAGGCCAGCTCACTGGCCGGCCACCTCGGCCTCGGCCGGCTCACCGTGTTCTACGACGACAACAAGATCCAGCTGGCGGGCGAGACCAAGATGGCGTTCAGCGAGGACGTGGGCGCACGCTACGAGGCCTACGGCTGGCACGTGCAGAACCTGGGCGAGGACCTCGAGCTCGAAAACGTCGAGCGGGCCATCGAGGCGGCTCATGCCGCAGCGGACCGCCCCTCGCTCATCATCCTGCGCACGCACATCGGCTTCGGCTCGCCGAACAAGCAGGACAGCCAGAAGGCGCACGGCTCCCCTCTCGGCGAGGACGAGGTGCGGCTCACGAAGGAGGCGTACGGCTGGGATCCCGACGCGCACTTCCTGGTGCCGGACGAGGTGCGGGAGCACTTCGGCGGGGTCGTCGAGCGCGGCAGGCAGGCCGAGGGGGAGTGGAAGGAGCGGCTCGCCGCCTACCGCGACCAGCACCCGGACCTGGCGGCGGAGCTCGACCTGTTCATGGAGGGCCGGCTGCCGGACGGCTGGGACTCCGATCGCCCCCGCTTCAGCCCCGGCGACAAGCCCGTGGCCACCCGCAAGGCATCCAACGAGGTGATCCAATGGGCAGCAGGACGGGTACCCACTCTTGTGAGTGGGTCGGCCGACCTGGAGCCGTCGACGCTCACCGAGATCGACGGCGGCGGCTCCGTCACGAGGGACGACTACTCCGGCCGCAACGTCCACTACGGCGTCCGCGAGCACGGGATGGGCGCGATCGTGAACGGCCTGAACCTGCACGGGGTTCGCGCGTTCGGGTCGACCTTCTTCAACTTCCTCGACTACATGAAGGGGTCGGTGCGCCTGGCGGCGCTGATGCACCTGCCCGTGATCCAGGTCTACACGCACGACTCCATCGGCCTAGGGGAGGACGGGCCCACCCACCAGCCCGTGGAGCACCTGGCCCACCTGCGCGCCACGCCGAACATCAACGCCGTTCGCCCGGCGGACGCCAACGAGACGGCGCTCGCGTGGGTCTTTGCGCTCGAGCAGGAGGACGGGCCGTGCGCGCTCGTGCTGAGCCGCCAGAACCTCCCGATCCTCGATCCGGATGTCGTTCCCGACGACGCGATCGTCCGCGGCGCCTACACGCTGCGCGAGTCGTCGAAGGGCGCGGACATGGACGTGATCCTGATCGGCACCGGCTCAGAGGTCTCGATCTGCATGGAGGCGGCCGAGGCGCTGGAGGCCGGTGGCCTCGCCACGCGCGTGGTGAGCATGCCCTGCTTCGACCGCTTCCTGGAGCAGGACGACGCCTACAGGGACACGGTGCTCCCGCGCGCTTGCCGGGCCCGGGTCTCGGTCGAAGCCGGCGCTACATTCGGATGGGAGCGCTGGACCACCGAGGACGGCGAGTCAGTGGGCATGACGGGCTTCGGAGCCTCGGGGCCGCAGCCCGCCCTTTACGAGCACTTCGGATTCACCTCCGAGCACGTGGCTGAACGAGCCCGAGCGGTGGTCGAGCGGCTGGCCGCAAGGACATGAGAGGAGACCAATGAGCGTCGAAGCTTCGGTCAACCAGCGGCTGGCGGCCCTCACGGCCGCGGGCACGAGCGTCTGGCTCGACCAGATCCGCCGCAGCCTGATCACCAGCGGCGAGCTCGAGCAGCTCATGCGCGAGGACTCGCTGCGGGGCGTCACTTCCAACCCGGCGATCTTCGAGAAGGCGATCCTCGGCTCGAACGACTACGACGAGCAGCTGACGGAGCTGGCCGAGCAGGGGCTCGACCGGCGCCGGATCTACGAGGAGATCGCGATCCTCGACGTGCAGCTCGCCTGCGACGTCCTGCGTGAGGTCTGGGACGACGCGTCGGGAGCCGACGGCTTCGTGTCGCTCGAGGTGGAGCCCGCGGTCGCGCACGACACCGATCTGACGACCGAGCAGGCGCACGACTTCTGGGGCCGGGTCGACCGCCCCAACCTCATGATCAAGATCCCGGGCACCGAGGAGGGCGTGCCGGCCATCGAGGAGGCGATCGCCGCCGGGATCAACGTGAACGTGACCCTGCTCTTCTCGGTCGAGTCGTACACGGCCATCGCCGAGGCCTACATCCGCGGCATGGAGCGCCGGCTCGAGGCGGGCGAGTCGCTGGACGTGCACTCCGTTGCGAGCTTCTTCGTGTCGCGTGTGGACACCGAGGTGGACAAGCGCCTGGAGGTGATCGGGCGCGAGGATCTGCGCGGCATCGCCGCGATCGCGAACGCGCGCGCCGCGTACGAGAAGTTCGAGGAGCTCTTCCTCGGAGAGCGCTACGCGCGGCTGCGCGAGGCCGGTGCGCCGGTTCAGCGCCCCCTCTGGGCCTCGACGGGCGTCAAGGACCCGCACTACCCCGAGACCAAGTACGTGGACTCGCTGGTCGGGCCGCACACGGTGAACACGATGCCGATGGCGACGCTGCGCGCGTGCGCGGACCAGCTCGAGGTGACGGGCCCGACCGCGGACGTGGACCCGGGCCCGGACCTGAAGGCGCTCGCCGACGCGGGCATCGACATGGGCGACGTGACGAAGACGCTCCTGATCGACGGCATCCAGAAGTTCGTCGAACCGTTCGACGCGCTGCTGGAGGGCATCGAGCTGGCGCGCGAGGGCGTGGTCACCGGCCGTCCGCCCACGATCAAGTCGTCGATCCCGGACGAGCTCGAGCCGGCGATCGCCAAGCGCGTCGAGCAGGCGCGCAGCGAGGACGTGGTCAAGCGCCTCTGGACCAAGGACGAGTCGCTCTGGGGAGGCCCGGGCGTACCGGAGATCGGTGACCGGCTGGGCTGGCTGACGATCTCGGACAAGCTGCTCGAGCACGCCGACGACCTCGGCGAGTTCGTCGAGTCGGTTCGCGCCGAGGGCTTCACCGACGTGGCGCTGCTCGGAATGGGCGGGTCGAGCCTCGGTCCCGAGGTGATCCGGCGCTCGTTCGGGGAGATCCCGGGAGCCATGCGCCTGCACGTGCTCGACTCCACCGACCCGGAGGCCGTGCTCGGCCTCGAGCGCTCGCTGGACCTCGAGCACACGCTGTTCGTGGTGTCGTCGAAGTCGGGCGGCACGATCGAGACGCTCTCGCACATGCGCTACTTCCTCGAGCGCAGCGGGGGCGACGGCAGCCGCTTCGTGGTCGTGACCGATCCGGGCAGCCCGCTCGTGGACACCGCCAAGGAGCTGGGCTTCCGGCGTGTGTTCGAGAACGATCCGAACATCGGCGGGCGCTACTCGGTGCTCTCCTACTTCGGGCTCGTGCCGGCCGCCCTGGCCGGCGTGAGCGTGGAGGCGCTCCTGGGCGCCGCGCAGGTGGCGGAGCAGAACTGCGCCAGCAGCAGCGACACGAGCGAGAACTCGGGCCTCTGGCTCGGGATCGTGATGGGCCAGCTGGCTCTCCAGGGCCGCGACAAGCTGACGTTCGTGGTCGGTCCGCCCATCGAGAGCTTCGGCCTCTGGGCCGAGCAGCTCGTGGCGGAGTCCACCGGCAAACACGGCAAGGGCATCCTGCCGGTGGCGGACGAGCCGCTGGGCGACCCCGACTCCTACGGCGACGATCGGCTGTTCGTGTACCTGCGCAACGCCGACGAGCCGGACGAGGACCTCGACCAGCGGGTCGAGGCGCTGGCCCGGGCCGATCACCCGACCATCACCCTCGACGTGCACGGCGCGGCGGACCTCGGCCGGATCTTCTTCTTCGCCGAGTTCGCGACCGCCGTGGCCGGCTGGGTGCTGGGCATCAACCCGTTCGACCAGCCGAACGTGCAGGAGGCGAAGGACAACACCGCCAAGGTGCTCGCCGGCGGCGAGCTCCCCACGGTGGAGCCGGGCGAGCTCGCGGAGCTGCTCGGCGCGGCGGAGCCGCCGCGCTACGTGGCGATCCTGGGCTTCACGGCCCCCTCGGACGAGGTCGACGCCGCCGTGCTGGAGCTCCGCAGCGCGATCCGCGACGCGACGAAGGCCACCACCACGTTCGGGTACGGCCCGCGCTACCTGCACTCCACCGGGCAGTTCCACAAGGGCGGTCCGCCGGCCGGGCTGTTCCTGGAGTTCGTCCACCCGGCCGCGGAGGACGCCGAGATCCCCGGAGCCGGCTATGGGTTCGAGCACCTGAAGAACGCTCAGGCGATCGGCGACCTGCAGACCCTGCGCGACCACGGCCTCACGGCCGTGCAGGTGCGATTCGACGGTGACGCCGCGGACGGGGTGCGAGAACTCACCGCGCGCGTCAAGGAGGCGCGCTCATGAAGCTCGGCTTCGTGGGGCTCGGGAAGATGGGCGGCAACATGGTCCATCGCATCCATCGCGACTCGGACCACGAGGTGGTGGCGTTCGACTTCAGCACGGAGGCGGTCAGTGAGGCCGAGGGCCACGGGGCCGCCGGGGCGTCCTCGCTCGAGGAGCTCGTCTCCCAGCTCGAGGCGCCGCGCGCCGTGTGGGTGATGGTGCCCGCGGGCGACCCGACCGAGCAGACCGTGGCGAAGCTGGCTGACCTGCTCGACTCGGGCGACACGATCATCGACGGCGGCAACACGAAGTGGACCGACGACGTCCGGCGCGCCAAGGAGCTCGAGCCGAAGGGCATCGCCTACGTGGACGTGGGCACGAGCGGCGGCGTGTGGGGCCTGCAGGTGGGCTACTGCATGATGGTCGGGGGGCCCCAGGACGCCGTGGACCGCGTGGCTCCGATCCTCGACGTGCTCGCTCCGCCCCCCGACGAGCAGTGGGGCCCGGGGTGGAACCGCATGGGCGAGTCGGGCTCGGGCCACTACGTGAAGATGGTCCACAACGGCGTGGAGTACGGGCTCATGCAGGCCTACGCCGAGGGCTTCGAGCTCTTCACGAAGTCCGACTTCGAGCTCGACAACGAGGCGATCGCGAAGCTCTGGATGCAGGGCTCGGTGGTCCGCTCCTGGCTCTGCGAGCTGGCCGCGCGCGCGTTCGAGCAGGAGGGCAACGACCTCGCGAACCTCAAGGGCTACGTGAACGACTCGGGCGAGGGCCGCTGGACGATCGAGGACGCGATCGACCACGACGTGCCGCTGCCCGTGATCACCGCGGCTCTGTTCGCCCGCTTCACGAGCCGCGGTGAAGGCGACTACACGGCTCGTGTGCTCGCCGCCCTCCGAAACCAGTTCGGGGGCCACGCCGTCGAGAAGGCCTCGTGAGCGTCACGACCCAGCCGGAGAACCCGCTCGTGGAGGGCCTCGAGCGCATGCCCGTGCATCCCACGACGCTGGTGATCTTCGGCGGCACCGGCGACCTGACCAAGCGCAAGCTGCTCCCGGCCATCTACAACCTCGCGCACGAGGGGTCCCTGCCCGAGCGTTTCAACCTGATCGCCGTCTCGCGGAGCGACATCCCGCACGACGACTACCAGCAGATGGCGCGCGAGTGCATCAAGGAGTTCTCGCGGCGGAAGCCGGACGACCAGGTGCTCGACCGCCTGCTCGCCAACGTGCGCTACGTGCCCGGCACCTTCGACGACGACACGATGTATGAGCGCCTGAACGAGTGCCTGGGCGCCTTCGACGAGGCGGCGGGCATCGTCTTCAACCGCGTCTTCTACCTCTCCACCTCGCCGGCGTTCTTCACGGTGATCGTGGGCAAGCTGGGCGAGCACGGCCTGCAGGAGGACGACGAGGCCGAGGTGCGCGTGGTGATCGAGAAGCCGATCGGCAGGAACCTCGCGGAGGCCAGGGAGCTGAACACGGCGGTCCTGAGCGTGCTGAGGGAGGAGCAGGTCTTCCGGATCGACCACTACCTCGGCAAGGAGACCGTTCAGAACCTGATGGCGCTGCGGTTCGCCAACGGGCTGTTCGAGCCGATCTGGAACCGCAACTACATCGACTTCGTCCAGATCACGGCGGCCGAGGACCTGGGCGTGGGCACCCGCGCCGGGTACTACGACACCTCGGGCGCGCTGCGCGACCTGGTGCAGAACCACATGCTCCAGCTGCTCGCCCTGCTCTGCATGGAGCCGCCGGTCACGTTCTCAGCCGACGACGTGCGCGACGAGAAGGTGAAGGTCCTCCACGCGATCCATCCGCCGACCGTGGAGGAGGTGCCCCGGATGGCGCTGCGCGCGCAGTACAGCGCGGGCATGGTGGGAGGCCAGCAGGTGCCCGGCTACATGGAGGAAGCCGACGTGCCGCCCGACTCGAGGACGGAGACCTACGCCGCGCTGAAGCTCGAGGTGGACAACTGGCGCTGGGCCGGCGTGCCGATCTACCTGCGCACCGGCAAGCGCCTGGCACGCAAGATCACCGAGATCGCGGTCACGCTCAAGCCGGTGCCTCACC
This sequence comes from uncultured Thermoleophilaceae bacterium, assembly GCA_963803245.1. GTDB lineage: Bacteria > Actinomycetota > Thermoleophilia > Solirubrobacterales > Thermoleophilaceae > JACVRW01. Next base: position 170,477 of record CAWDLI010000018.1, on the reverse strand, counting down.
TGGCGTTCGAGCAGCAGGGCTCGGTGGGCGTCCAGCCCAACCAGCTGATCATGACCATGCAGCCCAACGAGGGCGTGGCCATTTCGCTCGGCGCGAAGATCCCGGGCTCGCGGATGCGCATCCGGCCGGTGAACATGGAGTTCCTCTACGGCACGGCGTTCCTCTCGCAGTCCCCGGAGGCCTACGAGCGCCTGATCATGGATGCCATGCGCGGCGACGCGACGCTCTTCACCCGTGACGACGAGGTGGAGGCTCAGTGGCGCATCCTCGACCCGATCCTCCAGGCCTGGGGTCAGGACGATCGCCCGCTTCCGCAGTACCCGGCCGGCTCGCACGGCCCCGAGGAAGCGAACTCGATTCTCAAAGAAGGGCACCGGTGGCGGACGATCTGAGCGCCGACGGCACCTTCATGGACGGCGTCTGGTCCGCGCAGGACACCGCGCCCTCCGACATAGCGGCCGCCCTGCAGGAGCTCCTCAAGCAGCACCACGACGATGACGAGGCGATCGCACCCGCGCGGGTGCTCAATCTCGTGGTGATCGCCGACCACGAGTGGCGCGGCGAGATCCTGAACCGGTTGGAGCGCGTGGGCCGCTACTACCCCTCGCGGCTCATCCTCTGCTCGGTGGAGTCCGGGCGGACGAAGCTCGATGCGAGGGTCACCACGAGGGTGGAGGGTGACCGGGGACCCGGCGAGCTCCCGCTCTACCACGAGGAGGTGCTGGTCGAGGTAGGCGAGGCACACCTCTCCAAGATGGACACGATCGTCGACCCGCTCGTCGTGAGCGACCTGGCCACCGTCGTCTGGGCGCCGCACCGTCACACCCAGGCGGTCGACTCGCTCCTGCGGCTGGCCCAGGTGGTCCTGGTCGACTCCGAGCAGTGGCCGGACCCGGCCTTCGCGGCGCAGCGCGCGGCGGAGCTGAAGGCCCGGGCATACGTCGTGGACCTCGCCTGGCTGCGATCGACACCCTGGCGGGAGCGGGTGGCGGCGACCTTCGATCCCGCCAAGTGGCGGCGGGAGCTACCCGCGATCAGCGCGGTCACCGCCCGCCACCGGCCCGAGTCGGTCATCACCGGGATGCTCTTCTTCGGCTGGCTCGCCTCGCGGCTCGGCTGGGAGGCGGGTTCGATCATGGACCGCAACGGCACGCTCTTCGGGCGCTGCCACGGCCGGCGCCAGGACGTGGAGCTGACGCTCGAGCCGGACATCACGATGACGTCGCCGGGGCTTGCCGGGGTCACGATCCATACGGCGCTCGGCACCGAGATCGACCTCAATCGCGGACCCGGCGGGCTCTCGGCGCGGCGGCGCACGAAGGACGGCCACGAGTCGACCTGGACGGTGCTCGGCGCCTCGCGCGGCGAGGCGGGCATCCTCGGTGAGGGCATCCGGCAGGCGCTTCTGCGCGACCCCACCTACGCTCCCGCCCTCGAACTGGCGGGCTCGATGCTGAAGTGAACGAGTTCGTGGCCGACGGCTCGCGCCCGGGGAGCGCGTTCCCGCCGATCGCCCAGTACGGATTCCTCTCGGACTGCGAAACCTGTGCTCTCGTTGCGCCGAGCGGCAACGTGGAGTGGCTCTGCCTGCCGCGCTTCGACTCGCCGAGCGTGTTCGGGTCGATCCTCGACCGCGACGCCGGCGGGTTCCGTCTCGGGCCCGCCGACGTGGAGGTGCCGGCCGACCGCCGCTACCTGCCCGGCACGATGGTGCTCGAGACGAGCTGGGGCGCCCGTGGCGGCTGGATCATCGTGCGCGACGTGCTCCTGATCGGGCCCTGGCACCACGAGACCGACCGCTCCCGCACCCATCGCCGCTCGCCGACCGACTACGACGCCGACCACGTGCTGCTGCGGCTGGTGCGCTGCGTGAACGGCGAGGTGCAGGTGAAGCTGGACTGCGAGCCGGTGTTCGACTACGGCCAGCGCGCGGCCACCTGGCAGTACGCGGGCGACGACTACCACCAGGCGATGGCGAGCGCCGAGGGCTGCGACGTGAAGCTCAGGCTGACCACCGACATGCGGATGGGCTTCGAGGGTCCGCGCGCCACGGCGCGCACCCTGATGAAGGAGGGCGACACGCTCTTCGCCGCGCTGTCCTGGTCCGAGCACCCTGCGCCGAAGGTCTTCAAGGAGGCCTATGACCGGCTCGTGTGGACGGCCCACCACTGGCAGCACTGGCTCGACCACGGCGAGTTCCCCGACCACCCCTGGCGCACCTACCTGCAGCGCAGCGCGCTCACGCTGAAGGGGCTCTCGTACGCGCCCACCGGGGCGATGGTGGCCGCCGCCACGACCTCCCTGCCCGAGACGCCGGGCGGCGAGCGCAACTGGGACTACCGCTACACCTGGATCCGCGACGCCACCTTCATGCTCTGGGGCCTCTACACGCTGGGCTTCGACTGGGAGGCCAACGACTTCTTCTACTTCATCGCCGACGTGGCCGAAGCGGAGGAGGGACAGCTCCAGATCATGTACGGGATCGGCGGCGAGGAGGAGCTCGCCGAGAGCACGGTGCCGCTGTCGGGATACGAGGGCGCACGCCCGGTGCGGATCGGCAACGCGCGCCTGGGACCAGGATCAGCACGACGTGTGGGGCGCGTACCTCGACTCGATCTACCTGCACACCAAGTCGCGCGACGCGATCCCGGAGCGGGTCTGGCCGATCGTCAAGCGGCAGGTGGAGGCCGCGCTCGCGAACTGGGACGGCGCCGATCGCGGGATCTGGGAGGTGCGCGGTGACCCGAAGCACTTCACCTCGTCGAAGCTCATGTGCTGGGTGGCGCTCGATCGCGGCGCGCGGCTCGCCGAGCTCCGGGAGGAGCTCGACACGGCCGCCCGCTGGCAGTCGGTCGCGGACGAGATCCACGCCGACATCTGCGCGAACGCGGTGGACGAGCGCGGAGTGTTCTGCCAGCACTACGACACCGACGCCCTCGACGCCTCGGTGCTGCTCATGCCGCTCGTGCGCTTCCTCCCGCCCTCCGACGAGCGTGTGCGCGCCACCGTGCTGGCGATCGCCGACGAGCTCACCGAGGACGGTCTGGTGCTGCGTTACCGCACCGGTGAGACCGATGACGGGCTCGCCGGGGAGGAGGGCACATTCACGATCTGCTCGTTCTGGCTGGTGTCGGCCCTCATCGAGATCGGCGAGCTGGAGCGCGGCCGGGCTCTCTGCGAGAAGCTGCTCTCCTACTCGAGCCCGCTCGGCCTCTACGCGGAGGAGATCGATCCCAACTCGGGGCGCCACTACGGCAACTTCCCGCAGGCCTTCACCCACCTCGCCCTCATCAACGCGGTGATGCACGTGATCCGCGCCGATCAGGGTCTCGAGTCGGGCGCGTTCGACTTCGAGCGCGAGCTGGACCGCCAGCGCTCGGGTAGCTGAGCGGCGTGGGCAGGCTCGCATTCCTGTTCCCGGGGCAGGGCTCGCAGCGAGTGGGCATGGACGCCGACCTGCGGGAGACCGACCCGGGCCGGCTCGATGCGCTCCTCGAAGCGGCCGACGATATCTCGGGCCTTTCGGTCGCGCGCTACGTGGCGGAGGGCCCGCAGGAGGAGCTGACCCGCACCGACGTCGCCCAGCCGGCGCTGTTCGCGGTGTCGTTCGCGCTCGCCGAGCTTGCGGGCGAGTGCGGGCTGAGCCCCGATCTCGTGACCGGCCACAGCCTGGGGGAGTACACGGCGGCGGCGGTGAGCGGCGCGCTCGACCCGGGCGACGCCATGCGCCTCGTGTGCGAGCGCGGGCGCCTGATGGCGCAGATTCAGGAGCGCAGCCCGGGCGCGATGGCGGCGGTGGGCGGGGTGGACGAGGCACGACTATCCGAGCTCTGCGCGGAGGCCGCCGAGGGCGAGGCGCTCGGGCTCGCGAACCTCAACTCGCCGCGGCAGATCGTGGTGTCCGGCGAGGTGGCCGCGGTGGAGCGGCTGCTCGCGCTCCTCGAGGCGGAGCCGGGCACCCGCTCGCTGCGCCTGCCGGTCGGGGCGGCGTTCCACAGCTCTCTGATGGTCCCGGTGCGCGACGAGCTCCGAGAGTCCCTGGAGGCGGTGGAGATCGCGCAACCGGCGGTGCCGCTCGTCGCAAACCACTCGGGGCAGGTGGTGGAGGACGCCGACGGGGTCCGCACGGCCCTGATCGAGCAGATCGCCAACCCGGTGCGCTTCGCGGACTGCGTGGGCTCGCTCGTGGAGGCCGGCTGCACGAGCTTCCTCGAGCTCGGCCCGGGCAAGGTGCTCACGGGCCTGGTGCGCCAGGTGGCCGGCCGCGAGGTCAACGCCGCGCCGGCGGACTCCCACGAGGACATCCAGGCATTCGCTGAGGCCCACCGCAGCGCGTAGGATCGCGGCCGTGCGAGCCGAGCTCCATGTGACGGACGACCCTGCCGGCGTGGCGGCCGAGATGATGGCCGGCGTGAGCGGCCACATGGTCGTCACCGGCGGCTCCACGCCGCGAAAGGCCTACGGGCTGCTTGCCGGGATGCGCCACGCCTGGTCCGACGTGGAGCTGTGGTTCACCGACGATCGCTGCGTGCCACCCGATCACGAGCACTCGAACTACAAGATGGTCAAGGAGTCGCTCCTGGACCACGTCGACGGCGCCCGCGTGCACCGGATGCAGGGTGAGCTCGGGCCGCGCGAGGGCGCGGACGAGTACGAGCGCGAGCTGAGCGAGGCGTTCCGCGACGAGCTGCCGGTGTTCGACTTCATGCTGCTCGGCCTCGGGCCCGACGCGCACACGTGCTCGCTCTTCCCCGGCGACGACGCGCTCGGAGAGCGCGAGCGCCGGGCGGTGGGGGTGGAGCGGCCCGGGATGGCGCCGCTCGTGGCGCGCATCACGCTGACGCTGCCGGTGGTGAACGCCGCGCGGCGGGCGATCTTCCTCGTCACCGGCGCCGACAAGGCCGAGGCGGTGGCCCGTGCCTTCGCCGGCCCGCCGGACCCGCGCGCGCCGGCGTCCTTGGTCGAGGGGGCGCTGACTGTGGTGTGCGACCCGGCGGCGGCGTCGGAGCTGCCCGCTGAGGAGACGCCCCTTCGTCCTGTGGTTGCTCTGCAACCACAAGTCAGCAAGGGACGGCGGGCGGCTAGCGCCCGAGTCCGCGCAGGAACTGGCGGGCGCCGGCGGGCACGCCGCCCAGCGGCTCGCGCACCGACTTCAGGCCGGCGCGCAGCTCCTCGTCGCCCGCCTCGATCGGCAGCATCGAGTCCTGCAGTGCCCAGCGAGGATCTGGTCGGCCTCGCCGACAGCCTCGACGGCGCGTCCCACGAACGCGGCCGCGCCCTGCGAGGCGAGGCCCGTGGAGGGCTGCTCGAATGTCGCCGCCTCGAGCCCGTGGCGCCCGGCGAACTCGGAGTGCGCGCGCTTCGCGCGTCCGTAGGCGAGCTGCACCGGCCGGAAGCACGCCTCCTCGAGCCTGTCGCCGCTCTGCTCGTCCAGCTGCTCGTAGGCCTCGCTCAGGCACGCGCTCGCGAAGCCGAGCTCCTCGGCGGCCTGCGCGATCGTGTCGAGCAGCTCCTGCCTTCCCTCCGCGGTCGTGAACGCCATGGCGCGGTCAGACCACCCGGGCGGCGTGCTCGCCCAGCGCGACCACGTCGCCGCGATGGAGCTGGCGTCCCCGGCGCGTCTCGAGCTCGCCGTTCACGGTCACGCCGCCCTCGAGGAGAAGCTCCCTGGCGTCGGCCCCGGAGTCGGCGAGGTCCGACAGCTTGAGCAGCTGGCCGAGGCGAATCATGTCGCCGGATATCTGGATCTCCTGCATCGCTCAATCCTCGCAGGCGGGCGGAAAGGGGCAGCCGACTGACCGACCGGGTGACGGGACTTGGGACGCCGCCCGGTCGGTCTGGTGCTAGCGCCCGAAGCGCAGCACCTGCTGGAAGGTCGGCCTGTTCGCGAAGCGCATCGTGGTCGAGAGCAGCCCTGGCGCGAACCTGAGCCGCTCCGCCGTTGCGTCCGCACGCCACTTCGTGGGATCGGCACCCTGGGCGGCCGAGAGCTGATCCACAGCCGCCTTGAGTCCCGCCCACAGCGAGGCCCGGCACGCAGTGAGCGAGCCGTCTCCGCAGTAGCGCAGGTTGTACCGGTCGCGCACCCGCTCCCCGAGCAGCGTCCGGAGGTCCTTGTCGACGTAGCCGTACCAGCCGCCGCCGAACATGCCCGAGCTGCGGCCGACGAGGCTGTTGAGGTCGTCGGTGAGCGCGCCGAGCTTGGGGGTCAGCACCGCGTTCGCCACGTTCGTCCAGGCGGGGCCGATGACGGCGGCGCCCGGATCGTCGATCTTGCCGTCGAGGTCGCCGTCGAGCTTGCTGCCGCCGGCCCGCGACCACGCGGTGAGCAGGTCGGCGACCTGGCCGGTCAGCGCGTCGGGCGGGGCCGAGCGGCCGAGCACCTTGCGGATCACGGGCCACATCACGGTCGCGCGCAGGTCCTCGGTGGCGGCGCGGTTCATGATGCTGACCACGTCGGCGATCCGCGCCTTCCGCGGGAAGTCGTCGAACATCTCTACGCGGTGGACCGAGCCGTAGGAGCGGTTGTCGTCACCGGTCTGCCAGCCGGGCGCCGGCTTGTTGTTCCAGTTGAGCAGCAGGCCGTCCGGTCCGCCCACGTCGTGCGGGTGCTCGTACTGCGAGATGTACCCGCGCCAGTCGTAGTTGCCGGTGCCGAGCGCCGGCAGCAGCTTGTTCGTGCCGGGCGCGCGCCGCGGCAGCTTGCCGGAGGAGAAGTAGGCGGTGGTCTCGCGGTTGGCGTAGCCCCAGTTGAACGTGTAGCCGAACTGGTTCGCGGAGTCCCAGAAACCCCTGACCGACTCGCCGCGGCCGACCGTCATGTCGCGCAGCGCGGCCAGGGAGAGGGCCTCCTCGCCGTACGTCGAGCGCTTGCGGGCGATCGCGTGGGGCTTGCCGCCCACCAGGACGGTGCCGGAGACCGGGCCGTGGACGGTGACCGGGAAGATCTTCGGCACGCCGCCGAGGGTGCCAGCGTCGAAGGTCTGCATGGCGATGCACTGGCCCTTGTAGACGTAGTGCCGCGATGCGCGCGTGGGCGCCGAGCCGTCCGGCTCGCAGAGCTTCTCGAGGAACTGGTCGCGGTTGTCGTTGCTCGCCGAGGTGAGGCTCCAGGCGTAGTTCTTCGTCCGCCCCAGCAGCATGTACGGCCCACCACCGGGCACGAACGCGCCCTGGGCGTTGACCCCGGGGCCGTGGAGGTCGGCCTCGAGCACGATCTCGGGGTAGTAGTAACCGAGCTGCGGGCCCATCACGGCCATCGACTCGCGCGTGGCCGAGCGGAAGGGGTTGACGATCAGGAAGTTCGATGCGAGCTGCCTGGGCGTGTCCGGGAGCGCCTCGGTGGTGCCCGGGTCCACGACCGGCGAGCCGGGCGTGGGGTAGCCGCTCGACGAGCCGTAGCGGAACTTGCGCGCCGTCGTGGTGGGGGCGTCGCCGTCGTCGGCCTCCATCAGGTCCTCGAACGCGCCGGCGGCGCGCTTCGAGCCGAGCGCCGTGCGGAGCTTCGCGAGGAAGTCGGAGTTGCGGACCTCGTCGCCACCGCCGTTGCCGAAGATCGAGCCGATGAACGCGTTCACCGCGATCGCGTCGTTGACCGTCCAGGGGCGCATCGACTCCGGCACGCCCTGGGTCACGCCCGCCGCGTAGTCCTCGAGGTCCTGGAGGATCTGGCGGCCCTTGGCGCCGTAGGTGTCGACCAGCTTCTGCTTCTGCGCGTCCACCAGCGCCTCGGACTGCGCGCTCGGCACGAACTCGGGGCCGTTCGTCACGAGCCCGAACGCGTTCACGCCCGGGATGTCGGCGACCGCCGCGCGGGCGGGGCCGCGGCCGAGCAGCATCAGGAGCCAGCGGTCCTGGCCGGTCACGAGCCCGAGTCCGTACCAGAGGTCGGCGCGCGTGTCGGCGTAGATGTGCGGCACGCCGAACTCGTCGCGGACGATCCGGAGGTCCGGCCGCCCGGGCGTGGGGACCACGGTGGTGGCGCCGGTGGGCTTGAAGTCCTCGCGCTTGAAGTACTTCGGGATGTCCGCCTCGGTCACGTTGCCGCGCAGCGGCGTCAGGCCGTCGTACAGCGGGATCTGGTCCGGCTGTTCTTCGTGATCCCGGCGGCGCCGGCCTGGCCGGGCGGCAGGATGTTGTAGGCGAAGTCAGGCCGCTGCGGCTGGCCCCGGTTCGCGCTCGCGACCGGCGCGCATGCGAGGCAGGCGAGCACGGCGAGTAGGGCGGCGAGGACGGGGCGGGGCATCGGTGCATGCGCAACCGTATGGGCTGGCCTTCACAATTACTAGCCCCAACCCCCGGGGCGCCCGAGCGCCCCTACAGCCGAGCGTCGACCACCATCGCCCCGAACAGCAGCGCGAGGTAGGCCAGCGAGAAGAGGTAGGTGCGCAGCGCCCAGCGCCGGTCGGCGCGGCGGTAGAGGGTCACCGAGAAGGCGATGAACACGCCGCCGAGCCCCAGCGCGGCGGCCAGGTAGATCCCGTCGAACAGCCGCCCGGCGAAGGGCAGGACGGTCACCGCGACGAGCAGGATCGTGTAGAGCAGGATCTGGCGGCGGGTCTCGGCCTCGCCGCGCACCACCGGCAGCATCGGCACGCTCGCCTTCGCGTACTCGTCCTTCATGAGCAGCGACAGCGCCCAGAAGTGCGGCGGCGTCCAGTAGAAGACGATCGCGAACAGGTAGAGCGCCGCGCCCTCGAGGCCGCCGGTGACCGCCGCCCACGCCACGAGCGGCGGCACGGCCCCTGCGGCGCCGCCGATGACGATGTTCTGCGGCGTCGTGCGCTTGAGCCAGAGCGTGTAGACGAGCACGTAGCCGAGCAGGCCCGACATCGCGAGCACCGCGGCCGTCGCGTTCACCGTCAGCGCCAGCAGCGCGAACGAGGCGCAGCCGAGCAGCACCCCGAACACGATCGCGGCGCGCGGGCTCACCCTCCCGCTGGCCACGGGCCGGTCGGCGGTACGGGTCATCAGCTGGTCGATGTCGCGGTCGAGCGCGTGGTTGATCGCGCCGGCCCCGCCGGCCGACAGCGCTCCGCCCACGCACGTGAGCGCCACGAGCCCGAGCGACGGGTCGCCGGCCACGTACATGGTCGTGACGGTGGTGAAGAGCAGGAGCGACTGCACCTTCGGCTTCGTCATCTCCACGTAGTCGGAGACGACCGACCGGATGGCCGCGACCGCCTCCGCGCGCGTGCGCCCGCGTGTCCGGGAGCCGGCCTCCATCAGGCGGTCACCGCCTCGGTGCGCCCGCGCGCGTGCTCGGGCGCGGGTGCGGGGACCCGGTAGAGCTGGAGCGTGAGGCCGAGCGCGGCCGTCCAGAGCAGGGTGCCGAGCGCCAGGTGCAGCACGATCAGCGTCTCGTACTCGTCGAGCCACACGTTGAGGGCGCCCACGAGCACCTGGAGCACGAGCACCACGCCGATCGCCTGGGCCCAGCGGACCACGCCGGGACTCGGGCGCCGCCGCAGCGCCACGGCCACGAGCGCGAGCGCGAGCAGCGTGGTCACGTACATGAACGCCCGGTGTGTCAGGTGGATGTCCACGAGCCGCGCCTGGCCGAACGGCATGAAGTCGCCGTTGCAGCTGGGGAACTCCTTGCCGCAGGCGTGGTGCGCGCCGTCGCCGAGCTGGTAGTCGGGGCGTCCGTACTTCTGCGTCCCGGCCATGTAGCCGCCGGCCACGATCGTGCACAGCACCCCGATCGTGGTGGCCACGGCGAGTGCGCGGAACCGGGGGCCGCCGTCGGCGGGCGCCGCCCCGGGCACGCCTTCGCGCGCGGCTCGCCAGACCCAGAGCAGGCCCCCGAGCAGCAGCATCGCCAGCCCGAGGTGGGCCGCCACGAGCGCCTCCTCGAGGTTCTCCTCCACGGTCGCGCCGCCGAGCACGGCCTGTGCGAGCACGAGCACCACGAGCGAGCAGGTGACCCAGACGAGGGCGCGGTGCGCCCTGTAGCGCCGCCAGGACTGCACGGCCAGCGCCACGATCAGGATCCCCACCACGCCGGCCAGCGCCCGGTGGGTGTACTCGATGACCGAGTTGAGGTCGAGCCCCGGCACCACGTCGCCGTTGCAGAACGGCCAGCCGTGGAAGCCCGAGCCGCCGGGGCCGCAGCCGAGCCCGGAGTCCGACACCCGCACGATGCCGCCGACGATGATCAGCAGAAAGGTGGCGACCCCGGTCGCCAGGGCGAGCCTCCGGTAGCCGGTGGAGGGGGCGCTCGTCACAGAGAGCCCGAGGCTACAGGCTGCGTGGCGCCGCGGGCTGCGACACGGTTTCGGCGGCTCTGGCGGCCGCCGCGACCTCGCGGCGGATGTCCTTCATCGGCTCCACGCTGCGTACGCGCGGGACCACGTCGAAGTTGTTCACCGGCGGCGGCGACTGCGTGAACCACTCGAGCGTGTTCCCCTGCCAGGGATCGTTCCCCGCCCGCTTGCCGTGCTTGATGCTCCGGATGATGTTGATCAGCGTGAAGAGCACGCCGATCCCGAGGATGAACGACCCGATCGTCGACACCAGGTTGTAGCCGCCCACGTTCAGCTCGTCGCTGTAGTCGTAGATCCGGCGAGGCATGCCCGACAGCCCCATCGAGTGCTGGATGAGGAAGGTCAGGTTGAAGCCGACGAACATCGTCCAGAACGACAGCTTCCCGAGCGGCTCCGACAGCATCCGGCCGGACATCTTCGGGAACCAGTAGTAGAGCCCGGCGAAGATCCCGAAGACCGAGCCGCCGAAGAGGACGTAGTGGAGGTGGGCCACCACGAAGTAGGTGTCGTGGAGCTGCCAGTCCACCGGGAAGATGGCGAGCATCACCCCGGAGATGCCGCCGATTACGAACAGCGCGGGCACCGCCACGGCGTACATCAGCGCCGTCGTGTAGATGATCGAGCCTCGCCAGAGCGTGGCTATCCAGTTGAAGATCTTGATGCCCGTGGGTATCGCGATCAGGAACGAGCTGAGCATGAAGAACGCCAGCACCACGGTGGAGGTCGGCGTGGTGAACATGTGGTGCGCCCACACGAGCATGCCGAGGAAGGCGATGGCCACGGTCGAGGCCGCGATCGCCTTGTAGCCGAAGATCGGCTTGCGCGCGAACACCGGCAGGATCTCCGAGATCATCCCGAACGCGGGCAGGATCATGATGTAGACCTCGGGGTGCCCGAAGAACCAGAAGAGGTGCTGCCAGAGCATCGGGTCGCCGCCGCCGGCCGGGTCGAAGAAGGCGGTGCCGAAGTGGCGGTCGGTGAGCAGCATCGTGACCGCCGTGGCCACCGCCGGCAGCGCCAGGATCAGCAGGTAGCTGTAGATGAGGATCGTCCACACGAACAGCGGCATGCGGCCCCAGCTCATGCCGCGGGCGCGCATGTTGTGGATGGTCGCCACGAAGTTGATGGCGCCCAGCAGCGACGAGATGCCGGTCAGGTGGATCAGGAAGATCCACGCGTCCACCCCGCCGCTGGGCGAGTAGCTGTCGTCGGACAGCGGCGCGTAGAACGTCCAGCCGTTCTGCGGCGGCTCGAAGAAGACGCTGGTGTAGAAGGCGATACCGCCGAACAGCAGGAGCCAGAACGAGAGCGCGTTCAGGCGCGGGAAGGCCATGTCGCGCGCGCCGATCATGAGCGGCACCAGGTAGTTGCCGAAGCCCGCCAGGACCGGCACCACGAACAGGAACACCATCGTGGTGCCGTGCATGGTCACGAGGCCGTTGTAGGTCTCGGGGGCCACCAGCGTCCCGTCCGGGAAGGCGAGCTGGAGGCGCATGATCAGCGCCTCCACGCCGCCGATCACGAAGAACAGGAACGTGGCGAACAGGTAGAGGAGCCCGATCTTCTTGTGATCGGTCGTGGTGAGCCACGAGAGCCAGCCTCCGGGGCGCTCGGACGGGCCGTGCATGACGATCTCGGGCCGGGCTGCGGTGGCTGCCTCCACTACTCCGTCTCTCCTTCCTGGTCGCGGCGCTCGCGCTGCTCGGCGAGGTCCTCGCCGGCGGCCTCGATGTCGGCGCGCTGCTGCTGCGCCCAGCTCACGAACTCGTCAGGAGTGACCGCCCGGACCTCCGCCCGCATGTCGGCGTGGTTGGCGCCGCAGAGCTCTGCGCACTGGCCCCGGTACACGCCCTCCCTGCCACGCGGGACCTTGAACCAGGTCTTGTTCACGTGGCCCGGCACGCCGTCGACCTTGCCGCCGAGCTTCGGGATCCACCAGGAGTGGATCACGTCGGCAGCCCTGACGTCGAGCGTCACGGTGGTGTCGGTGGGCACCACCATCTCGTAGTAGCTGTAGAGCTGCTCCCTGCCCGGGTAGTCGTAGCGCCAGAGGTACTGGCGGCCGTCGACCTCGATGTTGAGTGTCGGCCCGCCGTCCGCCGGCGGCCTGGGTTGGTCGATCGAGGCGAATAGCGACTGGGAGGCGAGCCCGTCCGGACCCGACGGCGGCGGGTTCTTGATGTCGTCCAGGTACACGAACGTGATCACGGTGAGCACCACCAGGATCAGCGCCGCGCCCAGCGTCCAGCCGAGCTCGAGCGGCGTGTTTCCGCGGATCTGGATGGCCTCGGGGCCGCCGCGGCGCGCGCGGTGGCGCACGAGCGACCAGATCAGCGTGCCCTCGACGATCAGGAAGATCACGATCGCCACGTAGAGCGTGATCTTGTAGAGCGTGTCGATGTCGTCGGCCTGCGGCGATCCACCCGATTCAGGGGTGAAGGCGTCGGCCAGCGCGCCGGGAGCGGCTACCAGAAGTGCGAGCAGGGTCGCCGCGAGGGCGGCGAGCAGCACGAGACGTGTACGGCGCCGGGGCAAGGCGCGGCGCATCATATCCCTGGTCCGGACGAGCGCTCCACTTCGTGGCGGTTGACCCGATGTGGGCGCCAGGCCGCTAGTCAGGAGGGCCGAGCGGGTCCTCGCGCGGCTGCGCCGGGCGGTCGCCCTCCACCTGGAGCTCCCCGACGCGGAGCCGGCCGACCTCGAGCTCCTCGATCCGCAGGTGCCCGATCACCGCGCGTTTGACCGCCAGCCGCCCCAGAGCGAGCGCCCCGATGGCCCCGGCGCCGGCAGCCACGGCCCCGATCGCGCGGGCTCCGGTGGCGGACGCCCCGCGTCTCACGCGCCCTGGAACTCCGGATCGCGCTTCTGCACGAACGCGGTCACGCCCTCCTGGAAGTCGCGCGTGCGCGCGAGGGCGTGCTGGAGCTCGGCCTCGAGGTCCAGCTGGCCGTCGAGGTCCGGGTAGAGCATCCGGTTGAGGGCCTGCTTGGACGCCGCGTACGACCGGGTCGGGCCCTTGGCCAGGCGCTCCACCAGCTCGTTCGCCTCCGGCGCCAGCCGGTCGTCTGGGTGGACGAAGTTGACGAGGCCCCACTCGAGCGCGCGGGCTGCCTCCACGCGCTCGCCGAGCAGCGCCATCTGCAGGGCGCGCGCCTTGCCGACGGCTGACGGCACGAACAGGGTCGAGCCGCCGTCGGGCATCAGGCCGATGTTCACGAACGCGAGCCCGAAGAACGCGGACTCCGCCGCCAGCACGAGATCGCAGGCGAACGCCAGCGAGGCGCCGATCCCCACAGCGGGGCCGTTCACGGCGGCCACCACGGGCTTCTCGAGCCGCCGCACGCCGGCGATGATCGGGTGGTAGAGCTCGTCGAGCTCCTTGCGCACGTCCGGCATGCCGTCCTCGGCGGGGTCGAAGCCCTCCTTGAGGTCCGCGCCGGATGAGAATCCGCGCCCGGCTCCGGTGATCAGCACCGCGCGCACCGACGGATCGGCGGCGTCACGCTCGACCACCTGCTTGAGGTCCCGGCCGAAGTCGGCGGTCCAGGCGTTGAGCGAATCCGGGCGGTTGAGCGTCAGCCGGCCCACCCCGCCGTCCTGCTCCCAAATGACGTTCTCGTAGCTCATGGCGCGCGAGCCTATCCTGCGCTGGATGCTGTTCGACTCCCTGGAGTGGCTGGGGCACTCCGGCTTCCGGATCCGGATCGGACGGTCGATCGTCTACATCGATCCGTACCGCGTGCCCGACGACGCGCCGATCGCCGACCTGATCCTCGTCACCCACGGGCACTACGACCACTTCTCGCCGCAGGACGTGGAGCGGCTCTCGGGTGAGCACACCTGGCTGGTGGGTCCCGCCGCGGTGGCCGAGCGGGTCAGCGGGCGGGTGCACTCGATCGCGCCGGGCGAGGTGCTCGGCGACGAGATCGTGCGCGGTCTCGAGGTGGCGGCGGTGGCCGCCTACAACACCTCGAAGCGAGATCCCCAGGGGAAGGTGTTCCACCCGCGCGAGGCCGGCCTGGTGGGCTACGACCTGAATGTCCGCGGCGAGCGCGTCTACCACTCGGGCGACACCGACGTGATCCCGGAGATGGACAGCGTGACCGGGGTGGACGTGGCCCTGCTGCCGGTGAGCGGGATCTACGTGATGACGGCGGACGAGGCGGCGGAGGCCGCGCGCCGGATCCAGCCGCGGGTGGCCGTGCCGATGCACTGGGGCGAGCACATCGGAACCGAGGAGGACGCCCGGATCTTCTCGGAGCGGGCGCCCGTGGAGGTGCGGATCATGGAGAGGAGTCGCTGAACGCCGACAGCCCGCCGGTCAGCGCCGTCACGCCTTCGGTGATCAGCGAGACGAGCTCGGCGCCTGTGGTGGCGAGGAAGCTGAAGGCCCCTCCGCTCGCGTCGCCGACCGGCTCGAGAAGCTCCAGGCTCTCGGGGTCCTCGTCCTGCGGCGGCATGACCAGCTCGGTGTCGGGGAGGGTGGCGGTGCCCTGCGGCGCCGCGGCCGGCAGCCCGCCCGTGAGCGGCGGCATCCCGGGCACGGTCTGGGCCGGCTCGCCCGCGGTACCGCCCGGCTGAGCGGAGGCGTCGGGCGCGGGCTCGCTGCCGCCGCCGCTGCTGGGGAGCACCGGGAGCACGGGAGGACCTGGCTCCGCCCGACCCGGCGCCGCCATCGGGCTGCCGGGGCGGCCCAGGCGGAGGCCACGATGCCGAGCACGAGCAGGGCTGCGGTAGCGGTGAGAAGCAGGCGCGGGGTCTTCATTGCGCTCCATTCGCCGGCCGCCGGACGGTCTTCCTATCCCTGCACGGGGCTATGCTGGCCACGCTTTGCGTAGTACTCGCGCCCTCCGCACGCTTGCGTGGGGCGCGGTGGCGGTCGGCATCGCCACACCATTGGTGCGCCACCGGCTTCGGCTGCGCCCGCCCGTGGTGTCGGCGCTCTCTTGGCCGGCGCCCGCCGCGCTCGCTCTCGCAGCCCACCGCACCCCGCTGCGCGACGCGGGGATCTACGCCTTGCAGATGTGGGCCTACTTCGCCCACTTCGACATGCCCGACGACGACCCGGAGGCCTTCCTCAAGCGCGTAAGGGTCGACTACCCGATCGCGATCGACCGCGCGCTCGGACTCGGCACCGCGCCCACGATCCGGCTGCAGCGAGCGCTCTCGAGGGAGGGCCACGTGGGGCCGCTCGAATACGGGCTCTCGGCGGTCCACTGGAGCTGGTTCCTCATCCCGCACGGAACCTGCGCGTACATCCTGCTCCGCCACCGGCGCTACTTCGAGCGCTCCGCCGTCCTGATGGCCGCGTGCTTCGACGTCGGCTGCATCGTCTACTGGGTGCTGCCCACCGCTCCGCCGTGGTACGCGGCCGCCCAGGGCAAGCTGCCGCCGGTTCGCCGGATCATGGCCGAGGCCGGCGAGCGCTTCTGGGGGCGTCTCTGGGAGCCGCTATACCATTCCCTTCAAGGGAACCCATTTGCCGCGATGCCCTCACTCCACTTCGGTACGTCCGCGATGGCAGCGCGCCTGCTCAGCCAGATCGGACCCGGGCACGGCGCGGTGGGCTGGACCTACGCACTGACGCTCGGATTCGGCCTCGTCTACCTGGGCGAGCACTACGTGGTTGACCTGCTCGCGGGCCTGGCGTTGTCGGAGGCTCTGTGGCGGGTCGCCCCCAAGCTGGGTCCGCTGGCGCGAACGGTCGGCGTGTTCATCCAGCGACTCGAGCCGCGGGCGGCCTGATGCGCACCCGCGAGCGCAGCGTCCGCAGCGGGCAGGATCCGGACCTTCGCCTGGCGCCCGACGCTCCCGAGAACGACGGAGACTCCGGCGACTCCGAGGTCGGGGCGTTCCAGGCGCTGCTTCACGACCGGCGCAGGCTGTTCAGCGGGGTGCTGCTGGTGGTGCTGCTGGTCGGCGATCTACCTGCTGTTCCCCAAGGTGGTCGGGATCGACGACGCGATGGCGCGCTTCGACGAGGCCACCTGGTACTGGGTCGTGATCGCTGTGGGGTTCAACGCGCTTGCGTTCGCCGCCTACGTGGCGCTCTTCCGCGGCGTGCTCGGCGGAGTGGACCTCGAGACCGTCAGGCGCCGGCTCGACTGGCGCGTGTCGTACCAGATCACGATGGCCGGCCTGGCCGCCACGCGCATCTTCTCGGCCGCCGGCGCCGGCGGGATCGTGCTCACCTACTGGGCGCTCAAAAAGGCCGGGCTCCCCACTCGCCGCGCGGCCTGCCGGATGGTCGCCTTCCTCGCGCTGATGTACGGCGTCTACACCGCGGCGCTCGTGATCTTCGGGATCCTGCTGCGGACCGGCGTGTTCCCCGGCGACGCCCCGTTCGGCGGCACCGTGGTGCCGGCGGTGGTGGCCGCGGGAGTGATGGCCGTGTTCGCGCTGATGGCGCTCATTCCCCAGGACTTCGAGCGGCGCATCGCCTCCTTCGCGGGTGGTTACCGCCGCCAGCGCTACCTCCTCCGCCTGGCCAAGGGGCCGGCCACGATCGCCACGGGCGTCCGCACTGCGATCGCGTTCGCCCGGCACCCCAGCGGAGGCGCCCTGGCGGTATCGGGGCCGTGGGCTTCTGGGCGGCGAACATCGGCGTGCTCTGGGCGAGCTTCGAGGCCTTCGGCGGGAACATCGCCTTCGCGGTCCTCGTCCAGGGCTTCTTCGTGGGCATGGCGGCCAACCTGATCCCCTCGCCGGCCGGCGGGGTCGGCTCGGTGGACGCCGGGATGATCGGTGCGTTCGTGCTGTTCGGGGTGCCCAGCTCGGTGGTCTTCCCGGCCGTGCTCACCTACCGGGTGATCGCCTTCTGGCTTCCGATCCCGCCCGGGGTGGTGGCGTTCTTCCAGCTGCGTAAGACCGTCTCGCGCTGGGAACAGGAGAACGAGGTCGAAAAGGACCTTGGGGTCTATACTTCAGAAAGTAAAGTAAGCGCGTGAAGCGCAACCGCGGGCGGGGATGAGGCGAATGAGCATCGAGATCAAGGACACAGAGAACGTTGTGATCGTGGGCAGCGGGCCGGCCGGCTATACGGCCGCCCTCTACACCTCGCGCGCCGATCTGGAGCCGCTCCAGGTCGAGGGATTCGCGTGGGGCGGGCTGCTCCAGCAGACGACCGACGTGGAGAACTACCCGGGCTTCCCGGAGGGCATCACGGGACCGGAGCTGATGCAGCACTTCCGCGACCAGGCGGAGCGCTTCGGCACGCGGTTCATCACCGACGACGTCACGCGGATCGAGTTCGCCGAGGAGGAGGGCGGAATCCACCGCGTCTACATCGGCGACCAGGAGATCCGCACCCGCGCGGTGATCCTCGCGATGGGCGCCGAGCCGAGGAAGCTGGGCGTGCCCGGCGAGGACGAGCTGGCCGCTCGCGGCGTCTCCTACTGCGCCACCTGTGACGCCGCCTTCTTCCGCGACCACAGCACGATGGTCGTCGGCGGCGGGGACACCGCGATGGAGGAGGCCACCTTCCTGGCCAAGTTCGCGGGCAAGGTCACCATCGTCCACAGGCGCAACGAGCTCCGCGCGTCGGCGATCATGGCCGACCGCGCGCGGGCCACCGACAACATCGAGTTCCTCACGCCCTACGAGGTGGAGCGCTTCGAGCCCGGCGACAATGGCTCGCTGGCCAAGGCCGTCCTGAAGAACGTGGACGACGGCTCCGAGCGCGAGATCGAGGTCACCGGCGCGTTCGTGGGCATCGGGCACCGCCCGAACTCCCAGCTCGTGGAAGGCCAGCTCGACGCGGACGAGAACGGCTACCTCCAGGTCGAGGGGCGCTCGACCCGCACCCGCATCCCAGGTGTGTTCGCCGCGGGCGACCTCACCGACCACGTGTACCGCCAGGCCATCACGGCGGCGGGCACGGGCTGCATCTCCGCCCTGGACGCCGAGGCCTACCTCCGCGACACGCCGATCGACGCCGAGGCCCACTGGGTCCCGGACCCCGCCAAGGTCGAGGCCGCGGCCGAGAGCGCCGCGTCGGGCTAGTCCGGCCGCTCGTCGTCCGCCCCGGCGGGGCGGCGGACCCGGGGCGTCACTGCGGCTGGGTAGGAGTGCGACCGCAGTCACGCGGGGGTGTTCTCCCGTCGCACGGCCGCATGGGCGGGGGGACGTGACGGCGCTTAGGGGGCCCTGATGGCCCCTTTTGTTCGTCTCGATCTCGAGGGTGCGGGCAGGCGCACCGGCCACGGCCCGAATGTGACGGGACACGCGAGGGAACGGCCGACGCACGAGTGTGACGGGACTGTCCTCGCCGAATGCGCCCTCGTCGAGATGCATGAAAGGCGGAATAGTTCCGCCTCTCATTCACCTCGACACCCGATGTAAGCGCCGGCGCCCAGGCGACCACCCGAATGTGACGGGACGCCGGCACACCAGCCTCCCTACCCAGCCGCTGTAAACGCCGGCAGTGCAAGGCCGCCGAACGGACGAGCAGAGCCGCCGCCGCACACCCACCCGGCTATAACTGCCCCGTGGCCGAGACCTGGACCAACTGGGCGGGCGATCAGCGCTGCGCGCCCGAGCGCGTCGAGCGGCCGCGCGACGAGGAGGAGCTGGCGCGGGTGGTCCGCGGGGCGCGCAGGCTGCGGGCGGTCGGCTCGGGCCACTCCTTCACCGACATCGCCTGCACGGACGGCGTGCTCGTGGACCTCGCCAGCATGCGGCGCGTGCTGGCGGTTGACGGGGCTGACGTGACCGTGGAGGCCGGCATCACCCTGCACGACCTCGGCGAGGAGCTCGCCGCGCGCGGGCTCGCGCTCGAGAACCAGGGCGACGTGGACAGCCAGACGCTCGCCGGGGCGGTGAGCACCGCCACGCACGGCACGGGCGGGCGTTTCCGGAACCTGTCCTCCCAGGTGGTGGGCATGCGGATCGTGAACGGCGCCGGCGAGGTCGTGGACGTGCGCGAGGAGGACGAGCTGCGCGCCGCGCGGGTCAGCCTCGGCGCCCTCGGGTTGATCGCCGCCGTGACGATCCGCTGCGTTCCCGCGTTCCGCATCCACCGCATCGACGAGCCGCGCTCGCTCGACGAGGTGCTGCCGCGCCTCGACCAGCTCGTGGACGGCGTCGACCACTTCGAGGCCTTCGTGCTCCCCTACACGCGCACCGCGCTGACGCTCACCTCGGAGCGCACCGACCGACCGCCGCGGCCGCGCTCCCAGCTCCAGTCGACCTTCCAGGACCTGGTCGTCGAGAACGTCCTGCTCGGCGCCGCGTTCCGCACGGGCCGGCTGCGGCCGGCCCTGATCCCCGCGATCAACCGGCTGCTCGCGCGACTCATGAGCCGCGTCGAGCATCTCGACGCGAGCAATCGCGTGTACGCGAACGAGCGGCGCGTGCGGTTCACGGAGATGGAGTACGCGATCCCGCGCGAGCGTGCCGCCGAGGCGGTCGAGCGCGTGCTGGCCCTGATCGAGCGTCGGCGGCTGCCGGTGGGGTTCCCGATCGAGCTGCGCGTGGTGGCGCCCGACGACGCCTATCTGTCGACGGCCCACGAGCGCCCCACCGCGTACATCGCGGTCCACCAGTACCGCGGGATGGAGTTCGAGACCTACTTCCGCGCCGTCGAGGCGATCATGGACGAGTACGGCGGGCGCCCCCACTGGGGCAAGCGCCACTACCAGTCGGCCCACACGCTCGCTCCGCGCTACCCGGACTGGGAGCGCTTCCAGTCGGTGCGGCGCCGGTTCGACCCCGAGGGCCGCTTCGCGAACGACTACACCGACCGCGTGCTCGGTCCGGTGGCGCCCTCCGCCTAGCGGCAGGCGCGCGGCAGCCGGTGGTCCAGCGTCACGATCCGGCCGTCGATGGTCGTGACGCGCGCGCGGAGCCTGCGTCCCGCCACCAGCCCGCGGAAGGGCGCGCGGCGCGCGCGCACACGCTCGCGGCCGCGGAAGACCACCGACTCGATCCCGCTTCCTGAGACGCGCGCGAGGCAGCCGCGCAGCCGCAGCCGCACCTGCGGCGGGGTGCGGCAGCCCGCGCCCGCGCAGGTCTTCAACGCTTCGAGCCGGCGCGCGAGGCGCCCGCGGATGACCGCGTACGCCGGATCGGCGTGGCGGCTCTGGAGCTGGTCAGGGTCGCGGTCGAGGTCGTACAGCTCGCTCTCTCCGGTCGAGTACTTCACGTACACGTAGCGGTAGGTGCGCAGCGCGTCGAACTCGCCTCGACCCGGCACGCCGCCGCCCTCCACCAGCAGGTCGCGCCCCCATTCGCGTCTCGGGTCCTCCAGCAGGCCGTAGAGCGAGCGCCCGTCCTGGGTGCGCCCGGGCCGCGCTCCGGCCGCGTCCAGGATCGTGGGCGCGAGGTCGGCGTTGATCACGAGCTGACCCAGGCGCCTGTCCTTCGGCACGCCCGGGCCGCGGAGGATCAGCGGCACCCGGATGGATGGCTCGTAGACGAGCACCTTGCCCACCTGCACCCGGTGCTCGCCGTGGAAGAAGCCGTTGTCCGAGGTGAACACGATGAGGGTGTCGTCCAGCTCGCCGGCGCTTCGCAGCGCTCGGAGGATGCGGGCGATGCCCTCGTCCACCGCGAGCAGCGACTCGAGGCGCTGCTGGTAGTTCTCTTGGATCTGCCGAGCCCGGGCGGGGCCGATCCGCCGGAGGGCGCGCATGTGCGCCGGCTTGTCGGAGACGTTCGCCTCGTTGAAGGCGGGGGTGGATGGCAGCGGCGTGCCGGCGAAGCGGTCGCGGTGGCGCGGCGCCACGGCCGGCGTGTTGACGCCGGGCGGATCGTCGGGGTCGCGCGGGCCGCCGGCGTGCGGGGCGAGGAAGGCCACGGAGAGGAAGAACGGCTGGCGGCTCGGGGCGCTGCGTGAGATCAGGTCCACCGCCCGCTGGGAGTAGAAGTCGGTGCTGTAGAAGATCGGGTTGCGGCCGAGCCCGTAGGTCTTGAGCAGCCCGTTCTCGTTCAGCGTGTAGCCCCAGAACCGGTAGGTCGAGGGATCGACCGACCCGTACCACTCGCTCCAGCCCGGAGGCACTTCGGTGGGCGGGGTGTCGCGGCCGTAGCCGTTCAGGAACTTGCCCACGTGCATCGTTCGGTAGCCGGCGCGCTGGAGCCAGAGCGGGAGGTAGCTGGTCGTGTCGAGCTTGCCGTAGCCGCCGATCGGCGGGGTGTTGCCGAGCACGCCGTGGTTGTGGGCGTACTGACCGGTGAGGAAGGTGGCGCGCGACGGGCAGCAGAGCGCGAACGACACGAAGCTGCGGGTGAACGTGGTGCCGCGCCGCGCCAGCTGCTCGCGCACGTTGGTCATCACGCGGAGCGACTCGAGCGTCTGGTCGTCGGTCATCAGGACCAGCACGTTCGGACGCTTCTGGCGGTCCGCCGCGGCGCCGCCCGACGGCACCAGGAGCACGAGCGCCACGAGTGTGGCGAGGACTGCCGCTGCGAGGCCGGCGGGCCGGCTGCGCTCGAGCATGGCGCCCGTCGAAACACAACGACTCCGCTGGAGTTTCGGGCCCGGCCCTAGAGCTCGGTGCGGCCCTCGCCGCGGTAGGTCGGGACCTCGTCCACCACCCGGCCGCCGCTCACGAGATGGAGCCGGTCGAAGCGCTCGCAGAGCTCGCCCGCCTTGGCGTGCCGCAGGTACACGCGGCCCCCGATCCGGAGCGAAGCGGCGGCGGCGCCGAGCACCGGCGTCTGCACCTCGCCCGCGCCCTCGCGGGCGTCCAGTCGCAGCCCGGCCGGCAGGTACGGCTCCGGCAGGCGGTCGCGGCCGGCGGGTCCCGACGCGTGGTAGCCGCCACCGAGCAGCGTGGCAACGCCCGCGCTCGGGCGCCGCACCACGGGCAGCGCGAACATCGCGGCGGGGGTGAGCGTGAAGTCGGCGTAGCGGTCGAAGAGGGTGGGGGCGTAGAAGCCGGAGCCCGCCGTGACCTCGGTCACGACGGGCTCGCGCATGGTGGTGTGGATGCTCCCGGTGCCGCCGCCGTTCACCAGCTCGATTGGCGCCACCTCGCGCACGGCCGCCACCACCGCCGCGCGGCGCTCCGCGATCTCGGCCACCGAGCGGCGCTTGATCGACCGGATCGCGGGGCCCTGCCAGCGACCGGTGAGGGGCCGGTCGCCGAGCCCGGCGATGTGCGCCTCGTAGCCCATCAGCCCGGCGAGCTCGAACCCCGGCCGGCTCACGATCGCGGCCGCGAGCTCGCGCGCCTGCGCGGGCGTGCGCACGGGTGAGCGGCGAACCCCGATCTTCATCCGCCCGCCGGCGGGCCACCAGGCCATGTCCAGCTCGATGCAGAGGCGTATGGCCCGGCGCCCGGGCCCGGCGGCCGCGTCGATCAGGTCGAGCTGCTCGGTGGAGTCGACCATCACGATCGGCGCTCCCTCGGGCTCGAGCCGCCCCAGTCGGGCCAGCCCCTCGCGGTCGGCGGTGGGGTAGGCCAGCAGCAGGTCGCGGAAGCCGTGCTCGTGGAGCCAGAGGCTCTCGGGAACGTGAAGGTCATCAGCCCGCGGAAGCCCGGGTCGCGCTCCAGGATCGCGGAGAGCAGAGGGCGGCAGCGCACCGACTTGCTGGCCACACGGATCGGCCTGCCGCCCGCGCGCGTGAGCATCTCCGCGGCGTTCGACCACATCGCGTCGAGGTCGACGAGCGCGAAGGGGGCGTCGATCTCCCGGAAGGCGTCCTCCAGCTGCTCGTAGCCGGCGGCCACCGTTCGATTATGCCGGTGGCTACGGTGGCGTCCGTGCCGGCCCCGCTCCTCGTGCTCTGCGCCGCCCTCTCCGTTCAGTTCGGGGCGGCTCTGGCGAAGACGCTGTTCGACGAGGCCGGACCGGGCGGGACCGTGTTCCTCCGCGTCGCGATCGGAGCCGTGCTGCTGGCCGTGGCGTGGCGCCCGCGCATCTCCGAGCACAGCGGGCGAGACCTCCTCCTGGCAGCGGTGTTCGGACTGTCGCTCGCCGGGCATGAACCTCGCCTTCTACGAGGCGATCGACCGGATCCCGCTCGGCGTGGCGGTGACCTTCGAGTTCGTCGGTCCGCTGGGCGTGGCGGTGGCGGGGTCGCGCCGTGCGCTCGACGTCCTGTGGGTCGTGCTCGCCGCGGCCGGGATCCTCCTGCTCTCGGACTTCGGCTCCACGGATCTCGACCCCACCGGCGTGGCGCTCGCCCTGCTCGCCGGCGCCTTCTGGGCCGCGTACATCCTGCTGAGCGTGCGGGTGGGGCGGGCGTTCCCGGGCGGCGGCGGCCTCGCGCTGGCGATGGTGGTGGCCGGCGCGGTGCTGCTCCCGGTGGGCGTGGCGGACGGCGGCGGCGAGCTGCTGTTGCCCGCGGTCCTCGCCACCGGCGCGGCCGTGGCGGTGCTCTCGTCCGTGATCCCCTACTCGCTCGAGCTCGAGGCGCTCCGGCGCATGCCGCAGAGCGTGTTCGGCGTGCTCATGAGCCTCGAGCCGGCCCTGGCCACGCTGGCCGGCTGGGTGGTGCTCGGGCAGGGCATGACCGCGCGCGAGCTCGTCGCCGTGATGCTGGTCGTCGCGGCCAGCGCCGGCGCCGCGCTGGGTGCCCAGGTGGCGCTGCGCGACGCCTGAACGGCTCCGCCCGGGCAGAGGACCGCAGGGGCAGCCGCCGAACGGGCACCCAGGAGATGTCCACGCCACCCGCCCGCGAGGAGAGGGTCACCCGCGCCAGGCGAAGCGTGCCGGTCGACTACGGGCTGGTCCTGACCCTCGTCAGTGCCTCGATCGCGCTCCAGCTGCTGTCCACGGGCTCGAGCTTCACCCGTCTTCTCACGATCGCGCTCCAGGCCGCCACGCTGGTGGCCGCCGTGTGGACGGCGGGTGCGCACCGGCGGATCGTTCGGCTGGCGGCGGCCGTGGCGATGCTGATGGTCTTCGCGGCCGCCGTGGTCTGGGTGCTCCACGGGAGCGTCCCCCCGGCGCCGGCGGGGATCGTGAACGGGCTGCTCGTGGCGGTGGCCCCCATCGCCCTCGCCGGCGGACTGCTCCGAGCGCTTCGCGACGACGGCGCCGTGACGCTCCGCACCGTGGCCGGCGTGCTCGCGATCTTTCTGCTGGCCGGGATGTTCTTCTCGTTCCTGTACAGCGTGATCGGAGCGTTCGAGCCCGATGCCGTCTTCACCGAACAGGCCCACACCACGGCGTCCGACAATCTCTACTTCAGCTTCGTGACGCTTTGCACGGTCGGATATGGCGACCTGACGCCGGCGGCCGACATCACGCGCACGTTCGCCGTGGCAGAGATGCTCTTCGGCCAGATCTACCTGGTGACGGTGGTGGCGCTGATCGTGAGCAACCTGGGCCGCCGCCGCGAGCCGGTCACGCGCCCGTTGCGTTAGCCGAGAAGAACTCCAGCGCGGTCTTCGTCTTCGTCTGCTGCTCGCCGGAGAGATCCACCCCCTGGCTCGAGAGGAAGGCACGTGACTCCACGGCGACCTGGAACATCGCCGACGGGTGGCACTTGCCGGACAGCTCGAGGATGCGGGTGCCGTCCGGGTACAGCCACATCTCGGCCACGAGCTTCCGCACCGGGAAGCCCTCAGGCCGCATGTTGAGCTTGAGCACGAAGATCGGGCCGAGCAGCGTCAGGTCGTCCAGACGAAGCCCGTCGGGAGCATGCGCGTCGTAGAAGCGGCGCTGATCCTTCGAGAACAGCTTCCGGATCGGCCGCTCGCCGGCCGCGACGCGCTTGACGGCATTGGGGCCGAGCGTGCCCTTCATCGAAGCCGAGCAGACGTATCCCCCCGGCATCGCGTCCACCTCGACGACCATGTCCTTGGCGGAGCGCATCCCCGCGGGCAGCTCGCCCGGAACCACCGGCCGCAGCTTCACGACCGAGTCGTCGCCGCGGCCCTGTACGCGGCGGGCCCGGACGACCACGCCCTGCTGGTTCAGCGTCAGGTCGGGCGTGTCGAAGAAGAAGACCTGGCGGATCTGTGCCTCGAGGGGATCCATGCCGAGCGCGCTCACGGTTGATCGCTGGTGCTCCTCCGGAACCGTCAGCTTGAGCTCGGCGCTGTCGGCGCCGCCGAGCAGGGCGAGCAGCTCCTGCAGATCTTCGTCCGGCAGCTCCGCGAGTCGCTTGGCGGCTTGTGCCATGGCGGATAGCTTCGGCGGTGCCGGGTGATTTGGCGTCACCCCTATGGGGTGATGTGCAGGCCGGGATGTCATCGTACGGTCCGACGAGATGGGCTTCCTGCGACGGCGTGCCGACGAGCCTGAGGGCGAGCGCTTTCTCATGCGCGAGAAGCTGCTGGCGATCGGGGACGACTTCTGGATCGAGAACGACCGGGGCGACCGCGCCTACAAGGTCAACGGGAAGGCGCTGCGCATACGGCAGACGTTCGTGCTCGAGGACTCCTCCGGGAACGAGGTTGCCCAGATCCAGGAGCGCAAGCTCAGCATTCGCGACAAGATCGCCATAGAGCGCAACGGCGACACCGTCGCGACCGTTCGGAAGGCGCTGGTCGGTCTACGAGATCGGTTCGCCATCGACGTGGAGAACGGTGCCGACATGAAGGCGCACGGGAACATCGTCGACCACGAGTACGAGATCGAGCGCGACGGCGACACGGTCGCGGAGATCTCCAAGAAATGGTTCCGGGTGCGGGACTGCTACGGCGTCGACATCGCAGCAGGCGAGGACACCCCGCTCATCCTCGCGATCACCGTCGCGATCGACTCGCTCACCACGCGCGACTGAACCGGAGCTCGGGCGTGCGCAAGTGGTTGCCAATGGCCATCCTGGCCTCGGCCCAGTTCATCATGGTGCTCGACTCGAGCGTCATGAACGTGGCGATCTCGCAGATCGTCGAGGACCTCGACACGACGATCCAGGGCGTGCAGACGGCGATCACGCTGTACACGCTCGTCATGGCCGCGTTCATGTTGCTCGGCGCGAAGCTCGGCGACATCCTCGGCCGGAACAGGGCGTTCGCCATCGGGCTGGCGATCTACGGGGTCGGGTCGCTGACCACGGCCCTGAGCCCGAACCTGGGCGTCCTGCTGATCGGCTGGTCGGGGGTCGAGGGGTTCGGCGCCGTGCTCGTGGTGCCGGCGATCGCGGCGCTCACCGCCGCCACCTACGAGGGCAAGGACCGGGCGCTGGCGTACGCGCTGCTCGGCGGGATCGCCGCGGTCGCGATTGCCGCCGGCCCCCTGATCGGCGGCTGGGTGACGACCGAGTTCACGTGGCGCTACGTGTTCGCGGCGGAGACCGTGGTCGTGATCCTGATCCTGTTCCTGCGGGGACAGCTCGCTCAGGCCCCCGGCGCCGGCGCGGCGTCCGCAGCTCGACGTCGTGGGGGTGGCGCTTTCCTCGGCCGGCCTGGGCCTGATGGTGATCGCGATCCTGCGCAGCAGCGTCTGGGGCCTCGTCCAGCCGCGCACGCCGCCGACGATCGACGGCACGGAGATCACGCCGCTGGGCTTCTCGCCGGTGCCGTTCATGGTCCTGGGCGGTCTCGCTCTGCTCTGGGCATTCGTCGCGTGGGAGCAGCGCCGGGCCAGCCTGGGCCGCGACGTGCTGCTCGATACCGCGCTCCTGCGCATCACGCACCTGAGGGCGGGACTGTCGTCGCTGGTCGGTCAGCAGTTCGTCCTGATGGGCACGTTCTTCGTCATCCCGGTGTATCTGCAGGTCGTGGTAGGGCTCAACGCGTTCGAGACCGGCAAGCGCCTTCTGCCCCTGTCGGTGGCGATGCTCGTCTTCGCGCTGATGGGCCCGCGGATCGCCGCGCGGCGCTCGCCGCGCATGGTCGCGCAGATCGGGCTGGTCGGGGCCAGCATGGGCGCGTTCGTGATGCTCGCGACGCTCGACGTGACGCTGAACGACCCCGGCTTCAAGGTGGCGTTGGCTCTGATCGGAGCGGGTGCCGGGCTACTGGCCTCGCAGCTGGGGAACGTGATCATGTCCGCCGTAGCGCCCACGCAGACCAGCGAGGCGGGCGGGCTTCAGGGCACCGCCCAGAACCTCGGGTCCTCGCTCGGCACGGCGATCGTCGGCGCGGTCCTGCTCGGGTCGCTCGCGACAGGCTTCAGCGAGCGCATCACCGCGAACCCGGAGGTTCCCGCGGCGGCGCAAGAGACGATCGTCGCGAGGGCCGAACAGGGGATCGACATCGTGCCCGTCGACGACGTCGAGGACGCTGCCGTGAAGGGCGGCCTCACGCAAGACCAGGCGGGCGCGGTCGCCGACGACTACGGCGACGCCCAGCTCGACGCCCTGCGCTTGTCACTCGGCGCGGTCGCTCTCGGGGCGCTGCTGTCGCTCTGGTTGACGCGGCGACTGCCATCCAGGTCGCTGGCGGAAGCGGCGGCGTAGGATCGCGACGTGACCGACATTTCCGCATCGCTCGAGGAGTATCGCGGGACGCGGGAAGCGCTCGAGACGGCCGTGCTGGCGCTCGCGACCTCCGTCGACGGCCGGCGCTTCGACTTCCAGGTATCGCTGCACGGGCTGGAGCTGGAGCCCGGCGGCTACGTAGCGATCGAGGGAGATGGCTCCACCCGCCTGGGCCAGCTGCTGTCGCTCGAGCTCCGCCACCAGGACGCCACCGCGCCGGGGCTCGGGCAGGTCCGCGTCCGCGCCGGCGGCGGCGATGGCGTCGTTCTCGACGGCGACGGGCGCCCGTTCCACGACGCCGTCGTGCGCCGCGCCACCCCGGACGAGGTCGGCACCTGGCTCGAAGCGACGCGTCCCGACCGCGCACAGCTCGACGTGGGGGAGCTCGCCCTCGCCCCCGGCGTGCCGTTCCAGCTCGATGCCGGCGGGCTTCGGCCGCCACACCTTCCTGTGCGGCCAGTCGGGCTCGGGCAAGACCTACTCGCTCGGCGTGCTGCTCGAGCGCCTGCTGATGGAGACCAACCTGCGCGTCGTGGTGCTCGATCCGAACTCGGACTACGTGCGCCTCGGCGAGCCGCGCGTGGACGACGAGCGCTACCGCGACGCCGCGGCATCCGTGCAGGTCCGAAGCGGGTACGGCGGCCCCGACGCCATCAGGGTCCGCTTCCGCGACCTGAGCCCCGCCCACCAGGCCGGTCTGCTGCGCCTCGACCCGCTCGCCGACCGCGAGGAGTACGGAGAGCTTCTGACGCTGCTCGAGGACGAATCGATTCGCAGCCTGGAGGACCTCGCCAAGTCGCCGGCCGAAAACCTCAAGCTGCGTGCGCGCAACCTCGGGATCGATCGCTTCGGCATCTGGCCTGGACCGGAGGGCGAGTCGCTGCTGGATGAGCTGGTTAGCCAGGCGGGCCCGCGGTGCCTGGTGGTGGACCTCGGCTCGCTCGGTACTCGCGACGAGCAGACCCTCACCGCGGGCGCCGTTCTGGAGCGGCTATGGCGCGAGCGAGGGCGACGCGAGCCGGTGGCCATCGTCATCGACGAGGCTCAGAACGTGTGCCCCCCGGAAGCGCTCGACCCGCTCACTGCGCTGGCCACCGAGGACGCCATCCGGATCGCGGGCGAAGGCCGCAAGTTCGGGCTCTACCTGATCGTGGTCACCCAGCGACCGCAGAAGATCCACGAGAACGTGCTCTCGCAGTGCGACAACCTGGTCGTGATGAGGATGAACTCGGTGGCCGATCTCGCGTACGTCGGGCACGTGTTCTCCTTCGTGCCGCCCGGCCTGCTCGACCGGGCCACCGCCTTCGCCCAGGGCGAGGCGCTGGCCGCGGGGAAGATCGCCTCGCACCCGGCGCTGGTGCGCTTCGGCTCGCGCATCAGCCACGAGGGCGGGGCTGACGTGGCGGGCTGGGCGTAGTGGCCGGGGATAACACGCGGCTCTCGCTCCTGCTGGCGGCGGCGATGTTCGTGCTGGTCGTCGACACGTCGCTGATGAACGTGTCGATCGCAGCGGTGGTCGACGATCTCGACACGACGGTCAGCTCCGTCCAGAGCGCGATCGCGCTCGAGGCACTGGTGTCCGCCGCGTTCATCCTGATCAGCAGCAAGCTCGGCGACCTCTTCGGACGAAAGCGGGCGTACGTGCTGGGTCTCCTGGGGTATGCAACCGGGGCCGTGGCGATGACGCTCGCCCAGGACCTGACGGCGATCATCATCTTCTGGGCGATCATCGGTGGCCTTGGCGCCTCGCTGCTGCTGCCCGCCATGCAGTCGCTCATCCATGGCAACTTCGAGGGAGCGGCACAGGTCAAGACCTATGCGCTGATCGGAGCGGCGGCTGCGATCGCCGCCGCGGTCGGACCGCTCCTCGGCGGCTTCGTCACCACCTACCTGTCCTGGCGCGTCGGCTTCTTGCTGGAGGCCGTGATCATCGCGGTCGTGCTGGCGCAGATCGGGCTCGTGAAGGACGTCGCGTACACGGGAGCGCGCCAGGTCGATGCCGGTGGCGCAGTCCTGTCCGTGATCGGCATGGGCGGCGTGGTGCTGGGCATCCTGGTGTGGCAGGAGGGCGGCGACTACGTGGTGCTGCTGATCGCGATCGGCGCACTCGCCCTCTGGGCGCTGGCCCGTTGGCTCGTCCGGCGCCATCGCGACGGAAAGGTCACGCTGCTCGATCCGGATCTGTTCCGGCTCCCGCACTTCAGGGTCGGGATCACCGGGCAGACGCTGCAGAACGTCACGCTCGGCGGAGCGATGATCGCGCTGCCGATCTTCCTGCAGATCAGGCTCGAATACGACGCCCTGGAGACGGGCCTCTCGATCGCCCCTCTCTCGCTGACGATGTTCGCCGTTGCGATCCTTGCCGGCCGGAAGGCCGGCGGCCGCCGCCCCGCCAAGCTCATCCGGACCGGGTTCGCGCTGAGCACGCTGGGCCTGGCGCTGATCATCCCGATCGTGCCCGAGGCGGACACGGGCTGGTACCTCCTCGTCCCGCTGGTGATCGCCGGAGCGGGGCTCGGCCTGCTGGTGTCGCAGCTCAACAACTACACGCTCGCCCCGATCGACGAGGAGCGGATCAGCGAGGCGGCCGGCGTGAACTCGGCGTCGGGGTCGTTCGGGCTGTCGTTCGGCCTCGCCATGGCCGGCGGCATCCTGCTCGCGACCCTCTCCCTGGCATTCACCAATATGACGAACGCCAGCCCCGTGATTCCGTCGACACAGCAGCAGCAGATCGCGCAGACGCTGGAGGACGACGCCCAGGTGATCAGCAACACGGAGCTCGACGGGCTGCTCGCCGACGAGCCCCCGGAGGTCAGCGAAGAAGTCCTCAGCATCAACACCGACGCGACGAACCTTGCCCTTCAGATCGCGCTGCTCGTGCCGATCCTCGCGGGCCTGCTCGGGCTGTTCAACTCATTCCGCATGATGCGCCTACCGGACGTGGAACCCTCGGCCTCCGTCGAAGCGGCGGCTCTGGGTTGACCAGGCCGCGATGAGCCTTCTATGGGGCCTCGTCGTCCTCGTCGTCGCCAATGCCGCGACGATCGGGACGATTCTCCTGGTCCGGCGCGGGGCGCCGGATGGCAGCTACTTCTCGGACGGTGATCGAGCGTCAGGAGTGTTCGGCGTGCTCGCGGGTGGCTTCGCGATCTTCGCCGGATTCATCATCTTCCTCGCCTTCACCACCTACGACCAGTCGCGGAGCGGCGGGGAGGCCGAGGCGCTCGCCGTGATTCAGCAGTACGAGACCGCGGAGTTCCTGCCGGGCGCGGTGAAGGAGCGCCTGGCCGGGGCGCTCGTCTGCTACGGACGCTCGGTCGTCCATCAGGAATGGCCGATGATGGAGGACGGCAGAGGCGGCGACACGATCAACCCCTGGTCGATCGTCCTCTTCCGGAGCCTGAAACTCGCGAACCCGAGGAGTGCCGCCGAGCAGTCCGCGTTCGACAAGTGGCTCGATCACACCTCGGACCGCGAGCAGGCCCGGAGTGACCGCCTGCATGGGGCGGAGGGCATCATCCCCGGCACGATCTGGCTCGTGCTCTCCCTGATCGCGGCCGTGGTCTTCGCGTTCATGCTGTTCTTCGCGGACAGCGCTGAACGGGCGCGCTCCCAGGCGATGCTCATGGGATCCGCGACCACGGTGATCGTGCTCACGCTGTTGGCGATCGCCGCCCTCAACAGCCCCTACCGCGAGGGCCTGGGGCAGATCCAGCCGGTCGCGATGGAGCGCTCCCTTCGGATCCTGAACACCGCGCGTGCGGTGTTGAACGACAGAGCGCCCCTGCCGTGTGACGCGCAAGGCGCTCCCGTGGCTGCCTGATGGAGGACGCGAGCCAGAGCCGCTTCGACCGCCATTTCGAGCTCGCGGCCACGCTGCTGCTCGCGATGGCCGCAGTGGCCACCGCGTGGGCGGCCTACCAGGCGGCCACTTGGCGCGGCGAGCAGGCCAAGTCCCAGAGCGCATCGATCGCCGCCCGCGTCGAGTCCACCCGAGCGGCGAATGTGGCGAACGAGCTGAGACAGATCGACGTTGCGCTGTTCACGCAATGGGTGGACGCCTACGCGCGCGACGAGACGGAGCTCGTCAACTTCTATCGCAGGCGCTTTCGGCCCGAGTTCCGGCCGGCGTTCGAGGCATGGGTCGCGACCAGGCCGCGGAAGAACCGCAGCGCTCCGCTGTCTCCGTTCGCCATGCCCCAGTACGAGCTCGCGGCCACCGCGAAGGCCGACCGCCTCGAGGTGCAGGCCGCCGCGTTCTCCGAGCGCGTCGGGCACTTCATCCAGCGGGCCGACAACTACGCGTTGGCGGGCGTGCTGTTCGCCGTGTCGCTCTTCTTCGCGGGCATCAGCACGCGGCTTCGCTCGCCGACCACGCGGATGCTGGTGCTTGGACTCGGCTATGCGCTATTCCTCGGAAGCGTGATCTGGATCGCGACCTTCCCGGTCAGCCTGTCGGTGTAGCCGTGGGCATGGTCGAAGTGCCCGGCGGCGAGTTCCTCATGGGCGACGTGGGGCCGCTCGCCTACCCCGGCGACGGGGAGGGTCCCGTCCGGCGCGTTCGGGTCGACCCGTTCCACGTCGATGCCTGCGCCGTCTCGAACGCCGACTTCGAGCGTTTCGCCGAGGCCACAGGCCACGTCACGGACGCGGAGCGCTATGGCTGGTCGTTCGTCTTCGGTGGCCTCCTTCCGGACGATTTTCCCCCCACGCGCGGAGTTGCGCATGCGCCCTGGTGGCGGCAGGTGGAGGGTGCCGACTGGCGCCACCCGGAGGGGCAGGGGTCCGAGCTGGAGAACCGCATGGACCACCCCGTGGTCCACGTGAGCTGGAACGACGCGCAGGCCTACTGCGCGTGGTCGGGCAAGCGATTGCCGACCGAGGCGGAATGGGAGTACGCCGCACGAGGAGGGATCGAGGGCAAGCCGTTCCCGTGGGGAGACGAGCTCGAGCCCGGCGGGGAGCACCGCATGAACGTCTGGCAGGGGGATTTCCCTCGGGAGAACAGCCTGGCCGACGGCTTCTACGGCACCTGCGCCGTGACCGCCTTCCCGGCCAACGGCTACGGGCTCCACAACATGACCGGCAACGTCTGGGAGTGGTGTGCGGACTGGTACCACCCGGATTTCCACACTCGCGACAAGAACACGAACCCGAAGGGCCCGCCCGACGGCACCAACCGGTCCACGCGCGGCGGGTCGTACCTCTGCCACCACTCGTACTGCCGGCGCTATCGCGTTTCCGCCAGGAACTCCCTGGAGCCCGATTCGACAACGGGAAACACCGGCTTCCGCTGCGTTCGAGGCCTGGCCCCAAATCACCCGTAAAGGGTGATGCGCCCGCCGCCCGGGCTCACCAGAGTCCGGGGCGCTACCGCAGACGAACGGAGGATGGATGGAAGGTCACGAAGAGGAACTGGGCCCGATCGACATCTTGGTGATCGCCTATCCGCCCGACGCACCCATGACCGGTGAGGCCTTTCCGATCATGCTGGACCTGGTCGATCGCGGGATCATCCGCGTGCTGGACGCCATGTTCGTGAAGAAGGAGGCCGATGGGTCGTTCGCCGGCTTTGCGGCGAAGGACATGGATGCCCAGGATGTGGGGGACTTCGTGTTCTTCGAGGGCGCCTCGTCCGGGTTGCTCGGCGAGGAGGACGCCGCGACCGCGGCCGAGGCGATCGAGCCGGGCAGCGCGGCGGCCCTGATCGTCTACGAGAACCGCTGGGCGGCGCCGTTCGCCGCCGCCGTGCGCCGCAACGGTGGCGTCATGGTCGACAACCAGCGGATCCCCGCCCAAGACTTGATGGATGCTCTTGACGCTGCCGAGGCAGTGTCCTGACCGAGAGGACGACTTAATGCCAGGACTGCTTCGAGGAATGGCCCGTACCGCCGTCATCGCCGGCACGGCGACGTCCGTCTCCAACCGAGTGAGCCGGCGCCAGGCCAACCGCTGGGCTCAGGAAGAGCCTGCCTATCAGGAGGCACCCCCACAGCAGGCCCCGCGCACCGCAGGCCGCCGGCGCCCGCGGAGGACCGCGTCCAGCAGCTCAAGGATCTGGCGGATCTCAAGGCGCAGGGGGTGCTGACCGAGGAGGAGTTCGCGAACGAGAAGGCCCGCATCCTCGGCGGCTGAGGCTAGGGCGCCTCGACGCCGTGACGTCGCAGGTAGTCCAGGTAGAACGGGCGGAGCATCTCGGCC
Source organism: uncultured Thermoleophilaceae bacterium (assembly GCA_963803245.1). Taxonomy (GTDB): domain Bacteria; phylum Actinomycetota; class Thermoleophilia; order Solirubrobacterales; family Thermoleophilaceae; genus JACVRW01. The sequence goes on along the minus strand of CAWDLI010000018.1, from coordinate 136,691 downwards.
GTTTCGCCCTTGCCCGAGTCGGTCACGTCGTCGATGTGAGCGCTCAGTCGCGCCACGTCGGCCTCCGCCTCGGCAAGTTCCCCCGCAGCCGCCTGGGCGGCTGGAAGGACCTTCATCAGCTCCCAGAAGAAGCCGACGTCCAGGTGGCTCTTCGCCCGGCTGACCGACAGGTCGTGCAGCTCGCTCGGACGAGAGTTGATCGAGTCCGTCGTCACTCGGCATGCAGCGGCACACTACGCGACTACGAAGAGGAGACGTGATGACCGTTCTCGCAATATCGACCCTGGTTTGGATCATCATCGTCGTGCCGCTCGTGATCATCTGGGTGCTGGGGATAGTCGACATCTTTCAAAGCCACCGGTCGCGCTCGACCACGGCTGCCTGGCTGATAATCGTGATCCTGCTCCCGGTGATCGGCAGCATCACCTACTGGATCGTGCGGAAGCCGACCGAGAAGGAGATCATGCGCGCTCGCGAAGCCAGGGCGGAGCAGCCGGAGCGGCCCTGGCAGACGGGTTCGGGGCGCTGCGATCTCACCCCGTTCGAGTGATGCGTCACCCGGCATGACGCGTTACATCGCGATGTCCCACGCAACCCCGAGCGCAGACGTCCTGGCAGGCCGCTACGGCAACCGCTTCCTCACCGAGGAGGTGCCGAAGCGGGAGTTCCCCGAGGGTGGGATGTCGCCCGTCGACACGATGCGGCTCGTGGGCGAGGAACTGGCCCTCGACGGTGATCCCATGCACAACCTGGCGACCTTCGTCACCACCTGGATGGAGCCCGAGGCGCAGCGGATCATCGCGGAGAACCTGCACCGCAACTTCATCGACCATGCCGAGTATCCGCGCACGGCGGAGATCGAGCAGCGCTGCATCCGGATGCTGGCCGACCTGTTCCACGCGCCGGGGGAGACGACCGGGGCACGCACGCAGGGTTCCTCCGAGGCGATCATGCTCGGCGCGCTGTCGCTGAAGTGGAACTGGCGCAAGCGGCGTGAGGCAGCCGGCGAGCCGTCCGATCGGCCCAATCTGGTCTTCGGCGGCGACGTGCACGTGGTCTGGGAGAAGTTCTGCCGCTACTTCGACGTGGAGCCGCGAATCGTCCCGCTCGCCGAGCACAAGTACACGATCGGCCCCGAGGACGTGGAGCCGCACGTGGACGAGAACACGATCGGCGTGGCCGCGGTACTGGGCACCACGTTCACGGGCCACATGGATGACATCCGTCGGCATCAACTCGCTGCTCGCCGGGATCGAGGAGACCAACGGGTTCCACGTGCCGCTCCACGTCGACGCGGCCAGTGGAGGCTTCGTCTGGCCGTTCCTCTACCCCGACTCGCAGTGGGACTTCAGGCTCAGCCACGTGCGCTCGATCAACGTGTCCGGGCACAAGTACGGCCTCGTCTATCCCGGCATCGGATGGCTGATCTTCCGCGAGGTCACGGATCTGAACGAGGACCTCGTCTTCTACGAGAACTACCTCGGGAAGACCGACGCGACGTTCACCCTCAACTTCTCCACCGGCTCCGCCATGGTGCTCGCCCAGTACTACAACCTCGTCCGCTACGGACGCGAGGGCTACACGTACATCATGGAGGCGATGCAGAAGAACGCGCATGCGCTGGCCGAGCAGCTCGAGGCGATCGGGCTCTTCGAGCTGATCGGGCAGGGCCAGGAGCAGCTGCCGCTGGTCGCGTTCAAGCTGGCCGAGGCCAGGAGCTACGACGAGTTCGACATCGCCTGGCAGCTGTCAGCCGAGCGGGGCTGGATGGTCCCGGCCTACACGCTCCCGCCGAATGCCGAGCACGTGAAGATCATGCGCGCCCTGGTCAAGGAGACGCTCAGTCGCGAGATGGTGGACACGCTGGCCGGCGACATCGCGGAGGCCTGCCGGACGCTCGAGGAGAAGGGCGGGACCCACGAGTCCGAGCGCAAGCAGGTCAAGAGCGCGACGGGATACTGATCTCGAACGTGGCGGCGTAGCTCTGCCCGGGAGCGACGACGCTGAGCTCCGGACCGCCCCGCACCAGCGCGTTCGTGGGCGCCGTCATCGGCTCGAAGCACACGAAGTCGCTGTCCGGGGGCGCGTACACCTGAGCGAACGGATAGCCGCGCCCGAAGGCAAGCGAGAGCTCATGCTCGCGCCCGGTGAGCAGGAACCGCTGCGGGGGGACGAGTCCGGAGAAGCCGTCGTCCCACTCGCTGTCCCCGAGCGAACGCGTGCCCGCCTCGAAGGGGTCGCTCGTCCCGGTCGGAATCATCGAGTCGTCGTGGACCAGCCGCCGCCGAACCGGCAGCGACATGCGGGCGTCCGCGCGCGAGCCGCCCGGGATCCGGAGATAGGGATGGAACCCGAACGAGACCGGGAGCGATCCGTTCCCCGTGGGCGCGAGCGTGACCGTGATCGCGATCGACGCCTCCGTCAGCAGTCGCCTCGTACTCGAGCCCGTGCGGAGAACGGGAACAGCCGGAACGCCTCATGCGCCGGGCCCCATTCGAGCCGCGCCCGCAGGCGGGCGCCCTCTTCGTCGGCGGTCGCCTCGACCACATCCCACTCCATGAGACCGGGAAGCGCCCCGTGGATCGGCAGGCCGTTGTGATCGCGGGCGAAGAGCGGGCGTCGTCCGGCAGAGACACCTCGGCGCCGTCCACGACGAACGTGGAACGGCTGAGCCGGTTGGCCCACGGATACAGAAGGGGAACTCCCATCGTGGACCCGAGCTCGCGGTACGCACGGAGGCCGTCGTTCTGCGCGAGCAGCTCGCGGCCGGCCCGTTTGAGCGAGTGGAGCACGAGGTTCGCGCCGGGAGCGAACGCTGCCCGCAGGCCGTCCGCGCCGGGAGCCCTCGAGCTCGATCGTCTCGAGACCCTCCGCTCGGAGGAGGTGGTCGAGTAGGCGGTCATCACTCCACGGCGCGTCCCGCGGGGCCTCCGTCTCCTCGATCAGGCTCCGCTGGGTGAGCGTGTAGAGCAGCCCGATCGACGGCAGCACGAGGACGACGGCGACGCCGAAGACGATCAGGACCGCGGTGAGCGTCGCGCTCGTAGCGGCGCCGTCGGCGATCGTGAGCTTCTCCGGAAGCAGGTACGGGTACTGGGCCACGCCCCAGCCCCAGACCACGGCCACCACCGCGCCCACGGCGAGTGGACGGGCGCCGCGGCGGGCACCCCGGCGGAGCGCGACGACCGCCCCCAGCCCGCACAGCGCCGGACAGGATCACGAGCGGCAGTCCCTCGTGCGTCAGGCCGTCGTACAGATAGCGAGCATCGGCGTGGAGAACGACGATGCCGGCCACGGCCAGTGCTCCCGTCGCGAGACCGGAGGCGAGTGCGCGTGTCGTGAAGTAGCGCTCGAGATCGCTGCTCCCGGCGCGGCGGGCGTCGCTCACGAGGAACACCGCCGACAGATAGGCGCACGTGGCCACGAACAGCACGCCCACCATCACGGACACGGGATTCAGCCAGCTGGTCACCGGATCGCCCGTCCGCGTTCCCGACGGGCACCCGGCCAGACGCCACCGCGCCGACCACGGTCCCCATGAAGAACGGCGTGAGAAGCGATGAGAGGCCGAAGGCCCGCGTGGCCAGCCGTCTTCCTCTCAGCCTGCGCGCGGTGTGCTGGAATGCGAATCCCGAGCCCCTCAGGACGATTCCCAGCGCGGCGAGGCTGAGCGGGATGAACAGGGTCGAGAAGATCGCCTCGAAGGCGTCTCCGAACGCCGTCCAGAGCACGACCAGCACGAAGATGAGCCAGACGTGATTTGCCTCCCAGACCGGTCCGATCGCCCAGTCGATCAGCTCGCGGGCCCGCCGGCCACGCTCGCCACCGCCCGCCACCAGCGCCCAGAAGCCGGCGCCGAAGTCGGCACCGGCGAACACCGAGTAGAAGGTGATCCCGACCCACAGCACCGCGGCCACGGCGTCCGCGCTGCTCAACGCGAGTCTCCGGGAAGTTCCGGCGGCGGAGCGCTCGGACGCGGGGCGTACGGCACGTCGTCGGCCTCGTCCTCCTCGCGCCAGCGCCGCGCCATCGCTCGCAGCGTCACCACGGTCGCGATGCCGAGCCCGGTGTACAGCACGAGCGCGATCGTGAAGGTCACCCAGACCCCGCTGGCGCCGGTGATCGCGTCCTCGGTCCGCATGACGTTGTAGACGACCCACGGCTGGCGGCCGACCTCGGTCACGATCCAGCCGCATTCCATCGCCACGATCGCGGCGATCCCGGAGACGGCGACCGCACGCAGGAACCAGCGGGACCTGGGGATGTCGCGCCTGCGCCACCAGCCCCAGGCGAGCCACAGAGCCAGTCCCATCAGCGCCGTGCCGATCCCGACCATCGCATCGAAGGCCCAGTGGAGCATCGTGTTCGCCGGTGGACGGTCCTCGGGCGGCACGGTGTCCAGTCCGATCACCTCGGTGTCGGTGCTGAAGCCCACCAGCCACGAGTCGAGCCCCGGGATCCCGATACCGCCCTTCACGCCGTCCTCCGTGCAGCGGCCGCCTATGTATTCGGTGACGTGCGTCGATGTCGTCTGGACGCACTCCATCGCCGCGAACTTGATCGGCTGATCCTTGGCGATCGAACGAGCGGCGATGTCACCCACCGCGAGTTGGATCGGCGTCGCGAGGCAGGCCACCGTGAGCGGAATCAGCAGTCCCAGCCGGTGGTAGCGGTCGCGCCGCCCGCGCAGCATGCCCACCGCGTAGACGGACGCGACCAGGAAGCCGGTGACCATGTACGCGGCGAGGATCATGTGAGGGACCTCGTAGGGGACCGCCGGGTTGAAGATCACCTTCAGCGGCTCGACGTCCGTGACCTCCCCGCCCGAGAGCGTGTAGCCCTGTGGCTGGTTCATCCACGAGTTGACGGCGACCACCGAGAACGCTCCCCCGAGTCCCGTGATCGCTATCGGGACGCCGGTCCAGAAGTGCGCCCACCCGGACAGGCGCTTCCAGCCGAAGATGTAGATCGCGATGAAGATCGCCTCGAGGAAGAAGAAGATGCCCTCGATCGCGAACAGGACCCCGAACACCTCGCCGAACCGGCTCGTGAACGCGGGCCAGAGCAACCCGAACTCGAACGAGAGCACCGTGCCCGTGACCGCCCCGACGGCGAACGTCACGGCAGCGACCTTCGACCAGCGCCGGGCGAGCAGCATTGCGTCCGCGTCGTCGTGGCGCAGCCCGCGGTAGTTCGCGATCAGCATCATCGCCGGGAAGGCCACCCCGATGCAGGCGAGGATGATGTGGAACCCGAGCGTGAATGCCATCTGGCTCCGCGCGGCCTCGAGCTCCGAGGCGATTGGGAGGACGTCGATCAGCTTGGAGCCGCCTCCCTCGGCGGCGCCCGCTCGACGCTCGAGAGGTCACCCTGGATCACCTGGTTCCCACGGTTGCCGATCCGCGTGGTGATCCAGTCGATGAGGAGCTTGAGACGCTTGCCCTCGCCACCGAGGTAGAAGAGGTGCACTCCGAGATAGGTGGCGAGCGCCATCCGGCCGGAGAATTTCAGGCCTCTGATCTCGCAGATCGCCCGGCCCCTTCCGATGACCGCCAGGGCGCCCTTGTCGAGGTACTTGAAGGGCTTGGTGGCCCCCGGCTGCCCGCGCCTGATCGCCTTTGCCACGTGGGCCGCCTGCTGGATCGCGACCGTCGCCAGGCCCGGCAGCGGCCTGGCGCCGGGACCCTCGAGGTTGGCGATGTCGCCGATCACCGAGATCTCGGGATGGCCGGGCACCGTCAGGTCCGGCTGGACCTTGATGCGCCCACCGCGGTCGGTCTCCGCCCCGGTTGCGCGGGCGAGGGTTCCGGTGAAGCCGACGGTCCGTACGCCGGCGGCCCAGATGACCGTGCGGCTGGTGATCCGCTCGCTCGAGCCGCCCACATCGATCGTCACTCCGCGCGTGTCGATCGCCGTGGCCCGCACGCCTTCGCGCACGGTCACGCCGAGCTCGGCCAGCCCCTTGGCGGCCTTGGCCGACAGCGACTCGCTGAAAGGAGAGAGGACGCGCTCGCCGGCATCGAGCAGGATCACCTGCGAATCCTCGGGGGCGATGTTCGCGTAGTCCCCCTTCCGCGAGTCCTTGGCCGCGACCGCAAGCGCGCCTGCGATCTCCACGCCGGTCGGGCCGCCGCCGATGACCGCGAAGGTCAGCCATTCCTTTCGGGCTTCCGGATCCGTGGTCCGCTCCGCCTGCTCGAACGCGCCGAAGATGCGGTTGCGCAGGTCCACGGCGTCGGCCAGCGTCTTCAACCCGCACGTCACGTCCTGCCACTCGTCCTTGCCGAAGTAGGACGTCTCCGCGCCGCACGCGACGATGAGGCTGTCGTAGCCGATCCGCTCGCCGCGGTCGAGGACGACCTCCCGCGCGTCCACGTCCACGTCCACCACCTCGTCCATCAACACGTTGATGCGGCGGCCGTGCCTGAGCGCCACCCGGATCGGCGCGGCGCACTCCCCAGTCGAAACCGCGCCGACCGCCACCTGGTAGAGCAGCGGCTGGAAGAGGTGATGGTTCATCCTGTCGATGACCGTCACGTCCACGTCGGCGCGCCGCAGGCGGCGCGCGGCGGCGAGCCCGCCGAACCCCCCGCCGACGATCACGACCCTGCGCCGGCGCTTGCCTGTGCCGCTATCCGCCACCCAGCCGCCCGAGCAGGTGGTCCCCGACGCGCAGCCCGTTGGCCATCGCGGTCAGTGCCGGGTTGACCGCCCCGATGCTGGGGAAGAAGCTCGTGTCCACGACGTAGAGGTTGTCGAGCTCGTGGGCCCGGCAGTCCGCGTTCAGCACGGACGTCTCGGGGTCCTTGCCGAAGCGGCAGGTACCGGCCTGATGGGCCACTCCCGCGACCGGGATCTCGTTCTTCAGGTACGCGTGACGCGGGACGAGGTGGTCGTGGTGCATCCCGAGCTGCCCGAGCATCGACTTGAGCTGGTGGAACAGGCGCTCCTTGGGCTTGTCGTTGGACGGCGTGTAGCTGAGCCTGATGTTCCCGTCCCGATCGAGCGTGACCCGGTTGTCGGGGCGGGGCAGGTCCTCGGTGGAAAGCCAGAAGTCGACCGCGTGGCGCGCCATGTTCTCCAGCGTCCGCGTGGGCGCGAGCTTGGTCTCGAGCGGCTTCTCGCCGCGGTACATCGGCGCCGACGACTTGCCGACCATCTGGATGTTCCCCATCGGGTACTCGAAGTCGTCGCTGCCGAAATAGAAGTCGTTGACCCCGAGCGTCTTCTGGAACACCGTCGGGTTCTCTTCCTTCGACAGGGCCAGCACGGCCTGGCTGTTGTGGAACGTGTAGTTGCGTCCCACCTGGTCGGACCCGTTGGCCAGGCCGTTGGGGTGCTTGTCGCTGCCGGAGGCGAGCAGCAGCTTGGCGGAGTTCGCCGCCCCGCAGGACACCACGACGATGTCGGCGGAGTGGGTTTCCTGAGCACCTTCGCGCTCAACCACCACCTCGGTGACGGCGGTGCCCGCCGGGTTGGTGCCCAGCGCCACCGCCCGCGCGCCCGTCAGCATCGTCACGTTCGGGTGCTCGAGCGCCGGCCGCACCGCCAGCACCTCGGCGTCGGACTTGGCGTGGACGAGGCACGGGAAGCCGTCGCAGGTGGAGCAGCGCACGCAATTGCCGTGCGGCATGTCGTCCTCGTTGAGCATCACCCCGCAGGGGGCGTGGAAGGGGTGCAGCCCCTCGGCCTCGAGGTCGTCCGAGAGCTGCTGGATGCGCGGCTCGTGGGAGACGGCCGGGAACGGATACGGGGCGCTCGCGTGCGGCTCGGTCGGATCCTCGCCGCGCGCTCCGTGCACCTGGTAGAGCTGCTCCGCCTGCGTGTAGTACGGCTCCATCTCGTCGTAGGAGATGGGCCAGGCCGGGGAGATGCCGTCGTGGTGGGTCAGCTCGCCGAAGTCCTCCTGGCGCAGGCGGTAGAGCGCCGCGCCGTAGAGCTTCGTGGCCCCGCCGACGAAGTAGTGGATCTGGGGTTGGAAGGCCTTGGCGGTCTCGGCGTCGTACCAGGTGTCCGGGGAGACGTACCTGTTGTCCACGAACACGTCCGCCGCGCTCCAGTTCTGGGGCTCGCGGGTCAGCCAGTCACCGCGCTCCAGCAGAAGTATCCGCTTGCCCGAAGAGGCCAGGCGGTGGACGAGCGTGCCGCCGCCGGCGCCGCTGCCGATGACGATGACGTCGTAGGAGCTCATTCGGTCATCTCCTTGAGGCGCTCGGAGAGGATGATCCTCGCCGCGGCCTCGATCAGGGCAAGGTGCGAGAAGGCCTGCGGGAAGTTCCCGAGGTGCCGGCCGGTGCTGGTGTCGAACTCCTCCGCGTACAGGCCGAGCGGCGAGGCCACGCTCAACAGCTTCTCCATCAGGTCCCGGGCGCGCTGCTCCTCACCCACTATGGCCAGCGCCGAGACGAGCCAGAAGGAGCAGATCAGGAAGCTCCCCTCCTTGCCGGACAGGCCGTCGTCCGTCTCCCCGGTGCGGTAGCGCAGGACGAAGCCGTCCTCGGTCAGGTCGTTGGCGATCGCGTCGACCGACTTGCGCAGGCGCTCGTCGTCCCCCGGCAGGAAGCCGAAGATCGCCGCCAGCAACGTGGACGCATCCAGCGCCTCGGTCTCGTAGTGCTGGCGGAGCACGCCGTCCTTCAGGCCGTGCTCCAGGATGTCCGCCTTGATCTCCTCGGCGGTGGCCCGCCACGTGGCCCCGAGCTCCGGACCGCCACGAATCTCCGCCAGCTTGGCGGCGCGGTCCAGGGCGACCCAGCACATGAGCTTGGACGACACGTAGTGCTGCGGCGCGCCGCGAGCCTCCCAGATCCCCTGGTCCGGGTTGCGCCAGACGGCGGTGGCGCACTCGGCCTGGGACTGGACGATCGGCCACAGGCGCCGGGGGAGGCGCTGGCTGCGGCGGGTGTGCAGCAGGATCGAGTCGAGCACGGCGCCGAAGACGTCGTTCTGGCGCTGGTCGAAGGCGCCGTTGCCGATTCGAACCGGGCTCGCTCCCATGTACCCGAAGAGCTCGTCGCGCGTGGACTCGGTGAGGTCGCGCCGCCCGTCGATGCCGTACATGATCTGAAGCGCGCCGTCCTCGTTGGCCTCGAGATCGGCGACGAACTGCATGAACTCGTCGGCCTCCCAGTCCAGCTGGAGCCAGTGGAGCGCCTGGAGGGTGAAGGTCGTGTCGCGCATCCAGGTGTACCGGTAGTCCCAGTTGCGCTCACCGCCGGGCGTCTCGGGCAGCGAGGTGGTGAGGGCGGCCACGGTGGCGCCGGTCGGCATGTAGGTGAGACCCTTGATCGCCAGCGCCGAGCGCTGGATCGGCTGGCGCCAGCGGTGGTCGATATTGCGGGCGCGCCCGAGCCAGCCTCGCCAGAACCGCTGTGTGGCCGCCATCCGCGCGTTGGCCTCGTCGATGTCCTGCGGCGAGTCCAGCTCCTCGGACCAGGAGAGCGAGCAGTAGACCTGGTCGCCCTGGGACACGACGTGGCGAGCCCGCACGCGGTCGCCCTCGATGCCGATCGCCATGTCCGTTCGCAGCCGGATGGTCTGGCCCGCCCCGGTGGCGTCGGCCGTGTGGCGGTCGCTGCCCTCCATCGACCACTCGGCGGGGGCGCGCCCGTAGTCGAAGGCCGGCTCGCACACCAGCTCGATCTCCACGTTGCCCTCGATGCAGAGGACGGTGCGCACGAGCAGGTGGTCGGCGTCGTCGTCGGCCGGAGGCCGCGTATGAGGTGTGATCTGATCCTCCCCGCGGCTGGGACCCATGGTCAGCGCGTCGCGCACCAGAATCCATCCGGTGGGCGTGTTCCACGTGGTGGCCACGGTGTTCGTGCCGGGCTCGTAGAACCGGGCCGTGGGCACGTTGAACCCGTACGGCCCGAGCCGGAAGACGCCGGCCCCGCGGTCGAGCAGCGTGCCGAAGATGCTCGGCGAGTCGAACCGCGGCACGCAGAGCCAATCGATCGCGCCGTCGGGCGCCACCAGCGCGCCCGTGTGGCAGTTCGAGAGAAACGCGTAGTCGGCGATCGGCGGGAACGGGGACGGCGCGGCGGCGCTGGGCGGCGGTCTCGGGGTGCTCATGACGCCACCCAGGGGCCGCGCCAACCGCCGTGGGCGTCGACCAGCTGGTCGGCGGCCGCAGGCCCCCACGATCCCTTCGCGTACGGGTGCACCGGCGGGGGCGAGTCGATCAGCGGCTGGAACACCCGCCAGGCCTCTTCGACGCCATCCTGCCGGGTGAAGCGCTTGCTGTCGCCGAGCATCGCTGCGTGCAGCAGCACCTCGTAGGGGGTCGGGCCCTCACCGCCCTCCTCCGCGAACTCCATGTCCAGGCTGATCGCCTCGGGCGGCCGCGCGTCGCCACGCTGGGCGTTCACGAGCAGCCTGATGCCGGTGCTGGGGTCGAGCTTGATCACGAGCTGGTCCGTGTCCGGGCGGTCGGACTCCTCGAGGCGGAAGCCCAGGCGTGGTGGCTCCTTGAACACGAGCCGCAGCTCGGTCTGCAACACGGGCAGGTGCTTACCCGTGCGGATGAAGAACGGGACCCCCGACCAGCGCCAGTTGTCGATCTCGAGCCGTATGGCCGCGTAGGTCTCCGTGGTCGAGTCGCCGGCCACGCCGTCGATCTCCCGGTAGCCCTCGTACTGTCCGCGCACGTACTGCTTGGGGTCGGCCTCGGGCATGGCCCGGTAGAGGGCCACCATGGCATCCTTCAGGACCGGCGCGTCCCCCGAGGAGAGAGGCTCCATGGCGGCCGCCCCGATCACCTGCATCAGGTGGTTCACCACCACGTCGCGCACCGCTCCCACGGGGTCGTAGAAATGGCCACGGTCCTCCACGCCGAAGTCCTCCGCCATGGTGATCTGGACCGACGACAGGTAGTTGCGGTTCCACAGCGGCTCGAAGACCGTGTTCGCGAAGCGCAGGTAGAGGATCTCCGCCAGGCCCATCTTTCCCAGGAAGTGGTCGATCCGGTAGAGCTGGGACTCGTCGATGTACTCGTGCACCTCCGCGGCGAGCGCACGGGCAGAGGCGAGGTCGTGGCCGAACGGCTTCTCGACCACCACGCGGGCGTCCTTCGTCAGGCCCGCGTCCGCCAGGCCCTTGATGACCATGCCGAACAGCGACGGTGGGATCTCGAGGTAGAAGACAGGGCTTCGCGCCCCACCGAGCTCCTTCGCGAGCCGCTCGAACGTGCCCGGATCGCCGAAGTCGCCGCTGAGGTAGGAGAGCCGCTTGGCGAAGCGATCGAACACCTCGTCGTCGATCGTCTCCCCGCACGCGACGATCGCCTGACGAGCGTGGTCGCGGAGGTCGTCGGTGGTCCAGTCGTCGCCGGCCACGCCCACGATCGGACAGCCCAGGAGCCCGCGCCGCTCGAGCCGGTAGAGCGAGTGGAAGGTCATCACCTTGGCGAGGTCGCCGCTGATGCCGAAGACGACGAGCACGTCGGCGGGTGCCTGTTCGCCGTCCGGGGCGGTGCGAATGCCAGGTCGTACCGCGGTAGTCATCACGTGCCTTTCGTTGCGGTGCGAGTCAGCCCGAGACGAGGATTCTGGAGCCCCGGTCCTCCCGGAGCATCACCCGATCGAGGTGATTACCTGCGGGTGCGGGGCAGCGACGATCAACCGATGGCGGCCTCCCCCGAGGCGCCCGACCCTCAGGCGCTGCTCAGAAGCCCGCAGTACCTAAAGCTGCTCCTGCTGGCGGCGATCATCGGCGTTCCCGTGTCGGCCGCCTCGTACGGCTTCCTCGCGGTGGTCGACCAGCTTCAGACCGCCTTCTTCGAGACCATCCCGCACGACCTCGGCTTCGACACCACGCCGAGCTGGTGGCCCATGCCGTTGCTCGCCCTCGCCGGCCTGCTGGTGGCGCTTTCGATCACCTATCTCCCCGGCATCGGCGGCCACTCGCCCGCCGATGGGTTCCAGCCCGGGGGTGTGTTCCCGCCGCGCGAGCTCCCGGGGATGGTGCTCGCCTCGCTGGCCGGGCTGAGCCTTGGCGTGGTCATCGGGCCCGAGGCTCCGCTGATCCTGCTGGGAAGCGGGCTCGGGGCGCTGGCCATGCGCCTGGCGTCACGCGATGCGCCGGACACGGCGCGTGCCGTGATCGCGGGCGCGGGCAGCTTCGCCGCGATCAGCTCGCTGCTGGGTTCGCCGCTCCTGGGAGCGTTCTTGCTGTTGGAGGCTTCCGGCTTCGGCGGCGCCATGCTCGGCGTGGTGCTGGTGCCGGGACTCCTGTCGGCGGGCATCGGCACGCTCATCTTCGTCGGCCTCGATTCCCTCACGGGCCTCGGCACTCTCTCGCTCGCAATCCCCGACGTCCCCGAGTTCGGCAGCCCCACGGTGGCGATGTTCGGCTGGTCCATCGCGTTCGGACTCGTGGCGCCGTTCCTCGGGCGGGGCATCCAGTCGCTCGCGTTGCTCATCCGGCCGCACGTCGACCCGCGCAGGATCCTCCTGATGCCCGTTCTCGGGCTCGTCATCGGCGGGTTGGCCTTCGGATTTGCCGAGGCCACCGACAAGGGCTTCTCGGAGGTCCTGTTCTCCGGGCAATCCGGGCTCGGCCCGCTGGTCGACAACGCGGCCGACTGGTCCGTCGGCGCTCTGCTCCTGCTCGTGCTCTGCAAGAGCCTCGCCTACGCCATCGCGCTCAGCAGCTTCCGAGGGGGCCCAGTGTTCCCGGCCATGTTCGTCGGCGCGGCGGCCGGCATCGCCGCATCTCACCTGCCAGGCCTCGAGCTCGTGCCGGGGGTGGCGATGGGCATCGGCGCGATGTGCACGGTGATGCTGAGCCTCCCGCTCACCTCGACACTGCTGGCCACGCTGCTCCTGGGCACCCAGGGCCTGAACGTGATGCCGCTGGTGATCGTGGCGGTGGTGGTGGCCTATGTGGTCAGCGCCAGGCTCACCCCGGCGGATCCGGCTGCAGGCAGGCCGACACCCCCGGCCACTCACGTGGACACCACCTTGTGAGCGCCCCGCGCGAGAGCGACGATCCGTTCTCCGTCCGGACCGGCAGTTCCGGCTAACGACCCAAGGAGACAACCACGTTGGTAATAGCTGCGGACTACCCGTTCCTGGACATCCTCTGGACGATGCTCATCTTCTTCGCCTGGGTGATCTGGTTCACGCTGCTGTTCCGGATCTTCGGGGACCTCTTCCGGCGGCACGACATCTCGGGATGGGGGAAGACCGGCTGGTTCATCCTGGTGATCTTCCTGCCGTTCCTCGGCGTCTTCATCTACCTGATCTCGCAAGGCCAGAGAATGGCTGAGCGCGACGCCGAGCGGGCAAAGGCCGCTCAGGCCGACATGGCGGACTACGTGCGCTCGGTCTCGGACTCCGGCGGCGCGGCCGCGGAGATCGACAAGGCTCACGGCCTGCTCCAGAGCGGCGCGATCAGCCAGGCCGAGTTCGATGCGATCAAGGCGAAGGCGCTCGCGTAGGGGGGAGCCTTGAGACGCCTGGCGCTCATCGGCGTGGCAATCGCGGGGGTGCTCCCCGTTGCCTGCGGAGAGTCCGAGGAGGACAAGGCGACGAGCCAGGTCTGCGACGCACGCGCCGATATCCAGCAGCAGGTGGACGAACTGTCCGAGCTGTCGATCACCACAGCCAGCGTGGATCAGGTTCAGCAGAACCTGAAGGCGATCAGAGACAACCTCAAGGACATCGCCGACGCCCAGGGTGACCTCGCTCCCGATCGCAAGCAGCAGGTCGAGACGGCCACCAAGGAGTTCGGAACGCAGGTGACGACGACCGCCCAGCAGATGGTCAGCGGCCTGGCCTCCGGTGATGCGAAGGCACAGGTCCAGTCGGCGCTCGACGACCTCGCCGCGTCGTACAAGCAGGCGCTGGCGCCGATCGACTGCGGCTAGAGGTGGCCGCTCAAGTGAAGCTGCCCTCAAGGCAACTGCTCGTATTCGGGTTCGATGCGAGCGCCGCGTTCGAAGGCCAGCTGGTCGGCGCGCTCGAGAGGCTGGAGAGCGGCGGTGCCGTGCGAATCCTGGACGTGCTGTTCGTCGCAGCAGACGAGGCCACGGGAGAACACGTGGCGATCAACATGAAGGGTGGTACCGGCGGCCTCACCGCAAAGCTGCTCGATTTCCGGCTCGACCCGGCCGCGCGACGCAAGGCGACCGAGCAAGCTCTCGGCGGTGACGCGGGCGGCGGCATGCCCGATTTGTTGCGCGACCTCGGCGCGGCCCTGGAGCCCGGTACCGCGCTGGCGGCGGTACTCATCGAGCACGTCTGGGCGCTAGCGCTGGAGGATGCCGTGTCGCGGGTGAGCGGCAGGCCGCTGGCGATCGAGTTCGTGGAGGCGCCGAGGCTGTCCGAGCTTCCGCCTGACCTGCTTCGCAAGCTCCGATGAGCTCAGGTCTGCGCCACGACCAGCACGATCGTCGCGAGCGCAAGTAGGACGCCGCCGACGGTGAACACCGCCACGAGCCCGAAGCCGATCGGGCGATGCGTATCGCCATGAAGGGAGGCCTCCAGATCGCGCTGCCGCCGGGCGCCCATGAGGAGCAGCCCGACTGCCAGACCTGCGTAGCTGCAGCCGAGAACCACATACGGCCAGGCAGCAACGTGGAGCAGCTCCGGTGCGAAACGACCCACGGCGAGCGCGCCGGCGGTAGCCGCCAGCGCCGTCCGCCACCAAGCGAGCCAGGTGCGCTCGGCGGCCATCGACGACCGCCGCATCTGATCGACGTCGGGTGCTGCCGGCGCTCGCTCTGGCTCGGTCACGATCCGATCTTCCCAGTCCAAGGCGGAGTCGGTGACGGGAGTGAAGCCGCAACTCCCTGTGCAGCAAGAGCTTTTCCGAGTCGACGGCCGTAGGGTCGCCCGGGAATTCGCATAACCGAGAGCAAGGAGACCCATATGGCAGAGAACGTCGCGAAGCGCTCCGGCTGGATCACGTTCGCCGGAGTGATGGCGGTGATCGCGGGCGGCTACAACGCGCTGAGCGGGATCGCGGCGCTGTCCGACGACGACACGATCGCCTCCCAGGCCAAGGACGTGCTGTACGGGATCGACCTGACCGCCTGGGGCTGGTTCTGGCTGCTCATCGGGCTGGCGCAGATCGTGACCGGCGTGCTGATCTTCCAGCGCAACACATGGGGGCTATGGCTCGGCGTCGCCTTCGCCGGCCTGAGCGCGATGCTGACCGTCATCGTCATGTTCGTCTTCCCGCTCTGGGCGATCGCGGTGCTGACGATCGACTTTCTCGTCCTGTTCGGGCTGCTGACCCAAATGGACGAGTTCCTGGAGTAACGGCCCCTGACCGAGTTTCAGACGCGGCGGTCGGCCGCGATGCGGCCCGCGCGCACTGCTTCCTCGAGCGCGGTGTGGTCGCGCTCGTTCAGGTCCGCGTAGGTTTCCGCGAAAGCGGCGATGGCGCGGTCGAACGCCTTCCCGGAGCCGAGATACGCCGCGATCGCGATGCGATCTCCCGAGCGCGCGTGCGCGCGCGCCAGCGTCCAGCCGCAAAGCGCGCCGTAGACGGTCAGGCGGGCCGGGGACATCAGCTCCACGTCGGCGCCCAGCTTCCAGTCCCACAGCTGGCGCACGTGGTAGTCACGCGGCGTGTCATCCGTCCAGGTGGCGCGCAGCCAGCCGAGGAAGATGTCGGAGTCGACCTGCATCAACCGCTGGCCATGGACGACGCGCTGCCCGTGGTTGCGCGCCTGATCGCGACCCACGTACGGCTCGAGCACCGACGGGCCGACCTGCTTGACCTGGAGAAAGAGTGGGTCGTCGCCGTCGCGTCCTGTCAGCAGCACGATCCAGGTGCGCGTGCCGACGCTCCCGACTCCGCCGACCCTCCGGGCCATGTGCCTGTAGCGGTAGCCCTCGAGCAGGTGCCGCCGCTCCACCGGGAGGCTGCGGCGGTACGAGCGCAGCAGGGTTCGCATCTGGTCCTCGACGTTCTCGGCGGCCGTGGCCGGGAACAGCTCCTCCACCGGGACGATCCGCGGCGGGCGGCTGACGATCCGCGGCTCTCCGTCGACGCGCTGTGCCAGCTTCGACATCGCACGCAAATGGTCCTTGGCGCGCGCGCCGGCGACCCGTCGTTTGAACGCCCTGCGCTCCTCCGGAGCTCAGCCGGTCGCCGACGTGGCTGAGGATGCGCGCCGCGTCGAGCCGCGCGTACCACAGCTCCAGGTTGCGCGCCGTGGCGAAGCGCCGCATCGCCTCCCGGTACGAGCGCACGGCCGCCTCCACCGCACCGTGCCGCGCCGCGGTCGCCACGTCGAGGTCGCGGCCGGCGATGGCGATGCTCGCCGCGAGCCGCTTGACATCCCACTCCCACGGACCGCGCGCGGTTTCGTCGAAGTCGTTGATGTCGAAGACCAGGTCGCGGGCGGGCGAGGCAAAGCCGCCGAAGTTGGACAGGTGCGCGTCGCCGCACAGCTGGACCGTCAGTCCCGAGTTCGGAGTCTCGGCGAGGTCGGCGGCCATCAGCGCGGCCGCGCCCCGGAAGAACGTGAACGGCGACTCGAGCATCCGCCCGTGCCGAATGGGCACGAGCTCCGCAACCCGTCCCTCGGCCTGCTCCAGCAGCACGTCCTCCGGCGCCCGGCGCCCGGCCGACGGCTCCCAGGCAGCGTGTTTGGAGCGCGGGACCTTGGAACGCGCGGCCCTTCCGCGAGTCCGCGCGCTCCTTCACGGACGGATGCGAAACCTGTCCCGGGCGCATGCTCGACGCGGGCTGTCTAGGTGCTGTCTTCGCGGATGACTAGGACGGGCCGGTCGCAGTGCTCGATCAGCTTCCGCGAAACGCTCCCGAGCAGGCGTTTGCGCAGCCCCGTGATCCCGTGCGAGCCGGCCACGACGACGGCCGCGCCGCGCTCCTGCGCGATCGCGATCAGCGTGTCCGCCACGTCGAGCTCGTCCGCGACGACCTGCGCCTCCACGGCCAGCCCGACAGAGCGAGCGAACTCCGCTCCCTCGGCGGCCACAGTGGAGGCGTGCTCGTGCTGGGCGCGATCGACCGCCTCGAGCGTCGCCGGATCCGGCGGCAGCGCCCCCGCCCCCATCGTGTCGGGCAGACCCATCGCCACCGCCGCCATGCCCGGCTCCCAAACCGTCACCAGCACAGCCGGACGCCCGGCGAACAGCTCGGCCGCGTGCCGAACCGCGGCCCGCGAGACCTCCGACCCGTCATAGGCGATCAAGACCGGTGCCGCAGCGTCGCCCATGCCCGGGCGAGCCTACATCGATCCGAGCTAGGTTGGTCGCCATGCGCACGACGGTGACCCCTGCGGCCACGGCCGCGGTCTGATGCCGGCCGCCGGGCGGTGGCGCCCGCTGGTCGCCCGTACGACGGGCAGCGTCACGGAGGCCATCTACGGCCTGATCCTGGCGACGTCCGTGATCTCCGTGTCGGCGGAGTACGACTCCTCGAACGCCGGGCTTGTCGCCGTCACCGTGCTGGTCACCGGTGTCGTCTTCTTCTTGGCGCACGTCTACGCCCGGGTGCTGGCGGGCTCGATCGCCCACCACCGGATGCTCGACCGGTCCGAGGTGCGCTCGGTGCTTCGCCACGACTGGCCGCTCGTGGAGGCCACCGTTCCGCTGGTGCTCATCCTCGCGCTGGGCGTGCTCGACGTCATGGACGACGAGACGGCGATTCTCGCCGCGACGGTTGTCGCCCTGGTGGAGCTGGCCGGCGCCGGTGCATACTCGGCGCGCGCGTCAGGAGCGGCCCTGCGCTGGACGGTCCTGTCAGCGGTTGTCGCCGTGAGCCTGGGCAGTGCGGTCGTTCTGCTCAAAACCCTCGTGCACTGACGGCGACGACCCGCCAAGCGATTGGCTCGCCGGCCCTACTGAGGCTCGTCCCCATCGGCGGCTCCTAACTCGTGCCCTCTCGTGCCGCTGCGTCGATCTCGCGCTCGAGCTCGTCGGCGTCGGCATCCACCTGCTTCTCGATCATCTTGTTCGCGCGTGTCAGCGCTTTCTCGAGCTGCTCCTCGATCCTCGACTCGCCGAGCACGATCACGGCGGCGCTGCCCGCCTCGAGCTCTTCGCCGAGCTCCTTGAGATCGCCGCGCGAGATGCCCTTCGCGAGGTGGCCGGTCAGGCCGCCGGCGCCGGCTCCGATGATTGCCGCGCCGAGGACGGCGGGCGGGAAGATGAGCCCGACCAGCGCTCCGACCCCGGCCCCGGTCCAAGCGCCGTGCTGGGTCGGCTTCTCGGTCTTCGTCACCCGGACCTTGCCGTCGTCTTCCTTTCGGATCACCGCCGAGTCGAAGGTCCCGATCGCTCCCGCGGCATGGAGGTCGAACACGGCCTCGTAGTCAGCCTCGGCATCCGCAATCTCGTCATAGACGGCGGCGTAGAGAAATACTGGTCTGTCGGCCATGCGGCCTCCTCTTGTATGCGCGGGCGTCGTCGTGGCGAGCCTAAGCAGGTGCGCGCCCGTCCTCGTCACCCCGTTGGGATGAAATCGAGCGTCGAGCAAGAGGCCTAACCGCGGCGGCGCCGAACCTTCCCCCACGGACGTCTTAAGGACCGGCCGATCCGGAGGTAGGTTGATGGCGACGAGCACATACCCCGTACCGCCCGCTCCCGAGCGCTGAGCGATGGAATCCGACCGCAACGTTCAGTTTTCGGCACCTACGTGGCTCAGGGACCTCGGCTTCACGTCGTGGCTGCTGGTCGGGTTCGTGCTCATCATCGTCGGGCTCATCTGGCTCGTCGGCGAGACCTCGACGATCACCATGCCGGTCATCCTCGCCGCCGTGCTCGGCGCGGTCACCGGACCGGCGGTGGGCTGGCTGGAACGCCACAGGGTTCCGCGTATCGGCGGCGCGATTCTGGTCCTGCTCGGGCTCGTCGCCATCGGCATCCTCATCTTCTGCCTCGTCTTCGGCGGCATATCCGCCAACTCGGGCGACATCTCGACGAAGGTGAATCAGTCGCTGGAGAAGATCCAGGGCTGGCTCAGCGACGTCGGCGTGGACAACGCGCAGAGCGCCACCGAGGGCGCGCAGAAGGCCGCCCCCGAGATCCGCACGACGCTGCTCAGCGGGGTCGCCGAGGGCGTCGAGGGCCTCAAGTCGCTCGTGTTCTTCCTCGCTTTCGCGATTCTCAGCACGCTCTTCGTGCTCAAGGACGGACCGGTCATGCACCGCTTCATCAACCGGCACCTGGGCGTGCCCGAACCGGTCGCCAACATCGTCACGACCAACATCGCCAAGTCGCTGCGCAACTACTTCCTCGCCGTCACGATCATCGCCGCCTTCAACGCCATCCTGATCGGGGGCGCCGCGCTCATACTCGGCGTCCCGCTCGCCGGGACGATCACCGTCGTCACGTTCGTGGGGGCCTACGTGCCCTTCGTCGGCGCCTGGGTCGCAGGAGGCTTCGCCGTGCTGATCGCGCTCAGCACCGGAAGCAGCTCGGACGCGCTGATCATGGCAATCGTGGCCCTGCTCGCCAACGGCATTCTCCAGCAGATGATCCAGCCGTTCGTGATGGGCGCAACACTGAGCCTCAACCCGCTCGTGGTGCTCGTCGTCACGATCGGCGCCGGCGCCCTCTTCGGGATGATCGGGCTCACGCTCGCCGCCCCGCTGACCTCCGCGGCCGTGCACATCGCCAACGAGCTGGGGTCCCGGGGCGGCGGCGGGGCGCGAGGCCAGCCGGCGCCGTCCGGCTAGCTCAGTCTCGGCTAGGCGCCCGCGGGCGTGCGCTCGGTCTCCACCGGCGCCGCGGCCGCCGGGACGCCCTGGAGCTTCTTCCGCCAGCCGGCGAGGATCCCGTGGACGCTCGCGGCGCCGAGGATGGGGCCCGGCGGTACCTCGAGGTGCGACGGGTGGAGGATGAACGGGCGCGTCTGGACGCCGCCGAGCCCGCCGTGGAAGCAGATCAGCTCCTCGAAGGCGCAGCCCTCTTCGAGCTCGGGGTCGTAGAAGCTCCCCACCATGATGTCGGCGACATGCTGGAAGCCGTCGGTGCGCAGCAGGTGCTGTGGCGCCGTGGGCGAGAACGGTGCGAGCGGGTCCTCGCCCTCGACGCGGCCGTCCGCGAGGTAGTGCGCGCCGCGGGCGCCGAGCGCGACCGCCCCATGCTCGGACGAGCGGACGAGCAGCCAGCCGATGTGGGGGTGCGCGCGGAGGGCGGGCAGGAGCTCCGGGTGTCGCGCCTCCAGCTCCTCGAGCGTCAGCCGCCGGCGCTCCCCCATCAGGTAGATGAGCCCGAGGTTGCCCGAGCCGAGCACCACGACGTCCTGATCGGACACGTCGTTCTTGGCCCGCTTGGCCTGCGTCCCCGTCGCCTCGCTCACGGCGTTGCCGACCATCGAGCTCTGCTCGTCCCCGCCGGCGATCCCGGAGACCTGGCCACGTGTGAGGGAACGCTCGACGAGGTCGTCGAGGCCGTACCCGTTGCGTTGCTTGAAGGTCGCGCCCTGCGTCTGCCCGTGATCGGAAAGCACGACGATCTCGTATGGCCGCGGGGCGTAGCGGCGCGCTCGCTCGATATGCGCGAAGCGGTCGTCGAGCTTGCGCAGGGCCTCGAGCGTGTCGGCCCGCTCGAGTCCCGAGTGGTGCGCCACCTCGTCGTAGCTCGAGAACGTCGCGTAGACGGCGGGCCGCCCTCGCATCATGTCGGTGAGCACGCCGGACACGATGAGGTCGCGCACGAAGACGCAGAGCGCCGCCCTCATCAGTGGGTAGATGCCGCCTCGGTGGCCGCGCGGCCGCACGTCACGGCGGATGGCGCCGAGGGCCGCGGTCCACTCGAGAATCATCTCCCACAGGAACAGCACGAGTGTGCGCGTCACGTTGTCACCGTTGGCGAGGAATGCCCGATAGCCCGGGTTGGACTTCTTCTCCGCCTCCATCCGGCTGACCGTGAGGATCACATCCTCCGCCTCTCCGGAGAGAAGATTTCCGCGGCTGGCGCCGCCATCGACCAGAAGGCCGACGCCCGTGGCCAGGCGCCGCTCGATCTCAGCGCAGTCCGGCGGCGCCGAGCATGTCATGAGCGTCGCGGTCTCCTTCTCCACCCAGCGGAAGGCCGAGATGTCGTCGTTCGACCCCAGCAGGATGCCCGCCTGACTGGCACCCGTCTGGGATGAGAGATCGGTCTCCCACTCGGTCAGACGATGCGTGTCGTCGGCCAGCCAACGCGCCATGGTCGGGGCGTTGCCGTCGCGCATCGCCCGGCGCAGCACGGGCAATGCGAGCCCGTCGATCTCGAGGAAGAGGATCCCGGGGACGTCCGTGTCGGCGATGATCCCCTGCCGGCGCGCGATCCGTCTCGCTATGCGAAGCGAGTACGTGTCGTCCGAGCCGAGGACAACGGCGAGCGCGACGCTCACAGCGGCGACCACGAGCGCAGCGAGAAGCGCCCAGCCGAAGCTGTCGACGGTGAGCATCCCGTTGGTCAGGTCGTCGGCCCAGCGGAGAATGGCGGCGTCCGCGAGCAACACCAGGAGGAAGCCGGACACGAGCGTGAGCGGCAATCGCAGCGCGGCGAGGATGGGCGGGATGATCGCGTTGAGCGCTGCGACGATGGCCGCGACGAGCAGCGCACCCCAGTAGTTGTCGATGCTGACACCCGGCAGGAGCCCGGCGGCCACCATCAGCGCTATGCCCATGGCAAGCCACGAGAGGGCGAGCGGGAGCACCTGGAAACGCGGACGCTCGGGTTGCCAGGCCGTGGATTGGCCGTACGTGGGCTCGGGGTCGGTGGGCATCACGTTCTCCTTCTCGGTGGGGTGACCATCATCGCCCTTCCTGACGTTTGCGCCGGCGTTCCTGACGCTGCTCCCGGAGCGTCTGCCAGCGCGACCGCGCTTCGCCGGTGATCTCGTCCCATTGGCGCTTCACCTCGTCGTCGGCGGGCCGCTCGCCCCGCCGGATACGGCCGAGCTCAGCATGGATCTCGCGGCCGGCCGCCGCCGAGCCGACGATGACGACCATGACGCAGAAGAGCGTCGAGATCATGGCGAAGACCGCGCCGATCACGCCGTAGCGGGTGGCGAACGTCTCGAAGAGGTGCGGGACGTACACCGTCGCGCCGACCGAGTAGGCCGCCAGCAACGCCGAACCGAAGATGGCAAACGGGAAGAGATCCCGGCGGGGGATCCGTTTGGCGCTGAGGACCCTGCCGCTCCAGAGCAGGAAGGCAGCCGTCAGCGGGGCGACCAGCAGCGCGGCTGTCAGCTCCAGGCGGCTGCGCCCCAGTACGGCGTGGATGAGGCCGCTGGCCGCGATGTACGCCGAGAGCCCGCCAATCCACAGGAGCCCGTTGAAGGTGTTGCGGACGCTCAGCGGGCTGAGCTCCCAGGTTTGCTCGAACAGCCGCTGTACGCCCCGGCTGAAGCTCAGCACCGCGACCAGGAGAAAGAGGAGGCCGATGATGCCGAGGCTTGTGTCCACGCCGGTGGGCGGCGCGAAGACGTCCGTGACCGCCTCGGCGCCGCCTCCCGTCAGGCCGTAACGGTCGATGATCCGTTCGGCCGTGTCCTTCCCCCCGAGCTCCGAGGACAGCGCGCTCGTGACAATCGCCAGCGGGATCGTCGCGGTGAGCGCTGAGGAGGCGAGGGCGATCGCCCGGTCGAAGCCCGCGATCTTCTGAAAGCGGTTGACGACGCGGAGCACGAACTCGGGCCGCAGCCAGAACGTCAGCGTCCGTAAGACGCGCTCGCGATTCACATGTCCTCGCCGGTCTGGCTCGAGGGAATCATCGCCCGCCATGGCTACGGACCGGCTTCGATCAGGGATTGCTGGGATGCGGCGGAAACTCCTGCGCCGTCTGACGGCGCAGCAATTCGATGCCCACCACGGCCAGCGCGGCGAGCAGCACGATCACGAGGACCTGTCCGAGGTTGTTGATCCCGGGCATGATGGTCAGCCAGAGCAGGAACAGCACGGCGACGACGAAGTAGACCGCGACCGGGTGGTCGCGGAGGTGCGGCGCGAGGGCGCGGCGCGCGGCGACTGCCCAGCGGGCGGGCCCTGCGAACAGGCCCGCGACGACGAACGCCGCCCCGATCACGAGGGCGAACAGCGCGCGTTCGCGCAGCGTTCCGGAGACGATGTCCCAGACGGATTGGATGGCCGGCTCGACTGTCTGTGAGCTCGCTACCGAGTCGACGACCGCGCCGCCGAGCAAGCGCCGGGTCAGCAGCACGAGCAGTGTTGCCGTGAGGATCCCGCCGCCGGCCGCGATCAGCGCTTCGCGGTGCCATCCCTGCGCCAGGTAGATGGCGGCCATGTAGAGGAAGAGCACCAGCAGTGGGAGCACGAAGCCGAGGTTGCGGAGCGCCGCGACGATCGTCTGGAGTCCGTTGAGCTGGTCGGATTCCATGACGACGAGCTGGCCGGGGTTCTGGAGCGCTTGGCGCTCGAGGAGCGCGTTGACGCGCGCTTCGGTCGTGGCGAGCGCGGCGTCGAGCTGATCGACGTTTGTCTGTTCGGGCTCGTCGAGCACGGCGGCGGCCCACCCGCCGATCGCTGAGAGGCGGCCGTCGAGGTCGGTGAGCCGGCTGTCGAAGCTTGTGAGCCGGTCTTGGAGCTGGGCCGGGGCTTTTTCCTGCACGGTCTCGAGCTTGGTGTGGAGGCTCGCGATCTTGCCCTGCAGCTGACCGGTGTTCGACTCGAGCGCCTCGAGGTTCTGTTCGAGCTCGGGGGGCAGTGTGCCGCCCTGCACGTCGGCGAGCCCTGAGCGGACCGTCTTGATCCGGGTCTGCAGCGAGGTCAAGCGCTGCTTGAGGTCGGTCGAGAGGTCGCGCACGACGTCCCGGATCCGCGCGATCGCCTCCGGGTCGACGCCGAGGCGGACGGCCAGGTCGGCGATCACGTCGCCGTACTCGAGCGTCACGGCGCCGCCGGTGGTCGAGACGTACTTGCCCTCGTCTTCGATCAGCCGGACGAACTGTCCGTGCGACCTGCGGATCGAGAGCGAGACGAGCTCCTGCACCCGCGGCGCGGCGAGTGCCTTCTCCGACACGTTCAACGCCAGCTGCCGGGTCGCCGCCGCCACCGGAGCCGCCAGCGCCTTCGCGTTGTCCGGCAGCTTCTCCCGGATTTCCGCCGGCACATCGACGTTGGCGTAGAGCTGATCGACCAAGAAGATGCTGAGCGCCTCCTGAACATCCTGATCGGCCAAGATCTCGTCGCTGGTGTTCACCACCTCGTCCGTATCGAGCACGGCGCGCTGCACCCAATTCGCAGTGATCGAAACGACCAACAACACCGACGCGACCACAATCAGCGACCACACCAACACACGGCGACGCCGCTTCGGCGAGGAGGTGTCGGACTGGTCAGGCACTCGTTGGACGAAGCCTCACGCACGGGTCGGGTCGCGCGCAACAATGCAGGCAAGCAAGCGCACGGGGTGTACACACCCCTAGCCGAGGCCTACTGCCTGGCCATCGCTACGCGCAGGCGCTCCTCCGGAGTGATCAGGTGGTCGAGATCCTCGGCTGCCTCGTCGATGTCGATCTGCACCCAGCGCACGCGACCTGTGAAGCCGTTGACGGCCCCGTGGTCGTCACTGACGGGGGTGCCGCTGTCGCGACCCAGGTCCAGCGTCTCATCGCCGGAGAAGGCCATCGGCACCGTGTGCTCGACGCGATCGGCACCGACCCTGTCGCCGTCGAGGTAGAGCGTCACGTCGCCGCCCTTGGCCAGACCGCCGCCGTCGTAGGCGAACTCCATGCGGACTTGGTGCTCGCCTGCGGGCACGGATTGCTCTCCGTAGATCTTGAACCGCTGGAGGCCGAAGAGGTTGTAGCAGTAGGCCGGCCGGCCCTCGTGGAGGTAGAGGCTCCAGCCGGCGTACGCGCCGCCCTGGGCGACGAGCACTCCCTCGGCGCCACCCTCGGGCACGTCGATCTGCGCGGTGATGGCGTGTGACTTGTTCTTGATGTTGAGCACCGAGTTCTCCGACAGGCGCCCCATCCCCTCATACAGCAGCTGCGTGGTCCCCCGGACGAGCTGCGGGCGGCCGGCGAGGTCGGCGTTGAAGCGCTCAAAACGGCGGTCGTCGAGGGGAAGTACCTGGTATCGAGCGGCCTCGATCAGGAACAGCCGCTGGAGCTCACGGAGCTTCTCCGGCTTCTCGGCGGACAGGTCGTGGGCCTGGGTCCAGTCGTCGGGGGCGTACAGCTCCCAGACGTCGTCGTCAAACGCCGGCATCTCGGTCGGCTTCCACGGGATGCTGTGCCGGGTGACGGCGGTCCAGCCCTCGTGGTAGATGCCGCGGTTGACGAACATCTCGAAGTACTGCGTCTCGCGGTGCTCGGGAGCTGCGGGCTCGTGGAAGGTAGGGACCATGCTTCTTCCGTGCAGCGGCATCTGCTGGACGCCATGGACGAACGTCGGCGCCGGCAGCCCGGCTGCATCGAGCACCGTCGCCGCCACGTCGATCACGTGGCTGAACTGCGCACGCACCTCGCCGCGAGCGGTGAAGCCGTTGGGCCAGTGGACGACGGTGCCGTTGCGTGTGCCGCCCCAGTGCGAGGCCACCTGCTTGGTCCACTGGTAGGGCGTGTCCATCGCGTGCGCCCAGCCGACCGCGTAGTGGTTGTTCGCGGCGATCGTGCCGAACTGGTCGATCCGCTCGGCCATGAACTCGGTCGTCTCGATCCCTGCCGCGCCGTTGAGGGTGATCATCTCGTTGAACGTGCCCTGCGGAGTTCCCTCGGCCGAGGCGCCGTTGTCGCCGACGATGTAGTAGACCAGCGTGTCGTCGAGGATCTCCAGGTCCGCGAGCGCGTCGATCAGGCGGCCGACGTGGTGGTCCGTGTGCTCCATGAAGCCCGCGTAGACCTCCATCTGGCGCGCGAGCACCGGCTTGAGGTCGTCCGGCATGTCGTCCCACGCCGGGATCTCCTCCGGCCGGTCGGTCAGCTCTGCCTCGGGTGGGATCACGCCGAGCTCCTGCTGCCGTTTGAAGGTCTCCTCCCGGACCGCGTCCCAGCCCTCGTCGAACCGGCCCTTGTACTTGTCCGACCACTCGAGCGGCACGTGGTGCGGCGCATGCGTTGCCCCCGGCGCGAAGTAGGCGAAGAACGGCTTGTCCGGCATCAGCGCCTTCTGCTGGCGCACCCAGTCGATCGCCCGGTCGGTCATGTCCTCGGTGAGGTGGTAGCCCTCCTCCGGGGTGCGGTCCGGCTCGATCGGGGCCGTGCCGTCGTACAGCGCCGGCGCGTACTGGTTGGTCTCGCCGCCGATGAAGCCGTAGAAGTGCTCGAAGCCGCCGCCGCCGCTGGGCCAGGCGTTGAACGGTCCAAGCGGGCTGGTCTCCCAGACCGGTACCTCGTGGCACTTGCCGAACTGGGCGGTGGAGTAGCCGTTGAGCTTGAGCGTCTCCGCCAGCGGCGCCGCCGTGTTCGGGCGAACCGAGTTGTAACCGGGCGCCGACGTGGCGATCTCGGTGATCCCGCCCATGCCGACGGAGTGATGGTTGCGCCCTGTCAGCAGCGCCTGGCGCGTGGGTGAGCAGAGCGCGGTCGTGTGAAAGCGGTTGTACCTCAGCCCGTTCTCGGCCAGGCGCTCCGCCACGGGGGTCGCGCAGGGTCCACCGAAGGCGCTCGACGAGCCAAAGCCCGCGTCGTCGAGCAGCACGATCAGCACGTTTGGGGCACCCTCCGGCGGGCGCAGCGGCTCGATCGGAGGGAACGAGGTGGCGGGGTCCTTCGCGTCGTAGGTGACCAGGCCGTCGTGCGGCTGATCGGGCATCGGCAGAACGTCGCGCTGCATGGAACTCCTCTCGAGGTTGATCGGATCCTCGCGCCCGTCGGGTGGCCACGCATCACCTGAATCGGGTGAAGGCGTCGATGCTCTGGGACGGGAGGATGGGGGTGACAACAAGAGGAGTCACATGTGGGGATCACGACTGACGCCGGCCGCCGCGCTCGTCGCGCTGCTGCTCACAGGCTGCGGGGGCGACGACGACAAGGACACGACAGCGGCGGAAGAGCCGGCGACGACGCAGCAGGAGGCGATTCCGGCCGTCGTCAAGGTCGCGGTCGGCGACAACTTCTACAAGCCCAAGGACCTGGCGATCAAACGCGGCCAGTCGATCAGCTGGCGCAACGAGGGGGCCGTCGCGCACACCGTCACCTCCGACACCGACAGCGCCGTCAAGTTCGACTCGGGCACGCTGAACCCGCGCGGCGCCTACGCGCTAAAGCCCACCACGCCCGGGAAGATCTCGTACTACTGCACGATCCATGGGAAGGTGCAGTCGGGCACCGTCACCGTCGATCGAGGCTGAGCCGAGCTCGACCTCGAGCTCGGCTTCCTCGGGCACATAGAGGACGACCGTGCGCGCGAGCTTGTCCTGGAGCCCCTGGCGGCGATCGTCGAAGAGGATGAGCGCGTATCCGGCCATCAGCGGGATCGCCGCAAGCACCATTCCCCCCAGCCGCACGATGGACTGGACGAGCCCGGGGCGCCCTCCGTCACGCGCCGCCACTCGCAGGTGCATCAGCGACATTCCCGGAGTCTGGCCGACGAGCGTCCAGAAGAGGACCAGGTAGGAGCCGACCAGCAGCCACCAGGCGCCCAGCAGGGCTGCCACCACGACGGTGGATGCGTCGAGGTCGAGGTTCAGCATGGAAGCCACGAGACTTATGACCGCGCCGATCACGGCGATGGCCGCGTTGATCGCCAGCAGGTCGATGCCCAGCGCGAGCGAGCGGGTGACCAGGCCCGCATACGGCACACCCGGCCGTGCGGTCACGAAGACCCGCCGCCGAGGCGCCGAGGCCGGCGACGGAGGATCGACCGGGCGAGCCGCTCCGCGGTCTCGTCGCCGGTCACGCTGCGCGAGCGCACCTCCTGGGCGACCACGTCCGCCAACCCGAATGACTGTTGCGCGATCGCGTTTCGCACCTCCGGGCTGTTCGCTATGCGCTCGACGACGAGCTGGAGCTCTGCGCTGACGAGCACTCGCTCGGTGGTCGCCGACACGAGGCTGCTCTCGAGAACGCGCTCGATCGCACGCTCCACGCTGGGGCTCTCGAGCACACGCTCGACGATCCGGTCGATCGTGGGACTCTCCAGCGCGAGGACCACGATTCGCTCCGCCACCTCCTCGTCGAGCAGTCGCTCGACTATGCGCTCGATCACCCGCGCCTCGGCGAGAGCCGCCACGAGCTGATCGATCAGCGGACCTCTGAGGAGCTCCTGGCCTGCCTGCTCGAGCGTCAGCCGCGCCCGTGCCTCCCAGCGGCCACCGAGATCTGCGAGGTCGCCGAGCGCGCGCTCTGCCGTCCGGCGCGCCGGACCCAGCACGGGCGAGCCGAGCGCAGCGCCGGCGGCGGGGGCGACCAGCCGGGCCGGGGCCGAAACCGCGGCTTCGGCGGTGCGCGCGGCGAGAACGCCGGCGCCGATGGCGATGTGGCGGTAGGCGAAGGGCACCGCGAGCCATCATCCACCGCCCGCCGTTCGTGCGCAAATGTGCGCGCATGCGTGCGGGCCGGGTGCGAGCCTACTGCTAGCCGGCCAACCCGATGGCTCCGTTGAGGGTCAGGTAGACGCCCACCACGGCGAACACCACGATCGTCGTGACCCGCGCGTTCCGCTGAGCCCAGGCGCTCGTGCGCCCCAGGGCCCTGCGCGCCGCTCCGGGACGGATCAGGAAGATCACGACCGACGCGATCGCCGCGGCGAACCAGATGACGTTGAAGAGCAGCACCCCCGCGAGGCCCGCCGCGAGGTCGTCGCCCGAGTTCACGATCGAGTTCAGGGCCACGAGGTAGAACAGGCCGGGCAGGTGCGTGGCCACTCCGGCGGCCGCCGCCGTTCCGACCGAGGGGTTGTGGAGCCGCCGTGTCACCGCGGACTCCTCGGCGGACTCGTTGCGGGAGGGGGGCTGTGCTCGCCCTGTGCCCACCCCGACGGCGTAGCCCAGCGCCGCCACGCCCGCCAGCAGCTGGACCAGCGAGTTCACGACACCGTCCTGGTGACGGAGACCGGCGCCGTGGCAGAACGCCACGACGGCCACGCCGAAGGCCACGCTGAAGCAGAAGCCCGCGACCACGTGGGCCACGAGTACTCGCCGCGGATGTGGGGCGCTGAGCAACGCATATAGCGCCGCCATGCCAGCCGGCCGCGGCGCGCTCCCGAGCGCGAGGACGATGACCTCCGGCGTCACATCAGGTCGATCGTGATCGCATCGCCCGGAAACATCTCATGGCGGGGCCTGGCAGGCCGCCAGGCCCCGCGACGGCGGCTAGCGCCTGGCGACGGGCTCGCCGGGCTCGGGCTCCCCGTACACGAAGAGACCGTGGACGACGTAGACGCACAGCGCGAAAATGGCGAGGTTCCACCACGGATAGGCCCCGCCGATCGACAGCAGGGCGCCGATCGCGCCCAGGGTGCCGCCGGCGACGCCGATGACCCGGCCGTAGGCGTTGCCGGCCAGCAGTGAGAAGCCTCCGGTGAGCTGGATCACGCCGAGGACGATCAGGAACCAGCCGAGGGTGTTGAGGTTGGTGAATATGAACCGTTGGTCGTTGACGAAGATGTTGGCATCGTCCAACGCGCCGATGCCGTAGATGATGTTGAGCGTCCCCGCGACCAGCAGCAAGACGGCCGCGAACGCTGCTCGACCTGCACCTCTCATATTCGATCTCCTCTGTCTGGGCGTTTGTCCAAGCCGGGCGTCAGGTTGAAGCACCGATGCCGTTTTCGCCACGGTGCGCGCACGAGTCCTTGCGGGGTGTGTGCGCCGCCCATGTCAGCCCCGCTGTGCTTCGAGCAGGCCGGCGTCCAGCGCGAGGGCCACGGCCTCCGCTCGCGAGGAAGCGTCGAGCTTGCGGTAGACGGCCCTCACGTGGGTCTTCACCGTGTTCGGCGACACGAACAGGCTCTTCGCGATCGCCGGGAACGACAGGTGCGTGGGAAGCAGCCGCAGGACCCTGAGCTCGGCCGAGGTGAGGGTCCAGGCCTTCTCGGCCGACCGCGCGACTGCGCCGAGCTGTGCCCTCGACTCCTCGATCCAGTCACGCAGGACGGGCGAGTCCGGGATTTCGTGGACGAATCGCTCGGCTTCGGTGGTGAGCGTTCGCGCATCTGACAGGTGACCAAGCCGGAGCGCCGCGCGGGCCAGGGTAAGCAGGGTCTCGGCTTGGTACCAAGGCGCGAAGTCGTCCAGGAGCGCCACGAGAGCCGAGGACCGCTGTGTATCCGCGCGCGCCTCGTCCCGCATGCCCCTGTGCGCACGCACAAGACCCGAGACGGCGAACACCAGCGCGCTCGTCGGATAGCTCCCCAGCCCCCCGAGCTCGAGCTTCGATCTGGCGCGGGTGGTCACGCTCGCGGCGCTCTCCCAGTTCTCATCCTGCACCAGCAGCAACCCGAGCTGCGCGAGACACAGGGCCTGAACGTTCGGCGCGGAGCCCGCGCCGCCGCGCGCGCCGGCCGCGAGGAAACCGCGGGCTCTGTCCAGGTCCCCGGTCAGGTGGAGCGCCACGCCGTCGAGCAGATTGCACGTCGAGATGAGCGTCCCGTCGTCCGGCCCCAGCTCGCGTGCCCGGGCCGTGTCGCGGCGCATCCCGGCGAGGCCTTCCCTTGCGGCCGCGGCGGCCGGGAGCAGCGCAGCGGCTCGCAGCGAGCCGCGGGCCCTTCGCGGAGCGTCGGCCATCCGACCGGCCGCAGCCGCGGCCCAGTGCTCCGCCTCAGCGCCCGCGCCGGCGGCCAGCCGGCTGTTGGCAGCCACCAGGGCGAGCGGGGCGCAGCCGGCGATCTGCTCGGCGCTGAACTCGCTCAGCCAGCTCTGGACCGTGTCGTTGCGTCCGTGGGCGATGAGCACCGGCGCCTCGGCCGACAGCAGGTCGCCTGCCGCCGCCACCTCGCCCGCGGCGACGGCGTGCCGGATCGCCAGGCCCTGCTCTTGGTGCTCGCCGAACCAGGCGCTCGCGAGCCGGTGGAGTTGACGCTCGCGGAGTGGCTCCTGGCGCCGAAGCTCGGCGCGCAGCATCTGGGCGAGCAGCGGGTGGTACCGGTACGCGTCGCCGTTTCGGTCCAGGCTGATCAGCAGCGCGTTCGCACTGGCCAGCTCCGCAAGCGTGCGACCGGATCCGGTGCACTCGAGAATGGCGTCGCAGACCGCCGGCGAGAGCGTGTCCAGCACGGAGGTCCGCATCAGGAACGCGGTCTTCTCAGGGCCGAGTGGCGTCAGGAACTCGTCGCGCACGTAGTCCGAGACGAGGCGATCGGCGCCTCCGAACCGTGACACCGCCGTGCGGACGTCGCGATCATCCCGTAGGGAGAGGGCGGCGAGGTAGAGACCCGCGGCCCACCCCTCGGTGCGGCATACGAGCGTCGTGAGCTCGGCGGTGTCGAGGTGCAGCCCCGCCGCTTCGAGTAGATCGGCTGCCTCGGTGCGCGCCATCGCGAGATCCCCGGTGCGAAGCTCGAGCAGCTTCCGGTGGGCGCGGAGGCTCCCCACGGCGAGCTCGGGCTCATGTCGTGACGCGACGGCGAGCTGGGATCCGGGCGGCATGCCGTCTGCGATCGCCTGCACGAACGGCAGCGCCTCCGTCCCATGGAGGACGTGGAAGTCGTCGAGCACGAGCACGACGGGCTGTTCGCGGTACGAGAGGTACCTCAGCAGCCGGGTCAGCGCCCGCTGAGCCGCGTCGGGCCGCCGCGACGACAGGCTCGTGCGGACGCCCTTTCCGACGGGCTCGCTCACCTCCAGTGCACCGCTGATCGAGGCGAGCAGCCGCGACGGGTCACGGTCGTCGCCATCGAGCCGCACCCATGCGAACGGGCGGGCGTCCCACTCGCTCCATTCGGCGAGCACGGTGGTCTTCCCGTAGCCCGCCGGTGCGACGAGCAGCGCAACTGGGAGGTCCTGGGACTCGAGGAGGCGACGCACCACCCGCAAACGGGGTACGAGTCCCTCCGCCCTGGGCGGAGGGGACAGGCGCGCATCAACGTGATTCGCGCCGCCCTCCAGCACGGACACGGCCGGGCCGTCCGTGGCGGCCTCGAAGTCCCGTGGCGTCAGCGCGACTGCGGATTCCACTTCGCAGAGCATCCTCGCCGCGCTCCGTATGCGACAAGGGCGCGAGCCACCGTCTTCTGCGGTAGGCGAGCACCACCCCCATCCGGGGCGGGCTCGACCATCAAACGTTCACAAGCCCCTCGCGAACGGCCCAGAGCGCCGCTTGGGTGCGGGAGCTGAGGCCGAGCTTGGCGAGGATGTTCGACACGTGTGTCCGGGCGGTGCGCTCGCTGATGTCAAGCGCCGCGGCGATCTCCTTGTTGGCCTTGCCCACGCCCACGAGCCGGAGCACTTCGAGCTCACGTGCGGTTAGGTCCTCGGTGGGGTCCCCGCCGGGAGCAGCGCCGAGTGAGGACATCAGCCCGCGCGCCACGGCGGGGTCGATCTGGAGCTCGCCGCGATGGGCAGCCCGGATGGCCTCAGCCACGTCGCCGGCATCCGAATCCTTCAGCAGGTAGCCGGAGGCGCCCGCCTGGAGGGCGGCGTGAATGCGCTCCTCCTCTCCGAAGGACGTCAGCGCCACCACCTCCACGTCGTGGTAGCGGGCGCGGATCTCACGGGTCACCTCGATGCCGTCGACCGGGGCCATCTGAAGGTCCATGAGCACCACATCCGGTCGCCGCCCCTGCGAGTCGGCTTCCGCGAGCAGCTCGAGCGCCCGCGGTCCGCCGTCGGCGTCGCCGACGACCTCCATGTCCGGCTCGCTCTCGAGGAAGCTCAGCAGCCCGCGGCGAACGACCTCGTGATCGTCGACCACGAGGACCCGGATCGCCGTGTCCGGCTCAGCGGCCATTCGAGCCCGGCCCGGTGTCGGCCGGGACCTCCACCGACACCAATGTGCCGTGTCCCCGTGCGCTCCTGATGGTGAGGGCCCCGCCGATCTGAGCCGCACGGCTCGTCATGGAATCGAGGCCGAAGTGGCCAGGGTAACTGGCCGTGGGATCGAACCCCCGGCCGTCATCGCGGACCTCGAGCACGACGCTCGCCGGCTGGGTCTCGACGCGGATCCACGCCTTGCTCGCATCCGCGTGCTTGAGCACGTTGGCGATCGCCTCGCGGCCGATGCCGAACAGCTGAGTCTCGGCGGCGCGTGACAGAGGGAGCCGGCCTTCCGGACCGCGAACGTCGATCATCAGCTCATCCCGAGTTCCGACCCTCGAGGCGTGCTGGGTGAGCGCGGCCACGAGCCCGCCCTCGACCGCGCTCGGGCCGAGCTCGAAGATGAGCGCGCGCATCTCGCCCTGGGCACCGCGGGTGAGGTCGCCGATCGAGCCGAGGGCCTGGGAGAGGGGTCCGGAGGCGCTCACGCCCTCCTGCTCGAGCGCGCGCTGCGCGGTGCGCGTGTGCAGGACGGTGGAGAACAGCGA
The DNA here is from genome assembly GCA_963803245.1 of uncultured Thermoleophilaceae bacterium. Classification (GTDB taxonomy): domain Bacteria; phylum Actinomycetota; class Thermoleophilia; order Solirubrobacterales; family Thermoleophilaceae; genus JACVRW01. Next base: position 103,351 of record CAWDLI010000018.1, on the reverse strand, counting down.
CTGGGAGACCGAGTCGTGGAGGTCGCGCGCGATCCGGTGCCGCTCCTCGACGGCCTGCTCCCCCTCGTGGCGCTTCGCCTCGGCCAGTGCGAGGGACGACCGCTCGCGCTCGCTGACTACGGCGCCCAGGAACAGGGTCGTGAGCGCCGCCACCGCGATGTAGAGCTGCGTGCTCAGCGTCCTGTGATCGATCGGCTGCTTGAAGAACGGCCCGACGTCATTGGCCGTAACGCCTATGGCAACGCCTGCGGCGATCGCGATCGACAGCGAGGCGCCGGGCGGCCCGAACCGGAAGGCCGCCCAGATCAACGCCGGAAACACCATGTAGGTCACCGGCTCGTCGATCGAGACGGCCAGCGCGCCGAGCGCGGCCACCGCGCCGATCACCACCGCGCCCTCCCACGTGCAGGTGCGCCGCCAGGCGGCCCGCGGGTTCGCCGCCCACGTGAGCATCAGCGGCAGGACGACCAATCCTCCCGAGGTGTCACCGAGCCACCAGGTGCGCCAGAAGGTGAGCGCCTCGCTGCCCTCGATCACTCCCCCGGCCAGCATCGACAGGGTGCCCACCGTGGCGCTGATCGCCGTCGCGATGCCGAGCGCCAGCAGCATCCCGCCGACCTGCTCCGTTCGATCCAGCGCGGCGCCGGGCCCGATCAGCCGGCGCAACAGGATCGCTCCGACGATGAGCTCGCCCATGTTTCCGGCCTGCTGACCGAGCAGGCTGCCCACCGGCAATGGCGAGTCGCCCAGCAGAAGCTCTCCGTTGACGACGAGCTCGGCGAGGAGCAGGCCGGGCCACCAGCGGAGCCCCCACAGATACAGAGCGGCGATGCCGAGGCCGGCGGGCGGCCAGATCGCGGACACCGACGCCGTGTAGCGGAGCGTCTGACCAAGCTTGGCCGCGCCGTAGTAGGCAGCGGCCAGGAGGAGAACGCCTCCCAGATACCGGAGCGAGGGCGAGCTGATTCGCGCCGGAAGCACTCGACGAAGGTCATGTGGCACTGGCAAGGCCTGCGTTTCGATCTTCACGGCGCCACTCCGCACGTTACCGCCGACCTGGACCCGAGCCAAATGACGTAGTGTGACCGGGCCATCTGACCGATGCGCCACGTCACGGGGCGCGAGATGCTGGCTCGGCACATAAGTAGCGGCCGGGGGCGGGACGCCCGGCCGTAGTGCACCCCCGATGGAACCATCAACAGGCATCGGGCGCACTGCCCACCACACGCGACCCCCCGTCGCAACCATGGCCGGCCTCGCCGCGTCCGGCCTGCTGCTGTCTGCCGCCGCCGTTGCCGTAGCCCTCTCGGGGGCCGGGCCCGAGCCTCGCTGGCCCGCCGCGATCGTTCACGCGCTGGTGATCGCCGCGCCGATCGGGGCGGGGTTGTATGCGCTGTACTCACACCCCGCCTCAGCCGGGCGCTTCGGCCGGTTGCTGGTGCTGAGCGGCTTCCTGTGGGCGCCGACGCTGCTGGCGGAATCCGCGGACAGCGTGCTCTACAGCACGGGCAGGGTCTCGGCCTGGGTGGCCGAGGTCGTGCTCGTATACGTCGTCCTCGCCTACCCGTCCGGCCGGCTGAGGAGCCGGGCCGACAGGCTTCTCGTCCGCGCCGCCGCAATCACGGTCGGCGTGTTCTTCCTCCCGAGCGCGCTGCTCGTCGAGCAGTACCCCGTACCCGCCCCGTACAGCAGTTGCGGAACCGATTGCCCGCCCAACGCGTTCCTGGCGCTCGGGTCGGAGCCCGGATTCGTTGATGCCGTCGTCATTCCGCTCGAGCGGCTCGCCAGCGGCTTGGTGTTCGCCGCCGTGGCGCTGGCGCTGGCGCTGCGTCTCGCGCGGGGGAGCCGGCTGACGCGCGTCGGCCTGCTGCCGGTCGTGGCGGTCGCGACGTTGCGGTTCGTCCTGGCGGCCGCGTACGTCGTTGCCCGGGCCCGCCGCCCGGAATCGCAGCTGACCGAGATCCTCAGCACCGCCTCTCTGCTCTGCATTCCGGCCTTCTCGGTGGCCTTCGTCATCGGACTCCTGCGCGCCAGGATGGCCGCGGGGCGGGCTTTGGTGAGGCTCGGTGCCCGCTACGGGAGCCGCGTGGAGGGCGGCGAGGTGCGCGACCTGATCGCCGATGCCGTGGGCGATCCCTCGCTCGAGGTCGTCTATTGGAACTCGGAGGATCCGGGCGGGTGGATTGACACCGCGGGAGAGCCTGTGAGCCTTCCCTCGTTCGGCCCCGATCGCGCGGTCACAGAGGTCCGGGGCAGCCGGGGCCGTGTGGCCATTCTCGTGCACGACCCCGCGCTCACCGACGCGCCGGTGATCACCGACGTGGCCGGGGGGTTCGCCCTCATGGCGATCGAGAACCAGCGCCTCGAGACGCAGCTTCGCTCCTCGCTGCGGGAGCTCCGCGAGTCGCGCGAGCGGATCATGTCGGCCGCGGACGTGGAACGCCGGCGCATCGAACGCGACCTGCACGACGGTGCTCAGCAGAGGCTCGTGTCGCTCCGGATACAGCTGGAGCTCGCGGGCGATCTCGTGGAGGCGCATCCCGAGCGAGCCGGCAGGCGCCTGCGCGAGTTGGGGCGCGACGTGGACGACGCGGTGGACGAGGTGCGCTCACTGGCGCGTGGCCTGGTGCCGCCGATCCTCGTGGAGCGCGGTCTCGTCGATGCGCTGCGCGACGCGGCACACGGCGGCCACCTGAGGGTCACCGTGCATGCCCGCGGGCTCGGCCGGTATCCGCCGGAGACCGAGAGCGCCGTCTACTTCGCCTGCCTCGAGGCGCTCCAGAACGCGGCCAAGCATGCCGAGGGCGCTCGGTCGGCGTCCGTGAGCCTGTGGGAGGACGAGGAGCTTCGCTTCGAGGTGAGGGACGACGGGGCGGGGCTTCCGGAAGGCCCCCGCCAGGGCGGAGCGGGACTCACGAACATGCGCGACCGAGTAGGGGCGGTCGGCGGCCGCCTGACGATCGGATCCGTGCCGGGCGAGGGCACCTGCGTCGCGGGGAGCGTGCCGGTCGGCCCGGCCGAGCTGCCACCCCAGGTGGAGACGCTGCTGCAGCGGGCCACCGAGGCGCTCGAGGCGAGCTTCGGCATCTACCGGGCCGTCCGGGACGATCGCGGCGTGGTGGTCGACTTCCTGGTCGAGCACGTGAACGAGGCCGCACGAAACGACTTCGGCCTCCCACGGGAGCAGTTGGTGGGACAGACGCTCTGCCAGCTGTTCCCCGCTTATCGGGACTCGGCCGCGTTCCAATGGCAGCGACGGGTCTTCGACCAGGGGCGGGCGGACTCGAGGGTGGAGACCACCCACCTGAACGACGTGGGCAGCTTACGACAACTCAGACGGGCCGTGGACGTGAGCGCCGCGCCGCTGGGCGGGGGGCGGCTCGTCCTGACCTGGCGCGACGTGACCCGGCAGACCCGGCTCGAGGAGCAGGTGCGGCTGCAGTCGCTCGTGCTCGACCGGGCGACGGAGGGGGTCTGCCTCGTGCGGGCCGCCGACGCGACGATCGTCCGGGCGAACGCTCGTTTCACCGAGATGTTGGGGTACGCGCCCGGCGAGCTCGACGGACGCCCGGTGGCCGAGATCAACTGGGAGGACGAGCCCGGTGAGGCCGACCAGCTGGTATCCCGCATCGCCGCTGAGCTGGCTGCGGGAGGGGAGGGGAGCTTCAGGGTGCGAAACCGGCGCAAGGACGGGCTGCCGATCTGGTGCGAGAGCCACGTCGTCGTCTTCGACCACCCCGATCACGGAACGGTTTGGGTCGCGGTGCAGCAGCCGCTGGCCGCGGGACGGGACGCGAGCGAGGCCCGAACGAACGGGCGTTTCCCCCGCCCTCGGCTCAGACGCCCGGACCGGAGCGCACCGGCGCCCGATTGATGATCGTGGTCTCGCCCGGGGCGAGGATTCGCACATCCACGTCCGGCGCGAGCCGGGCCGCGTGCTCCTCGAACACGAGCGGTGGCTCCGTCAGGGGTTTCGGCCGCAGCCGGGACAGGCCTACCGGGAACAGGGTTCCCCAATGGACGGGTATGGCGATGCGGGGACGCAGGAGTGCCACCGCACGGGCGGCCCTCGGAGGATCGAGATGCCCCGGCCCGAGGCTGGGTCCCCAGCCCCAGACGGGCAGGAGGGCCACGTCGAGGAGCGACGCGAGCTCCGCCATCCCGTCGAAGAGGTCGGTGTCGCCGGCGAAGTACACGGAGGAGCGCCCGGACACGACGTAGCCGATCGCTTCGGCGTGCGGCCCGAGTGGCTCCCGGCGTCCACCGTGCAGCGCGGCAACGGCGGTGACCGTCAAAGACCCGATGCGGATCTCGTCACCGGGGGTCAACTCGGTCACGACGCGGAAATCCTGTTTCGCGGCCAGGACGCCGGCGCCCGCCGGCACGACGAGGTGCGCGTCACGGGACAGGCGTCGGAGCGACGGGATGTCGAAGTGATCCCGGTGGAAGTGCGAGATCAGCACGGCGTCGAGCGGAGCGAGCGCGGCCTGGTCGACCGGCTGAGCGATGCGGACGAGGTGGGCCATGCGGCTGCGTAGCAGCGGGTCCGTGAGCAGCCGCATCCCCGATAGCTCGAGGAGCACCGTCGAGTGCCCCAGCCACGTGACCCTGTCCGGGAAGGGCTCGCTCACCGGCCTCGGCCGCTGCGACCTAGGCGGGCGGCCCGTGGGTCGCCCAGAGGTCTGCGAGCAGCGCCGGGCGGAAGTCGCGCTTGTCCACGAACGCCACCGCTCCGCAGGTCTCGACCTCCGACGGCAGCCGAGCCGGATCGTTGACCGAGAGCAGGACGACGGTGGGGCGGGAGTACGCGGCGGTGATGCGCCGCGCGGTCTCTATGCCGTCGATGCCCCCCATGGTCACGTCCAGCAGCACGAGGGAGGGATCGAGATCGTTCATCAGGAGGAGCGCCTCTTCGCCGGAGGCGGCCTCTCCGAGCGCCACGAACCCCGGAGTGGCCGCGATCACCGCGTGCGCCGCCCGCCGGAACGAGGCGCTGTCGTCGACGATCAGGACGCCGACCGCAGCGGCCTCGCGAGCGGTTTCACCGCTCCCCGCCGACCTGGTTGCCGCTGCCTCCGTCATCCCGCCCAACCCATCGCTTCGGGGCCGTTCGCGGAGGTTCCCAGCGGACGGGTTCCGCGGCAATGGGGCCCGCCGGTGTAGAGGCGGGGGTGGGCACCTGTTTGTGGCGACCCCCGAACCAGGAGATATTGTCTCGATGTGGCCATCAGGGTGGCTCTGGCCGAGGACAGCCTCATCGTCAGGGAAGGCATACAGCAGCTTCTCGCTACGGAGGACGACATCGAAGTCGTCGCCTCGTGCGGCGACCTCGACTCCCTGCTCGAGGCGGTCGAGGCGACGCGCCCGGACGTGGTGGTCACCGACATTCGCATGCCGCCGACGGAGACCGACGAGGGAATTCGGCTCGCGGCCATCCTGAGGGACTCCTACCCGGAAACGGGAGTTCTAGTGCTCAGCCAGTATGCGCAGCCGAGCTACGCGCTGGCGTTGCTGGACGCGGGCTCGGACCGCCGCGCGTACCTGCTGAAGCAGCGCGTGCACGATCGTGCCGAGCTCGTGTGGGCGATCAAGTCGGTGGCCGCCGGCGGATCGGTCATCGATCCCAAGATCGTCGAGGGACTCGTGGCCGCGAAGGCACGCTCCGAGCGGTCGCCCCTGACGGAGCTCACTCCCCGCGAGCGCGAGGTGCTCGCGGAGATCGCGGCGGGGAAGAGCAACACCTCGATCGCCGAGTCGCTGGTTCTGACGAAGCGCGCGGTGGAGAAGCACATCAACTCGATCTTCCTCAAGCTGAACCTGTCCGAGGCGGAGGACGTAAGCAAGCGCGTTAAGGCGACGCTCGTGTTCCTCGCCGAGGACGAGCCCGAGCTCCTGGAGTAGAGCCCCGGGCTCAGCCGTTCGCGACGATGATCGCGAGGGTGGCCAGGGCCAGCGCGCCGCCCGCCACGGTCAGGATGGTGACCCAGCCTGCGGGCACGCTCTCGTAGCCGCCCTCGTCGACCGCTGCGGCCAGCCGGCGCTGCCGGAGCCCGGCTCCCGCGAACACCGCGGCGGCGAGCAGTGCATAGCCCGCTCCCAGCACGACGTAGGCGGTCCGCGAGCGGTCCACCAGCTCGGGCACGACTCCCCCGACGGCCACCGAGGCGGTCGCGGCCGCTATGCCGGACCGCCACCAGGCGAGCCAGGTGCGCTCGGCGGCGAGACGGGTGCGCCGGTCGGCACTGCCGCCCGAGGGTGGCTCGCTCAATGGTCGCCGAGCCCGACGCTCAGCAGGTGCAGTTCGCGCCCTCGGCGCACCGCCTCGCGCCTGTCGGCCACGTCCAGCTTGCGGTACACGTGCTTGAGATGCGTCTTGACCGTGTTCACCGAGACGAACATCTCGGCTGCGATCTCCGCGTTGGACATCATCGTGGGGAGGAATCGAAGCACGGCCAGCTCGCGCTCGCTCAGCGGCTCCAGGAGGGCCAGGCCCCTGGCACGGTCGTCATGCTGTCCCTCCTCGAGGTTCGTGAGCAGCTCGCCGGCGAACGCGCGGTGGCCCGTGCCCTGCCGGATGCGGCGCCGGAGCAGGGACTTCAGCGGCGTGCCGAAATGGAGGATGGCGTCGGCGTAGCCGCGCGGCTCGGCCAGATCCAGCGCGCGTTCGAGTGCCAGCAGGGCACCTTCCTGATCGTTCAGGCAGTCGCGGGCCACAGCCTCGATGACCCGTGCCTCGATCCCCGTAAACGGAAGCAGCGAGGGGCGGTCGCCGTCCAGGTAGGCGGCCACGCTCTCGACGGCGGCCTCGGGATGGCCGGCCGCGAGCTCTAGGGCGGCAATGCCCACGGCCAGGTCGGGGGCGTCGGTCTCGAGCTCGGCGAGCACCATCCACGCGCGCTCCGGCTCTCCCAGCACCAGGCGGAGCTCGGCCTCCACCAGAGCTGCCGACACGCGCACGAATTCGGGCACGGGCTGCGGGGCCGCCGCGAACGCTCCCCGCAGCCCGTCGAGCGCCCGGAGCGACTCGCCACGCATCAGCAGCAGGCGCGCCCGCACCAGCGCCAGCGTGGTCGGCAGCAGGCGGTCGCCGGATCCAACGAGGGCTCGCTCCGCCTGGTCGGCGAACTGCTCGGCCTTCTCGAGCTGGTGCCACCAGAGATGCACGACCGCGAGCGAGACGTATGCCATCGCAGTCTGCGGCAGGCCGGTCCAGCCGCGAAGCTCCGCGAGGTCGAGGGCCTCGCGGCCGCGCGCGAATGCGGAAGACAGATTCCCGCGTCGCACATCCGCCGCGGCCCCGTAGGCGTGCGCGACGAGCAGCACGTGGTCGTTTTCGCAGGCCGCGGCCTGGCCGGCGGCCGCGGCCAGGTGATCGGCCGCCGCCTCCGCGTTGCCGGCCCAGAACTCGGCGATTCCCAGCTGGGCGAGGATGAAGGCGCGCACGTCGGCCACCACTGCGCGATCCCAGGGGTCATCCAGCACCGCGCGTGCGGCGGTCAGGGCCTTGCGCAGGTTTCCCCGCGATCGCGCTCGATAGAGGTCGGCCGCCGTGGCGCTGACGGCGAAGCGATGAGCGCGTTCGGGGGGCAGGCCCCTCGCCAGACCGTGCGCCAAGACCAGGAACGCGTCCGCCCGCGCGTCCTCGCCGGCGTCGAGGAGGACTCCCGCCATCGCCAGGGCGAGCTCGGCGTGCTTGGCCACGACCTCCGCCGGGATCCGGTCGACGATCTCGAGCAGCGCCGCCCCCTGGCCTCGAGCCAGGAGGCTCAGCCAGTGACGGCCGAGCACGTCGGCCGCAAGCTCCCAGTCCTCTCCCGGGACCGAGTGCCGCAGGGCGGTGAGCACGTCGTCGCGCTCGCCATACCAGCGGGCCGCCCGGCTGTGGAGCTCGACCTGCGCGCCCGGCATCCGGCCGGTGAGCTCCACGCGCAGCAGCGCCCGGAGCAGCGGGTGGTACTCGAACCAGACGCCGTTGTCGTCCAGGGGGGTGACCAGGGCTCCGCGCTGCACCAGCCACTCGAGCCGGCGCTGCCCGTCAGTCGATCCGGTGAGCGCGTCGGCCAGCGGCCCGCTCACCCGTTCGACGATCGCGGTGCGGAGCAGGAACTCGAACACTTCGGGCGACTGGCGGGAGACGACCTCGGACATCAGGTAGTCGCTCACGGCGCGGTCATCGCCGGCGAAGCCATGGATGAAGGCGCTCGAGTCCGGATGACCCCGCAGCGAGAGGGCGGCCAGCCGGAGGCCGGCCACCCAACCCTCGGTCCTGTCCCACAGGAGCCGCAGGTCGTCTCGGCGGATGTGCAGCCCGAGCCGTTCCAGCAGCTGCTCCGTCTCGGGGACCGTGAACGCCAGATCGGCGATCCGGATCTCCCTCAGACGGCCGGCGATGCGCAGCCTCTGCAGGCGGAGGGAAGGGTCGGACCGGGTGGCCACGACGATGCGCAGCCGCTCCGGCGCGTGTTCGAGCAGCGTGTCGAGGTCGCGCATCACCTCCGGGTCGTCCACCTCGTGGAAGTCGTCGAGGACGAGCACGACCGGTCCGGGCATGGCCTCGAGCCCGGCAGCCAGGGAAGGCAGGAACGCGCCGAGGTGACCGCTCCGGGGCGGCGTGAGCCCCAGGAGCGCGTCGTCCGCGCGGTGGAGCGCGGCCACGACCTCGGCCCAGAAGACCGGTCGCGAGTTTGCCTCCGGGCCGAGCGCGAGCCACGCGATCGGAGGCCCGGGCTCTCGTCCCGCCGCCCAGCCCGACAGCAGGGCGGTCTTTCCGGACCCGGCCGGCGCCACGACCAGCGTCAGCGGCTCGACCGCCTGGTCCAGCCTCTCCGTCAGTCGTGGGCGCTCGACCATCCCCGGGGGAATGGGCGGCACCACGAGCCTCGTGGTGAGAACCAACTCCCGCTCCTTGGGATCAGCCGTTTGCGAGCCCTTCTTCGAAAGGGTGAGACTGGTGAGTCTCTCCGGCGGCGACCGCCAGGTCAAGGCGCCCAGGCGCGACTTCACCCGATTCGGGTGAGGAGGGCTCACCCGGCGCGCGGCAAACCTGTGGACATGGCGGGTGCTCTCGGCTGGGGCGCGCTGGCGGCTTCGTCGCTGGTGCTCGGGGCTCTGATCGGCCTGGCCCGCCCGTGGCCCGAGCGCCTGGTGGGACTGGTGCTCGCCTTCGGTGCGGGGGCTCTCATAAGCGCCGTGAGTTTCGAGCTCGCGCAGGACGGCGTGGAGATCGGCGGTCCCGGCTCGGTGGCGCTGGGCATGGCCCTGGGAGCGCTCGGGTTCTACCTCCTCGACGGTCTGGTCGAGCGCCGCACCAAGGGGTCCGGGGCGGGCTCCGCGCTGGCTCTCGGCGCCTTTCTGGACGGGATCCCCGAGCAGTTCGTGCTGGGACTCGGCCTGGCGACGGGGGACGGGGTGAGCGCCGGCCTGCTCGCGGCCATCTTCGTGTCGAACGTCCCGGAAGCTGTCGGCTCCTCGAGCGCAATGCTCGCCGGGGGTCGCGACCGGGGCACGGTCCTGAGGATGTGGATCGTGGTCGCCGTGGTGTGCGCGCTCGCGTCCGGAGTCGGCTTCGGCATCGCCGACTCGACGGGCGACATGCTCGAAGGAGGGGTGAACGGCTTCGCCGCCGGCGCGCTCCTGGTCATGCTCGTCGACTCGATGATCCCCGATGCCACCAGGCAGGCAGGCCGCACCACCGGGCTCGTCACGACGCTCGGATTCGCGCTGGCGTCCGGCCTGTCCGGGATCACCTAGCCGGATCGCCATGCTTCAAATGATGCAGTCATGAGTCCCTGTCGCGTGACCTGGGGCGGGCACTCCACCGTCCTGGTCGAGTTGGACGGGGTGCGCCTGCTCACCGACCCGGTGCTCCGGCCGCGAGTCGCGCACCTTCGCCGCCGCGGCGAGCCGCCCAGCCCCGCGTTGACGGAAGGCCTGGATGCGGTCCTGATCTCGCACCTGCACTACGACCACCTCGACGTGCCGTCCCTCCGCGGGATCGAGGGCGGCGTGAGGGCGTTCGCGCCGCTGCGGACGGGAGCGCTGCTCAGGCGGGCCGGGTTGGGGGAGGTAACGGAGCTCAGCCCCGGCGAGTCGGGCGAGGTGGGAGCGGTGCGTGTGGCAGCCGTGCCTGCTGCGCACGACCCGCGGCGCCGGCCGCTCGGTCCGCGGGCGGAGCCGCTCGGATTCGTGCTCGAGGCCGGCGCGCGCGTGTACTTCGCGGGCGACACCGACCTGTTCGCCGGAATGAGCGCCATCGGGCCGGTGGACCTGGCCCTGCTGCCGGTGGCGGGCTGGGGGCCCGAGCTCGGCAACGGCGGGCACCTGGATCCCGAGTCGGCCGCCCGCGCGGCAGCGCTGATTCGCCCGAAGGTGGCGGTGCCGATCCACTGGGGCACGCTCTACCCGCGTGGGCGCCGCCTCGGCGACTGGTTCACCGAGCCGGGCCGCCGGTTCGCGGCTCACGCGGCGGAGCTGGCTCCCGACGTGGAGGTGCGCGTGCTGGCGCCGGGCGAGTCGCTGGCGCTGTGACAACATCCCCTCCGATGGAGTTGCGCGCCGACGAGCAAACGCTGTACGAGGGCCGTCCGTCCTGGAGGGCGCTGATGTCGTTCTATGCCAGCGGCCTGATCGCCGCGCTGGTGCTCGGCGGGGTCCTGTGGCTCACGAGCTCGCCGGAGGCGGGTATCGGGGTCGGCGTTGCCGTGTTCGCCGGCACCCTGGTGATCGGGTACGTGCGCCGAATATTCACGAAGTACCTGATCACGAGCCGGCGCCTCCGCATCACGCGCGGGATCATCCGCCGCAACGTCCAGGAGACCCGGCTCGACCGCGTGCAGAACGTGAACTACGAGCAGGGCGTGATCGACCGGGTGTTCAGGGTCGGCACGGTCGACTTCGACACCGCGGGCACGGACGACTCCGAGTTCAAGTTCGAGTGGGTCAACCGGCCCGAGGCCGTCGTGCGCGCGGTGGACGAGGCGATCGCCCGGGCCACCTCGGAACCGGAGTCCTCGGCACCGGAGCCGGACCTGGATCCGCCGCGCCCGGCGGCCCCCGCCTAGCGCTCACCCCGTCCGGGTGACGACGACTCACCCGGCTCGCTTCTACGCTGGCGGCGTGAACGACTCCCTGGAGGATCTGAAGCGCTCGCGCAACCTGCTGCTGGTGGCCGGCGTACTCGGCGTGCTGGCCGGCCTGGGTGCGATCGCGGTTCCGGCAGTGGCCTCGGTGGGCACCGCCGTCTTCATCGGCATCGTGCTGCTCGCGGCCAGCATCCCGTTGGCTGTGGAGGCCTTCGCCGGCCATGACCTCGGCCGCACGCTGCTGCGCCTGCTCGTGGCGGTGCTGACCGCGATCGCCGGCATCTACCTGCTCGCGGCGCCACTCGAGGGGACCTACACGCTCACCGTGATGCTCGTCATCTGGTTCGTGGCGGTCGGCTTCGCCCGGCTGGCGGGCGGGCTTGCGCACCTGGGCACGCCCGGCGCGGGCATCACGGCCTTCAGCGGGCTTCTCTCCGTGGTCCTCGGCATCCTCATCGCCGAGGAGCTCCCGGAGTCATCCGACTGGGCGATCGGCCTGCTCGTTGGGATCGACTTCCTTTTCTTCGGGGTGAGCTCTCTGTGGCTCGCCCACGAGCTGAAGGGCGCTCCGGCGCCCGACGCGGCGGCCGAGCAGCCGGCCGTCTAGTCGGGCTGCCCGGAGGGCAGCCGGCGCACCTCGATCAGCTCGAGGCCCAGCGACTGGATGCGCGCCAGGAGCCCCTGCAGCTCGGACTGATCGCGCACGGGCCCGCGCATGACCGTCTCGGCGGGCTTGACCGCGGCCGTGAAGTCCTCGAAGGCGCCGCACAGGCTGTCGGACAGCCTGCCCTTGATGCGGATCTCATAGCCCACGTCGGGCATCGAGCGCAGACTCGCGCCCCGCAGGGTGATGCTGCGTCACCCTCCAGGGGTGACGTGGGACCGGCTGACTCGCTGGGGAGTCTGCGGTAGCGCCTCCAGCAGTGCCTCTACGACGCGGGTGTCGAACTGCGCTCCCGCGCACCGGCGCAGCTCCGCGGCGGCTTCCTCGTGAGACATCGCGGTGCGGTAGGGCCGGCTGCTGGTCATGGCCTCGTAGGCGTCGGCCACGGCGAGAATGCGCGCCTCGAGGGGAATCTGCTCGCCCTGGAGGCCGAGCGGATAGCCGCTGCCGTCCACCCGCTCGTGATGGGCGAAGACCCATTCCGCGATGTCCGGCAGATCGGCGCCGGCCAGGACGCGCGCCCCGAGCTCGGGGTGCTTGCGTATGAGGGCCCACTCCTCGTCGTCGAGCGGCCCCGGCTTCTGGAGCAGCACATCGCCGACACCGATGGTGCCGACGTCGTGCAGCACGCCGGCCAGGGCCACGCGCTCCACGATGGTCTGCGGGAGCCCGAGGGCCACGGCTGCGGCCCGCGCATAGCGGCCCACGGCCTGCGAGTGGTGGGCGGTGCCGGGGTCGCGGGCATCGATCGTCTCGGCGAGCACCAGCACGGCCGACAGCTGCCCCGGGCTCTGCGTGTCGGCCGTGGTCTCCCCGTGCACCACGTCCGCCACCACCTCGGCGTTGTAGAGGACGGTGCGATCGCGTCCCAGCTTCTTCGCCGCGTATAGGGCCTGGTCCCCGGCCAGCAGCAGATCGTTGGCGCTCTCGCCGTCGTCCGGGAAGCTGGTCACCCCGACGCTCACCGTGAGCGGCGCGGTCGTGTCCACGAAGGCCGCCTTGACCGCGCGCCGCAGCCGCTCGCCCACGAGGAGGGCATCGTGCTTCGCGGCCTCGGGCAGCACCAGAGCGAACTCCTCCCCGCCGAGCCTGGCCGGCAGGTCGACGTTGCGTGTGAGCCTCGTCATCTGTCCCGCGAAGCGCTTCAGCACCTGGTCGCCGCCCGGATGTCCGAGGCGATCGTTGACCCGCTTGAAGTGATCCAGATCGGCAATGAGCAGGCTCACGGGCCGGCCTCCACGGCGTGCCCGGTCGAGCTCGAGCTCGAGCGCCTCCTGGAAGGCCCGGCGGTTGCTGAGGCCGGTCAGGGGATCGGTGTGGGCCGCCGACGCCAGGCGGCCGATCAGCCTCTCGACGTTGGCCTTGAGCGCGCCCACGAGCACTCCGGCCAGCGCGACGGTGCCAACCGTCATGAGCCATTGCTCCTCCGCGGCCGGCGGACGTTCGCTCAGCAGCACGAGGCCGAAGGCCGCCGCGACGCCCACCAGCTGCACCAGGGCCGCCCGGCGCGAGAGGAAGTAGACGGACTCGATCGCGATCCAGACGTAGAAGAGCGAGTAGACGCCGGACCGGCCGCTGGTGAAGTGGATCGCGAGCGACACCATCACGGTTCCGATCAGCAACGCCGCCGAGATCTCGGTGTCGGTCACGCGCGGGCCACGCAGCAGGAGGAAGAGCCCGACGAGAAGGGCGGCCGCGTCGATCGCCAGCAGGCCCGCCACGTCGGTGCCCGGGGGCTGGGGGAGGGCCATGGACGCGATGGCCAGCATCGCCCCGGCCACGTAGGCGTACCCGAGAAAGCGCGCGGCGCTCCGCGGATCGTCCAGCGGGGCGGCCGGGCCGTCGTAGCTCGCCCTGGACCACATGTAAAGACCTATCGACCGCCTGGCGCCCAGCCTTAGTTGCGCGGGGTCCCAGTGTGGCCATACGCGCGGATGCGCCGCGCCGGGCTCAGCGCAGGTAGATCGGGTTGGAGACGATCCAGGTGCGCGAGCGCCCGTGGGCTTGGCGCCGGGCCTCGACGCGGTAGACGCCGGGCTCGCGGACCTCGTGGACGAGCTCGGTTGCGTCGTCGGCCGTCGCGATCGGCTCGCCGTCGCGCAGGAGTCGCAGCTGGGCGGGGGATGGCACGGCGGCGCGCAGGGTGTGCTCGCCGGCTGCGCCCTCGGAGCCCATCTGCAGCTCGCCGGCAGTGAAGGCGAAGCCGCGAGGCGGACCGAGCGAGTCCATCGCGAGATAGCAGCGTCCCTCGCGGAGCGCCGAGTAGACCTGGTCGCGATCGTGATCGAGGTCTGCCGTCGGCGGCTCGCCGCAGAGCACGTGGGTGCGCAGGAAGCGGAAGGAGCGGTGGTAGGCCATCAGCCGGAAGGGCACGAACGGGCCGACGCGCTTGCCGATCTGATGGGCGTCGAGGCCGCCGATCGCCACCACGCGCCGGCTGCTGCAGAGCCGGTCCCACTCGCTCATGTTGCGCTGCGGCGGGTGCTCGAGCACGCGGCCGGGAGCGACGATGAAGCGCAGCGCCTCCGGGAGGCTCTCGAATGTCTCGGCGGTATCGGTCACGAAGCTCCAGAGCTCGATGCCGTGGAGGGCATCGGAGTCGAGCGCGGCGAACGGCATGCCGTCGCCCGCCCGCTTGAAGCGGCGCGAGCCGCGCGAGAAGGGATGGGCGGCGAACGACAGCCCGCCCGCCGCACGGATCGCGCGCAGGATGCCGTCGGCGCCGAGATCGTGGTCGATCTCGGTGTCCACGCCGAAGGCCAGGCAGTGGTCGCGCCGCGGCGGGGAGACCTCTTCGCCCACCAGCAGCAGCACGCCGTCGTGCCAGCCCTCGTCGCCCTGGCGCTTGGCCTCGAGCGTGTCGTGATCGGTGAGCATCACCACGTCCACCCCGGCGCGGCGCCCGGCCCGCACGATCTCGCGCACCGTGCCGGTGCCGTCCGAGTGAAGCGAGTGCAGGTGGATCACGCAGGCCAGGTCGTGCACCGGCGCAACGCTATCCGCGCCGGGGGCCGTCGATAGGGTTGAAGTCGTGTCCCACATCGACAGCTACGGAGCCCGCAGCGAGCTGAAGGTCGGCTCGGATACGCACGAGATCTTCCGCCTCGACGCGCTCCAGTCCCGCTTCGACGTGGCGCGACTCCCGTATTCGCTGAAGGTGCTGCTGGAGAACCTCCTGCGCCGCGAGGACGGGCAGGGCGTGAGCGCTCAGGACATCGAGAACCTGGCCACCTGGGTGGCCACGGACGAGCCCTCGCGCGAGATCGCCTACACGCCGGCGCGGGTGCTGATGCAGGACTTCACCGGCGTTCCGGCGATCGTCGACCTCGCCGCCATGCGCGACGCCATGGACGAGCTGGGCGGCGATCCGGAGAGCATCAATCCGCTGGTGCCCGTGGAGCTCGTGATCGACCACTCGATCCAGGTGGACGTGTTCGCCGAGCGGCTCGCCTTCCAGCGGAACGCCGAGCTCGAGTTCGAGCGCAACCGCGAGCGCTACGCCTTCCTCCGCTGGGGCAAGACCGCGTTCGAGAACTTCGCGGTCGTGCCGCCCAACACCGGCATCTGCCACCAGGTGAACCTGGAGTACCTCGCGCGCGTGGTCGAGACGCGCGACGGCCAGGCGTTCCCGGACACGCTCGTGGGCACCGACTCGCACACGACGATGGTCAACGGCCTCGGCGTGCTCGGCTGGGGCGTGGGCGGCATCGAGGCGGAGGCGGCCATGCTCGGCCAGCCGGTGTCGATGCTCATCCCGCAGGTGGTGGGCTTCCGGCTCGAGGGCGAGCTGCCCGAGGGATCCACCGCCACGGACCTGGTGCTCACCGTCACCGAGATGCTCCGAGAGCGCGGGGTGGTGGGCAAGTTCGTCGAGTTCTTCGGTCCGGGGCTGCCCAACCTGCCGCTCGCCGACCGCGCGACCATCGGCAACATGGCGCCCGAGATGGGCGCCACCTGCGCGATCTTCCCGGTCGACGCCGAGACGCTCCGCTACCTCGAGTTCTCGGGCCGTCCGCGGGAGCGGGTGGAGCTGGTGGAGGCCTACTGCCGCGAGCAGGGGCTGTTCCACGACGCCGACTCGGAGGAGATCACCTACAGCGACACGCTGTCCCTGGACCTCTCGACCGTCGAGCCCTCGCTGGCGGGCCCGCGCCGCCCCCAGGACCGGGTGGCGCTGAGCAACGCCGCCTCCGACTTCCGCTCCGAGCTGGGCGAGCTGATCGGCGAGGCCGTTCAGCACGAACCGCCGGCGGGCTCCGTGGAGGAGTCGTCGGAGGAGAGCTTCCCGGCCAGCGATCCGCCCTCGCCGAGCGTGACCGATGGCGCAAGCGCGCCCGGGCACCAGCACCACACCGCCGTGGCCGAGCCGCCCTGGCAGCGGGTGCCCGTGACGCTCGCGGACGGCACCGAGTTCGAGCTCGACCACGGAGCCGTGGTGATCGCCGCCATCACCAGCTGCACGAACACCTCGAACCCGGCGGTCATGCTGGGCGCCGGCCTCCTGGCCAAGAAGGCGGTGGAGCTGGGGCTGGTCCGGCAGCCCTGGGTCAAGACGAGCCTTGCGCCGGGCTCGAAGGTCGTGACCGACTACCTCGAGCGCGCGGGGCTGATCGAGCCGCTGGAGCAGCTCGGCTTCAGCCTCGTGGGCTATGGCTGCACCACCTGCATCGGTAACTCGGGGCCGCTCGCCGAGGAGATCTCGAAGGCGGTGCTGGACAACGACCTGGCGGTCTGCTCCGTGCTGTCCGGCAACCGGAACTTCGAGGGGCGCATCCACCCCGAGGTGAAGATGAACTACCTCGCCTCGCCGCCGCTCTGCGTGGCCTACGCGCTCGCCGGTCGCATGGACCTGGACGTGGTCACCGACCCGCTCCAGGGCGACGTCCACCTGCGCGACATCTGGCCCAGCCAGCGCGAGGTGAACGACGCCATCGAGCAGGCGATCGAGTCCGACATGTTCAGGCGCAGCTACGGCGAGGTGTTCGACGGTGACGAGACCTGGAACTCGCTGCCGGTGCCGGAGGGCGATCGCTACGCCTGGGACCCCGAGTCGACCTACGTCAAACGCCCGCCCTACTTCGAGGGCATGCCCGCGGAGTCCCCGTCGACGTTCGAGCCGATCGAGGGCGCCCGCGCGCTGGCGCTGCTCGGCGACAGCGTGACCACCGACCACATCTCGCCGGCGGGGGCGATCAAGAAGGACTCGCCGGCGGGCCGCTACCTGATCGAGCGCGGGGTGGAGCCGCGCGGGTTCAACTCGTACGGGTCGCGCCGCGGCAACCACGAGGTCATGATGCGCGGCACCTTCGCGAACGTGCGGCTGCGCAACCAGCTTGCGCCCGGCACGGAGGGGGGCGTGACCGTCAAGGACGGCGAGGAGACCTCCATCTACGACGCCGCCATGGCCTACGCAGAGGAGGGTGTGCCGCTCTGCGTGCTGGCCGGCAAGGAGTACGGGTCGGGATCGTCCCGCGACTGGGCCGCCAAGGGCCCGCGCCTGCTCGGTGTCCGGTTTGCGCTCGCCGAGTCCTACGAGCGCATCCACCGCTCGAACCTGGTGGGGATGGGAGTGCTGCCGCTCCAGTTCCCCGACGGCGAGTCGGTCGAGTCGCTCGGGCTCACCGGCTTCGAGCGCTTCGACCTCGAGCCGCTCGAGGACGGCGCGCGCACGCTGGGGGTGACCGCCACGCCCGATGACGGCGAGCCGATCAAGTTCGAGGCGCGGGTGCGGATCGACACTCCGAACGAGTGGCTCTACTTCCGCGGCGGCGGCATCCTCCACTTCGTGCTCCGCCAGCTGCGTGCGCGCGGATAGCCGGATCCGCCACCACGACCTCTGCTTCGGCTGCGGCCAGGCGAACCTGTTCGGCCTCCAGCTGGAGCTGGAGCCCGACGACGGCGGGGTGGCCGGCCGCTTCTTCGTGAAGCAGGACCACCAGGGCCCGCCCGGCTACGCGCACGGCGGCGTGATCTCAGCCGCGCTCGACGAGGCGATGGCGCTGCTGGTGCACCACCAGGGCGAGCCGGCCCTCACGGCCCGCCTCGAGGTCGACCTGCTGGCTCCGGCCCCGGTGGGCGCGTTCGTGGAAGTGCGCGCGCAGCTCGAGTCGGACGAGGGCAGGCGCCTGGTGCTGGCAGCGCGCGCCTCGGTCGACGGCACCGACGTGGCGCGCGCCCGCGGCACCTTCGTGCGGGTCGCCGCTCAGTGAACTGTCCCGATTTCCATCCGAGGGGTGGATGGAAATCGGATCAGTTCGCCGGCGCGCGCTCCAGCACGACCACGGGGATCTGGCGCCCGCCGGCCCGCTGCTGGTAGTCCGTGTACCCCGCGTAGTAGTCGCACGCCTCGTCCCAGAGCCGCTCGCGCTCGGGTCCCTCCGCCTCGCGCGCCACGTAGTCGCCCTGAGCGGCCGCGCGGCGCGAGGAACGACACGCGCGGGTTCGCGCGCAGGTTGTGGAGCCAGGCGGGGTGCTTCGCGGCGCCCGCCTTGGAGGCGATCAGGACGATCCGGTCGCCGTCCACGAGGTAGAGGAGCGGGATCGCCCGCGGCTCGCCGCTCTTCGCCCCGACGGTCTCGAGCAACCCGACCTGCTGGCCGATGGCGCTGCTCACCCGGCCGTTCGTGAGCGGGAGCAGCACGCGGTCCACCGGCATCGCCACGTTCAGGAAGTACCAGCCCCCGGCCTTCGTCCGCGCGAGGGCCTCGATCGGGCGCTCCCACCACCGGATGTGGCGCCGACGCTCGGCCACGAGTGCGCAGCCTATTGCCACCGGGTAACAATCCATGGGCCGATGGCAGAGAACCTCACCCGCAAGATCCTCGCCGAGCACCTCGTGGAGGGTGACCTGCGGCCCGGCACGCCGATCGCGCTGCGCGTGGACCAGACGCTCCTGCAGGACGCCACCGGCACGATGGCGCTGATGCAGTTCGAGCAGCTGGACGTGCCGCGCGTGAAGGTCGAGCGCGCCGTTCAGTACGTGGACCACAACGTCATCCAGCTCGACAACAAGAACCCCGACGACCATCGCATGCTCCAGGCCCTCTGCCGGCGCTACGGGATCCACTTCTCGCGTCCCGGCAACGGCATCTGCCACTACGTGCACATCGAGCGCTTCGCCCGGCCCGGCGGCATCCTCGTGGGGGCCGACTCGCACACCACCACGAGCGGCGCGCTCGGGATGATCGCGATCGGCGCCGGCGGGCTGGACGTGGCGGTGGCCATGGGCGGCCACCCCTACGAGATCGCGTGCCCGCAGGTGGTGGAGGTGCGCCTGGAGGGCGAGCTCGCGCGACCGTGGGTGCAGGCCAAGGACGTGATCCTCGAGCTGCTGCGGCGCCTGACGGTGCGCGGCGGCCTGAACAAGGTCTTCGAGTTCACGGGCCCCGGGACCGCGGACCTGAGCGTGCCCGAGCGCGCCACGGTCGCCAACATGATCGCCGAGCTCGGGGCCACGGCAGCGGTCTTCCCGCCCGACGAGAACACGCGCGTCTGGCTCCGCCGCCAGGAGCGCGAGGACGACTTCGCCGAGCTGGCCGCCGACGCGGGCTGCGAGTACGACGAGCGCGTGGAGATCGACCTGACCGGGCTCGGGCCGCTGGTGGCGAAGCCGCAGAACCCGGACAACGTGGTGCCGGTGGAGGAGGTGGCGGGCACGCCGCTCGAGCAGGTCTGCATCGGCTCCTCGGTCAACTCCGCCTACCTCGACCTCGCTCTGCCCGCCGCGGTGCTGGCGGCCGAGGAGGGCCGTCACGTGCACGAGCGCTGCACGGCCACCGCCACGCCGGGCTCGCGCCAGATCCTCGTCGCGATCGCCGAGTCGGGCGTGTACCGCCAGCTCGTCGAGGGCGGGGTGCGGATGCTCGAGCCGGTCTGCGGTCCCTGCGTGGGGATGGGTCAGGCCCCGCCGTCGGACGCCAACTCGCTGCGCACCTTCAACCGGAACTTCCCCGGCCGCAGCGGCACGCCCGACGACTCGGTGTACCTGTGCTCGCCGGCGGTGGCGGCCGTGTCGATGCTGCACGGCGAGATCCGCGACCCGCGCGAGTACGGCGACCCGCCCGGACTGCTCGAGATGCCGACCCTCAAGCCGTACGCGGACGACGTGCACATCTTCCCCCCGGCCCCGGAGGAGGAGGCGGAGAGCATCGAGATACCGCGCGGGCCCAACATCAAGACGCCGCCCGAACACACGCCGCTGGAGGACCAGCTGAGCGCCCGGATCGCCACGGTGCAGCCCGACAACATCTCGACCGGGGACCTCGCGCCCGACGGCGTGATCGTCATGTCGTACCGCTCGAACATCCCGGCGATCGCGGAGTTCACGTTCCAGCACCGCGATCCCGAGTTCCGCAAGCGCATGCACGAGTGGGGGAGCGGCTTCATCGTGGGAGGCCACAACTACGGCCAGGGCTCGTCGCGTGAGCACGCCGCGCTTGCGCCGCTCCAGCTCGGCGTGCGCGCGGTGTTCGCCAAGTCCTTCGCCCGGATCCACCGCCGCAACCTCGTGGCGCAGGGCATCCTCGCGCTCACCTTCGTGGACGAGGACGACTACGACCTCGCGAAGGTCGGCGAGACCTGGACGCTGCCGCACGTGAAGCGCGAGCTGCAGGAGGGAGCCGAGCGGATCACCGTGCGGATCGAGGAATCCGATCGAGAGCTCGCGCTCGAGCACGACCTGGCCCCGAAGGAGCGCGAGATCCTGGTGAGCGGCGGGCTGCTGAGCTATCTGAAGGGGGAGGAGGCCGTTGCCTGACACCGGCGTGGATCCGCATCTGGTGCGCGAGCGCTTCCCCGCGCTGGCCGGCACGGAGGTCTTCTTCGACGGCCCGGGCGGGTCTCAGACGCCGGCCGAGGTGATCGACGCGATGGTCGCCTACATGCGCGACGCGAACGCGAACCTGGGAGGGGCATTTCGCACCTCGGCCGATTCCGACGCCGTCGTCGAGCGGGCCCGTGCCGCGGCGGCCGACTTCACCGGCAGCGAGCCGGAGGAGATCGCCTTCGGAGCGAACATGACCACGCTCAACTTCCTGCTGGCCCACGCGGTCGCCCGGACGCTCGAGCCGGGCGACGAGATCGTGGTCACCGACCTGGACCACGACGCCAACATCGCGCCGTGGCTGCTCGTGGCCGGCGATCACGACCTGGTGGTGCGCGAGGCGCCGATCCGGGCCGCCGACGGCAGCCTCGACATCGACGCGCTCGAGGCACTCATGAACGAGCGCACCCGCGTGGTGGCGTTCACGCTCGCCTCGAACGCGCTCGGCTCCATCACGGACGCCGCTCGGATCGCGGCGGCGGCGGCGCGGGTGGGCGCGCTCGCGTGGGCCGACGCCGTGCACCTGGCGCCCCACCGCCGCCTGCGACGGGCGGAGCTCGGCATCGACGTGCTGCTCTGTTCACCGTACAAGTTCTTCGGCCCCCATCTGGGCGTGGCCGCGATCGAGCGGCGGCTCGCCGAGACGCTGCCGGCGGACCGCGTACGGCCCGCCGAGGAGTGGCCGCCGGGACACCGGTTCGAGACCGGCACGCAGTCCCACGAGGCGATCGCGGGCGCCACCGCCGCGATCGACTACCTGCGCTCACTCGGCGACGGCGACCTCGACACCGCCTTCGAGCGCATCCGCGACCACGAGGAGGCGCTGTCGCGCCGCTTCCTCGAAGCAGCGCCCGGCATCCCGGGGCTCGACCTCTACGGCATCGCCGATCCCGACCGGGTGGGCGAGCGCACGCCGACCTTCTGCTTCAACCTGGGGAAGTGGGAGCCGCGCCGGCTGGCGACCGAGCTCGCCGCGCGCGACATCTATGTGTGGGACGGCGACTACTACGCGCTCGCCCCGATGCGCACGCTCGGGCTCTCCGAGCGGGGCGCGGTGCGCGCCGGCTTCCTCCACTACACGACGGAGGACGAGGTGGACCGCTTGGTCACCGCCCTCGTCGATCTCGCCGGTAAGGGCTAGCCCGGGACCCTCGGGCCAGGTAGGGTCGCGCGATGCACACGCGCCCCCTCCGTGCGCTCGTCGCCATCGCGGCCTGCGCCCTCCTCGCCGGCTGCGCGGCCGTCGACGTCCGCAGGCTCGCGGGCGACGACACGGCCGGGCGGAACAACAACACCGCCGGGTCCACCACGGCGCGCCAGTTCCTGCTGAACGAGATCCAGTCGATCACCGACCCGGTCGGCGGCTCGTACACGCACGCGATCAACCTGGGCACGAACGTGCTCGGCGTGATCCCCGGCACCGAGCTGCCGGGCAAGTACGTGATCGTCGGGGCGCACTACGACCACGTGGGCAGCTCCTGCACCTCGAAGGAGGCCGGCGACACGATCTGCAACGGGGCGACCGACAACGCCGCCGGCGTGGCGGCCGCGCTCGCGATCGCGCGCGACATCGCGAAGAATCCCCTGCGCCGCTCCGTGATCATCGCCTTCTGGGACCGCGAGGAGGACGGGCTGCTCGGGTCGCTGGCATACACCCAGAGCCCGCTCGTGCCGCTCGCAGACACCGTCGGCTACGTGAACTTCGACATCCAGGGCTCCAACCTGCTGCCGGCCTTGCGCAACACCACGTTCGCGGTCGGCTCGGAGTCGGGCGGCACCCGCTTCCAGGACATCGTGCAGGCCGCGGCAGGCCCGCAGAGCCTCGACACCCATCTGTTCAGCGCGATCTTCGGCCAGGGACGCAGCGACTACGCGAACTTCCTGAACGTGGACGTGCCGAGCGTCTTCTACACGGACTCGACAGGGCCCTGCTACCACACGAACCAGGACGAGCCCGGGATCGTGGACTACGGCAAGCTCGACCAGCAGATCGCCACGGCGCTGGCCACCACGCGCGAGCTGGGCAACACGACCAACCCGCCCGCGTGGACCGAGAACGATCCGGTCGTCTACCAGGACGTGGTCACATTCGCCGGGGTGGTCGATCTCGCGGTCACGAACATCGACCGCTTCTCGGCGCAGGACCAGCAGACCATCACGAACATCCAGACCCGGGTGGACACGATCCGCGACGACGGTCCGGACGAGTTCGAGAGCAACGACGTGTCCACCCTGATCGGCGACGCCGTGACGGCGGTGAACATGCTCACGCGCGGCAGCTGCGAGAGCTTCGTCGCCGCTCCGGAGTAGCCGCGTCGTGGCCCATCCGAACGACGAGCTGATCGAGCGCTTCTACGGGGCCTTCGCGCGTCACGATGGCGACGCGATGGCCGCCTGCTACGCCCCGGACGCCCACTTCTCGGACCCGGTGTTCACCGACCTGCACGGTGAGGAGCCCGGGGCGATGTGGCGGATGCTCACGGGCCGCGCGGAGGACCTCGAGATACGGCTGGCCGAGCACGAGGCGGACGACACCCGCGGGAGCGCCCACTGGCTCGCGGACTACACGTTCAGGACCGGCCGCAAGGTCCACAACGACGTGCGCGCCGAGTTCCGCTTCGAGAACGGGCTGATACGTGAGCACAGGGACTCGTTCTCGTTCTACGCCTGGTCGCGGCAGGCGCTGGGGCCGACCGGCCTCGCACTCGGGTGGACGCCGATCGTGCGCTCGAAGGTTCAGAGCGAGGCCCGCTCCGGCCTCGACGAGTTCCTCGGCCGCTAGCGCTCGGCGCGCGACCTGATCGCTCGCAGCCACCCGCGCCTGATGAGCGCGCTTCCCGGGTGCACGAGCGTCCAGTAGAGCCGGAAGCGGCGTCGCGCGCCGGCGTCGGTGGCCATCACGCGGGTCTCGGTGCTGAGGACGCAACCGTCATCGCCGTCCGGCTCGACCAGGAAGTTGAAGCCGGCCTTGAGGTAGCCCGGCTCGGCGAAGCTCTCGAACTCGTCCGCCCCCACGGGGCGGAGCCCTCCGCTGGGTTGCCAGAAGCGGCCCACGAGTCCGTACGCCAGCTCCGTATCCGACCCGCGGAGGGAGACGAAGCCCATCCTCTCCATGCCGTCGAGGATCGGGCCGTCCACACGGCGGCGCGACCGCCCGAAGAGCGCTGTCGGAAGCGTGCGCAGCCCCATCAGCACCAGCATCACCGGCACCTCGCGCGAGGTGACCGCCCGCGCCGCGGACAGCACCTCCGCGGGTGTGGCGGCGACGCGGATCGAGTGGCGTTCACAGAAATCCCACTCCGGCACGTGTTGATCCAGGACGATGCCGCAGATAGTTTCACCCCACCCGAATCCAGGAGAGGCCGCCGCCATGAGGATCACCCGTAGAGCATGGACTCAAGCGTTCGTGGCGGTGAGCCTGCTGCTTGTGGCGGTGCCGGCCGCTTGGGCGCACCGGGGGAGCGCCCGCGACCAGTCGCCGCTGGTGATCGGGCACCGCGGCGCCGCGGGATACCTGCCCGACCACACGCTGAAGGGGTACGCGCTGGCGATCCGGCTCGGCGCCGATTACATCGAGCCGGACCTCGTGGCCACGAAGGACGGGCACCTGGTCGCCCGCCACGAGCCGAACATCACGACCACCACCGACGTGGCAAGCCATCCCGAGTTCGCCGACCGCGAGACGACCAAGGTCGTGGACGGGGTCGAGGAGACCGGCTTCTTCGCCTCCGACTTCACGCTGGCGGAGATCAAGACCCTTCGCGCGGTCCAGCCGCTGGCGGAGCGCCCGCAGCAGTTCAACGGCCGCTTCGAGATTCCCACCCTGGGCGAGGTCATCGCCCTTGCGAAGCGCAAGTCGCGACAGGTCCACCGCCGGATCGGCATCTACCCGGAGACGAAGCATCCGACCTACCACGCCGACCTCGGCCTCCCGCTCGAGCGCCGGCTCGTCAAGGCTCTGCGCCGGGCGGGCCTGAACCATCGCCGCGCGCCCGTGTTCATCCAGTCGTTCGAGCAGTCCAACCTGAAGCTGCTCAACCGGCTCACCCCGGTGCGCCTGGTCCAGCTGGTGGACGCCAACGACGTGGCCCCGGACGGCACGATCACCTACGCGCCGCCGTTCGACCGTCCGTACGACTGGACCGTCTCGGGCGACCCGGAGCTGCAGAGCCGCACCTTCGGCTTCTTCGCGACCGACGAAGGGCTCGAGGAGATCAGCACCTACGCCGACGGCATCGGGCCGTGGAAGCCGTACATCGTCAGCTCACGTGCGATCGCGCTGAACCCCGACGGGACGGTCGCGGACGCGAACGGCGACGGCCTCGTGGACGAGGCCGACCGCGCACTGCTGCCGCCGACCGACCTGGTCGAGCGGGCCCACGACCACGGGCTGCTCATCCACACGTGGACGTTCCGTAACGAGCAGCGGAGGCTGGCAAGCGACTACGCGGGCAACCCCGTGGAGGAGTACCTGACCTTCTACCGGCTCGGCGTCGACGGTCTGTTCTCGGACTTCTCCGACACCGCGTTCGCGGCGCGGGAGCTGTTCAGGCTGGAGCAGGATCCCGACTACGAGTAACCGGCCCGTGGGCCGAGAACGGATCGTCTTCCTCGTCGCGGTCGGCGTGATCGCCGTCCACGTGCTCGACGACTCGTTCATCCAGCCCGAGGAGGGGACCTCGGCGGGTGACCACCTGGTCAGCGGGCTCATTCCGCTGGCCGCGCTGGGCCTCGCCGCCGCCGCGTACCCGCGGCTGCGCGCAGGCTGGCGCGCCACGCTTGCGCTGCTCACGGGCATCTTCGGGATCGTGGCGGGACTCGAGGGCTGGTACTACACGCGCGAGGTCGGCGCCTCGGGCGATGACTACACCGGGCTCGTGACGCTGCCGGCCGGCGTCGTGCTCGTGGTGCTCGCGGCTGTGACGCTGTGGCGCTCGCGGCGAACGGAGGGAAACCTCGCCTGGCGCTACCTGCGGCGAGGCCTGATCGGCCTGGCGGGCGTGGTCGTCCTGATCGGGTTCATAGGGCCGTTCATGGTGGCCTACCCCTACACGCACATGGGCCGGGCGGTGGTGCCCGACCCGAAGCTCGGCGGCGCGGACTACGAGAACGTGAAGTTCGAGACCGGCGACGACCTCGAGCTCGAGGGCTGGTACATCCCCTCGAAGAACCGGGCGGCGGTGATCGCGTTCCCGGGCCGCAGCGGTCCCCGGCAGGCCGCAAGCTTCCTGGCCCGGCACGGCTACGGCGTGCTGCTCTTCGACCGGCGCGGGGAGGGGGACAGCGACGGGGATCCGAACTCGCTCGGCTGGGGCGGGACGAAGGACGTGGACGCGGCGATCGCGTTCCTGCGCGAGCGACCGGACGTCGACCCCGAGCGGATCGGCGGGATCGGGCGCTCGGTCGGTGGCGAGATGCTCCTCGAGACCGCGGCCGACACCGACGCCCTCAAGGCCGTGGTCTCGGAGGGAGCCGGTATCCGCTCCGTGCGCGAGGGCCTCGAACTGCCGGGCAGCGACAAGTGGGGCCAGCTCTCCACCTGGGCTTCCACGACGCTCGGAACGATGGTCTTCGCGGGGCGGATGCCGCCTGAGAACCTGAAGGATCTCGTCCCGCGGATCGCCCCGACACCGGTGTTCCTCATCTACGCCGAGCGCGGCCAGGGCGGCGAGAGCCTGTCGGCCGACTACTACGAGGCCGCCGGGGAGCCCAAGCAGCTGTGGAAGACCGACAGCGGCCACACCGGCGGCTACGACGCCGATCCCGAGGAGTACGAGCGCCGCGTCGTGCGGTTCTTCGACGAGGCGCTGCGCTAGGCCTCGCCGAGCAGGTCCTCCACCGAGCGCACCTTGTCCTCCAGCGTCTGGTCCGGCCTGTCCCGGCGCTCGTCGAGCTTCAGCACCGTGTACACACGCGGGATGCCCTGCTCGAAGGGGACCGCGTGCAGCTCTCCCACCAGCGCGAGGATGTCCTCCGTAGACCCCTCCAGCGAGGTGCCCATGGCGTGCATCCGGTAGACGACCCGGTCCTGCCTGGCGAGCCGGCGCTGGATCTCGGCGATGTACTCGCTCGCGCTCACTCCGGGCCGGCCGAGCGCCAGCACGGTGAGGTCGGCGGTGGCCATCACCTCAGCCTCGCATTCCGTTGCCGGCCCGCAGCAGCGGCGCCGCGCGGTAGCGCTCCTCGTGGCGCTCTGTCCAGAGGGCGTCGATCGTGGCCAGCACGTGGTCGAGGCCGATCTCGTCGCCCCACGCCACCGCGCCGCGAGGATGGCTGAGCCCGAGCATGAGCCCGGCGTCCACGTCGTCCGCGGAGCCCACACCCTCGCCCACCGCGAAGGCCGCCTCGTTCACGAGCTGGCAGACGATCCGGCCGAGCACGAGTCCCGGAGCGTCGCCCACCCACTCGGTGTGGAGTCCGAGGCGCGCGAAGAAGCGCTCGGCCGACTCGGCGACGGCACGCGGCGTGCCGTCAAGGCGCGTGAGCTCGGCCAGGCGCACGTCGTCCATCGGCGGCAGGACGTGGAAGCCCACCGCTCCCGGATCGCCCATGGCCGCGAGCGAGCGCTCGGCGCAGAGCACGAGCAGAGAGCCCGTCACGGCGAGCGGCTCGTCGGCGGGCATGCGAGCGTCGACCACCAGCGGCGCGGTGCCATCCTCCGAGACGTCGAAGCCGGCGGCGTCGGCGCGCTCGCGCAGGCCGCTGGCCAGGGGCCCCTCGCCGACGATCGACACGGCCTCCCCGTCGCCGCCGCCGGGCTCGCGCGGCTCCGGGTCTTCGGGCCGGTACGGCCCCTCGTCCGGATAGTCGTAGTACCCGCGGCCGGTCTTCCGGCCCAGCCGTCCCGCGGCAACCATGCGCGACTGGATCGGGCTCGGCTTCCAGCGCGGCTCGCCGAACGAGAGCTCGGTGAACGACTTCGCCACCTCGAACCCCACGTCGACCCCGACGAGGTCCATCAGCTCGAACGGGCCCATCCGGAAGCCCCCGCCGAGCCGGCAGATCCGGTCGATCTGCTCGTGGGTGGCCATCCGCTCTTGGAGGAGCCGCAGCGCCTCCGCGCCGAAGGGCCGCCCGCAGCGATTGACCAGGAAGCCCGGGCCGTCGCTGGCGAGGATCACGGTCTTTCCCATCGCCTCGCCGGTGGCCCTAGCCACCGCCACGGCGCGATCACCCGTCTGGTCGGCGCGGATCACCTCCAGCAGCTTCATCAGCGGCGGTGGGTTGAAGAAGTGCATCCCGACCACGTTCTCGGGCCGGGCCGCGGCGCCCGCCAGCGTGGTCACGGTTATCGACGACGTGTTCGTGGCCAGCACCGCGTCGCCTGAGCAGACCTCCGACAGGCGGGCGAACAGCTCGCGCTTGAGGTCGAGCCGCTCGGGTGCCGCCTCGATGACGAGCTCGCAGCCGGCGAGACCCTCGAGCTCGCCGGCCGGCTCGAGCCCGCCCGCCGCGTCCGCGGAGAGCCTGCCCTTTTCGATCCAGCGCTCGAGCCCGCGGCGCACGCGCTCGAGCCCGCTCTCGAGAGCCTCGGGGAGCGGGTCGTGCAGCACCACCCGCATGCCGGCCGCGCAGCCGAGCTGGGCTATCCCGGCTCCCATCGTCCCGGCCCCGACCACGCCGAGCGTGCTCGGCAGCTCGGCGCTCACCGGCCGCGGAACTCCGGCTTGCGCTTCTCCAGGAAGGCCCGCATCCCCTCGCGGCGATCCTCGGTGGCCATGCCCAGCTCGAACAGGCGCCGCTCGTGCGCCAGCCCGGCGCTGAGGGTGGTCTCGTCGGCGGCGAGCACCGCCTGCTTCCCGAGGCGCGCCGCGATCGGCGGCCGGCGCGCCACCAACGCTGCCAGCTCGAGCGCGTCCGTGAGCCACTCCTTCGACTGCGAGACCTTGTTCACGAGCCCCATCTCGTAGCCCTCGGTGGCCGAGATCCTCCGGCCGGTGAGCACCAGCTCCATCGCCCGCTGCTTGCCGATCACGCGGGCGAGCCGCTGCGTGCCACCGCCGCCGGGGATGATCCCGAGGAGGATCTCGGGCTGCCCGAGCTCCGCCTTCTCGGAGGCCACGATCATGTCGCAGGCGAGCGCCAGCTCGCAGCCGCCGCCGAGCGCGTAGCCGGACACGGCGGCGATCAGCGGAGTGCGGATGGCCGCGAGCCGTGGCCAGAACGCCGCGGAGGGCGCCTCGAGCATGTCCTGGAAGTCGCGGTCGGCCATGTTCCTGATGTCCGCGCCCGCGGCGAACCATTCGTCGCTGCCCGCGATGACGATGCAGCCCACCGCCGGGTCGGCGTCCCAGCCTTCCAGCGCCGCCGCGAGCTCCTCCATCAGCTCGGGCGACAGCGCGTTGCGCGCGTCGGGCCGGTTGAGCGTCGCGAGCCCTACGGCGCCCTGGATCTCGGTGAGGACGGTGGCCATCAGACCATCGCGTTCACGCCCGTCACCGAGCGGGCGATGATCAACTTCTGGATCTGGGAGGTGCCCTCGTACAGGGTGGTCACGCGCGCGTCACGCAGGTAGCGCTCTACCGGGTAGTCGTCCACGTAGCCGGAGCCGCCGTGCACCTGGATCGCCTGGTTGGCGCAGTTCACCGCCGCCTCGGTCGCGTAGAGCTTCGCGATGGAGGTCTCGGTGGTGTTCGGCTGGCCCGTGTCCTTGAGCCACCCGGCCCGCCAGACGAGCCCGCGCGCGGCCTCGGTCTGCACGACGATGTCGGCGATCATCTCCTGCACGAGCTGGAAGGAGGCGATCGGCCGGTCGAACTGCTTGCGCTCCTTGGCGTAGGCAACGGACGCGTCGAGGCTTCCCTTGCAGATGCCCACGCAGCCGGCGGCCACGCTGAAGCGCCCGGAGTCGAGCGCGGACATCGCGATCTTGAAGCCGTCGCCCACCTCGCCCATCAGCGCGCCGTCCGGCACCTCGATGCCGTCGAGCGCCAGCTCGGCGGTGTCCGATCCGCGCAGGCCGAGCTTGCCGTGGATCTCCTGGGAGGAGAAGCCCTTCGAGTCAGTCGGCACGAGGAAGCAGGCGAGGCCGCGGTGCTTCTTCTCGGGATCGGTCTGGGCGAAGATCATCGCGAGCTTCGCGTAGTTGCCGAGCGAGATCCACATCTTCCCGCCGGTGATGCGCCAGCCGCCGTCGATCTTCTCGGCGCGCGTCTTCAGGTTCGAGGCGTCGGAGCCGGTGTCGGGCTCGGTGAGGCCGAAGCAGCCGAGCGCCTCGCCGGAGCAGAGCCGCGGCAGCCACTCCTTCTTCTGCTCCTCGGTGCCCCAGCGCACGATCGACGAGCAGACGAGCGAGGTCACCACCGAGACGACGGTGCGCATGGCCGAGTCGCCGCGCCCCACCTCCTCCACGATCAGCCCGTAGGTGCGGTAGTCCACTCCGCGGCCGCCGTACTCCTCGGGCACGATCGCGCCGAGGAAGCCGATGTCCGCGATCTTCTGCACGAGCTCGGTGTCGAAGTGCTCGTTGCGGTCGTTCTCTCGCGCGCGCGGAACGATCTCGTTGTCGGTGAAATCGCGCGCTGTCTCGCGGATCAGTCGCTGCTCGTCGGTCAGCTCGAAGTCGATCAAGGCTCTCCCGGAAGGTCGTGGCTACATCGCGGGGAATTGTCGCCGATCGCGAGTACGGGCGACCGCCTTGTGAATTTCGTGTAGAAGTGGCATGTGCAAAGGCGACGCGAGTTCATCCAGACGGGCGCCATGGCCGCCGGAACGCTTGCGTTCGGGGCCGAGTTCTGGCGCGAGGCGCTGGCCGCGACGGTCCGTCCCGCGCCCGGTCCCTACGGGCCGCTCGGGGCACCGGACGCGAACGGCCTGAGCCTGCCGAGCGGGTTCCGCTCGCGGCTCATCGCACGGGCGCAGCAGCCGGTGAGCGGCACCACGTTCCCGTGGCACCTCTTCCCCGACGGGCAGGCCACCTACCCGACGCGCGACGGCGGTTGGATCCTCGTGTCGAACTGCGAGGCGCCGGCATCCATCGGCGGCGGCGCGGAGGCCATCCGCTTCGACTGCAACGGCCGGATCAAGTCCGCGTACAGGATCCTCGCCAACACGAACATCAACTGCTCCGGCGGGGCCACGCCGTGGGGCACCTGGCTCTCCTGCGAGGAGGTCGATCGCGGCCAGGTGTGGGAGTGCGACCCCCAGGGCATCCGGACCGCGGTGGCCCGCCCCGCACTGGGCGTGTTCAAGCACGAGGCCGCCGCCGTGGACCCGCGCGGAAAGCGCGTCTATCTCACTGAGGACATCGGCGACGGCGGGTTCTACCGCTTCACGCCGAAGCGCTGGCCGGACCTCTCCGAGGGGCGGCTCGAGATCGCGGCCGTCGCGCCGAACGGCCTGGTCACATGGCACCAGGTGCCCGACCCGTCGGCGGCCACCACTCCCACGCGCCAGCAGGTGCCCGGATACACCAAGTTCGCCCGCGGCGAGGGGATCTGGTTCGACAGCGGCATCGTCTACGTGGCCACGACCGCCGACAACAAGGTGCACGCCTACGACACGCGCTGGAGGCGGATCGAGGTCATCTACGACGCCGCCACGCTGACCGACCCGCCGCTCTTCGGGGTCGACAACATCACCGTGGCGCGCTCCGGCGACCTCTACGTCTGCGAGGACAACGGCACCGGCAACCTCGACATCGTCCTGATCACGCCGGGCCGCCGGATCGCTCGCTTCCTCACCTGCAGCGGGCCGCACCACACCACCTCCGAGCTCTGCGGCGTGGTGTTCGACCCGCGCGGGCGCAGGCTCTACTTCTCATCGCAGCGCTTCGACGGCACCGGTGCCGTGTTCGAGGTCACCGGGCCCTTCCGCACCCGCTGGCTCTGACCGTCGCCCGGAGGCGGCGTAGACTCGGCCGATGGACGAGTTCGGCGTTTTCGTGCTGGGCGCCTTCGTCGTGGCCGGCGGGATCTTCTACGCGCTCGGCCGCTGGTATCCGGGCTCGGGCGCGGAGCAGGTGGACTGGCGTCCCACGCGCTCGCCCGAGCTGGAGGCCGAGCTGGAGCTCGACGACGTGGACCAGATGCTCGAGGCGCAGAACGTGCGGAGGCGCGCCAGCGGGCGAGCGGAGCTGACCGAGGACGACATCCGCGAGCAGGTGGCCGAGGACCAGCGCTGGCGCGACGAGCTGCGCCGGCGCCCGGATGCCTGAGCGGCCGGACGGGCGATGGCTCGTGCTCTGATCGTCGGCTGCGGCTGTCGCGGCCGCGCGCTGGCGGCGGCTCTGGCCGCGGAGGGGCTTGAGGTGAGGGGCACCACCCGGCGCGCCGAGGCCGCGCCGGAGCTCGCGGCGGCGGGCGTGGAGCCCGTCGTGGCCGATCCGGACCGCCTGGCCACGCTGGTGCCGCACCTGGAGGGCGTGTCGGTGGTCTGCTGGCTGCTCGGCAGCGCCTCGGGTCCCTCCGTGGCCGGCCTCCACGGCGTGCGGCTCGAGACGCTGCTGGCACACATCGTGGACACGCCGGTGCGCGGGCTGGTGTACGAGGCGGCGGGGCCGGCGCCGGCCGAGCTACTGGGGGAGGGGGAGCGGCTGGCGCGGGAGGCCGGCGAGCGCTGGCGGCTCCCGGTGGCGGTGGTCGCGGAGGATCCGGGCCGCCACGACGCCTGGCTCGCCGGGATGACCCGGGCCGTGAACGAGATCCTTCGCTAGAGCCCGAGCAGCGCCACCAGCGCGAACGCGATGGCCGCGATCACGAGCAGCGCCGACAGCACGATCAGCACCCCGGCCGAGACGGCCACGATGCTCGCGAGTGACTGCGGGTCCACCGGCTCCGCCGGCTCGACGGGCCGCACCAGGGTGAGCTCGGCGGGCTCGGCGTCCGCGGGCGCCCGGCCGAACGCGCCGACGAGGCCGTTCTGGCCCTGGATGAGCCGGCGCTCGTGCTCGACGCAGCGCGGGCAGTTGCGCAGGTGCACGTCGAGGCGAGCGGCGCCGGCGTCGTCGAGCACGCCGTCGAGCCGGTCGGACACGAGCGCCTCCGCTCGCCCGCACCAGCCGCTGCCCGCGAGCGGGCGCACGGAGCGTCTGAGCGCGGTGCGGGCGTCGGCGAGCGCGCGGGCCAGGTCGCGCTCGGAAAGCTCGAGCTCCGCGGCGGCCTCGGGCCCGGTCGCGGCCGGCCAGCACCACCAGCGCGAGGGCCTTCGCGGGCACCGGTTCCAGCGCCGGAAGAAGGGCCGCCACGTGGGCAACGGCGCGACGAGGATCCACCGGCCCGGCCGGAGTAAGGGGCACCGGGCGCAGCGGCGCATACTCCACGGCTGGAAGCATACGACGCCTAGTAGTCTGAATCTCTAAATACCTGAATCCCGAAGCTAATCAAGGAAATGGAGGTACCGGTGTCTGACTACGCCAACGACGTTCTCGTTGACACACAGTGGGTCGAGGATCACCTGAGCGACGAATCGATCCGGATCGTCGAGGTCGACGAGAACCCCGCGCTCTACGCGGAGGCGCACATCCCCGGTGCGATCGGCTTCGACTGGAAGAAGGACCTCCAGGACCAGGTGAAGCGCGACTTCCTCGGTCCGGCCGAGTTCGGCGAGCTCTTCGGGAGCCGCGGGATCTCGAACGACCACACCATCGTGCTCTACGGCGACCGCAACAACTGGTTCGCCGCGTACACGTTCTGGTACCTCAGGTACTACGGCCACGACAACGTGAAGCTTGTGAACGGCCCGCGCGAGAAGTGGATCTCAGAGGGCCGGCCGACCACGGCCGACGTCCCGCGATACGAGCCTCAGACCTTCAACGCCGGCGAGGGCGACCAGTCGATCCGCGCGTTCCGCGGCGAGGTGCTCGAGGCGCTCGACCAGGGCACCAGCCTCGTGGACGTGCGCTCGCCTCAGGAGTTCTCGGGTGAGCTGATCTCGATGGCCGGGTACGAGCAGGAGGGCGCCCAGCGCTCCGGGCACATCCCGGGCGCGGCATCGGTGCCGTGGGCCCAGTCGGTGCAGGAGGACGGCACCTTCAAGTCAGCCGACGAGCTCCGCCAGCTCTACACCTCGAAGGGCGTGATCGACGGCGGCCCGGTGATCGCCTACTGCCGGATCGGCGAGCGCTCCGCGCACACCTGGTTCGTGCTGCACGAGCTCCTCGGCGAGGGGGACGTGAAGAACTACGACGGCTCCTGGACCGAGTGGGGCAACCTGGTGGGCGTCCCCATCGAGAAGGACATCTAGGAGACCATCGGGGCGCAGCCGGCCGAGCCGGCTGCTTCCGCGAAGCACGCTTCAGAGAAGCGGGGCGAGGCGCTCGAGGAGCGACCGCACGATCCGTGCGGTCGCTCCCCACACGAGGTGTCCGTCCACCGTGTACGTGGGCGTCCTGAACGGCACGCCCTTGCGCACCAGGCGCTGCATCTCGTGGCCGCTGACGAGGTCCGCGAGGCTCAGCTCCAGCACGCGCGCGACCTCGGTCTCCTGAGGGCGCCAGTCTCGCCCCTCGGCCACCAGTCCCACGAAGGCGTGCACGCGATAGCCGGTCACGAACGTTCCGACCGGCGGTAGCGCCCCCACCAGCTCGACGCGCGCGCGCTCGAGTCCGATCTCCTCCTCCGCCTCTCGCAGGGCCGTCTCGCGGAGGTCCTCGTCGGGCGTGTCCTGGCGCCCGCCCGGGAACGAGATCTCGCCGGCGTGGCGGCGCATGTCCTCGCGACGCTCGGTGAACACCGCGACGAGCCCGGAGCGGCCCGCGATCAGCGGCACGAGCACGGCGGCGTCGGTCGAGCCGGGAGCGTCCAGCTGAGCGGCCTCCTCGGCTGTGAGGAGCAGCTCCCGGAGCGAGGGCGCCGTGACCACCGGCCTATTATCCGCGGCGGGATGTCGGACGAGGCTCTCTGGCAGCGCATGCACGAGAGCATGTGGGTCGCCTTCCGCGCCGTTCCCTCGGCGTCGTCGGGCCGCTGCCTGGAGTTCGACGGGGTCCTGGCCGGGGTGACCCCGGCGGTGCCGGAGCGCTCGCTGCCGAACTCCGTGCTGTACGAGAGCGAGGACGCGCTGGCGGCCGCGCTCCCGGCGCTGGCCGCGGCATACGACGAGGCCGGCATCCTCGCCTGGACGGTCTGGGTGCCCGAGCACCACGCGCGCGCACGGGCGCTGCTCGCCGACGCCGGCCACCACCTGGACGCCACGCCCACGGCGATGATCGCCGAGCTCCGGGACGTGGAGCGCCCCGGCCCCGACGATCCCGAGCCGGACGCCAACCCGTCGCTGGGCGACCTCGGCCGCATCAACGACCTCGCCTACGAGACCGGCGACGCGTTTCAGCGGATCCTCGGCGACGGGCCCGCCGACCCGCGCTTCAACTACATCGCACGACATGACGGCCGGCCCGCGGCCTCCGTGGTCAGCCTGGACCACGGCGGCGACTGCAGCATCTGGTGGGTGGCCACGGTGCCCGAGGCGCGCGGGCACGGCCTCGCGCCCGGGCTGATGCGGCGAGCGCTGGCCGATGGCCGGGCGCGCGGCTGCGAGGTGAGCACGCTGCAGGCGACGAAGCTCGGCCGGCCCGTCTACGAGCGGCTCGGCTACCGCGGCTTCGGGACGATCGAGATGTGGGAGCGCCGGAAGGCCGACTAGCCAGCCTGACGGCTAAACGAGCTTCACGCGCTCGTCGAACATGACCTCGCCCTCGAGCGCGCGGTGCACCGGGCACTTGGCTGCGATCTGCATGAGGCGCTCGCGCTGCTCGTCCGGCAGCTCCTTGGGCATCCGCACCTCCATGCTGAAGCGGGTGGGCGAGCCGCGCTGGGCCGGCTCGTAGTCCACGTCCACCTCGAGGTCGCCCACGTCCCAGCCCTTGCGGGTGGCGTACATCTCGATGGTGATCGCGGTACAGGAGGCGAGGCTCGCGGCGAGCAGCTCCTGTGGGCTGGGCGCGCTGTCGTCGCCGCCGTTCTCGCGCGGCTCGTCGGCGAGCAGCCGATGGGTACGGACCTTCAGGTCGTGCTTGAGCGACCCGTGCCTGCGGCTGGCGGTGGCTCTCATCCTCTCCCTTCGAAGAGCTCGGGATCCGGCTCGTCCGCGAAGCGCGCCATCGCGAACAGCGCGTCGGAGAGCCGGTTCAGATATCTCACGACGAGCTCGCCGTCGAGCTCGCCTGAATGGTGGAGCGCGCTCACGCGGCGCTCCGCCCGCCGCACCGCGGTCCGGGCCACGTCGAGCAGCGCCGAGAGCTCGGTGCCGCCGGGGATCACGAACTTCGGCGGCAGGTCCACCCGCTCCATGTAGCGGTCGATGTCGCTCTCGAGGCGGTCCACCATCTCGGGGGTCACGCGCGAGACCCCGGCCTCGAGTCGCCCGGAGGCCTCAGGCGCGGTGGCCAGCTCGGCGCCGGCGACGAACAGCTCGTTCTGGATCCGGAGGATGTCCTCGTACAGCTCGCCTCCGCGTTCGGCCGCCGCGCGGCAGACCCCGAGGGCGGAGGCGGCCTCGTCGATAGAGCCGTACGCCTCGGGACGGCCGTCGTGCTTGGCCACCCGCCCGCCGTACCAGAGGCCGGTGGTGCCGTCGTCGCCCTTGCGCGTGTAGATCTTGACCACGGCGGCCATGCTAGAGGCCGCGTCTCTCGGCTCCCTGAAAACCCGGGGACCCCGGCCGCTATTCCCGGGGCTCAAGTGGCCCTGACCCGGGGTGGACCACCGGCAAGACCGGTACCCGCCCCCGGTGCGATATGCGCCCAGCCGACATACGTTGGCCTCTTCAGGCGCTCGCCAGAAGGGTGGGCGCACCAAACCTTCAGGAGGTTGTCCATGCGACGACTCGGGAGGCTCAGAATGAGCCTCGCGTTCCTTGCGTGTGTTCTGGGCACGGCGCTGGCGACCGGTCCAGCCGCTGCACAGGGCCCACAAGACCCGCAGACCACGAACATCCCCTACCTGGCCTGGCGCGGCGAGCAGATTCGGCTCGTGAAGTGCCATCCGGACATCGGCGAGGCCGGGGCGAGCGTGGACTGGCTGGTCGAGTCGTGGACGGGTCCGGGGGAGAAGCCCCAGATCGAGACCTCGACCATCACGGGTTTCGAGGATTGCGTGGCAGCCGACATAGTGAGCCTCGAGCCGGGGTTCGCACGCGTGAAGCTAGTGGTGGCCGATGAGGCGGGCACGCCCATCCTCAAGCACCAGTTCCTGACCATTTGGATGAGCCTCAACACCCCCTTCATCGACGAGGTGGGCTCGGCTGATCCGACTGGCGATCCGCGTCTGGGCGACCCGCCCGGCGACGGCATCTTCACCGCGGGCGACTCGAATGGTCGCATCCAGGTGAAGGTGACCGGGACATTCCACAGGACCTGGCGGCACCAGCTACACGCTGCCGGACGCCTGGCCGGCCCTCGCCGCCGCGGTGGCCGACGACTCGGACTCCGATCCGGACAACAACGCGGCGCGTTGGGACATCCATGACGACCTCACCAAGGCCGAGGGCCACGTGGGTGGCTACTGCGGACCCGGAACCGCGGTTGTGGACGCAGTCGACAACTGCAAGCTGCCGAGCAGCAGCTCGGGACCGTTCTCGCGGGTCTTTGGTGACTCGTCGGGCCCGAACACGTTCGGCCCGTTCGATCCGCTCGTTCTGAGCACGCTGCTCAGCGACGGCAACCTGAACGCCGGTGACGCTCCCATGCCGGCCGCCCGAGTCGACGTCCAGATCGCCAAGAACACCGGCGGCTCTGACATCGGCGGAGTCGGCTCGCTGGAGCCTGCCGACAAGTCGCAGGTGTACAGCCGCAACACTGTGGGCAACGCGCTTGCCCACAACTACTACGCGCCGTTCTACGGCACGTACATTCCGTCCACGTCGCGGCCGGGGCTTTCGTCCGGCATCGACGGGCCGGCGCAGGGCAACAATTTCCGCGGATTCCTGGTTGACGGGTTCTACCCGTACTGGGCCTTCGCGGAGGTGCTCCGCACCGAGGTGGCCAGGCCGACGAACTGCCTGCGCCGCAACGACCAGCAGCCGCCGTTCCGGCTGACGCCGGCCGGTCCTCAGAACGTGGCCGTCTACACGGACGAGCACGGTGAGGCACAGGTCGAGTACAACCCGGGCACCGGCGCCTTCTACGACGCCGTTGGAGCGGTCAAGAACGACAACGGGGGCTGTGACCTCGAGGACGTGGACGTCCTCGGCCGGTCGAGCATCGTGGCCACCGCGCGGTACCCGTATCAGGCTGTCGACGATACGGCGAAGCCGTCGGCACCGCTGGCCAAGGAAGTGCGTTCCCTGTTCACCAAGTACCTGGGTTACTTCCCGAAGGGCCCGGGCACGGCGAACTCCACTGCCCGCATCGTGGTTGCTCACGCGCAGGACGTGGATGGAAGGGCGTTCGCGGACGAGCGTGTCTGCTTCTTCGTCGATGACGAGGCTGACGGAGCGTTCGGTTTCTCCGGTACCACCGGACCCGTCGGTAACCGGTTCACGGTTGGTGGCGAGGACGCTCCGCTGCTCGGCAATGCGCCGGTCTGCCGCTACACGGATGCGAACGGCAACGCCGCGGTCGAGGTCATCAACAGCGATCCACAGAGCATCAACGTGGTCGCTTACTTCGTACCCGAGGGAATCCTGCGGGACATCGATGTCGAGTTCGGCACGGCGGTGACGCCGGTTCCGCCGGGTGATTTCGACGACGACCCGCCGGTGAACGGTGCCGAGGGCACGAATCCCCCGAGTGCCGGGGATCGCGCCAAGGTACAGGTGCCGCCCGTGGCCAACCCGTCGGCGAAGCCGAAGCCGAAGGTTCGGGCTTCGATCCGCTCGGCGCGGCTCATCAAGCGGGGCGGCAAGGTGTTCCTCGCTGTACGCGTCAAGAGCAACACCCGCTACGCGAGGTTGCGGGTGAAGGTGCTCGGCAGGAATGGACGCAAGTTGGGCACCCTGACCAAGCGGATCCGCACGAACCGCACGGTCAAGCTGCGCGTCTCAGTCAAGGCGAGAGGCGCAGCAATCTCCCTGGTCCGGTAGGACGAGGGTTTCAGCCAGCGCATCGGGGGCCCGCTCAGGCGGGCCCCCTTTGCGTCCGGGCTCGGCTCAGCTGACCTGTTCGAGCTGGTCGGGCTCGCCGAGCGCGCCGATGAGGGAGCCGCGGGAGTGCAGCTCGAGCTTGCGGTACGCGTTCCCCAGGTGCCACTCCACCGTCTTGGGGGTGATGAAGAGGCGCTGGGCGATATCCCGGTTGCGCACGCCACGGGCGGCGAGCTGGGCCACCTGGCGCTCGCGCGGGGTCAGCGCCTCCGTGCCGCTCAGGCGCTGGCGGCGTGGCCGCGCGCCGGCCGCCATGAGCTCCTCGCGTGCGCGTGCCTCGAGCGCCGAGGCCTCGCACCGCTGGGCCAGGTCCATGCCGGCGCGGAGGCGGTCGCGGGCCTCGCGGCGCTTGCCGCCCCGGCGCAGCTCGGCGCCCAGGTCGATCAGCGCGCGGGCGCGGTCGAGCGCTCCGGGGGAGCGCTCCAGGCAGTCGACGGCCTCGCGAAGCCGCTCCAGGCGCTCGTCCGCCGGACCCACCAGCGCCGCGGCGCGAAGGGCCACGCCCAGCGGTCGCGCGGCACCGAAGGTACGCGCGAGCGACACCTCCTCGGCAGCCAGCGTCATCGCACGTGCGCGGTCTCCCGTGCCGGCGGCGGCCATCGCCGCGCGCGAGCGCCATGGCAGCACGGCCGGGTTGTGCACGCCGAGCGACTCCAGCCGGCGCCCGCTCTCGAGCAGCTCCTCGACGGCGGCATCGTTGTCTCCGCGGAGGTGGTGAAGGCGACCGCGGGCGGCCAGGTGAAAGGCGTGCCGGGGGCCGTTCGCCCAGGTGGTCTGCTGAGCCGGGTCCTCGAGGGTGAGCGCGGCCTCGTCCAGCCGCCCCTGCTCCATGTCGATCTCGGCCAGGATCGTGGCGGGGCTGGGAATGGCCGGCGCGGGCCCGTCGCCCTCGCAGTTGCTCGCCTCGAGCGCATCTGCGGCCGCGTGCCCTATCCGGCCTCGCTGCAACACGGTCCAAGCCCGGAAGCCGGAGGTGGTGGCCACGGCGGCGGCGTTCCCGCGCTGCCGAGCGGCCTCGAGCGCCATGGTGAGGCCGGCCTCCGCGGTGGCCAGCGAGTCGGACCAGAGCAGCGCGCAGCAGGCGGCGTAGCACTCCGGACCGGGCACCGAGTCGAGGTCCGCCAGCATCGGCTCGAGGGCGCGTTCCGCCAGGTCGGCCACGCGCGTGGCGCGGCGTCCGGCGAGGGCGCGCTCGAACGCCACCGACGCCACCAGCGCGGGGTGGCGCTCCCGGCCGAAGGCCGGCTCTCTCAGCGATGGTGCCAGCCGCTCGATCGTCTGCACCCGCAGCTCGGAGTCGAAGCGGGCGGTGAGCATCAGGCCGGCGCGCAGCCGTGCCGCCCGCACGTTGTCGCCGTCCGCCTCCGCCAGATCGAGCGCACGCTCGAAGGCCTGGGCGGCTGTGGCGTCCTGACCGAGGAGCCAGAGTGCGCCCGCAAGGCGCTCCAGCGTGTGCGCGCGCTGGCCGCCAGACTGTGCGTCCTCGGCCGCGAGTGCCAGGCGGGCCGCTCCGGCCGGGTCGCCGGACGCAGCCTCGGCCTCGCCCAGCTCGGCGAGCAGCTCTGAGCGCGCCTCGGCCACCGGGTCCTCGTCGAGCGCGCGGCGCAGGTATGCGATGCCGGACTCCACACGGCCGGCCGCGAGGGCGGACCGGCCGGCCTCCTGGAGCGCCCTGAGCGCCCACGGCTCGCCGAGGCGTTGCGCCTGAAGCAGGTGCTCGGCGGTCCGCACCGGCGACGCATTGGCTTCGGCCAGCGCACGCGCGGCCCGTACATGCGCTCCTACCCGCGCGCGCGGTGAGAGCCCGTCGTAGATGGACGCGCGCACGATCCCGTGGCGGAAGCGCAGTCCCGGGGTGGCGTCGAACAGCTCGGCACGTCGCAGCGTCTCGGCGGCCTCGAGGCCGGTGAAGTGGTCGAGCTCGGCCACCTCTGCCGCTCGGGCGCGGGTTGCGTCCGGCCCGAGCACCGCCGCGGCCTCGGCGAGCGCCCGAGCGCCCGGAGGAAGCCGGTCGAGGCGACGCGCGGTCGCCCGCCCGACGGACTCCGATCCGATCCCCACCAGCCCCCGGGGGTCGGACTGGCCGTCGAGTCCCGCCTCCCTGGCGCTCGCGAGGAGCGCCTTCACGAGGAAGGGCACTCCCCCGGATTCCCTGGCGAGGGTGAGCAGGAAGTCGTCGGCCGCGTCGGGGAAGCCCTCGTCTTGGGCGAGCAGGGCGATCCCGTCCGCGCTCAGCGGCGCCAGTCGCTCC
The DNA here is from genome assembly GCA_963803245.1 of uncultured Thermoleophilaceae bacterium. Taxonomy (GTDB): domain Bacteria; phylum Actinomycetota; class Thermoleophilia; order Solirubrobacterales; family Thermoleophilaceae; genus JACVRW01. The sequence continues at coordinate 62,516 of CAWDLI010000018.1, read as the reverse complement.
ACCTGCGCGGACGGCACCGAGTCGAGGCGATCCGCGAGGTCGGCGTTCGGTCCGGTCTCGCCCGTGGTGCGTGAGCAAACGATCACCACGGGCAGATCCTCCAGGCGCTGCGCCAGGTACAGCAGGAACTCGAGCGACGGCCGGTCGACCCACTGCAGGTCGTCGACGGCGATCAGCGCCACGCGTCGCTCCGCGAGTCGCCTGACCAGGCGCCACATGCCGTTGAGCGTCGCGTCGGTCGACGGGCCGTGGCCGTTTCCGCTCCCGTTTCCGTTCCCACGGCCGTTCCCGTCCACGCTCGCCGAGGTGAGCAGCGGCGCGGCCGCGCCCGCCGCCGCGAGGAGCTCGGCGCGTTCAACCGGATCGTCCGGGCTCAGCCGCGGCTCCAGCAGCTGGCGGGCGACTGCGAACGCAAAGCCCACCTCGAGCTCGCCCCCGCGTGCGCGCAGCGTGGCGGCCTCGAGCTCCTCGGCGATCTGGCCCAGCTCAGTGAGGAGGCGGGACTTTCCGATGCCCGAGGCGCCCTCGAAGAGAAGCAGGCTCCCGTGGATCGACGCGCCGTCGAGGGCCTTTGCCACGAGCTCCAACTCGGGTTGTCGATCGATGAGATACGCCGGCTCTGGGACGGAAGCCGGCATCGGGAGGGTCCGAGCCATGCATGCGTGTTGTAACCCACCCGGAGAGCGCGCGCAAATTTCTCTGACCGAACATGCCGAAGTGCAGGCAAATTGTGTTCGGCACAACTTCCGGCGAGTGCCGAACTGCTACTCGAGCGGGCTGAAAACGAGGCCCGTGGGGACCTTGGGGAAGAAGTAGGTGGACTTCGGCGGCATCGATTCCCCGGCCTCGGCCACCTCCCGCACCTGGTCCACGGGCGTGGCGCGCATGAAGAACCCGGCGTCGGCTCGGCCGGACTCGACCGCGTCGATGGCGTCGTCCAGGCTCTTCGAGTAGTTGAGGCCCCGGAAGTGGGAGATGTCGTCCTCCGACATCCCGAGCGCGCCGCGGAGCACGATCGCTTCCAGCACTGCCGTATCGAGCCGGCGATACGGCTCCGGCATACCGGCGAGCGCACGGTCGGCGATCGCCTGGTCCTTGAGGGTGACCCGGTAGGGCTTGCGGTGGAAGCTGTCCATGTACCCGAACGCCACCCTGGAGTCGGAAGGCGGCTCGAGGTCCGCCGCGGCCGGCAGCTCCTCGATCTCGAAGTCGCGCATGAGCGTCTCGCGGATGGCCTCCTGCTTCTCGCGGTCCTCCTTCAGGCCCGTGAGCAGGCGGTGGGTGGGGAAGATGGTGAGGCCGGGGTCGGCGAGCGAGCAGAGGAGCATCAGGACGTAGCGGTGTTCGCCCTCGCCGCCCACCTCCTCGGCGTACACCCTCGCCGTCTCGTAGCGATGGTGGCCGTCGGCGATCAGCAGCTCGGACCCGGCGAGCCCGTCGACGAGGCTTCCGACCGCGGCGGGGTCGGAGATCCGCCAGAGCGTGTTGCGGGTGCCCTCGTGGTCGGGTGCGGTGGCGAAGGGCTCACCGACGCCCAGCTGGTCCAGCGTCGCCCGCACGGCGCCATCGGGGTCCGTGAACAGGCTGAAGATGGGGGAGAGATTCGTGCGCGTCGCGCGCGTGAGACGGAGGCGATCCTCCTTCGGCCCCGGGTGGGTGCGCTCGTGAGGCCGGATGCGTCCCGGGCCGTAGTCCTCCACGCGCACGCGCGCGAGGAAGCCCGTCCTCGTGAGGTCGCGGCCGTCGGGGCCCGTGTAGTCCTGGCGCAGGGCCCAGATCGCGGGCTCATCCTCGCGCACCAGCACCCCGCGCTCCCGCCACGCTGCCATGGTCGTGGCCGCGTGCTCGTAGGGGTCGCCTCCTCCCTCCGCGCGCGGCAGATCGATCTCCACGACGTTGTATTGGCTGCGCGCCACGAGCTGGTCGCGGAGCTCGTCGTCGATCACGTCGTAGGGCGGCGCGATCACGTCCTCGAGCGGCCCCGCGGCGGGCGGGTCGTAGCGCAGCGTGCGGAGTGGCTGGACCTCGGCCATGGAGGCGGCAACCCTAGCGAGCGCGCAGGGTTGCATTGCGCAAAAAGTCCTGAGAAGATCGCGTCTTCCTGAGTGCCGCCCCTACCGTTGGGAGTCCTCGTTGAAGCGCCTTCTCATCGCCCTGCCCGTCCTGCTCGCGGTCGGCTTCCTGTCGGCTTGTTCAGCCGGTGATCCCAAACCGACCACCTACATCAGCGACACCGGAGCGACGCTGAACGGCGACATCTACTCCAACTTCTCAGGCGACGCCACGTACTTCTGGAAGTACGACGTGGACACGACGTACGGCATCCAGACGCCGCCGCGCACGATCCCGATCAGCGACCTCGACCCGCACCCCGTGTCGGAGGCCATCTCGGGCCTCACTCCCGACACGACGTACCACTTCCAGCTCTGCGTGTCCGACGAGGAGGAGACCCCGAACCGGGTGAACTGCCAGACGGATCGCACGTTCACGACCTCGGCTGACCCCGGTACCGCTGCGATCGCCTTCAGCTCCGACCGTGACGGCAACTCCGACGTCCACTCGATCGTGGTGGGCGGCGGTGGCGCGGACAACCTGACCGGCAACGCCGCGTTCGACGACTCGGCCGCGTGGTCGGCCGACTCCACTCAGGTCGCCTTCACCTCGTTCCGCAGCGGCAACCCGGACCTCTGGGTGATGAATGCCGACGGGTCCGACCAGACGAACCTCACCAATGACGCTGCCGTGGACGATGGCGCCGCCTGGTCGCCGGACGGCACCAAGATCGCCTACACGTCCGGTCAGGGCCCCAATGCCGAGGTCGTCGTGGTCGACGCCGACGGCGAGAACGCGACGCCCCTGACGGACAACCTGGCGTTCGACGGCGAGCCCACCTGGTCGCCCGACGGCCGGCGGATCGCGTTCACCTCGGACCGCGACGGCAACGCCGAGATCTACGTCATGGACGCCGACGGAGCCAACCTGACGCGCCTGACCACGAGTGACACGTTCGACGGCGAGGCGTCATGGTCGCCGGACGGCCAGCAGATCGCGTTCGCGTCGTTCCGCACGGGCGATCTCGAGGTGTTCGTCATGGACACCGACGGAGCCAACCCGACGAACCTCACGAACGACTCCGGGTTCGACAACGAGCCCGCCTGGTCGCCGGACGGCGCGTCCATCGCGTTCGGCACGGGCCGCGACGGGAACTCGGAGATCTACGTGATGGACGCGGATGGCGGCAGCCCCGCGAACCTCACCAGCGATCCGGCGGTCGATGCCAAGCCGGCGTGGTCGACGCGGCCCGCGGACCCTGTAGGGACATAGTGCATAGGAGCTACCCCCGTCGGCGCGTCTAAACTCGCGCCGACGGGGCGTAGCGAAGCCTGGTACCGCGCCTCTTTTGGGGAGAGGAGATCGCCGGTTCAAATCCGGCCGCCCCGACTGGAAGACAACCGTACGCACGCGGCCGAGCCGCGCGCTCCCGGCTAAGCCCCCGGCAACCAGCCCCTGCGGTAATGGGTGGGCTTCGTCTCCGGGAAGGCTTCGTACGCCTTCTCGGCCGAACCGGTCTCCTCGTCCACCCCGGCGCCGTGACGGTCCGCCAGCTCCGAGCGCGGATAGACGATCTTGGCGCCCGGGGTGCGCGTGCCCACGAGCAGCAGCACGCACGGCCCGTCGCCCGCGCCCACGAACACGTGCTCCGTGCCGGGAGGGCAGTGCACGAAGTCCCATGCCCTGAGCGGACGCTCCTCGCCCTCGACGAGCAGCAGGCACTCGCCCGAGAGCACCAGGAAGTCCTCCTGCTCGTCCTCCTCGCGGTGGTAGAGGCAGTTCGGCTGCCCGGGCTGGAGCACGGCGATGCTGATGCCGGCACGCGGGAAGCGCACGTCTCCCGCGAACGGCGTGAAGTGGCCGAACGGGCCGTCGTCGAACCAGCGCGCCTCGGCCGCGTTGAGGACGAACCAGCCGTCCGTCTCGGGCACGAGCCCCTCATCCGTGCGGCGCATCGGCGCTTCCTCGGGCAAGGCGCCCGAGCATAGGAGATGCCGGGTCGCCGCCGTACCCTTCCCACAGGCCCCCGTAGCTCAGCTGGATAGAGCGGCTGCCTTCTAAGCAGCGGGTCGCAGGTTCGAGTCCTGCCGGGGGCATGCACGGGGATACGCAAGCAGCTCGCGCATTGTCAGGGACAGGCTGGTCCCTGCCGGGGTGGTCGCCTCGAGGATCGCCCACGGCTTGGGACACCCCCACGGCAAGTGGGACACCGCCTAAAGGTCGGGTCGGCCGGTGTCCCATCGGGTTGCTGGAGGGCCGGGGCGATGGCAAGATCCGCAGCAGCTGCTCACGCGTACCACCTGGCGAGAGGAGGCGAGATGGTTGGTGAGGTCCGGGCGACGATTGCCCGCCAGATTGGGGAGCTTCAGGCGCAGTACTACGGGCGCGGCCCTACCAAGGCAAAGACCTACTTCCAGGACGACTTGGTCGTCGTCGTGCTCGAGGAAACGTTCACGCCGGCCGAGAGGACGCTGATCGAACGCGGCGAGTCCCAGGGCATCCAGGACATTCGCCGCCGCTTCCAACAAGCCATGCGCGACGAGTTCGTGTCGGTCATCGAGCAGGCCACCGGCCGCCGGGTCAGGTCCTTCCTGAGCGAGACAGACCTCGAGCAGGACGTGTCGGTCGAGGTGTTCCTGCTCGCCGAGGAGCGCACCGACATGAGCGCCTTCGAGCCCGACCTGGAGACGACAGAGCGGTAAAGCGCCGGGCGGGACGGAGCCGAGTCCTCCGTAACGCTGAGAGCCTCTCGAATCCCGCGGTACCGAAAGCTCTGTGAAGAGGTTCTCGGAAAGTCCCAAGGTCCGCCGACGCCCGGCTCAGCGAGGGTAGCGCTAAGACCGCTACGCCAACAGAGACCGCCCTGTCGAGACTCCCCTGTCTCGTTGCGCCCTTCCCCTGTTTGGGGAGGATCGGCAAGCAGCGGCCCCCAGCAAACGGGCGACTGCGTCGGAGTCTCATCGGCCTGGCCCCCGCTGGTGGACTCCCACCCGCTACGCCCGTTTTCAGCGCAACTATCTCGGGAATAGGCCGACCTAGGGACCGGGCCTTTAGGGCATTAGGTTCGCCCGGCCGGGTATCCCAGGAATGCGGGAACGCGGCAAGCTCCTCAGCGGGCTGCCGTGGGCCCGCGTTCCGCTGCCCAGGGTCGTGTACGCCGAGAGCCCGGTTCGTCGTCAACTGGCCCCCCTCTGGCGGACGACCACGCCGAAGAGGGATACTCGGCGGGCGATGTCGCAAGACGATGTGGACGTGATCGTCAGGGTGTTCACCGACGCAGAAACGTTCTTCTCCGTCTGCGACTCGGACATCGAGTGGGACATGTCGCAGCTGACACCTGACGGCCGGGTCTACCGCGGCCATGCGGGCGTGCGGGAGTTCTGGCGCGGCTGGGCAGGTACGTGGGACGACTTCGAATTCGGGATCGACAGGATCGTCGATGCCGGGGGCGGAGAAGTTGTGGTTCGCGTCCACCAGTCCGGCACGGGCCGGGGGAGCGGCGCAGCGGTCAACTTCGACTTCGGACAGCTGTGGACAGTGAGCGACGGCATGATCGTGAGGTTTCGTGCCTTCCCCGACTTCGAACAGGCCCTCGCAGCCGTGGGGCTGTCGGAGTAGGTGATGTCGCAGGAGAACCTCGACAGGCTCCGGCGTCTCACCGAGGCGTTCGGTCGCCGCGACTTCGACCGCGCCATCCAGGGCGTCGCCGAAGACGTCGAGCTGCGCCCGGCGGTGGAGGGCATCGATGTCGACACGCTCGTCCGCGGTCGTGTCGAGCTCAGGGGATTCTGGGAGCAGATAAGTGAGGCATGGGAGACGCTTGCGTTCGAGCTGACGGACGTCCGCGAGGCTCCGGGAGAGAGGCTGGTCGCGTTCGAGCGGTGGCACGTGAGCGGAAGAGACGGCCTCGAGCTCGACTTCGAGATCATCACCGTCTACACATTCCGCGATGCCCTCATCGTGCGGATAGATGGCTTTCGCGACAAGGCCGAGGCCCTCGCAGCCGCGGGGCTGTCGGAGTAGCCCGCCGGCCCCTGGGTTGGCCCCCCAGTTGCCCAACGGGCCTGGCGGGATCGGCTCAGCGACCGGGGCGGGCGCCTACCGCAGCGTCACTCTTGTGTCTGGAATGCGGGTTTGTCGCCCGGCGTCGTCAGGAGTCGTTACGGGCGGCGCTGCCTTCTAAGCAGCGGGTCGCAGGTTCGAGTCCTGCCGGGGGCACCTCAACGTCCACTTCGTCGGGCTCGGGCTCACTGAACATCTCTGCTGTTTGCGTCCTCGATACCCCGCTATTTGCGGCTTCTTCAGGAGGCCGCCGACTGGCGGCTGCGTTTCGCTGGGTGTTACGGTCGATGTCCGCTTTGCCTCGGCCCCCGGCGAGCGGGACTCCGGCTCCGGCACTCGGTCGGTGTATTGGCGTAGCGACCGGAACGGTCTGCGCCATGGCTACCAAAGTCAGGAGCCCCACATGTCTGTCGTGACCGAAGAGTCAGCGGACGCCACAGCGATCCGTCCGTTCACGATCGAGACCCCCAAGGCGGATCTCGATGACCTGCGTGCCCGCATCGCGGCCACGCGCTTCCCAGAAAAGGAGACCGTCGAGGATGCGTCGCAGGGCCCGCGGCTCGCGACGATGCAGGCACTCGCGCGCTACTGGGCGGAAGAGTACGACTGGCAAAAGTGCGAGGAGCAACTGAAGGCCCTACCGCACTTCATTACCGAGATCGACGGCCTGGACATCCATTTCATTCACGTTCGCTCGGACCATGAGGATGCGTTGCCGCTCCTCGTTGCGCACGGATGGCCCGGGTCGATCATCGAGCAGCTGAAGATCATCGATCCACTGGCCAACCCGACAGCAAATGGGGCGAGCGCATCGGACGCTTTCCATCTCGTGATCCCGTCGATGCCGGGCTACGGATTCTCAGGGAAGCCGACCGAGGCCGGCTGGGGCCCTGAGCACATCGCGAGTGCCTGGGCGGAGCTGATGAAGCGCCTGGGATACGACCGCTACGTCGCCACGGGTGGCGATTGGGGCGGACAGATCGTTGACCTGATGGGCGCGCAGGCGCCTCCGGGGTTGATCGGCATCCACACCAATTTCCCTGGTGCTGTTCGACCCGATGTCGCAGCGGCGGTGCAGTCGGGCGGCCCGGCGCCACCGGGTCTGAATGACGAGGAAACACGCCTCTTCGAGAAGCTGGCGGACTTCTTTGCGACAGACGTGGGCTACGCAATCGAGCTGGGGACCCACCCACAGGCTCTGTACGGGATCGCGGATTCACCCGTCGGCCTGGCCGCCTGGATGCTCGACCACGACGCGACTAGCTTGGCGCTCATCGATCGCGTCTTTGTCGACGAGGCCGAGGAAGGCCTGACCCGAGACGACGTCCTCGACAACATCACCCACTACTGGTTGACGAACACGGGCGTCTCTTCGGGACGCCTGTACAAGGAAAACAAGCTCGGGTTCTTCGACCCGAAGGGCGTGGACATCCCGGTAGCGGTGAGCGTCTTCCCTGACGAGCTCTATCAGGCGCCGCGGGAGTGGGCAGAAGAGGCCTATCCCAAGCTCATTCATTACAACCAGCTCGACAAGGGCGGGCACTTCGCCGCCTGGGAGCAGCCGGAGCTTTTCTCGGAAGAGGTCCGGACGGGGCTCCGGACACTCCGGTAGCTGACCGTTTGCACATTGCCCTCGCTCGGCGGGGCGACCGAGTGGCTCATCTCCGAGCCGCTCGGCCCCGCCGAGCCTGGCGCCTAGGCGTACGCGTTCACGTTCGGGTGAGCCGGATGGCCGGGCCGAGCGAAGCAGTCTGGACCGGCTCACCCAGCGAGAGCCGCGGTACGACGGGCGCGATGAGGCTCAGCGACGAGCTCGAGATCGTGGTCGGCTGGGCTGCGCTTGAGGGGCTGGGGTCGCTCATATGACCTCAGGGCTCACACGCGAGTTCGCCCTAAGCGCTGTGCTCATGGTCACTGGGGCGGTGTTGAACGCGGTGGCGAGGTTGGCGATCCTCCCATCGAAGGAGGGGGCCGGCCATGAGGCGATCTTCACTCGCTACGCCGACAGCGGGGCATGGGTCGCTGGCCATCTCGTCCAGTTCGCGGGCATCCTTTTCGGCCTCGCCGGATTGTTCGTGCTGGCTCGCGCGCTGCGCCCTGAGGCTCCCCACCTGGCTGCACTTGCTGGTGCGGGAGCTGTGGCGACCGCGGCTATCTGGGCCCTCGCACAGGCCGTGGACGGAGTTGCACTCAAGCAGGCGGTCGACGCCTGGGTCGACGCACCGCCCGCCGATGAGGCGGCTCGCTTTGGCAACGCAGAAACGGTGCTGTGGACGGGTTGGGGGGCGCAGGGCTTCTCCTACGCCATGAACGGCCTGACCCTGGTGCTGCTGGGCGTCGCTGTAGCGGTCAGCCGCCGGTTTGGCGCCTGGATCGGATCGGTGGCCGTGGCGGCGGGTTCGCTCTCCGTGGTGATTGGAATCGACGTCGTGTACCGGGGCTCTGAGACCGGGTTCTACGAACTGTCCAGCGTCGCCTATCAGCTTCTCGTTCTGGTCTTCATCGTGGGAATCCTCATCGCGGAAGTGCGGCCGAGAGCTCGTCCCTCGATGGTGAGAGCGCCATGAACGTTCCTTGTCAACACCTCGACTTCGTCTTCAGCCCCGACCTCGACGTAGCGAGCCCGAGGCCAAGCTGCTCTGCTCGGTCTTGCGTGGCGCCGGCATCGAGTGCCTGCCCCGGTTAGCAGCTAGCCGGACGACGCCACTACAGCGCCACTACGTCCGGAACATGCGCCGGCCGGGTTCCGCTTGCCTATGCGGGTACGGGGCCCATAATCCCGCTCCGGGTGTGGGAAACGCCCGATCCGTCGTTGGTCGTCGTCTCGCGTCGCTTTCGTCGGAGGCGCACGGTGGTTGCACAGGGTGCGTTTGCGGCAGGTGCGCCCCGGGGAGGAGGAGCGCATGGCTACACCGGAACGTCGTGGCGGGGCCGGAGGGATCGGAGGGATATCCCTTGGCGGCATCCTCGTCATCGTGGGGATCGTCGTGATGCTCGTCTGGAGCGTTCTGCTCGGGCTGGTCATCGTTTTGATCGGCCTGATTGCCTTCGGCGGGTTCGCTCGCGGCCGCTGGTACTGACCGGCTTGTAGAGGCCGTCGGCGTCACTCAGGACCGCACGAAGGCCAGCAGGTCTGCGTTGATCGTGTCGGCCTCGGTGGTCGGCATGCCGTGCGGGAATCCCTCGTACGTCTTCAGCGTCCCGTTCTGTACGAGCTCCGCGGACAGGGGTGCGGAGTCGGCGTAGGGAACGATCTGGTCGTCGTCGCCGTGCATCACCAGGACCGGCACCGTGATCTTCTTGAGGTCCTCGGTGAAATCGGTCTGGGAGAAGGCGACGATGCCGTCGTAGTGTGCCTTCGCCCCGCCCATCATTCCCTGGCGCCACCAGTTGGCGATGATCGCCTCCGAGGATTCCACGCCGGGCCGGTTGAAGCCATAGAAGGGGCCGGACGGGAGCGCCCGGTAGAACTCTGAGCGGTTGGCGGCGAGCTGGGCCTGAAGGTCGTCGAACACGCTCTTCGGCAGGCCGCCGGGGTTGGAGTCGCTCTGCACCATCAGCGGCGGCACCGCACTGATCAGTACCGCTTTCGCCACGCGGCTCTCACCGTGACGGGCGATGTAGTGCACGACCTCGCCGCCACCGGTGGAGTGCCCGACGTGGACGGCGTCCTTCAGATCCAGATGGTCGGTCAGCGCGGCCAGGTCGTCGGCGTAGTGGTCCATGTCGTGCCCGTCGCCGGTCTGCGCGGAGCGTCCGTGCCCGCGCCGGTCATGGGCGATGACGCGGTAGCCCTGCTGTAGGAAGAACAGCATCTGGGTGTCCCAGTCGTCGCCCGAGAGCGGCCAGCCGTGACTGAAAACGATCGGTTGGCCCGAGCCCCAGTCCTTGTAGAAGATCTCCGTGCCATCGGGCGTGGCAATGGTGGCCATGGGCTGCCTCCGTTCGGTCTGGGCGTTGACGCCGAAGCATAGGATCCCGGCGATGAGGATCGCCGTCTCGCGGGCCCCTGGCGAGGAGCGCGTCGTGACCGCGCTCGAGCTGTTCTTCGACCTCGTCTACGTCTTCGCGATCGGACAGCTCTCGCACCACCTGGTCGAGCACGTCGACCTGCAGACGGGGGCCGAGACCGTGGTTCTGGCGCTGGCTGTGGTCTACGCCTGGTACATGACCGCGTGGGGGGCGAACTGGCTCGATCCTGACCGGATGCCGGTGCGGGCACTGCTCGTCGGGCTGATGTTCGCCAGCCTGCTCATGTCCGTCGCGATCGGCGACGCCTTCGGCGACCGCGCGTGGCTCTTCGTCGCCGGCTACCTGCTCCTGCAGGTCGGGCGCGCCACGTTCCTCATGGTGGCTCTCCGCGGCCGACGACTCGCGGAGCACTTCGTCAACGATCTGGTCTGGGAGCTCGGCGCCGGCGCCCTGTGGGTGGCCGGAGCGATCGCCGAAGGCGACGCCCGCCTCGTTCTCTGGGGGCTCGCGGTCGCGGCCACCTACGCTGGCGTGGCGTCCCTCCACTGGCTGCCGGGCCGTGGCCGGCGCATCGACCTCGCGCACTCCGAGATCGCGGGCGGGCATCTCATCGAGCGCTTCCTGTCGGCACGACGGCGTAGAGCCGCACACGCTCGTCGATGCCCTTGACCTTGCGGCGTCGCCGGCGCCGCGTCCAGGTGACGCCCGGCGCGCGCTGCTCGACCTCCTCGGTGGCGAGGATCTGCCCGGGCTTGGCCAACCCGGCGACGCGGCTGGCGAGGTTGACCGTTGCGCCGAACCAGTCGCCGCCGCGAGTCGTCGCCGGGCCGAACGCGATCCCGGCGCGCACGCCGGGAAAGTCGGGGCCTTCCGCGGCGATGCGCTCCGTAAGGCGCTCGACCACCGTCACGAGCGCGTCCGCATCGTCTGAAACGAACATCGCCGCGTCGCCGATCAGCTTGACCAGCATGACCGGGCGGCGGACCGTGTCGGCCGCCAGCTCGCCCAGCCGGCCGGCGATGCGGCCAACGTCCTCGGGGGGCAGCTGTCCGCCGAGGCGCGTGTAGCCCACGAGGTCGGCGAAGGCCACGGCAACCTCGCGGCTCTCGTTGAGCCGGCCGGTGCCCAGCTCGGCGTCGGACACCAGCTTCTGGCTGATGCCCGTGCGCAGGTGGGCCCTCAGCTGCAGCCGGAGCACCTCGGTCACTGCCGGCACCAGCTGCTCGGCGGCATCGATGTAGCGCAGCGCGACCTCGTCCTGTGAGACGCCCCGCTCGAGCAACGCGTTGCCGACCAGGCGTCGTGTGGCGTCGGCCGTCTGCGCCATCCCCCGGCTGAGGACGCGCAGGACCTCGAGGAGCTCGCGTCGCGGAAGGCCCGCGTCGACGAACCCGTTGATCAGCCTCGCGAGATCTACGTCCTCCTGCGAGAACGCGCGCTCGCCCCGCCCAGGATTGGGGCGCCCGAGCGCCTGCATCAGCTCACGGACGAACGCCGTCGTCAGCCCGGAGGCCCTGGCGACGTCGCTGAGGGTGAACTCGGCCGCGCCTCCGCCCAGCGCGGACTGCACGGCCAGCCCCGGCAGCCGACCCTCGGCCGCGGCACGCTCGATCTCCTCCGGCCCGTGGCCGGCCTGAGCCACCCGTGCGACAAGGTGCTTGGTGTCGCTCATCCGGTGAAGGTTCCCACCATCCCGGGCGCGTGGCGGCCGGTCGGGCCGCAGGCCTTAGGATCGCGGCAGTGAGCGGCACCACCACGACAATCGGGCGGGTACAGGTGCGCCGGTGGCCCGCCGGCGACGCCGTGCGCCTCGTCGTACTCGTGCACGGCTACGGCGAGCACATCGGCCGCTACGAGCACGTGGCGCGGGCGTTGGTCGCGCGCGGCTCTGCTGTCGTCGGGCCCGACCACGTGGGGCACGGGCTGTCGCCGGGCGACCCCGCGCTCGTGGAGGACTTCGAGCCGCTCGTGGACGACCTGCGCGCCGTGGTGCAGGACGCGCGCGGCGACCTGCCGGTCGTGATGGTGGGCCATTCGATGGGCGGGCTCATCGCCACGCGCTATGCCCAGCGCCATCGCGAGGACCTGGACGGCCTGGTGCTCAGCGCCCCGGCGATCGGCCTCGGTCCGGTGATCGAGGGCTGGCTTGCCGCACCGGAGCTGCCATCGGACCCGATCGACGTGGCGGTGCTCTCGCGCGACCCGGCGGTGGGCGAGGCGTACGCCGCCGACCCGCTGGTGTGGCACGGCGGATGGAAGCGGCCGACGCTGGAGGCGTTCGCGGCCGCCGACATCGCGATCGCCGCCGGCCCGGGCTTCGGCGACCTGCCGCTGCTCTACGTGCACGGCGCGGACGATCAGCTCGTGCCGGGCGAGCTGGCGCGCCCCGTCGTCGAGCGCCTGGCGGGCCCCCGGAGCGAGCTCCACATCCTGGAGGGCGCACGCCACGAGGTCTTCAACGAGCTCGACAAGGCGGAGACCATCGAGTTGGTCGCGAGCTTCGCGGAGCGTGTGACCGCGGTCTGAGCCGGTGTGGTCAAGAAGCCTTGACCGAACCACCGCGGCCACCTTAGGGTGGGCTCATGCCGAGGGTTGGGCTGCTAGCCCTAACGCTCCTCGTCCTCGCTCTCGCCGGTGCCGGCTCGGCCCAGGGAGCGGCGTTGGTTTTCGTGAAGAAGAACGACGTGTGGCTGGCCAAGCCGGACGGTTCCGGTCAAGTGCCGGTCACACGCGATGGCACACGGGCAAATCCGTATTACTCGCCCAGCATCGCCGACAACGGCACGATCGTGGCGCTGAAGGGGATTCACCTGCATTCGTTCCGTCCGGGCGGGGCGAGGATCGTCAGACCCCGCCAGTGGGCGGTCGATCCAACTCCCACCCTGTCAACCGAGCCGTTCAGCGTGGACCTCTCTCCCAACGGGAAGATCGTGGCGACCGACAACGCGCTCTACAGCACCTACTACGACCCTCGGGTCTCTGAGAACCGGCCCGAGTTCGTCGCGCTGTTCGTTGACTTCCTCAACTTCCGCACCAACAAGGACCTGGGGCTTACGGATTCGTTCTACAACTACTGGCAGCCCGCCTGGATCGACGCCAAGCGAGTCGTCGTGACGAGCGGGTACGGCATCTTTGACCCCCAGGTCATCGTCGCTCGGGTGGGCCGCCGGACTAGGGGCGCCGCCTTCTACCGCGACCCGGAGCGGGACCCGGCGACCAACACCAATGCTTTCGTTCTCATGGACGCAGAGCTGACGCGCGACCGCAGCAAGTTCGCCGTCATGCGCCGGCCGCTCCAGCTCCCAGACCTCGGCGACCTGCGACCCCGCACGATCCAGATCTACCGAACCGGCAAGCCCTCCACGGCATCCACACCGCTCTGCGCGATCGGCCCAGGGCGCAAGATCGACGAGTTCGCCGACCCCTCCTGGTCACCCGACGGCAAGACGCTCTACTGGTGGGAGCGCGGCAGAGGCATCTTCTCGACTCCAGTGACGGGAGCACCCGGCTGCGGGTTGAAGCCGCGCCGGATCATCCGGGGCGCCCTGACGCCGGACCTGAGCCGCGCCAACGTGCCGCGCCGCCGGCGCTGAGGGCGATCGCCCGCGATACTGGCCGCCGGGATGGACACCCCGGTTGTCACTCACGTCGCCTTCGACGGGGCGGCGCCCACCGGGCGCAACTTCACCGACCGGCTGACCGTTCGCTTTCCGAGGATGGCCCGGATGTTCCTGGCGATCGGGGTTCGGTTCTTCAGTCCAAGCTCGTCCGTGCGGCGAGACGGGCTTCGGCGCGTGCTGCGCTCCGGGTGGGCTGCCGCGCCGCGGAAGGACTGGGACCTCATGGTCGCCCGCTACTCGCCCGAGGTGCTCTGGGAGATCCCGGAGGAATTCCAGACGCTCGGATTCGCCGAGAGCTATCGCGGCCATGAGGGCCTGATCGAGGGGCTCGAGCGATTCTCGGAGGTGTTCGAGTCCTGGGAGATCCGGCCTGATCGCGCGCTGGACCTCGGCGACCGAGTGCTGGCCCTCGGCAGCTTTCGCGGCAAGGCCCGGGCGAGTGGAGTGGAGCTGGAGCAGGGGTTCTCTCAGCTCGTCACGCTCGAGCGGGGGCTCGTGGTCCGCGACCGCTTCTTCTACTCCCTGGAGCAAGGGCTCCAGGCCGCGGGGCTGAACCCCGAGGACTGGACCTAGAGGTCGTCGTCCGCCGGTGTTTCGCCGTCCGGAGCGACCTCCGTCAGCGTGTCGCTGGGCGACTCCAGCTCCAGGGCCGCCGCGCGCTTCCGGGCGTCCTTCCTGGCTGCCTTCTCATGGCGGCGCTCGACGAGCTTGCGCTCACGGTTGAGCTTCGCCATCGTGGTCTTTCGCTTGCCACTTGAGGCCATGAGTGTCCCTCTGTCTGGTGCGCCGGAGGCTCGCGTCCGGCCCGCGTCTCAGGTACGGCTGAGAGCGGCGGAAGGCCCGCGAACGAGCCCTCCGCTGCTGCTCGGAGTCCGTGGCTCTAGAGCACCTGGACGTTCGCGGCCGCCGGACCCTTGGGGCCCTGCTCCGCGTCGTAACTCACCTTCGCGCCATCGGTCAGCGACTTGAATCCGCTGCCCTGAATCGCGTTGTGGTGCACGAACAGGTCCTTACCGGCCTCATCAGGTGTGATGAATCCGAATCCCTTGTCGTCGCTGAACCACTTAACGGTTCCTGTTGCCATCTTTTGTTCCCCCTCCGGGGTATGTGCACTGCGAAACGCGGAGGGTGCTGAGAGGCAACAACTGCGGAAACGCGGGCACGGCTCTGGTCGAACGGACGTCCGACCCAATAGAGGAAGTCTAACGCCCGAAGCGGCGACCGTCTTTGGGCGCCTCAGCGGACGGTCATTCGCCGGGCCCGCCGTGTGGCAGGCTGTTCCGCGCGGTGCGCTTGCTTCTCAACATCATCTGGTTCGTCTTCGCGGGCTTCTGGATGGCCATCGGCTACGCGGTCGCGGCGCTGATCATGTTCGTCCTGATCATCACCATTCCGTTCGGGGTCGCGTCGTTGCGCATCGGCATCTTCGCGCTGTGGCCGTTCGGGAAAACGATCGTGCGCCGCTCGGACGCAGGAGCCGGTTCGACCATCGGCAACGTAATTTGGTTCGTGCTCGCGGGGTGGTGGCTGATCCTGCTCCACGTCGTCACGGGACTCCTCCAGTGCCTGACGATCATCGGAATCCCGCTGGGGCTCGCGAACTTCAAGATCATTCCCGTCACGTTGACCCCGTTCGGGCGCGAGATCATCTCGATCGAGGAAGCGGAGCGCAGGGGGCTTCTGCAGCAGGTGGCTATTCCCCAACGTCCGGGGCGGCCTTCAAGCGGGTGAAGCGGCGGCGCGCAACTCGGCCAGGCCCTGCTCCTTCGACACCCGCGGCTCGTAGCCGAGCTCGCGCCGCGCCTTCGAGATGTCGATCGTGCACTCCTGCGCTGACACCCAGTACGCGAAGCGGGTGACCGGCGGCTCGCCCTTCAGCGGCAGCGCCCGCCAGGCCGCCTCCGCCGCGGGAGCGGCCACGCGCGCGGCCCAGCCGGGCACCGAGCGCGTGGGGGGCTCCACGCCCTGCGAGCTGATCAGCTCCGAGAGGAACTCGCGGAACACCACCGGCTCGCCGTCGGTGACGAAGTACACCTGACCCGGGCGGCCGCGCTCGGCGGTCAGCATGAGGCCCTCGACCACGTTGTCCACGTGCGTGATGGACGTTCGGTGCCCGCCGCCGTCGATCCACATGAAGCGCCCGGCCTTGACCATCGCGAGGATGTTCGGCAGGAGCGTGGTGTCGCCGGCGCCCCACACGAACCGGGGCCGCATCGACAGCGTCTCGAACCCTTCGCGGTTCGCGGCGATCACGGCCTCCTCGGCGCGGGCCTTCGTGGCCGAGTAGAGCGCCTTCGAGTCGGGGCGCCGCGGCGCGGACTCGTCCACGTTCACGAGCGGTTCGCCGGCCATGAGCGCCGCCTCGGTTCCGCAATGCACGAAGCGGCGCACGCCGGCCTGCGCCGAAGCCTCGAGCGCGTTGCGCGTGCCGGTCACGTTTCCGCGCTCGAACTCCTCCGGCTCACCCCACTGCCCGAGGTGCGCCGCGAGGTGGAAGGTCACCGCGCAGCCACGGGCGCCCTCGGTCATGGAGCCCACGTCGTCGAGGTCGCCGCGCACGGGATCCGCGCCGAGGGCCGCCACCGCGTCCGCCGAGCGCTCGGAGCGGGCGAGAGCGCGCACCCTCCAGCCCTCGGACACCAGACGGCGCACCAGGTGTCCGCCGATGAACCCCGATCCGCCGGTCACGAACGCGGTCTTGGGCTCCGTCGCCACGGCGTCAACCTAGCGCGCGGGAGGCCATAAGCGAGCGCCGTCCGGGGTTTCTGAGGAGTTCGGAAAAAACCAGGCTTGAATGACATGGGTTTTCTGCAGACCCTTGACAAACCATCGTCCGATCGAAGAGGCTCGCACCCGGCGATGTCCGGATCGCTCGAATCACTGCGTGAGCTCAACCGACTGCGCATAGTTGATGCCCTCCGCCACGACGGAACAGCGAGCAGGGCTCAGATCGCCCGCCAGACGGGTCTGTCGCCGTCCACGGTTTCGACGGTGATCACCGAGCTGCAGCGCGCCGGCCTCGTGGTCGAGAGCACGCTTGCTCCGGCGGGCCGGCAGGGCCGGCCGGCGGCGCAGCTGACGCTCGACCCCTCTGCCGGAGCCGCGGTCGGCATCGACTTCGACCACGACAAGATCCGGGTGGCCGTGAGCGACCTGGCCCGGACGGTCCTGGCCGAGGCAAGCGTGCGGCTCGACGTGGACCATGACGCGCACATGGCTCTCGAGCATGCGTCCGAGCTCGTCGCGCAGGTGCTCGACGAGGCCGGCGTGGACAGGGAGAGGGTGCTCGGCGCCGGCATGGCGCTCCCGGGTCCTGTGGATCACGCGCGCGGGGCGCTGCACTCGAGCCCGATCCTGTCCGGCTGGACGAACGTGGACGTCGCGGCGGAGCTGGAGCGCCGGATCGACGTGCCGGTGCACCTGGACAACGACGCCAACCTCGGCGCGCTCGCCGAGGTCACGCTCGGGGCCGGGCGCAACGTTCGCTCGGCTGCCTACATACAGATGTCCTCGGGCATCGGGGCGGGCCTGATCGTGGACGGGCGCCCCTACCACGGGCACCGCGGGATCGCGGGCGAGATCGGCCACGTGCTGGTCGAGGACCAGGGACAGATCTGCCGCTGTGGCAACCGCGGCTGCCTCGAGACGCTCGCCTCGGGGCCCGCGCTGGTGGCGCTGCTGGGGCCGAGCCACGGTGACGGACTGACCGTGGAGCGCATCATCGCCATGGCGCGTGACGGCGACCCGGGCGCCCGGCGGGCGATCGCCGACGCCGGGCGCGCGGTCGGCCAGGTGGTGGCCGGGCTCTGCAACCTGTTCAATCCAGAGATGGTCGTCGTAGGAGGGGATCTGAGCACCGCGGGCGAACTGCTCCTCGATCCCTTGCGCGAGTCCATCGACCGGTACGCACTTCCCACGGCCACGGAGCAACTCGAGGTGGTGGCCGGCGAGCTCGGCGAGCGCGCCAACCTGCTCGGTGCGCTCGCGCTGGCCATCGCCCAGTCCGGGGAGGCTGTGGCGGCACGGATCGCCGGAACGGTGAGCGCGGCTTGAATTTCAGTAAAGGCAATAAAAACCAGGAGGAGAGGAGTTCCACGTGAGGGGGAAACGAATCTGGAGCGCGGCGGCAGCCGTGACTCTTGCGATGGGGGCCATCGCCGCGGGCTGCGGCGATGACGACGACAGCGGTGACAGCGGTGACAGCGGTGGAGGCGGCGGCGACGTAGGCAAGGTCGCGGTCCTGCTGCCGGACTCGAAGTCTTCGGTCCGCTGGGAGACCTACGACAGGCCGCTGCTGCAGAAGGCCTTCGACGACGCCGGCGTGGAAGCCGACATCTCGAACGCCGAGGGCGACAAGTCCACGCAGCAGCAGCAGGCCGAGCAGGCCATCACGAACGGGGCGAAGGTGCTCCTGCTCGTGAACCTGGACTCGGGCTCCGGCGCGGCCATCGCGGCGAACGCAAAGTCGCAGGACGTGAAGGTGATCGACTACGACCGCCTGACGCTCGACACCGACGCGAACGACTACTACGTGTCGTTCGACAACACGAAGGTCGGCGAGCTCCAGGGGCAGGGCCTCGTGGACTGCGTGGGCAACAAGCAGGGCGCCCAGATCGCGGTTCTGAACGGATCGCCCACGGACAACAACGCAACGCTGTTCAAGAACGGGTACGACTCCGTCATCAACCCGAAGTTCGATTCGGGTGATTGGAAGGAGATCGGCGACCAGTCGGTGCCGGACTGGGACAACCAGAAGGCGCTGACCATCTTCGAGCAGATGCTGCAGGCCAACAACAACAAGGTCGACGGCGTACTGGCGGCCAACGACGGCCTCGGCAACGCGGCGATCTCGGCTCTGAAGCAGCGCAAGCTGCCGCAGATCCCGGTCACCGGCCAGGACGCGACGCTCGAGGGCATCCAGAACATCGTCAACGGAGATCAGTGCATGACGGTGTACAAGCCCACGAAGCAGGAGGCGGACGCGGCAGCCGATCTGGCGATCGCGCTCGCAAAGGGCGAGAAGCCGAACGCGACGACCACTCCGGTCGACAACGGAACCAAGAAGGTCCCGTCGGTTCTGCTCACGCCGATCGCGATCACGAAGGACAACATCAAGGACTACCTCGGCGAGGTGGACTTCCCCACCAAGGAAGACATCTGCGTCGGGAAGGTCGCAGCGAAGTGCACGGAGCTCGGCCTTTAGAGCCGATTGCGGGCCCCGGGGCGCCTCAGGGCGTCCCGGGGCGTCCGCCTCGCAACTTGAACGAGGAGAGAGTGCGGTGAGCGATACCACGCCGGTGCTGGAGCTGCGCGGAGTCACCAAGCGCTTCGGCGCGGTCGTGGCCCTGCACGAGGTGGACTTCCACGTGAACCCCGGGCAGGTCATGGCGCTCGTCGGGGACAACGGGGCCGGCAAGTCCACGTTGATCAAGTGCGTGGCCGGCATCCACCACATCGACGGGGGCGAGGTCCTCTTCGAGGGGAGTCCGGTGAGGATCTCCGGGCCGAAGGACGCGGCCGACCTCGGGATCGAGGTCGTCTACCAGGACCTGGCGCTCGCCGACAACCTCGACGTCGTACAGAACATGTTCCTCGGGCGCGAGGAGCTGGATTCGCTCCGCCGCCTGGACGAGATCGAGATGGAGTCGCGCTCGCTCAAGACGCTCGACGAGCTCTCGGTCACGACGATCCGCTCGGTCCGGCAGACCGTCGCGAGCCTCTCAGGCGGGCAGCGCCAGTCGGTTGCGGTCGCCAAGGCCGTGATGTGGAACTCGCGCGTGGTGATCCTAGACGAGCCCACGGCGGCGCTCGGGGTCGCCCAGACCCGCCAGGTGCTCGACCTGGTCAAGCGGCTCGGCGAGCAGGGCCTCGCCGTCGTCATCGTGTCCCACAACCTTCATGACGTGTTCGAGGTGGCCGACTCGATCACGGTCCTGCGGCTCGGTCAGAACGTGTCCGAGTTCAAACGCACGGAGACGAATCCGCAGGAGGTCGTCGAGGCGATCACCGCCGGCAAGCTCTCCACGGTGCCCGGACAGGACGACGTCGACGTGGCCGAGGTGACGGCGTGAGCGCCACGGCCGGAGCCCCCCCGGCCGGAGCCCCGCCGGCGGAGGGCAACACCCTGCGCGACGTGGCAGAGCGCTGGTGGACCGACGTCAAGTCGGGCGAGCTCGGCTCGCTCCCGATCATCGTCGGGCTGATCATCATCGCGATCGTCTTCCAGACCCAGAACGACCGCTTCCTCACGGCCTCGAACTTCGTGAACCTGATCGTGCAGTCGGCGGCCTACACCACGATCGCCATGGGCATCGTCTTCGTTCTGCTGCTCGGCGAGATCGACCTCTCGGTCGGCTACGTGTCGGGCGTGGCGGGCGTGATCGTGACCATCCTCCTGATCCCCGACGGCAACGAGGTGCCGACGGTGGTCGCCATCGTCGCCGCGCTTGCCGCCGGAGCCGCGATCGGGGCCTTCCACGGCATCCTGTTCGCCAAGGTCGGCATCCCGTCGTTCGTGGTCACGCTGGCCGGGTTAATCGCCTGGAACGGCGTGGTGCTGCTGTTAATAGGCAGCCGCGGCACGGTGATCCTCCAGGACGACTTCATCATCGACCTGGCCAACGGGTTCCTCTCCGAAGGGACCGCGTGGATGCTGACGCTGATCTGCATCGCGCTCTACGCGGGCACGCAGCTGAACGAGATCCGCGTGCGCCGCAAGGCGGGGCTCGAGCAGGAGCCCATTCTGCTGCCGGCGCTGCGCGTGGGCGCGCTCGCCATCGCGCTGGGCGTCGTCGTGTACGTGGCCAACCAGGATCGCGGGATCCCGTACGTGGGTGTGCTCGTGGCCGCGCTGCTCGTGTTCTGGACCTTCATCCTCGGGCGCACGCGCTTCGGCCGCTACGTGTACGCCGTCGGCGGCAACGCCGAGGCGGCGCGCCGCGCCGGGATCAACGTCGACCGGATCCGCATCTACGTGTTCGCGATCTGCTCGCTCATGGCGGCCGTGGGCGGGATCATCCTCGCCTCGCGCCTGCGCTCGGTGGACACGAACGCGGGCGGCGGCTCGATCCTGCTCTACTCGATCGCGGCGGCCGTGATCGGCGGCACGTCGCTCTTCGGAGGCCGCGGCCACATCAAGAGCGCCCTGCTCGGGGCGCTCGTGATCGCGTCGATCGACAACGGGCTCGGCCTGCTCGGACTCGGCTCGGGCGAGAAGTTCGTGATCACCGGCGGCGTCCTGCTGCTCGCGGTCACGGTGGACTCCGTTTCGCGCCGCCGCCAGGCGCAGGCCGGACGCTTATAGCTGCTTTATTCGTCACCGGTGCGAGCAAGGGCGTCGGCGCCGCGGTGGCCCGACGCTTCGCCGACGAGGGCTGGCGCGTGGCGTGTGCCTCGCGCGGCGGCACCGACCTCGGGCTCGATGGCGCGCTCGGGCTGGTCTGCGACGTGCGCGATCCGGCCCAGGTGGACGCCGCCGTGGGCGCGGCGGTGGCCGAGTTCGGCGGCCTCGACGCGGCACTGGCGAACGCCGGCGTGGGCTCGTACGGGCCGTTCCTCGAGCTGCCACCCGATCAGGTGGACGAGATGATCGACGTGAACCTCAAGGGCACCCTCCACACGGCGCGATCGGTGCTCCCGCACCTGATCGAGTCGAAGGGCGACTTCCTGTCGCTGTCCTCCGTGGCGGGGCTGCGCGGCTTCCCGGGCGAGACCGTCTACAACGCCTCGAAGTTCGGTCAGCTCGGCTTCACGCGGTCGCTCGACCACGAGATGCGCGAGCTCGGCGTGCGCGTGACCAACGTGTGCCCGGGCGGGATCGCCACCGACTTCGCCATGGGCACCGGGCGCACCCCGGACATGCCGGAGCTCGAGGGGATGATGAGCCCGGAGGAGGTGGCCGACGTGGTCTGGTTCGTCGTGTCGCGCCCGAAGGGGCTGCGGATGATGACCGTCTCGTTCAGGCCGATGAACGAGGGGTCGTGGGGATGACCCTGCGGCTCGCGCTGCTCAGCACCGCCAACATCAACGAGAAGCTGGTGGCCGGCGCGCGCCGGGCCGAGAACGTGGAGGTCGTGGCCATCGGCTCGCGCGATCCCACTCGCGCCCGCAAGCAGGCCGGGGAGCTGAACGTGCCGCGCGCGCTCGGCTCCTACGAGGAGGTGCTCGAGGACCCCGGCGTGGACGCCGTCTACATCCCGCTCCCCAACTCGCTGCACGTGGAGTGGTCGGTGCGGGCGCTCGAGGCCGGCAAGCACGTGCTCTGCGAGAAGCCGCTGTCGCGGTATCCGGAGGAGGTGGAGCGCGCTTTCGACGCGGCCGAGGCAGCCGATCGCGTGCTCGCCGAGGCGTTCATGTGGCGCCACCACCCGCAGGCACAGCGCCTCCGCGAGCTCGCTCCCGACGTTGGGGAGGTGCGGCTGGTGCGCGGCGCCTTCTCGTTCCCGCTGCCGCCGGCGGAGAACGTGCGCTGGGACGCGTCGCTCGACGGCGGTGCCCTGATGGACGTGGGTTGCTACTGCGTGTCGGGGGCGCGCTTCCTGCTGGGAGAGCCCGCCGAGGTCACCGCCCAGACCGTGGGCGGCGAGGTGGACTCTCGAGTCGTGGGCACGATGGCCTTCGCGAGCGGCGCCCTCGCGCACTTCGACTGCGGCTTCGACCTCTCATTCAGGGACGAGCTCGAGGTGGTGGGCGAGAGGGGGGCGCTATTCCTCGACGACCCGTGGCACTCGCGGCAGGCGACGATCGAGGTCCGCGACGCCGAGGGGGCGGCCTCGACGGTCGAGGTGGAGGAGGCGGATCCCTACGCCTGCGAGCTCGAAGACTTCGCGCGCGCGTGCGCGGGCGAGGCTGAGCACCCCTTCGGGCGCGCCGACGCGCTGGGCCAGGCGCGCGCGATCGCTGCGCTCTACGAATCGGCGGACAGCGGCCGTGCGGTCGCGCTCTGAGCGCCGTTCAGGCGCCGGGCGCCACGCGCCGGCCCTCGCGTGCGGAGACCAGGATCGCGTCTCCCACCTCGGCCGCGCGCACGCCGTCCTCGAACGTCGCGCCGTGCGGTGCCACCTGGCCGCGGCCGGCCACCGCGTCGAGGAACCGGCGCAGCTCGAAGACGAAGGTGTGCTCCCAGCCGAGCACGTGACCGGGTGGCCACCAGCCGTCCGGGTTCACGAGCGTGCGCTTGCCGTTCACGAACAGCTCGCCCGGCCGCTCGAGGTCGAAGCCGAGCGACCCCTTGGAGCCGTTGATCTCCCAGGTGAAGCGGTTGAGCTCACCGGTCGCGAAGCGGGTCGCCTCGATCGTGCCGATGGCGCCGCCCGCGAACGACACCGCGGTCGCCACGGCGTCGTCGACCGTGCGGCCGGGCACGAAGGTCGCCACCTGGGCGGCCACGCTGTCGATCTCGCCCACGAGGTACCGGGACATGTCGATCACGTGCGAGGCGAGGTCACCGAGCGCGCCGCCGCCTGCCTGGGCCGCGTCGAAGCGCCAGACGCCCTCGCGCGCGGGATCGGCGCCCCACGACTGCCGGTAGGTGCCGCGGAAGTGATGCACCTCGCCGAGCTCGCCCGCCTCGAGGAGCTCGCGCGCGCGGCGCACGGCCGGCACGAAGCGGTAGTTGAACGCGCACATGTGCACGACCCCCGCCTCTGTGACCGCGTCGAGCATCTCGCGCGCCTGGGCGGCGTCGAGCGCCAGCGGCTTCTCGCAGAGCACGTGCTTGCCGGCCCGCGCGGCCGCGATCACCGGCTCGGCGTGAAGGTGGTTCGGGAGCAGGTTCTCGAGCACCTCGACCTCGGGGTCGGCCACCACCTCCTGCCAGTCCGCCACGTGGCGGGCAAAGCCGAAGCGCTCCGCGAACTCGGTGCGCTGCGCCACGTCGCGACCCGCCACGGTCACCAGTCGCGGCGTGATCGCGGGCGGTCCGGTCATGTGGGCCAGCGTGATCAGGGCGTGGGCGTGTGCCCGGCCCATGAACGCGTAGCCGAGCAGCCCTACGCCAGGAGACTCCACACTCAGAACCTACCCGCTAGGAGACAACGCCGATGAAGACCAGCCTTGGCATCTGGGCCCTGGGCCCGATGGTCACCCGCTTCGTGCCCGGCGGCTATCAGCCGCAGTGGGCGAACGAGTCAATGCCGGACAAGGTGCACCGGGCCGTGGACGGCCTCGGCGACCTGATGGACGACTACGAGTTCCACTACCCGCAGGAGCTCTCGCCGGACAACCTCGACGAGGTGCGCGCCGCCCTCGGCGACCACGGCATCTACGCGATCGCCTCTGGGCTCCACCTGAACGCGAAGTTCGGGCGAGGAGGGCTCGTGTCACCCGACGAGGCCACTCGCAACGAGGCCCGCCGGATCACCCGCGAAGCTGCCGACTTCGCGGGCTCGATCGGCGCCCAGTTCATCATCTGGCCCGGGATCGAGGGCTACAACTACCCGTTCCAGACGCCGTACGCGGACTCCTGGCGCTGGCTCATCGAGGGGGTCGGCGAGGCCGCCGAGGTATGCGCCGGCCACGGCGTGAAGCTGTTCCTCGAGCACAAGAACTCCGAGCCCGCGATGAAGATCCTGATGCGCAACATGGGGATGACGCTGCACGTGATCCACAAGCTGCGCGCGGAGGGCGTGGACAACATCCAGGTGAACATGGACTGGCAGCACCTGATCATGAACGGCGAGCACCTCCCGGAGTACGCCGCGCTGCTCGCGGCGGAGGGCCTGCTCGGCCACCAGCACGCCAACTCGGGCTGGGGCACCTTCGACGACGACAACATGGTCGGGGCCACCGCGTTCATGGAGACGCTCGAGCTGGCGCTCGAGCTGCGTCGCGCGGGCTACGGCAACTCAGGTGAGCGGCTCGGCTTCGACCTCTACCCGTACACGGAGGATCAGGTGGCGGCGGTCCGGCGCTCGGTCGAGCAGTGGAACTTCATCGACAGCGTGGCCGCGCGGATCGACGAGAAGGCCCTGGCCGAGGCTCAGCGCGAGAAGGACGGCGTGCGCGCCTACGAGCTCGTGTACGCCGCCCTGGGCGCGTGACGTCGGTAGGGCTCGATGTAGGCACCACCGCCCTGAAGGGGATCGCGCTCGCCGACGACGGCGCCGTGCTCGCGCGCGCCGAGCGCGAGTACCCCTTCGCCACTCCGCGGCCGGGCTGGGCCGAGCAGGAACCGGAGCTCTGGTGGGACGCCGCTCGGCTCGTGCTGGATGAGCTGCGCGCGGCCGGGGAGCCGGAGGGCATCGGGTTGTCCGGGCAGATGCACGGTCTGGTCGCGCTCGACTCGGCCGACAGGGTGCTGCGGCCGGCGATCCTGTGGAACGACCAGCGCACCGCGGCCGAGTGCGCCGAGATCGAGGAGCGGATCGGGCTCGCGGAGCTGATCGCCGGCACGGGGAACCGGGCGCTCACGGGCTTCACCGCGCCGAAGCTCCTCTGGATGCGCCGGCACGAGCCGGACCTCTACGGGCAGATCGAGTCGGTGCTGCTGCCGAAGGACTACGTGCGGCTGCGCCTGTGCGGCGAGAAGGCGATGGACGTGACGGACGCGAGCGGGACGCTCCTGTTCGACGTGGCGGCCCGGCGCTGGTCGTCGTCCGTGCTCGGCGCCCTCGAGCTCGACGAGGCGTGGCTGCCGCGCACGCTGGAGTCGCCCGAGGTGTCGGGCGCGGTGGACGGCGTGGCCGTGGCCGCCGGCGCGGGGGACCAGGCGGCCGGCGCGCTCGGCGTGGGCGTGGACCGGCCCGGGCCCGCCTCGGTCGTGCTGGGTACCTCCGGGGTGGTCTTCGTGGCGCTCGAGGAGTTCGCCGCCGACGCTCAGGCCCGCCTGCACACGTTCTGCCACGCCGTGCCCGGCACCTGGCACGCCATGGGCGTGATGCTCTCCGCGGCCGGGTCGCTGCGCTGGATCCGGGACGTGGCCGCGCCCGGCGAGTCGTTCGCCGCGCTGGTGGCGGAGGCCGAGCGCTGGGAGCCCGGGGCCGAGGGCCTCACGTTCCTGCCGTACCTGTCGGGCGAGCGCACGCCGCACGCCGACCCGGAAGCACGCGGGGCCTTCGTGGGCCTGTCGGTGCGCCACGACCGTGGAGCGCTCGTTCGGGCGGTGCTCGAAGGGGTGGCGTACGGGCTGCGTGACTGCCTCGACCTCCTGGTGGACGTGGGCGCCGCTCCCACGATCGGGCGTGTCTCGGGCGGCGGGGCGCGCAGCGACCTCTGGCTGCGGATCGTGGCCTCGGTGCTCGAGCTGCCGCTGGAGCGAACCGCGGTCGACGAGGGGGCCGCCTTCGGCGCCGCGCTGCTCGGCGGCGTGGCGGGCGGCGTCTGGCCGGGCGTGGAGGGAGCGGTGGCCGCGGCCGTGCGGCCGACCGACGTGGTCGAGCCGGTGGGGGACTGGATCGAGCCCTACCGCGAGGGCCATGAGCGCTTCCGGGCGCTCTATCCGGCTCTCCACGTGTGAGGGACGCCGGCGCGGGTAAACCAATTGGTATGTCCAAGAAGATCCTTGCCCTCGTGGCCGAGCCGGTTTCCGGCGACGCCCTGAGGAACGCCGTCGGCGACGACGCCGAGGACGCCGAGGTGCTCGTGGTGGCGCCGGCGCTCGAGAGCCGTAGCCGCTGGCTCCTCGACGATCCCGATCCCGCCATCGAGCGGGCGGAGCAGGTGCAGGAGGAGACCGTGGAGCGCATGGGCGAAGAGGCGGTGGACGCAGCCGGGGACACAGGCGAGGCCGATCCGCTCCTGGCGATCCAGGACGCCCTCCAGAGCTTCGAAGCGGACGAGATCGTGCTCTTCATCCACCCGGACGGTGAGAGCAACTGGCTCGAGGAGGGGCTGGTGGAGGACGCGCGAGAGCGCTTCGACCTGCCGGTGCGGCACCTGGAGATCAGGCCCGCCTGACCCGCGCCGGCCGCCCGCGAATTTCGGGGCTAATGCTGCGGCACTCGCGAGCCGACGATATCTTGAACGCGATGCCCACCTCACTCGTCACCGGCGGCGCCGGCTTCCTCGGCTCCCATATCTGCGATTTCCTCCTCGAGCGCGGCCACCGCGTGGTCTGCGTGGACAACCTCGAGACCGGGTCGCTCAACAACATCAAGCACATCCGCGAGCCCGGTTTCCGGTTCGAGATGCTCGACATCACGGACCACTACGACATCGACGAGCCGGTCGACTTCGTCTACCACATGGCTTCGCCGGCCTCTCCGATCGATTACGCGCGCCTGCCGCTGCACACGCTCAAGGTCGGGGCATACGGCACCCACAACACTCTTGGGCTCGCGAAGAAGCACCGCGCCCGCTTCCTGATCGCCTCCACCAGCGAGGTGTACGGCGATCCGCTCGTGCACCCGCAGCCGGAGACCTACTGGGGCAACGTGAACCCGATCGGCCCGCGCGGCGTGTACGACGAGGCCAAGCGCTACGCCGAGGCGCTCACGATGGCCTACCTGCGCCAGCAGGGCGTGGACACGTGCATCGCACGGATCTTCAACACCTACGGCCCGCGGATGCGCCCCAACGACGGGCGCGCGGTACCGACCTTCCTGCGCCAGGCGCTCGACGGACAGCCCGTCACGGTCTTCGGCGACGGGTCCCAGACGCGCAGCTTCTGTTACGTGCAGGACCTGATCCGCGGCCTGGTGGCTCTGAACGAGGCCACGGACGTGCACGACCCGGTGAACATCGGCAACCCGAACGAGATGAGCCTGCTGGAGATGGCCGAGCTCGTCGTCGAGTTGACCGAGTCGCGCTCAGAGGTGGTCTTCGAGCCGCTCCCGGAGGACGACCCCCAGGTGCGTCAGCCGGACATCACGAGGGCCAAGCAGCTGCTCGGGTGGGAGCCCGAGGTGGGCCTGCGTGAGGGTCTCATCGAGACCGTCGAGCAGTACGCCAAGATGCTCGCGTCGCCTGCCGCCCGCTGACGCGCGCGGCCGGTACCCTCGACTCGTGACTCGCGACGCAGAGGTCAAGAACCTCGAGGCGATCTCCAAGGCGATCGACCAGCACAACTCCGAGTGCGAGTGGCCGGCGGTCGCGATCGAGATGAACCCCTTCGAGGTCGAGCGCCTCGGCTGGGACTCGATCCGCGGGCTGCCCGTGCGGTCGAATCCGGAGCTCGGCACCGGCGCGTTCCGCGTGGTCTGCGCGGGCGAGGAGGGCGAGCCGGGCGACGTGGTCGAGGCGGTGGCCGAGCAGACGGTGCCGGCAGCGCCCGTCACCGTGGGCTGAGCGTCGCGCCCGCCGGCTCAGTCGGCCAGGCGGTCCAGCTCGAACCAGACCGTCGTGGCCCCCGGAGCACGGTCGATGCCCCAGCGGCTCGACATGCGGTCCACCAGAAGAAGGCCGTAGCCGCCCGGCTCGAGTAGGTCGTCGCTCTCGCGACCGTGCCACTCGAAGCCGCCGCCCGGGTTGGTCACCGCGGCGCCCACGGCCTCGGGGGACTGCACGACCTTCACGGCTACCCCGCGCGGGCGCTCGGCGCCCTCGCCGTGGCGAACCGCGTTCGTCACGAGCTCGGTGAGCATCAACAGCACGGGCTGGCGCTCCGCCTCGGAGAGCGATTCCTGGGCGGCCGCGAAGGCATGGCGCGCCTCGGAGGCGGCCATGGGCCCGGCACGAAGGTTGAAGCCGAACACGCGCGCGGCCGCTGCCGAGACCGTGGGCAGCGGAGCGTCGTCCAGCGGTCCGGATCCCGGCGTCGAGGAAGTCGTCGGAGGGGTCATGGGGCGTGGCGTGGCGGCCGCGGTCAGCGCGAGACCACCGTCTGGAGCGCTCGGTCCGCCGGCTCGGTCCGCGTGAAGGCGACGTTGTAGGCGCACACCTCACAGCGCATGTGACCGTCGTCGTGCTCGACGAGCTCTCTGTAGTCCTCGTCATGCATCAGGGCATGAGCCCCGCAACTACTGCATTGGACCCGCACCCTGTTGCTGATCCGTTCGACAAGCATCTCCACGATGCCCCCCCTTGATAGCCCGCGAACGGATTGTTCCCCCTGGCCGGGGCCGGTTTCCGGGAGGGCAGATAACGCACACCTTCACCGCACGGAACCCGTGCCGCCGGCACCAGGTTGGCGCCCAAACCCCGCATTTTCCGGCCGCCTGGCGGCGCTACTGCTGTGAGAAGCCGATGGCGGGCGGCGCCGGGACCGGCCAGCCGAAGTAGTCCCGCACCGGAGATCCGGGCACCGGGGTGCCGG
This sequence comes from uncultured Thermoleophilaceae bacterium, assembly GCA_963803245.1. GTDB lineage: Bacteria > Actinomycetota > Thermoleophilia > Solirubrobacterales > Thermoleophilaceae > JACVRW01. The sequence goes on along the minus strand of CAWDLI010000018.1, from coordinate 33,620 downwards.
CGCCGCGGGCGGGGGAGGGGGCACTCAGCCGGAAGCCTCGCCCGACGGCGATCCGGCCTCGGCCGCGGCGCCCGGGATCCCGGAAGAGGGGGTCGGCGCTCACCGCCGCGCTCCCCGCCGGCGGCAGCCCGAAGTACAGGTTGTGCGAGCAGGGCGCCCCACAGGCCAGCGTGGTCGCCTGGGGGGCGGTGGCGTGGAAGACGTTGTTGCGCAGCTCGAGGCCGGCCGCGTCCAGCAGCGAGCTCGCCGCGCCGCCGAGCAGTCCCCAGGTGAGTCGCGAGCCCACGAACGTGTTGTTGTGGACGCGAAGCCCCGCGTAGCTCGAGCCGGGCTGCAGCGAGCACGGCGACTGGTTCGCGACCAGGCGGTCGTCCACGCTCAGGTTGAAGCGCACCTGCGCCGCGCGCGGCTGGGCGTCGGTGCAGAGCAGGATGAAGCCGCCCTCGTTGTCGTGGCTGTAGTTGAACTGGACGACGGTGCCGTCCTGGTCGTAGTCCACGTCGAAGCCCGAGCCGTCGCATCCGTTGAAGTGCATTGCGAAGACCTCGTTGTGCTGGATCACCGTGCCGTTGGCGTGGAAGGTCCAGATGCCGGCGTTGCAGATCATCCCGAGCGGGTCGGAGAGGCCGCGTCCGCGGAGGTTCCCCTCGCTGACCACGTTGCGCTCCACGACTGCTCCCACCGTGCCGAGCGGGACGATCCCGTCGCCGCCGAGGCGGGCCAGCCGGTTCGCGCGCACGCGCACGCGCGTGGATGCGGCAGGCCAGGGCGACCCTGCGCGCGGCCTGTCGGAGTCGGCGGTCCCGACGATGAAGATGCCGCTGCGGCTGACGTCGGTGATCCTGTTGCCCACGATCAGGAGGTCGTCGAAGCGCGTGGGCTCGGGCCCGAGCACGTCCACCTGGATGCCGCCGCTGCCGCCGGCGTCCTTCGCGAGGTCGCCCCGCACGTCGTGGATGCTCAGGCCGCGGATCGTCACGTCGCGGACGACGCCCGCGGTGGCCACCACGTGCACGCCGCGCCGGCGCGCCTCCACCGCGCCCGGATTGCTCACCTCGAGCGAGCGCAGCACCACGTGGCTCATGTCCTTCAGCAGCACGGCGTCCTCGCCCGCACCCTTCACGTGCGGCCGGGCGCCGCGCCCGTATGCGCCGATCACGGTGCGCCTGTGCGCCGTGCCGGATCCACTCGGGGCGAGCGTGCCGGTGCAGGTGGTTCCGCGCCTCAGCAGCAGCCGCTGACCCGGGCGCAGGGCCGCCGCGTTCGCGCGCGCGAGCGTGTTGAAGGGGCGCTTGAGGCTTCCATCGCCTGCCCGTTGTGCCGTGCAGTCCACGTAGCGCGTGCTGCCCGCGGCCGCCGGGGAGGCCCCGGCCAGCGCGAGCACCAGCGCCGCGCTAGCCGCGGCTGCCTTCGCTCTCAATGCCCGGAGGGGCCCAGCCGGGCCCGTGGTAGAGCACGCCGAGACGGTCGCGGCAGGCGCCTGGCCCGCCGGATGTCGTGCCACATCGCGATGTACTCGTGGAACGCCGCGCGAACCGGGTTGAAGGTGTTGATGTTCTTGGTCAGCCCGTAGCGCACGCGCTCGCCCTCCGGCTCCCAGGTGCCGAACAGCCGGTCCCAGATGATCAGGATGCCGCCGTAGTTGCGGTCCAGGTAGACCTGGTTCGAGCCGTGGTGCACGCGGTGGTGGGAGGGGGTGTTGAGGAAGCCCTCGAGGAAGCGGGGCAGCTTCCGCACTCGCTCGGTGTGGATCCAGAACTGGTAGATCAGCGACCAGGACTGAGCCAGCAGCACCATCCACGGCTCGAAGCCCACCGCCGGCATCCACAGCCAGAACGGGAAGTAGGTCATCGGGACCCAGGTCTGGCGCAGCGCGGTCGACAGGTTGTAGTGCGTGCTCGAGTGGTGCACCACGTGGCTCGCCCAGAAGAAGCGGCTCTCGTGGCTGATCCGGTGGAACCAGTAGTACGAGAAGTCGTCCGCGAAGAAGAGCAGCACCCAGACCCACCAGTCCCCGGGGTCGAGCCGGAGCGGGCTGAGCTCGTAGACGGCGATGAAGATCGCCAGCACCACCAGCTTCCAGGCGACGTTGATGATCACGTTGCCCGTGCCCAGCAGCAGGCTGGTGCGAGTGTCCTTGGCGTCGTAGCCGATCAGGTCGTCGGCGTCGTCGCGCGCGTGGCGGAACGAGAGCGCCTCCAGCACCAGGAGCAGCACGAAGAAGGGAATCGCGTAGTAGAGGATCTCCGCCACGGGGGCGCCAGCCTAACTGGAGCGGCCTTGCGAGCCGATCACTGTGAGGCTCACGAGCCGCGACACGACCAGGGCGATGTACCCGACGCCGGCCACCTGCTCGATCATCACGACGCTGCGCGCGAACGCCTTGAGCGGCACGACATCGCTAAGGCCGACGCTCGTGAGTGTGGTGAAGCTCAGGAACAACAGCTCCATCCAGGTGCGGTCGTCGCCGGGGTCCACGGCCGCGGTGAAGCTGCCGGGATCGATCGCCTGCACAACCGTGAACATGTAGGCGAACGCCCATGCCACGAGCGTGAACGTGGCGCCGACGGCGAACAGCTCGTCCGTGGTGATCTCGCGGTCCTCGATCATGTACTTGACGAGCGCGAACGCCGCGTAGAGGTAGAGCACGGCTTCGAGCGCCGACGAGTAGGGGAGCAGCTTGTCGTCCCCGCTCACGGCCTGTATGAGGAGCAGCACGGTGGCGGGAAGGGCGAACATCAAGCTCACCCAGAGCTGCACGGGCGTCGCGCGCACGGCCATGACCACGAGCGCGAGGAACGCGATCCCGAAGGCGCTGAAGATGGCGCGCCCGGCGGCGTTGCCCTCCATGAACGGGTAGAGCAGCACCGCCGCGAGCTGCGCGAACAGCAGGATCCCCGAGGGGTGCCGGAGGGCGGTCTTCAGCACGCCCGGGAACGTAGCCCCCGGCTCGGCCGTCAGCCGGGGGTCACTGAAGTGGGAGGCGTAAGCTCGCCGGCCATGCCCAGTCCGACCGACATCCGGCCGCCTTTCACAGCCGAGACCGCGGCCGCGAAGGTGCAGGCCGCCGAGGACGCGTGGAATACGCGCGATCCCGACCGGGTCGTGCTCGCGTACACCGAGGACACGGAGTGGCGCAACCGCGACGAGTTCCTCAACGGTCGCGAGGAGATCCGCGAGTTCCTCCGTCGCAAGTGGGCGCGCGAGCAGGGCTACAGGCTCAAGAAGTCGGTCTGGGCTTTCACCGAGAACCGGATCGCGGTGCGCTTCGAGTACGAGAGCCACGACGACCAGGGCCAGTGGTGGCGCTCCTACGGCAACGAGAACTGGGAGTTCGACGAGAGCGGCCTCATGGCCAGGCGCTACGCGTCGATCAACGACGTGAAGATCGACGCGAGCGAACGGCGAATCGCCGCCGGCTAGAGGTTGGCCGCCGTCTCGGCGGACCTGAGCGTCTCGTGCACCTGCTTGATGACCGCCGAGCCGTCGCCCACCGCCGCCGCTACCCGATGCACCGACGCCTGGTTCAGGTCGCCCACCGCGAAGACGCCGGGCAGGGTCGTCTCGTACATGCGCGGCGGGCGCTCGAGCGCCCAGCCGTCGTCGGGCCGGAGGTCCGCGTCCGTGGGCACATAGCCGTAGTCGTCGCGCGCGATTGTGTCCGGAAGCCAGTCGCTGTTCGGCCGTGCGCCGATCAGGACGAACAGCGCAGCGGCCGGCACCGTCTCGGTGTCGCCGCTGCTCCGGTCCCGGAGCGTGAGCGTCTCGAGCCGCGCCTCGCCGGCGCCGTCGGCCACCTCGGTGCGGAACCGCAGCTCCACGTTCGCGGTGGCCGCGAGCTGGCCGAGCAGGTACTGGGACATGCTGTCGGCCAGCGTCTCGCCGCGCACGAGCACGGTCACCTGCTTGGCGTAGCGCGAGAGGTGCATCGCGGCCTGGCCGGCCGAGTTGCCGCCGCCGAGCACAAACGCGTGCCCGCCCGTAGCCGCCTGCGCCTCCGGACCCGAAGCCCCGTAGTAGACGCCTGAGCCCACCAGCTCCTCGAGCGCCGGGATGCCGAGCCGGCGGTAGGCGGCGCCGGTGGCCAGCACCACGGTCCGGGCGCAGACCTCGACGCCCCCAGCGATCACGAGCACGTGCCTGTCGGGCTCCGTGCGGAGCGACTCGACCTCGGACATCAGCAGGAAGCGCGAGCCGAAGACCCAGGCCTGCTGGTAGGCGCGCTGGGCCAGATCCGCGCCGCCAACCCCGCGCGCGAAGCCGAGGTAGTTGCGGATCAGCGAGCTCGCGCCGGCCTGCCCGCCGATCGACTCGCGCTCGATGGTGAGCACCCGGAGGCCCTCGGACGAGGCATAGACCGACGACGCGAGGCCGGCCGGCCCGGCGCCGACGACGATCACGTCGAACAGCTCGTCGGGGTCGGCCAGCTCGGTGTTCACCCCGTATGCCGCGGCCAGCTCCGCATTGGTCGGATCGACGAGCGACTTGCCGTTCAGGAGGATCGACGACAGGTGCGCGCTGGCCGCTGTGCTCGGCCTCGTCGAGCAGCGCCGTGCCGCGCTCCGAGTCGGCCGGGTGGAACTCGTGGGCCATGCCGTTACGGGCGAGCAGGCTGCGCAGCTCGTGCACGCGGGGCTGCCACGGCTCGCCCACCACGGCGATCTCGCGCGGCAGGGTGGAGCGCGCCCGGCTCCACTCCACGAGGAACTCCGTCACAACACGGTGGAAGTGCTCGTCCGGCATGCGCCAGGGCTTCGGGATGTAGTAGTCGATCTCGCCCTTCGCCATGCACTCGACGATCGCCTCGGTGGTGTCACGGTCGCCCCAAGCCCCCCAGTCGATGAGGAGCGCCCGGCGGGCGTGCGGATGGATCCCGCTCACGCGCGCGAGGAGCTCGTCCCCGCGGAGGCCCCGGCTCCATAGGCCCGCCAGCACCAGCGCGACCGGCGCGCGGTCGTCCCGCAACTCCCTCAGGAGCTCCTGAGCCGTCTCGCACGAGCGCTCGCAGACGACCTCGTAGTCGCTCTCATAGCGGCGGCGCAGATGGTCCTCGACCATTGCCAGGGCGACCGCATCGTCGTCCACAGCCATGATCACCGGCTTGCGATCGGCCATCAAGCGATGATATCCAGGCCCGGCTCGGTGCTAGATTCGGGGCGGCGATCGCACCCCGATCGCCACGGCGTGGTGGGCGTAGCTCAGTTGGTAGAGCTCCTGGTTGTGGTCCAGGCGGTCGCGGGTTCGAGTCCCGTCGCTCACCCTCAAGCGAAGGCAGGTCGTTGCAGGGGATTCCCGAGCGTCCGAGTGCTAGCCGCGGCCGGCCGTGAACCTGGTGGTAACCGAAGTGGTAACTCACGGACCTTTGGCCGCGCGCACCAGCGCTGCCGAAGGGCACCCGCGAAAGCGCAGAATGGCCATCGCGGAGTCTGCTGGATCAGCGAGTCTCGCTTCGGTTTTGGGGGAGAGATCTCGGAGGGGCATTGGGTCTCCAAGGCACTCGTGGTGCGGCTGTGAGGCTCGGCGTGCACGCTTGGGCCGCGTTGCGGTGCTCAAGTCGATGCAGCGCCCGGGCCAGGCGGACGGCGCCCGGGCTCGTGTAGCTACGCGGGGGAAGCCAACTGCCACGCCCACGGCGCGAAAGCCCCCGAGCCCAGATGACTCGCGTCCGCGATTTCTGCACGGCGCCTCGCTGGTCCTGTCGCGCTAACCGAGTACCAAAGGTCAAGGTGCGCGAGGACGTCCGCGTCGTCCCACCAGCGCTCCGGCAGGTGGGCTTCGCCGGCCAGGAGGTCGCCCTCGATGTCTTCGAGAGGTATAGACACCCACGGCCATACCCCTTGATCGCAGAGTGCGTGGCGACCAGCGAGGAGGTAGCGGTTTGCCTTGCGTCTTAGGGCCCTGAGGGCGCCCTCGTTGCGGTCAAGGTTGCCATGGGCGAAGAAACGATCGATCACGGCCTGCCTGCTCCATCCCCGTACGTCGACGAGCCAGGCTAGGTAGCAGCTCAGCTCGGGTTCGATCCAGCTCAGTCCCGGGTTACCGCGGCGCTCGGGTCGCGTCGTGGTCCAGGTGATGGCGGGCATCGAGGCGGGACCGAGCTCGATGAGACAGCTGAGCTCCGATAGCTTTCCGCGTCCCCACGGTGCCAGGCCTTGGCGCTGTCGGTCAAGCCCTCGGGCGACCCAGATCTCGCGCGGAACGCTCACTGAGGAAGGCGGTGCTATCACGCCCCAAGAGCCGTAGAGCTGGGTCCAATCGAGTTGCAGCAGCCAAGCCGGTTGGCCGTATTCGTTCAGGGTCCACGAAGAGGGTGGCCCCTGCGGGTAGCGTGCGGCCAGATGGCTTAGGGCGCGTTCGTCGACGAATAGATGGCCCTCGTCAGCGTCGGTCATTGGCGCTGAGATGTGCTCATGTCCCATCACCGGCCGCGACCGTACAGCTATGCGCCTGCGGGCAACCTGATGACCACCCGCGAGGTAGCCGGGATGCTCGCAATTTCCGCCCAGACCGTCCGCAGGTTGGTGCGCGCGGGGGAACTACGGGCCGTTCGCGTAGGTGGGTCGGTGCGCTTCCGCATCGACGACGTGGCCGAGCTTGTGAGGCGCGGACTCCTCGACGGTGAAGGCGCAGACCGGAAGCCGGCGGCGGCGCGCTGATGCGTAGTCGCCATGACACGGTTTCCGACGGCGGTCTCCGGCAGAGAGCGCCACGGGCGGGGAGTGGGGGCGGATGACGGTCGGTCCATCACATCCTCGGCGTGCCTTCGTCCGATGACGTGGTCGGCCCCTGAAAGCTTCAATTGCACCCTGCAGCAGCGACTGCCGGGCGGTGGCCCGACGACCCTTGAAGAACTCGAGCTAGTGCTGGGACCGGACCCGCGCGGCGGGGTCTTTCGGCCGGCGCGCGCACGTGCCGATGCTTGGGGGCGGAACCGCGACCGGCTGCTCAGTGAGCATGCCCCTGGGCGTCCGTGGGCCTCATGGCTCTATGACCCCTGTCCGAGTGCGCGCGAGGCGCTCGCCGCTGCGGGACGCGGACACCTCGGGGCATACGGATCGCCGTTCGACTTCAACTAGCGCAGCCGTTCGCGGGGACGGCGAGATGACGCCGGCTGCGGGACCCTCACACCGTTGGAAGAGTTCGAGCTCTCGGGCGGCCCCGACCCGCGCGGCTCGGTGTTCGCGAGCCATGACGCGCGGAGGCGGGCATGGGAGCGCCACCGGAAGGTCTTGACCAGCGGCGACCCTCCAGGATTCCGTCCTTGGGGCTGGTGGACGTACGAACGGGTTGGGTCCATCGACCTCGTTTTGGAGATGGCGCAGCTCCGCTACCTGGCGGAAAGAAAGTTGCTGTCGCAGGGCGAAGTTGAAGCCCTCAGCTCGCGTCCGTATGAGCCCGAAACGGCGATGTCCTCAAGCGACTGGGCGGCCTTGATTCGGCACTGCAAAATCCTCTCCGAGGCCGGCCTGCTCGACGAGAACGGTCCTGTTGATGCTGTCCTGGGCCGTTCCGAGCGTGTGCCCGCCCAGCCAGTCAAGGGGGAAACGGCTGAAACGGAATATGGGGTGGGGAAGGTTTCGCGGCTGATCGCCGGCGGAGGGCGACTCAGGGCGGAAGTGACGGTCGAGGACTACGAGCTGCCGCTTCTCCCAGAGGACCGGCCAGTCGAGTTCGCGTCGGGAGCTGTGGGCTTCGTCGAATACATCGGTGGCTCGCGGCTGATGGTTCTCATCGACGATGGGGATATTCCGACACGGCCTTCGGAGTGATGATGATCGGCACGGGCGCGCCACGTCCGCCGATCTCTGCATCGGGCCGCTATCAAGCCCGCGGAAACCTATTGTCCCGGACCGTACACGCATGTCGCGGCCGAAACGACGCCGACCGGGTCGTTGCCCGGTTCGGTCGCCAATCTCACCCTGATGCGTTCAAGGGGTGAAGAGCCAGCCTAGCCCCGCGCACGGCCGGTAGCCCGGCGGAAAGAACCCGTGTGTGCCCGTGGGAGCCGGCTTCGACTTCGCAAGCCGGCGCGACGTTGGATACGTGCCCAACCACGGTGAGTCGCCGACGCCGCCCCGCGAAGGATCAGGGGCCGCGTCGACAGGGTCGCGGAGAGGCGCGGGAGATCGAATAGTTGGGGCGTGGCCCGTAGGAGGGTGCCCTCGCCCTGCCTGGATGCATTGGGAGGTATGTCGGATGGGGTTCAACAGCGTGAGCGCAGAAGGACGACGAAGGTCGCTCGCGAGCGCTCACAGAAGGAGGCCAGGGGTTCAGGTAGCTCGGCCGGGCGGTGGTGGCTGACACCGGTGTCGCGGGATACGTGTTGCGCCCGCCCAGCATGTCGGACGGTCCTTCGGCGCGGGGGCGAGATGGTCTACCGACACGAGCCGCTCGAGGCTCTATGCGTGCGCTGCGCCGACCGGGAGAGGATCTTCTATCGCCCCTCGCTCGCGATGGAAGCCGAATTCGGGCGTAGGCGCAAAGGCAGACGGGCGCCGGCATGACCCACATGCCACTGCCCCACCGAAGCCGTCAACCCGCCATTTTCATCGACGAGGTGCCTGTATGAGCGTTAGGTCACTGTGCCCCGCACATGCCCAAGAGCTCGGCTGCGAGCTTGCCTATGTCTGTGACGCGTGTGGCTGCTCCGCGGTCCCCGCCGATCGCGACACCGACACCCTGCCCCCGCCCGCGGGCTGGCTAACGACCAAGCCCGCAGACTGGGCAGAGCAGGAGGACGAGCAGGGCGGATATCCGCTGAGCGACTACTGCCCTGACTGCTCTGCTGCTGGGAGAGCGGATGGTGTTCCGAACGCCGCCTGACGACACGATCGCGCCCAGGGAGCGCCTCGCAACCTGCCGAGGCATGGATAAGCCGAGCGTGAAGCGCACATCGTTCGCTCGGTGCTGGACCGGCACGCGGCCGAACTCGAGGCGCTGTTCGGCCGTCGGAAGACCCAGAGGCAGCCTTTGGCAACAGACGACAGGGTGCCCGCTTGGGGCGTGCTGCAGGCGGGCGGCCGACGAGATCGAGATCGAGAGGACCTTCTATGGATGAGTACTGCACCATGATGTCCCGGGCGGGAGCCGCGTCTCTAGCGGCGCATTGCCCTGGTTTTGCTACGTCTTGTGAACCCGACGAGCTGTATGGCGATCCCCTAGACGCCCTGGTTGGCGGCTTCTCGAGTGAGTGGCTTCAAGCCGCACTTCTCGCTGGGCACGTTCCGCACTCGGATGCCGTCGCCCTGGCCGCGCGCGCCTACCACGTCTGGTGGCGCGAGGTATGGGAATACGAGGCTCGTGAGACGCTCCCGGAGTGGACGGACGTGACCCTCGCTTACCGGAGCCTCATCGAGATGCTCGAGGGTTTCGTGATCGAGGTCGAGGAGATCGCCGAGTCGGCGCTTCGCGCGCCCGAGCGTGGGGGCGAACTGGCAACTGTGCGGGCGGCGGACGCGGCGCGCTCACGTCGTCGGGCCGCGGAAACCCGACGCGAGTCGGCGCAGGACGACAATCGGAGGTTGGTTGACCTGCTGCGCGCGGCTGGTCGGTGGTACGGGACTCCCTGAGACCGACTGCATGATCTGCCGGCCTTCTCAAGACGAGCGGACCCCTCCGCACTTGGTCGTGCCGATGTCAGCGGAGTTCGTCGAGGCGTTGGCCGCGTGCGTCGCTCGCAACCTCGGGCCGCAGTTCGGGTCAGAGCCGTGGATCGGAGTCGGCGACGCAGCCGGACATCTCGCGTGCAGGCCCGCGCGCATCTACGAGCTTGTGTCGCAGGGTCGTTTGCCGCATCGGCGCGACGGGTCGACGCCTGTTGTTCCGCCGGACGGAGCTCGACGCCTACCTTGACTCTGCGACGCCCGGGTGACCGCGAGCAGTTACCACGCCGTTGCCACCCAGGCTGCGAGACCAGTCGTGATGCGACATGGCGCCGGACGCCCGGGTCACGTAACAGGCGGTCAGATGGGCCTAGCGGCGGGGCGTGGAAGACGTCAGGGTGGGCGGTGATGAGCGCAAAACTCGAGAGGACGCGACACCCGGGCATCTACAAGCGCGGCAGCAGATACGTCGTCGCCTATCGCCTTGCCGGAGAGCAGAAACGGGAGACCACACGGACGCTGGCGGCCGCGCGCGCCCTCAAATCGGCGCGACAGGCCGACATCGCGCGAGGCGAGTTCCACGAGGCTAGTCGGATTCGGTTCCGCGAGTACGCCGAGGACTGGATCGACCGCTATCAAGGCCGCCGCCGAGGGTTTAGGGAATCCACCCGCGAGGACTACCGGATCCTGCTGAGGCTCTACGCCCTCCCGTTCTTCGACCAACGGCTTAACCAGCGAACTCTTGCGCAGATCACGCCGAGCGACGTTGGTCGGTTTGTCGGCTGGCTGTGCGAGGAGCGAACTCGCGCCGGACGACCGCTATCGGACTCGACCGTCCGCAATGCCGTCAGCGTCGTGAGCGCCTGCCTCTCAACAGCCGTCAGGGAGGGGCTGATACGCCACAACCCCGCGCGCGACGCATCCTTGCCACACCGGCCCGACGTTGAGCAACTCGAGGCCGAAGAGGTCCATCCCCTCACTCGGCAGCAACTTGCGGCCTTCCTGGCGTGCGTCGACCCGAAGCACCGACTGTTCTTCGAGCTGATGGCGTCCACCGGACTACGGATCTCCGAGTCGGTCGCCCTGCAGTGGCGGCACCTCCATCTCCAGGGCTCGACCCCGCACGTGAAGGTCCGCCGGGCGTGGGTGCGCGGACGGATTCATCCGCCAAAGTCGCGGCACGCGCGCCGAGAAATCCCACTGTCGCACGAGGTAGTCCTCGAGCTGCGTGCTCGCCGCGGGACCGCGTCGCGGGCCGGCGAGGAGGATCTTGTATTTCCTTCCGCGGCAGGGACGCCGCTTCGCCCTTCCAACATGCGGCGCCGAGTTCTTCGGCCAGTCGCCGAGGAGGTCGGCGCCCCGTGGGCAGGCTTCCATACCTTCCGGCATACCTGCGCCTCGCTGTTGTTCGCTCGAGGTTCGAATGCCAAGCAGGTGCAGAGGTGGCTCGGGCACCATTCGGCGGCTTTCACTCTCGCCACCTACATCCACCTCCTCGATGACGAGATTGGGGAGCCGCTCGTCCTCCCGTCGAGGCACCCTGCCATTTACGTTGGTCAACCGCAAATGACGGGGCGACCTGGTTGCTTCTGGCGAAGCCCACCGGTCGCGATCCGGCGGGTGACCCACCGAAGGACTCGCTACGCGGTCCGGCGGTGCCTCCCGGTCTCCTGACGAGGGTCATGTGCCGTGCCGCTCGGCGCTTCGCGGGGCCCGCTCAGCTCAACTCCACACATCTTGCACTCCACCGCTCCGTCGGGGATGGGCTCGTGGCACTGCGGGCAGCGCTCGGCGAGCATCGGGTCATTCCGCTTGCGACCAAACAAGTGCATCGTCTCGCTCCTAGTCGTTGGTCGGACCTTCAAATCTCCCAGCGAGACCGCCACAAATCACGCGCCCTGTCACCTCTCGGACAAGTCCGTGACTCCAGCGAATCGCTACTGAAAGGGGAGTGTTTGGCGATGAGGCGCGGCCGCCCCAGAGTCACACGCGCTAGCCAACGACCTGATTACCGGAGGTAGCAACGATGATGCGCATTCTGCGCCGGCGGCCATCGCCGGCGCTCGTTCTCGCCGCAATCGCGCTGTTCGCCGCGCTGAGCGGTACCGCCTATGCCCTGACGATCACCGGGGCGAACGTGAAGAACGGCTCGCTCACGGGCGCCGACGTCCGCAACCGCTCCTTGACGCAGAGCGACTTGCGCGGGCGATCGCTCAAGGGCACGCTGATGCTGAAGGACTCGGTCGGCTACAACGCCGTCAAGGAGGAGGTGCTCGATGCCTCCAAGTTCAAGAAGGTGAAGAGCGCGGAGTCGGCTGACTCGATCGCGGGCGTGAGCGTTCGCAGGTTGGACGCGCTGAGCCTCGACCCAGGGGGCTCGGCGGGCCTCGCCACGACAGGCCCGTTCACGCTCACGGCGCGCTGTCGTGTCGACGGCGCCGATCACGTGGCGGAGATCGTCATCCAGACGAACCAGAACGGCTCCGCCGTGGATGGCGTAGACGACGACGCAGCGTTCCAGATCGGGGAAACCGCCGCCCTGGTGCGGGCTCAGGCAGTCGCGGGCACGCCAGTGTTCGCGCAGGGAGAGGCGGGCACCGCGGTTGCGCCTGATGGCACGGAGCTCCTCGGTGGGCAGTTGTACGCGGGCGCGAGCGTCCTCGGTCAAGCGGGCAAGTGCCGCTTCGGCGGCATGATCTACCTCGGCTGACTCGATTGAGGGGGCCCCGGCGAATCAACCGGCCGGTGCCATGTTGAGCTCTCGTGCGAACCGCAGGACCGCGCCCGACCCATAGAAGTCCACAGCGATCAGGTTCGGCATGGCCCCGCGCCTCCGGCGGCAACTGCGCACCCGGGTCAGCAGGCTCTCGCGGTCCGAGATCCTGCGGTTCGCGCTGGGAGAGGGAGGAAAGCGGTCGACCCAGTGGTTCAGCAGCAGGAGCGGACTGTCGGGCGCGCCGCGGCCCGGCTCGCACGACCCGGGGGAGCTCAGCACGGACCGGATGGGTGTGTCCTTGACGAAGAGAAACTCGGGCTGGTACCAGTCCTCGGCTCCGCCGTCCCCCTCGTCGAAAACGACCACGCGCCGCCCGGACGCGATCATCCGGCGCAGCGTGGGAAGCGCTCGCCCGCGCTCGAGGACCGCAAGGTAGGGCTCGAGATCGGCCTCCTCGAACTCTCGCTCCACCTCGGCGGGATCCACACTCGATTCCACGATCACGATCAGTACCTCCGAGGGATTGCGCTCGAGGAAGCCGCGGATCTCGTCCAGTGTCGCGGCCATCCGCTCGGCGCCGAGCTCGCAGAGGGTGTGGCAGAGGTAGACGGCTCGTTCACCCTCCGCAGGGACGAGGCCGAGCCTGCCGGCCAGCCGTTCGGCGACCTCGACCGCCCGTACGCCCAGGCGGCCGGCCACCCGGTTGCGGTTGGTCCCCTCGGCCCGCAGATCCGTGCGCACCCGTCCTTCCGAGTCCTCGACGCCGTAGTGCGGATCGATCATCAGCAGGCGGATTCCGTCTCGTAGCTGGCGGGGAATCGGCCTGATCTGGTTCGCGAAGTACCAGCCGGGCCGGTCTGCGGCGGACATCGAGTTGTGGGTCCCGGGCAGGACAACCTGGTCAAGGCGCCGGTCGCAGAGCGCCGCGGCGCCATTGCACGCGTTGATCTCGCCGGCTGAGGGCGGTGCCGGGGGGTCGCCCCGCCCGATCAGGATCACGGCTGTGGCAGCCCCGATCGCGGCAAGCGCAAGTGCGCCGGCCGTGACGACCGCGCGCCGCCGGCGCCGGTCGACCGGCGGTCGAACCGCCGCCGCGCTCGTGACCGACAGAGCCTCGCTGAGGCCGAGGAGGACCAGCGTGCCTCCGAGCGCGATCGCCGCCAGGGTGAACACAGGGTCGGCTTCGAGCAGGATCAGGGCTCCAATGGCGGAGAGCCCGAGCCCGCGAAGAATCCTCACAGAGCGCGGGAGCCCACCACCGGCCACGAGGTCTGCCGCGCTCCGCAGCGCCGCGTGCCGGTCGAGCCGGGCCTCGACCAGAAGAGCGCTCACGCTGATCGCGAGTCCGCCGATTCCCGTCACCGCGAACCAGCTCTCTAGATCGCCGGCGAGCGCGTCCCACGAGGCTCCGGCGGCCGATCTTGCCTCGTCATCGGAAAGGGCACCGATGCCGTGAGCGTGGGACACCACCTGTGCCCTCAACGCCGTGGTCGCCACGAGCGCGGCGGCGGTGCCGGCGGCGAGCATCAGCCCGGCCGATGCCGCCGCCCGGCGGCGATCCGGGGCGAGCCCCACCGACAGCGTCAGGAGGGCGATAGCCGTGACCAGCAGCGGGACGGCCGCCGCATTCGCCGCGTCGGCCAAGCGCACCAGCGATGTGGCCGCGTCGGACCCCCGGATGGCGGCAATGCGCGGATTGAGATCCGTGGGGATCTGCCCGGCCACTTCCGGGGACACGCTCCTGACCGCGGGGATGAGCAGCTCAGTGCCCTCCCGCAGCTCCACGATCACGTCCCGGTCGCCGTGCAGGAGCAGCTCGTGGGCGGCGATCGCGGTCCGCCGCAAGACGCGCGCGAACTCGTCGGTCTCGAGCACCGCCTCCACGCCCGTGAGCACGAGTGGCCGCGAAGCCACCAGGTCGGGGGACCCGCGCTCCACCATCTCCACGGCCACCTGCTCGGCTATCGCCTGCCGTACCTCGCTCGACCGGAGGGCGGCCACCGCCCGGTCGGCGAACGGCTCGGGGTCCGCGAGCTCGACCTTCACGTACGTGGCCGCCAGCCCGGCGAGCAGCAACGGCACCGCGAGGGCTGCGAGGGCAAGGCTCACGCGGCGGCTCATGCCCGGCTAACGGATCGCGCGTAGCAGCGCCCGAGGCCGGCGCGAGCGACCGCTGAGGGACAGCGGTTGCCGGCACGTCGAGCCGCGGCAGCGCTCCAGGGCTGCGAGTGTGCGGGCCAGCCCCATACGCACTCGTGCGTGCGACCGGGCGGCGCCCAGGTTTCTCAGCTCATCCGGGTCGGCGCGAAGGTCGTAGAGCTCCCTGGCGCCGCCGGCGCGTTCCGCATAGAGCCAGCGGCGGGTGCGGACGGCCGTGGTCGCGAGGCCGGTGCCCCTGCCGATCTCGATCAGCAGGGCGCGGTCGCGCCCGAGGGCCGGGTCCCGTGCCAGCGGCAAGAGGGAACGGCCATCCTGCACGCGACCGGGCACAGCCCACGCCGCGTCGAGGATGGTGGGCGCGAGGTCCGCGTTGGTCACGAGCTGGCCGCGTCTGGCGAGCCCGGGAACGCCGGGGCCGCGCATCATCAGCGGCACCCGGATCGCCGGTTCATACACCTGGGCCTTTCCGTGGCTCATGCGGTGCTCGCCCGCTAGGTACCCGTTGTCCGATGTGAAGACGATCAAAGTGCGGTCGAGCTCCCCGGTCGCATCCAGGGCGTTGACGATCGTCTCGACGGCCTCGTCGACCGCGACGAGCGACTCGAGGCGCTGGCGGTAGAGCGCTTCGATGTCCCCGACGGTGCGCGCCCCGAGGCGCGGACGGCGTACCCCGGGTGGTTTGTCCGACACGTCGTCCTCGTTGAAGCTGCCCCCGAGGGGGAGCGGTGCCCCAGCGAAGCGACCGCGGTGGCGAGGGGCCACAGCAGGTGTGCCGATGCCTGCCGGATCACCCGGCTCGCGGGGCGCGCCGGTATGGGGCGCCAGGAAGGCGACGGACAGGAAGAACGGCTGCGGAGACGGTGCGAGGCGGGTGACGATGGCAGCCGAGCGCCTGGCAGTGAAGTCGGTTGCATACCAACGCGGATCGCCGTCGCGCCCGTAGGTGCGCAGGCTCCCGTTCTCGTTCACCGTGTAGCCGTAGTACCGGTATGTGGTCGGGTCCACCGTGGCGTACCACTCGTCCCAACCCGGCGGCAGCTCGAGGGGGTCGTCGCGGCCGTAGGTGTTCAGGAACTTCCCGACGTGGACGGTGTGATAACCGGCCTGCTGTAGCCACGTCGGGAGCCAGTTGGACGATCCTCGTAGGCCTGCCCACCCCCCGGTCGGCGGGCCGTTTGTGAGCACCCCGTGGTTGTGGGAGTACTGGCCGGTCAGGAACGTCGTCCGCGACGGACAACACCGAGGGTTGTTCACGAAGGCATGGGTGAAGGTGGCACCGGCGTCTCCGATGAGAGCCCTCATCCGTGGCAGCGCTCGCATGGATCGCAGCGTCTGGTCGTCTGTCATGAGAATGACAACGTTCGGGCGCACGGCGGCCTCGAAGGTGTCGGCGGGGGACGGCGCGGATACCCCCCCGAGTACCAGCAAGGAAGCGCAGAGAGCGCCGATTCGGAGCTTGGAGAGCTTGTGCATTGAGGTCCAGGCCCGAGCGCGACCTGCGGCCGCCGGATGGTAGCGGCGCACCTTCCGCGTCCCGTCGGGTGGGAGATGAAATGGAAGATCGTGACCCGGGCCGCCGGCCCGCGCTCAGCCGACGTGCATTCATCGGGACCGCAGGCCTCGCGTTGGGCGGCGGTGTCGCCAACTGGAGCCCCCTCCGCGGAGCAGAGGCCGCCGGCGAGCAGCGCAACGTCGTCCTGATCGTGATCGACAGTCTGCGCGCCGATCACCTTCGCTGCTACGGCGCGGAAGGGATGCACACTCCGAACATCGATGCCCTGGCCCGTGACAGCGTCCGCTTCACGCACGTGTTCCCGGAGGCCATGCCGACGATGCCGGCACGGCGTTCGATCCTCTCCGGGCGCCGCGCTTACCCGTTCCGCGGCTGGGAGCCCTGGGCCGGAATGGCCAAGCGCCCGGGATGGCAGCCGATCCAGCCGGGCGCAGAGACGCTCGTGACGGCCTTCCGGCGGGCCGGCAGATGGACCGCGTATGTGACGGACAACCCCTTCCTCGGCTACACGCGAGTGCTCGACCCGTTCAGGCGCACCCCGGATCGATTCGTGCGGATCGAGGGACAGCGCGGCTTCCGGCGACCGCGCGAAAGCGTTCCTCGCGCACGCGCGCTGCACCGGCTGCCGCCCGGCCGGTTGCGCATCGAGTCACGGATCGCCTCGATCCAGCAGTACCTGGCCAACAACGGACGCGGTGGCAACGAGGTCGAGCTGTGCGCGTCGCGGGTGTTCCGGGCGGCGGCAAAGCTGCTGCCGACGGCCAAGCGACGCGACCCATTCATGATGGTGGTCGACTGCTTCGACCCGCATGAGCCCTGGATCCCGCCGCGTCGCTACCTCGACATGTATGGGGACCCCGACTACCGCGGCTACGAGATAGCGGACGTCGGCTATACGCGCGCGTCGAGGTACTTGAGCGATCGCCACATCGCCCGGCTGCGCACGACCTACAAGGCCAGCGTCACGATGACCGACCGCTGGCTGGGCGTCTTTCTCGACCGGCTCCGGAAGCTCGGCCTCGACGACTCCACGGCCATCATGCTCGTCAGCGACCACGGGGTCTTCCTCGGCGAGCACGACTGGACGGGCAAGGGACCGAGCCTCCTGCATCCTGAGTTGATTCATGTCCCGATGCTCCTTCGCGATCCGGGAGGGGCAGGCGCCGGCACCACGAGCGATTGGTTTGCCTCCACGCACGACGTTGCGCCCACGCTCGCCGCCCTCGGTGGTCTCGACCCGGTGGCAGCCTTCGAGGGCGCGGACCTCTCGCCGATCCTGCACGGCGGCGCGCCCGTCGAGCGGCGCCCTTACGCGGTCGGCGGGTATGGCAACAATTCGTATGTCCGCGACCGCCGCTGGGCCTACATGACGAGGAACGACTGGAGCGACGAGCGCCTCTATGACGTGCGCGCCGACCCCGCCGAGCGCACCGACGTATCCGGCAAGCGGAAGGCGGTGGTCAGGACGATGCGCGAGCGGGTGCGGAGGGCGGCCGGAGGCCGGCCTCCGGTCTACTCGGAGGCGGCAATGCGGGCACGCCCCCGGCGAACGGTTTCGCTGAGCCTCAGAGACCCCGTGGGTGGCGTTTGACGTAGCCCCGGGCTGAGCGCCTCACCTTGGTCCAGCGGGTCCCGAACAGCCGGCGCGCGCTCGTGTCGAAGCGCAGGCCGGCCACGACCATGTAGGCGTGGCCGTGATTCGCGTAGGTGGTGATCCAACGCCCACGCCCACGCTTGCCGAAGCCCATCAGGCCGGTCGATGCCAGCGGGCTTCGCAACAGGCCGCCGCCGTGGAGGGCGAAGCTGACCGACCCTGAGCAGTCGTAGCCCCGTGCCTTCCAGCTCGCGTGACCGCCGCCGTACCGGTAGGGCTTCTTGGCGATCGCGTTGGCTGCGCGGATCACCGCTGCGACCTTGCGTGGCGCCGAAGCCGGCGGCCGAGCCTTCCCGCCGGGCTCAACGTCGCCCGGCCCACCTTGGGCGCTGGGCCTGCGACCGCGCCGCCGAACGTGTCGTTCGCGGCGACCGTGGCCGGCATCAGACCGGCGAGACACGCCATCCCGGCGATGGACGCGGCACGTGCTTTTCCCATGCGAACGACCCCTCTCTTAGTCGTGCCTGCGGGGTTAGCTGCCGGGCTCGCACCAAGAGAGTGGCGCTACCCGCTGAGGTCTCCGTCGCCTCGCTGGGATTCGCCCCGGGCCCGGGCTCTTCGCCCGGGCGGTTGGGTCCCCCGCTCCCGGCCGCCTCGGCCGGGATTCGGCTGGATGTTCGTGGCGACAACCCAAGCTGGCGGGCGTCGATTCGGTCTGCGATGTCAGCGCGCTGACATCGGCCGTCGAGGAGCGCGAAGAGATGGGTGGGCTCCCCTCACGCGGAATGGAGCCCCGACGCCATGGTCGAGGCAGCGGTGCTGGGTCATGCTCATCTCATGGAACAAGACCGAATTCACCGGACTGGCGGCCGCCTCGTGTGTGGCCTAGGCAGCGACGATGGGGCGTCGAGGGTCGCCGGGGTAGCGGCGCGGCTAGGTGCCGACCTGAGCTGTGGCGTGACACTCGTGCATGTGATGGACTCGGTACAGCCGCTACCGCTCGGCGTCCGTCGACGCGATTCCGGCGAGCGCGCGGAAGGCGCGACGCGACCTCGCGACTGTGACGAGCCTCCACGACTTCCCCCCACGACGCGCGTCCGGGTGGAATGGGGAGATCCGGTGGAGTCGCTGGCCGAGGTCGCCTCTGACGAGGACGCCGAGCTACTCGTCGTCGGCTCGAGCGACCCTCGCGGGCTCGCGTCGCTGCTTCCTGGCGGCACGGCGAAAGCGCTCATCCGCAAGTCGCCGTGTCCCGTGGTCGTGGTGCCACCGGACGCCGTGCGCCCTCCTGACTCGGGACCGCTGCCGGCGGTGGTCTGCGGCGTCGAGGGTGGCGAGCTCGACGCCTCGATCCTGCGGCTGGCAGCCGATGTGGCTCGCCGGCTCGACGCCGAGCTCCACGCGGTGCACACCTTCAATCCGTTCGCGCTGAGCGCCGGTGTGATGGCTCCGGCGCCTCCGATCGATCTGGACTTCAGGGAGGCGGCCGAGCGGACGCTCGCAGACGCGCTCGAGGAAGCCGGGGTCACCGCGCACGAGCACGTGCTCGACATCCCTCCTGAGCTCGCGCTCCGGCGCATCGCGGGGGAGGAGCGCGCCGGGCTGATCGTCGTCGGGGCCAGCAAGCGCTCGAGACTCGGCGCGCTCCTGCAAGGGTCGGTTCCCATCCGGCTGGCGAAGGAGGGCCACACGGCGCTCCTGGTCCTTCCGGAGGTCGCCCGGCTCGAGTCCGGCTCGGGTCACTACGAGCTGGACTCCAGCGCCGCCTGAGCATTCGCCGCGGGGGCGCCACTACGCTCCCCCGCGGCGATGCATGCGGCCGAGGCAGACGAGCAGTCCCGCTCCGCCAGGGGCGCATCGCTCGTCACCCGAGTCTTCCTGGCAAACGCAGTGGTGCTCACGGTGGCGGTTCTCACGATCGCCTTGTCGCCCGCGAGCATCCCGTCGCCGACGTCGATAGAGGCGGTGCTGATTCTCGTCGCCGGACTGGGGGCCGTCCTACTGGTGAACCTGCTCGTGCTGAGACGCGCCCTCTCTCCACTCGACCGGCTCGCCTACGCGATGGCGCGCGCCGAGCCGCTCCGGCCCGGCGAGCGGGTGCCCCTACCCGGGGGAGAGCCCGACATGCTCGGCCTGACGATCGCGTTCAATTCGATGCTCGAGCGGCTCGAGGAGGAACGCAGGCTGAGCGTGAAGCGCTCTCTCAACGCTCAGGAGGACGAGCGGCGACGCGTGGCTCGGGAGCTGCACGACGAGGTCGGTCAGACGCTCACGGCGGTCGTGCTCCAGCTCGACCGGCTCTGCCGGGACGCTCCCCCCGGGCTGGCCGACGAGGCCGCCGAGGCGCGCGAGAGCGCACGCGCATCGCTCGAGGACGTCCGCCGCATCGCCCACAGGCTCCGGCCCGAGGCACTCGAGGAGCTCGGTCTGGTGAACGCGCTGGACGCCCTCTGCGACCGGATCACCGAGCAGGGCGGCCTCCCGGTCGAGCGCAAGTTCGCCGTCGCCCTGCCGCCACTGGGGGAGGAGCGCGAGCTCGTGGTCTATCGCGTCGCCCAGCAGGCGCTGACGAACTCACTGACGCACGCCGGTGCTACCAGCGGATCGCTGACGCTGCAGGTCGCCGGCGAGCTCCTCGTTCTCCGTGTGACCGATGACGGCTCCGGCATCGGAGACGCCACCGCCGGCGCAGGAATCCAAGGGATGCGCGAGCGAGCCCTGCTCGTGGGCGGTCGGCTTTGGGTGCATCCGGCCGGGGAGGGGGGCACGGAGGTCCGCCTGGAGCTCCCGCTGGAGGCAGGCTAGGTATCTGGTCCGAACGGCGACATCGCCTCTTGCAGGATCGGCCCGGCAGCGGCAACCTCCGACGAAGTGTCGCCGGCAGTGAATCCGTGGAGGTCGCTTTTCGTGCGGGCGCGGATCGCGGGCACGGCGGTCGCGGCTCTGCTCCTCATCTTCCACCGGGTCACCGACCAGGACGGCCTGTACGCCCTGGTTGTGGTGGCGTACGGGACGGGCACGGCGGCGGGTGTGGCCATCAGGCGGGGCCTCAGCACGAGCCCGGCGTTCTGGCTCTTCGACGGCGCGTTCGCGCTTGCGCTGGTGCTGGCCGGCGGCAACTGGCGGAGCCCCGTCTACTTGCTCGCGCTGACAGCCTTGATCCTGCCGGCCACCGCCGGACCGCGCTGGCGGGGTGTAGCCGCTACCGGCGCCTTCGCGATCGGTTACCTGACGGTCGCGCTGTTCACCGGCGTCGACTGGAACACCCTCGACACGACGCCTCGGCTCGAGAGCTTCAGCGCTCACCTGTCGCTCCCGCTTCTGCTCGGCATCGGGCTGGCCTACATGGCTGAGCTGCTCAGGCACCTCGACCGGGAGCGGGTGCGGTCGTCCGAGCTGGCGCTGGAAGCGGAGCGCCGGCGGCTCGCGCGCGAGCTGCACGATTCGGCTAAACAGCGGATACACGCGGCTCACCTCGTGCTCAGCTCGCTTCCTCCCAACGGCGCCAGTCCCGCCGGGGACGCGATCGCTCTGGCGCTCGGCGAGCTCGAGTGCGCCGGCTCGGAGATGGACTCCAGCCTCGCGAACCTTCGCAGCGTGTCGGGCGAGACGACCCTGGCCGGCGCCGTGCGCATCCGCGCCGCCCGGCTCGAGGCCGCGACGGGCATACCGATAGAGGTGTCGGATGACGAGACGAGCCTGACGGGCTCCGGGGTCAACCACGCGTTCCACATCGTCAGCGAGGCGATGACGAACGCGGTGAGACATGCCGGCCCCTCCAAGGTGGTGGTGTCCCTGACGGTGCGCGCCGGAATGCTGTCGGCGGTGGTCGAGGACGACGGCATAGGCCTGCCAAGAGAGACTCCTTGGGACTCCCAGGGCATCCGGTCCATGCTCGAGCGCGCCGAGTTCCTCGGTGGCTCGCTCGCCGTCACCGGAGAGCCCTCGGGCGGCCAGGGCACGCAGGTCCGGCTCGTCGCCCCGGTCGACACGCTGCTGGAGCAGGCCCAGTGATCCGAGTCCTGGTGGTGGACGACCACCCTGCCATGCGCACCGGCCTCAACAGCGTTCTGAGGCGTGAGCCGGGGATGGTGGTCTGCGCGCTGGCGGCGGACGGTGCCGAGGCGATCGCCGCGGTCGAGTACGACCCGGACGTCGCGCTCGTGGACTACCACCTGGCGGGAGAGGACGGCATCGCGCTCTGCCAGCGCCTCAAGAAGCAGGACCTGGAGCTTCGAGTGCTTCTCTACTCGGCACACGCGCGCCAAGGGCTGGCGCTCCCCGCGCGACTGGCGGGCGCAGACGGCGTGCTCGACAAGGGGGCGCCCGCCAACGACCTGCTGGAAGCCATCCGGACTGTCGCTCGCGGCGGCTCCGTGTTCCCGGAAACGGCCCCGGAGCTCGTACGCGTCGGTCGCTCGCGAATTGCCGAGCACGACCTGCCGCTCCTCGGCATGCTCGCCGACGGCGCGAACCCCGACGAGGTATCGCTGGTCATGCGCATGCAACCCGGGGAGGTGGAGGCGCGGGTCGAGCGTCTGCTCGAAATGCTCAAGCCCCGAATCGGCTAGGCGGCGACCGCGGCGCCCTGCGGGCACAGCAGCCAGGTCCCGGACGCCGGCCGGTGTATCTCGCCCCGGCGCCTGAGCTCGCCCAGCGCAGTGCTGACGGATGGGCGGGCCGCGCCGATCATGCTCGCGATCAGTTCATGCGTGACGCCCGGAAGATCGACCACAACACCGTCTCGGGTCACGTGGCCCCAGCGATCCGCCAGGTGCCTGAGCACCAACACGATGCGCTCGGCGACCCCCACGCGGCCGCAGACGGCGAGCACGTAGCTCAGTGACTTTGCCCGATCGACCACTCGCGTGCTCAGCGCCACGGTCACCTCCGGCCAGGCTGCCAAGCGCGCCAGGAACCGGGGGCCGAGCACGGCCAGCCTGCCCTCGCTGAGCAATGCGAACTCCACAGACGGCGGGATCGACGCGTTCAGATCGCGGTCATGCCGCCCCGGCTCGAGCACGTCGCCCGGTCCGAGCAGCTCGGTCCAGGTCGCTCCGGCCACCGTTACTCGCCGGGCGACGAGACCCTCCAGCACCAGAAAGCCGAGGCAGCTGGCCGGCCGCGCCTGGCGCGGCGGCTCCCACAGCCCCGTCGGGACCCGGAGCACGGCCGCCAGGCTGTTCGCCGCGGCGGCTTCGAAGCGAACCGGATCGAGCTGCTCGCCGAGGCCGGCGTCCTCCCTAAGCACGAACGTGGTCTCTCCGAGCCGTCGAACAGGCGCCGGCCCACGCGCCGGCCCACCGTTGGCGGAAAGGTTCGACGTCACGCCCTCAGGGTGGCCCAGCGCCGAGCTGCGCACAATGGAGAGCGCCCCCCATTCCGGACCCGGCGTGCCCCCATCCTCGCTAAGGCTCAACGAGTCCGCGGCGGATTGCGTACCGGGTGAGCTGCACGCGATCGCGCATGCCGAGCTTCTCCAAGATGTTGGCCCGGTGACGCTCGACTGTCTTTTCGCTGAGGACCAGCATGGCTGCGATCTCACGCGTGGTGTGCCCCTCAGCGATCAGCTTGACGACCTCGGTTTCGCGCGGTGAGAGTGGGTCCTCGGGCAGCTCCTCTCCACTGGTGACGCGACGAAGGTAGTCGCGCACGAGCGCCCTGACCGCCCCGGGGTAGATAAAGGGCTCGCCTCGCATCGTGGCGCGGCAGGCCTCGATCAGGTCGCGATCGGCGACTGACTTGAGCACGTAGCCGGATGCGCCGGCGCGCAAAGCCTCGAAGAAGTAGCGCTCGTTGTCGTGCATGGAGAGGATGAGGACGCGCAGCTCGGGCCGGCGGCGTGCCAGCTCGGCGGCCGCTTGGAGCCCCGTCATGCGAGGCATGGTCACGTCGAGGATCGCGAGGTCCACGTCTTCGGCAAGGGCGCGCTCGATCGCAGCAGATCCGTCTCCGACCTCCGCGACGACCTCGAGGTCAGGTTCGGCTTCCAGGACGAGGCGCAGACCGCGGCGCACGACGGCATGGTCGTCGGCAAGGAGTATTCGGGTCTTCAGGTCAGTGTTCACTGGCGTCCCCGCGCTGGCGGGGGAGCAGAGCGTAGAGCGGTGCGCGTCAGCGGGGCGGCGCCTGCTCGCGCGCTGTGGGCCCGCCCGAGGTGCTCCAGGCCGAGGTCGCGAGCACCGCGACGCCGGCGACCAGGAAGCTCCAGAGCCCGCGGCGGCTATCGGTGGCCACGAAGGCGAGCAGGACCACCGACGCTCCGATCGCGACATTGAGCCACCCGAGCCAGCGGGTCGCCCCGTCCGGTCTGGCCCCCGCCAGGGCCAGGATCGCCACGACGATGCCGAGCACGACCGCCAGCACGGTCGCGTTGTCCGCGCGGTAGTTGAGGACCCACGGCGACAGCGCCAGCCAAAGTCCGGCTCCGGCCGTTGCTGCGCCCGAGCGGACGACCTCGCGGGCCGTCGCTCGTTGGGCCGCTCGCTGCTCGTCAGAGACCTCACGGGTCTCCCGTGCCCGGGCGGCCCGCCGGCTACAGCAGTGGCGTCATGCGGCTGACAAGACTCATGGGGGAAAGGCCTGCCGCGGGCATCATCTGACCATGCCAGGCATGCAGCGATTCGACGCGATCACGATCGCGGCCGGTTCCGGAGAGGGCTTTCTCATCGTGGCAGTTGTGCTCATCCTGGTGGGGGCGGGCATCGGCCTCTACAGCCGCGAGGGCAGCGAGATAGATACCCATCCACGCGGCTCCGAGCGAGGCGACACTGCCGGCAGCGACGACTCGTAGCGAGAACGCCCAGGTAAGAATCACGGCGGGGCGGCCCACCGGACCGCCCCGCCGCTCACCCGTCGACCGCGCCCTGCGCGGCTAGCAGCGCCTCGCCTTCGTGGCCGTGAACTTGCGGCCGAGTTCATCCGTGAACGTTGCGCGGACCGTTCGCTTGCGGCCCTTGCAACCGACCGAGCTGTAGTAGCCGACCTTGCGCTGCTTGCCGCGGATCCGCTTCTTGCGCACCTTCTTGGCGATCTTCGAGATCGTGTTGCGCACCGTGGTGTCGAGCCCAGACGGGTGCAGCAGCTCCGGGGGCACCGAGAAACGCAGCTCGTCAGCGGCCACGCCCGCGATACGCCGCGGTACGAACCGCGCCTTGATCGCACCGTGGACGGCGGTCGGGCAGTTGATGGTGCGGTCGTTCGGAGTCTGAAGCGCAGGCTCCTTCGGATCGCCATCCAACCGAATCGCCATGCCGCCGTGCCTGCCGACGCCTCGGATGTTGTAGAGGGCCATCTTGAGGTTGCAGAAGATCTTCACACTCGGCGAGGAACCCGGCCCAACGAGATTCTGCACGAGCCCACCGCCGACCCTGGCCTTCCGGCACGCGCGAGCAGGGCTGCCGTCCCGGTTGGCCTGCGAGAACGTGCAGGTGGGGAAGCGCTCCGGATACGTGACGAGCCCCTCCGAGCCGATGGCGAAAGTCTCGATCGGCGTGCCTCGCACCGCCGGGTTGTCGCTCTCGACCTGGAAGTCGAACTTCAACGCGATTGGCCGAGGCTTCTTCTTCGAGCCCTTGCCCTTCGGGTTAGAGCTCCCGTCGACGGTGTACAGGTTGGCGGCCAGCGCCACGCCGGTCAGCGAGAGCAGTGCTGTTGCGGCGATGGCCGCGGTCAAGATCCGTCGCATCGATCCTCCTGGGTGGGATTGGACTCGTCCCACGGATACCGCGGGCGTTTGGCTTGTTGCGACGGCCTGTCAGCGCTCTGACGTAAATCGCGCATTCGCGGTGGAGGACAGAGCCCTCGATGCGCACGAACTCATCCTCCGCCAGCACGCTAGTGCCGCATGCCGGGCACCGCCCGAGCCACAGCAGTCGCCAATCGTGGAAAGGGAGACATCAGAGTCCCCAAACCGGGAGGCAGGCGCTTGCGTCGCCCGTTCCCGCGGCCTGTCACCTAGGCGACACGAGTCGCCACGCTGGGGTTGGCGTGCGCCGCCACCGCGGTACACATTTCAAATGGGCTCTTGCCAGGAGCCGCCCGCAGCCGTCGAGCTCCAGGGTGTGGCCAAGACGTTTCGCACACCGAGGACCGCGGTGCACGCCGTACGCGAGATAGACGTGTCGGCCGCTGCCGGGGAGACCGTCGCCCTTCTCGGCCCCAACGGCGCAGGCAAGTCGACGTCCCTCGACCTGCTGCTCGGGCTCACGAGACCGGACCGGGGGCGCGTCTACCTGATCGGCAGGCCACCGCGTGAGGCGGTGGAAGCCGGCCTGGTGGGGGCGATGCTCCAGGCCGGTGCGCTCATCCGCGACGTGTCGGCTCGAGAGCTTGTCGCAATGGTCGCTTCTCTCTACCCCGACCCCCTGGACGTCGACGAGGCGCTCGAGCTCGCGGGCATCCGAGAGATCGCCGGCCGTCGCACCCAGAAGCTCTCGGGCGGCCAGGCACAGCGCACGCGTTTTGCCCTCGCGCTTGCCTCGGATCCTGACGTGCTGGTGCTCGACGAGCCGACGGTAGGACTCGACGTCGAGAGTCGTCGTGGTTTCTGGGAGTCGATGCGCGCGTTCGCTGCCCGCGGCAGAACCGTGATCTTTGCGACCCACTACCTGGAGGAGGCCGATGCCTACGCCGACAGGGTGGTGCTGTTGCGCGCACGGTCGGGTGGTGGCTGATGGCCCGGCGTCCGAAATTCGCGCTCGGGTAGGCCGCCGCAATATCCGTGCGACGCTCGGCGCGTGCGAGCTGGAGCCTTTGGCCGCCCTGCCCGGAGTCGTCCGGGTCGACCGCCGCGGCGAGGCAGTCGTCTTGAGCTGCTGCGACTCAGACGCCGCGATTCGGGCGCTACTCGACGCTCACCCCGAGGCACGCGATGTCGAGATCGCCAGCGCCGGGCTGGAGGAGGCCTTCCTCGAGCTGACCAAGCCTCGGGCTGAGCCCGCCGACGCGCTCGACGTGCTGTGAACGCTCTCGGCTACACCCGCTTCGAGCTCCTGCGCACACTTCGCAATGTTCGTCTACTGGTGTTCTCGCTCGGCTTTCCGCTCATCCTGTACTTGGCGATCGCGACGCCCAACCGCAACGAGCACGACTTCGGCGGCAGCGGAATATCCCTGCCGCTGTACTACATGGTCGGGCTCGTGTCCTTCGGGGCGATGACGGCGCTCATCTCGAGCGGTGCGCGAATCGCCACGGAGCGCACCGACGGCTGGACGCGCCAATTGCGCATCACCCCGATGTCAGCGGGCGCATACTTCCGGGCGAAGATCCTGACCGCTACGCCATGGCCTTCCTGACCGTCATGGTGCTCTATCTGTGCGGCGTCTCTCTCGGCGTCAGCCTGGCCCCCTTGCAGTGGCTCCAGATGACCGGCCTGATCCTGGTCGGGTTGCTGCCCTTTGCGGCCCTCGGCACCCTGCTCGGACATTTTCTGACTGCGGACGTGATCGGCCCGGCCACCGGCGGCGTTGTCTCGCTCCTGGCGCTCGTGAGCGGCACGTGGTTCCCGCTCGGCGCCGGGAGCTTTCTGCACGACATCGCGCAGTTCCTGCCCTCGTATTGGCTCGTCCAGGCAAGTCACGTCGCGCTCGGCGGGCACGGATGGACAGCCTCGGGCTGGGCCGTGATCGCTGTCTGGACCATCGTTTTGGCGCTGATCGCGCGGGCTGCCTACCGCCGGGACACCGAGCGCGTCTAGCCGGGCCGGCATCTGCCCGCTCAGTTGAGCAGCCGGTGCCTTGCATAGAGGCAGCTCAGACCGATCAGACCGGCGATGGCCGACGCGACGAGGATGGCGAGCTTCGCCTGCTCTTGCAGGGCCGGGTCGTCGAAGGCGAGCAGCGAGATGAAGATCGCGACCGTGAAGCCGATGCCTTTCAGGGGCGCCACCGCGCCGATAGCCGGCCAGTCGAGTCCGTCCGGCACACGCCCACCCCCGGCGCGCACGCTCAGCCAGGCGAGCAGAAATCCGCCTAGCGGCGCTCCCACGACCAGGCCGACCACGATGCCCACTCCGACCGGGCCCGTGAGCGCTTCCTCGATGCCGCTCGCCGAGATCGGTACACCGGCGTTGGCCAACGCGAACAGCGGAAGGATCAGGTAGGCGCTCCAGGGATGGAGCTGCTCTTCCATCCTGGTGAGAGGGGAGACCGTCTCGCGAGCGAGTTGCGCGGTGTGCAGCATGGTGGTGTCGCTCACTTCCCTATCCGGCGAATCCGCGATCTCGTTGATCTGCCTCGCGATTTCCTCGCTGGTTCGCCGGCGCGGATAGAAGGCAATTCCCGGGGTGATGAAGCCGAGCGCGACCCCGGCGATGGTCGGATGAATCCCGCCCTTGAAGGCGGCGACCCAGATCACGGCGGCGAGGCAGGCATAGGGCACGAGCAGGCGAACCCGGACCCGCTGGAGCATCACGATGCACAGCAGAGCTCCCACGCCGGCGGCGAGCCAGGCGGCCTGCAGGCCGGATGAATAGAAGATCGCGATCACGGCGATCGTGCCGAGGTCGTCGACGATCGCAAGTGTGAGCAGGAAGGCGCGCAGCTCGGGCGGAGCGCGCCGGCCGGCGAGACCCAGTACACCGAGCGCGAACGCGATATCGGTGGCGATCGGGATCGCCCATCCACGCAGTTCCCCGTCACCGACGTTGATTGCCACATAGGTAAGCGCGGCGCCGATCATCGTCCCGAATGCGGCGGCGACCGGCACCGCGGCGGAGCGCGGGTCGCGTAGCGACCCGAACAGGATCTCGCGCTTCACCTCCAGGGCGACGACGTAGAAGAAGATGGCCATCAGGAGATCGTTTACGACGTGCCTCAGGTCCTCCTCGAGCTCGAGGGGGCCCAGGTCGAGCCGGAGCTCCGTGCCCCAGAGGTCCTCGTAGCTGCCGGCGGCGACGTTGACCCACACAAGGGCCGCCACGGCCGCACCCATGAGCAGGACCGCGCTTCCCGACTCGAGCTGCAGAAACCGCTCTAGCGGGCGCATGACAAGCCGCGGGACGGCCCGCTCCGAGCGCAGCCACGGCCGGGCGAACTCTCTGGGCGCTTTCAACCCGGGCTTGTCGGAGGGATCATTCATCGGGCGTCGAGCGGTCGCCTGAGCCTACGCTTGCCTCGGTGACACTTCTCTGGCGAGTCTTTGCAGTCAACGCGATGGTCGTGATCGCCGCGTTGGGGCTGCTGGTGGCCACTCCGGCGACCGTGAGCTTTCCCGTCGTTCTCACGGAAGCCGTCGTGCTCGTCGCCGGTCTGGGTGCCGTGCTGGCGGTCAACCTCGTCTTGCTGCGCCGCGTGCTCCGGCCGCTCCTGCGGCTGACCCAGTTCATGAGGAAGGTGGATCCGCTCAGCCCGGGCACGCGCCTCCCGGCGGAGGACGCGCCGGCTGAGATCGCGGAGCTGACCCTCGCGTTCAACGAGATGCTCGCCCGTCTCGAGGCGGAGCGCCGGGAGAGTGCCCGCAGGGCGCTCGCGGCCGAGGCGCTCGAGCGTCGCCGCATCGCGCGCGAGCTCCACGACGAGGTGGGCCAGATGCTGACCGTCGCGATGCTCGACCTCGATTCCGCCGTGCGAGAGGGCGACCCGGCATCCATCGAGCGGGCGAGGGAGGAGATCAGGGCCAGTGCTGAGGAGGTGAGGCGGATAGCTCAGCGAGTGCGGCCCGAGGTGCTCGACGACCTGGGCCTCGCGACGGCTCTGCGCGCGCTCGCCAGGAGGGTGAGCCGCGACGCGAGGATGGAGGTCGAACGCGAGATTGCAGCTCAGCTCCCGGTGCTCTCGCCGGACGAGGAGCTGGTCCTTTACAGAGTGGCGCAGGAGGCGCTCGACGAACGCGACCCGACACGCCGGCGCGCGGCAGCTCGAGCTGAGCCTCCGGCCGCGGGGCGGTGGCGTCGAGCTCGTCGTCCGGGACGACGGCCGTGGCTTCGACGCCACGGATGGGGTTGGCGGGGACGGCATCCGCGGCATGCGCGAGCGGGCCCTGATGATCGGAGCGGCGCTCTCGGTCAAGTCTGTCCCCGGGATCGGCACCGAGGTGCGCCTCGACGTGCGACGGGACTCCGCGTGACCGGGATGCGCCCAACGCGCGTGCTGCTGGCGGATGACCACGCCGTCGTGCGGCGCGGCCTGCGGATGGTGCTCGACGCGGAACCGGACCTCGAGGTCGTGGCCGAGGCGGGTGACGGCGTCGAGGCGCTCGAGCTGGCGGCCACGCAAGCGATGGACCTCGCAGTGCTGGACGTTGCGATGCCGCGGATGACCGGGCTGCAGGCGGCAGCGGAGCTCGCCCGCCGCCGCCCCGAGCTCAGGTTGCTGATGCTGTCGATGTACGACAACGAGCAGTACCTGTTCGAGGCCCTGAAGGCCGGGGCATCCGGCTACGTGCTGAAGACGGCAGCGGACCGAGACCTGGTGCAGGCCTGCCGCGCCACGATGCGTGGCGAGCCCTTCCTGTATCCGGCGGCGGTCAGCGCCCTGGTCGCCGACTACCTGGCGCGCATGCGAGCCGGTGACGACTACTCGCCCGACCCCCTCACCCCGCGCGAGCTCCAGGTCGTCAAGCTGATCGCCGAGGCTTGGACCAGCGATGGCATCGCGGCCGAGCTCGGCATCAGCCGGCGGACCGTCGATCGCCATCGCGAGAACATCCTCTCCAAGCTCGGGATGCGCGACAGGGTGGAGCTCACGCGCTACGCCATCCGGCGCGGCCTCGTAGAGCCCTAGCGCAGGCCGCTCGGCGTACGTATCGATCTCCACGGCCGGTGGGGGCGACCCCCCATGGACGGGGCGGGCTGGACCTCACACGATCTCGAGGTGGCTCGCATGATGCTCACCGTCCGGCGTCCGCACCACCTCAAAGCCGAGGAGGCGAGGGCATGGCTGCAGGAGCAGGCCTCCGACCTGATCGGGATCGCCGGAGTGCGGACGGTCGTCGTTTCCCGCCTCGGCGGCGCCGGCGGCACGCTGGG
The DNA here is from genome assembly GCA_963803245.1 of uncultured Thermoleophilaceae bacterium. Lineage (GTDB taxonomy): Bacteria > Actinomycetota > Thermoleophilia > Solirubrobacterales > Thermoleophilaceae > JACVRW01. The sequence continues at coordinate 3,068 of CAWDLI010000018.1, read as the reverse complement.
AGGGAGAGTTCGATTGGCTGCTCGAGCTCGAGCTTGACGACGGCGCCGATCCGACGTCGATCGTCCGCGACGAGGTCTGTGCGTCGCTGCTCGGTGACCTGCGGCTGCTCGGCATGCGTCCATCGCTCGCGGTGCCGCGCGAGGCCTGGCGCGAGGAGCGCTGATGGCCTGGGCGGTCCTGGTCTTCGTCGGCGCGCTCGCTGCAATCGCGAGCGAGCGCTTCGATCGCACGAAGATTGCGCTGCTGGGCGCCGGGCTCATGGTGGTCACCCAGGTGATCGACCAGGAGCACGCGATCGCCTCGATCGACTTCAACACGATCGGGCTCCTCGTCGGGATGATGGTCATGGTCAAGCTGACCGAGACGACCGGCGTCTACACGTGGATGGCGATCCGGGCCGGCCAGCTCTCGCGTGGGAGGCCGCTCGCGGTCGTCGCATCCCTTGCCGCGACGACGGCGCTCCTGTCGGCCTTCCTCGACAACCTCACGACCGTGCTCCTGATGGTCCCGATCACGTTCCTGCTGGCAGACGCCCTCGACATCGACCCGGTGCCACTCGTGATCATCGAGATCATCGCCTCGAACATCGGCGGCACCGCCACGCTGATCGGCGACCCACCCAACATCATCATCGCCGGCGCCACCGATCTCTCGTTCATGGCGTTCATCTCGAACCTGGCCCCGATCGCACTGATCAGCTTTCTCGTCGTGACCGGCGTCCTTTACCTCGCGTACCGACCGCGGCTCCAAATCGAGCCGGAGGCGCGCGCCCGCGTGATGGAGCTCGACGCGCGCCGCTCGATCGAGGACATCGACGAGTTGCAGAGGACGGTCCCCGTGCTCGTCCTCACCATCGTCGCCTTCTTCTTCCACAAGGCACTCGGCCTCGAGCCCGCGACCGTGGCGCTCGCCGGCGCGTCCGTGATGCTGCTCACGACGCGTCAATCGATCGACGGAGCGTTGGCGGGCATCGAGTGGCCCACCCTCTTCTTCTTCCTCGGACTGTTCGTGATGGTCGGCGCGCTCGAGGAGACCGGCGCCATCGGCGAGGTAGCCGATGGGATCGCCTCGGTCACCGATGGCAACCGAACCGCCGAGCTCCTGGGGATCGCCTGGGTATCGGTGCTCGGCTCCGCCGTGGTCGACAACATCCCTTTCACCACGACCATGATCCCCGTCGTCGAACAGCTCCAGGAAGGCAACGGTGGCGATGACGCCTACTGGTGGGCGCTCGCGCTCGGAGCCTGCTTCGGGGGCAACGCGACCATCATCGCCGCCGCCGCCAACGTCGCCGCCTCAGGGATGGCCGCACGCGCCGGGCGCCCGATTGGCTTCGTCGAGTTCCTCAAGGCAGGAATCCCTGCCACGCTGATCTCGATGTCGCTCGCCACCGCCTACATCGCCATCCGCTACCTGTGATGAACTCGCGTCAGTTGGCTGGCGAGATCGTCCGGGAAGCCCCGCGACTCCTCGAGAGCGACACTGTCGAGGACGCGGTTCGCTCGATGATCGACAGCGGACTTCCGGCTCTCCCGGTGACCGACTCGGCGTGGTCGCCTGCGAGGCATCTTCGGCGAGCGCGAGTTCATGGCCGCGCTGTTCCCCGGCTACGTGGGTCAGTTGGGCTATGCAGCATTTGTGCCCAAGACCCTCGACGACGCCGTAGAGCGGCGAGCGACGTGCCGGAACGAGGCCGTGGGTGCCCATATGAACACAGAGCACGTGGAGGTCGGCACGGACTTCTCGGACCTCCAGCTGGTGGAGATCTTTCTGCACCACCGCGTGTTGATCGTTCCGGTCGTCGAGGGAGAGCAGCTCGTCGGCGTGGTTACCAGGGCCGACTTCTTCCAGCAGATCGCACGAAGGTTCATCTCGAGCTAGGCACGGGCTCGTTGGTGCGCAGAGGACGTGCCCGCCATGCCCGGCCGGGCCTCGTCACACTGGCGTGGATGGCTTACGACGAGCAACTCGCATCGCGCCTCAGGGAAGCCCTGGCGGATGCCGACGGCATCTCGGAGCAGAAGATGTTCGGTGGCCTCGCGTTGCTCCTGCACGGCAACATGGTCTGTGGTGTGATGGGCGACGAGCTGATGTTGCGTCTCGGGCCGGAGCTGGCGGACGCTGCGCTGGACGAGCCGAACACACGCCCGATGGATTTCACCGGCCGGCCGATGAAGAGCATGGTCATCGTCGAACCGCCCGGGTTCGCCGGTGACGAAGCACTCGCCGGCTGGGTTGAGCGCGCGCTCGGCTTCGCCGCGACGCTCCCTCCGAAGCGGTAGCCGCTATCCGGCGACGAGCGTCGCGAGCTTGTCGAAAGCGGCGTTGTAGCCGGCCTCGGCGTGGCCGCGACCCGCCGCCGGGTAGGGGCCTTCGCTTAGCGTCATGCGCGTCTTGGCGCCGTGGTCGTGGAACTCCACGCGCAGGACCGTGGGCTCGAGCATGCCCATCTCCGGCATTGGATCCGAGCGCAGGACGATCAGCTCCGGCTCCACCAGCTCAACGATCTCGTAGCCGATGGCGAACTCGCCTTCGCTGCCGCGCTGGACCATCGTGAGCTCGTAGCGGCCGCCTATGCGTAGGTCGATGTGGATCCGCTCACGCGGCGTGTCGAGGTGCTCGGGTCCGTACCACGCCGCCACTTCGTCGGGGTCGGTCCAGGCCTTGAACACGCGCTCGCGCGGCGCGTCGAAGATGCGCGTGATCAGAACGTTCTGATCGGCGGTTGCCTCGGGGGTCGGGTCATTCATCCTGGTCTCCCTTTCTGCGCAGGTGCGTTTCGAGTCGGTCCATCCGGGTCTCCCACGTCCGCTTGCGCGTCTGCACCCACTCCATCGCCTCGTCAAGCGGGTCGGCCTGCAGACGAGCCGGCCGCCACTGAGCCTCCCGCCTGCGAACGATGAGTCCCGCACGCTCCAGCACCTTGAGATGGCGCGAGATCGCCGGCAGGCTCACCTGGAACGGCTCAGCGAGCTCGTTCACGGTCGCGTCGCCCTCGGCGAGGCGGGCCAGTATCGACCGGCGGGTGGGATCGGCGAGAGCAGCGAAGGTGAGGCTGAGCTGGTCG
>CAWDLI010000017.1:0-371992 GCA_963803245.1 uncultured Thermoleophilaceae bacterium | reverse complement strand
ACGGCAGGTGGAGCTCCCAGTAGTTCGAGGTGTCGTTCACCACCACCGAGCCGCTCTCGAGGCGCTCGGCAAAATGCCATGCACGCTGCAGCGACTGGGTGAAGACCGCGGCCACCAGCCCGTGCTCGCTCGCGTTGGCCACCTGCAGCAGCTCGTCGTCGGAGGACGATCGGACCAGCGGCGCGATCGGGCCGAACGTCTCCTCGATGGCGACCTGGGCGGTGGCGGGCACATCGTCGAGCACGGTCGGCTCGTAGTACAGCTCGGTGGGATGCCCCGCGGACCGGCGCCCACCGGCCCGGACCGTCGCTCCGCGGTCGAGCGCGTCGGCGATGTGGCGGTCCATCGTGGCCGCCACGGCCTCCGTGTGGACCGGGCCCATCGTGACTCCGGGGTGTCTCGGGGGCGCCGAGAACGACGCCCTCGGCCGAGCGGGTGAGCGCGTCGGCGAGCTCGTCGGCGACCGTCGCGGCGACGAGGACCCGTCCCGCGGCGCTGCAGACCTGCCCGGCGTTGGTGAACGCGGACGAGGCGACCGCGGCGGATGCCCGCTCCATGTCCGCGTCGTCCAGGACGATCACCGGGCCGTTCCCGCCGAGCTCCAGCAGCAGGTGCTTGTCCCACGCCGCCCGGGCGACCGCCTCCCCGGTGCGCGTCCCGCCCGTCAGCCCCACCGCGTCGACCCCCCGGTGCGTGACGAGTCCCTGGGCGACCGCCACGTCGTCGGTCAGCACGAGGCTCACCAGGCCCGGGGGCACTCCCGCGTCTCGCATCAGGTCGACGAGGCGCGAGGCGATGCGGGCACAGGTCGGCGCCGGCTTCCAGACACGGGACTGCCCGTGGCCACGGCCGGGCCGAGGTACTCGATCGGGATGTTGAAGGGGAAGTTCCAGGGCGTGAGCACGGCCCACACGCCACGCGGCTGGCGGATGACGACCACCCGCTTGGCCGGGTCCTCGACCTGCGGGGCGTACCCGTCGAGGCCGCGGGCGGCCTCGGCCGCCAGGCGGAAGCCGCGCGCGCCGGCAGCGACCTCACCGGCCGCCTCGTGCAGCGGCTTTCCCTGCTCCTCGGCGAGCTCGGCGGCGAGCGTGTCGGCGCGCTCGTCGATCGCCGCCGCCACGCGCTCGCACCATCCCACTCGCTCCGCGAGTCCCGCCCAGCGGGTCGTGGCGAACGTCTCCCGCGCGGCCCTCACGGCCAGGTCCACGGTCTCGGGTCCCGCCGCCTGAACGTCGGCGAGGAGCTCGCCGGATGCGGGACTGCGCACCTCGAAGGGGTCGCCGCCGTCGTGCCTGCGGCCGGCCACGACCGAGGAGAGCGTCTCGGTCATCGATGCACCCAGCTGTTCGTCGCCACCCGCTCGAGCACGTCCAGCGTCGGTATTCCCTCGTTGTCGCCGGCGATGCCGCAGACGATGGAGCCCACCAGGCACGCGCGCTGCAGGAGCAACTCGGCCGGCCAGTCGCGCGCGATGCCCGTGAGGACGGTCGCGCAGAACGCGTCGCCGGCCCCGGTGGCGTCCACGACCTGCGTCGGGACGGCCGCGGCGCGCACGGTGACCCCGTCGGGGCCGAGCATGATCGCCCCGTCGCGGCCGCAGGCGACCACGGAGTAGTCGGGCCCGTACGACGCGACGAGCTCGAGCGCCGCATCCGCGTCGTTCACTCCCCACAGCGCGCGGGCGTCCTCCAGGCTGCAGAACGCGATGTCGGTGTTCGCCAATGCCGCCTCGACGCCCGGGCGCGCCTCGTCCGCGCTCCAGAGCTTGGCGCGATAGTTCACGTCGAACGACCGCCGTGCGCCTGCCTCGGCTGCAGCCGAACCGGCCGCGGCCGCGGCCTCCGCGAGCTCGCCCGACACCGCCAGCGAGATGCCGGTCGTGTGGAAGATCCTGGCGCGTTGCAGGTACTCGATGTCGAGCTCCTCGATCGACAGGCGTGAGCCCGCGGACCCCGCGCGGTAGTAGATCGACGTGGAATGGCCATCGATGGGGTAGCCACGCTGGACCACGAAGATCCCGGTCGGATCGTCGGCGGCGCGAACGACCTGACTGGTCTCCACCCCCTCCGCGCGGACGGCGGAGAGCACCAGATCGCCGAAGTCGTCTGTTCCCAGCCGGCTGATCCATCCCACCTGAAGACCCAGCCGTGCCGCGCCGATCGCGACGTTGAGCTCGCTGCCGGCGGCGTGGACGTCGTAGGTCCTCACCTGGCGCAGGGGTCCCCTCGTCCGGGCTCCGAACTGGACCATCCCCTCGCCGAGGGTGATCAGGTCCAGGGGCGGCTGCGCGGTCATGCGCTCACCTCCATGACGCGCTCGACCTCGCGGGACCCTCGTTCGACGGCCGCGTCGAACAGGCGCCGGCCGAGCTCGGGAGTCGCCAGTGACGGCTGCCCGATGACTCCATCGGGGTTGAGCTCCTCGAACGGCCGGACGACCTGGACGACGTCGCTGGAGAACATGTGCGGATCGGGCCAGGTCGGTGGCGTTCCGTCAGGCGGGATCAGCGACTCGCGCACGCTGTCGGGGTGCAGATGCTGCATGAGCGACGTCTCGAGGGCGCAGGCGTGTCCGCACGCCTCGGGCCGGCCGAGCTCCTCCGCCACGACGTCCTCGAGCAGATCCCAGTAGGTGAAGCTGTAGACGCGGATCCCCTCACCGGTCAGCTCGATCTGGGCGACGCCGAGCGGAGCGCGGTTCCCGCCGTGGCTGTTCAGAAGCACCACGGTGAAGCCGGCCGCGGCGAGCGACCGGCAGACGTCCACCACCGTCGCGACGAAGGCAGGCACGCTGAGGCTGACCGTGCCGGGGAATGCGAGGTGGTGCGAGGAACAGCCCAGCCCGATCACCGGTCCGACGAGCGTGCCGGGCGTACGCGCCACGATCGCCTCGGCGACGGCCGTGGCGAGGAGAGTGTCGGTGTCCAGCGGCAGGTGGGGACCGTGCTGCTCGGTGGCGCCCACCGGCACGACCGCCAGGCGCGCCTCGCCTGCAGCGATCTCGCCGCTGGTGTGGCTCGTGAACGGCGCTCTCGACCCGCTCATGCCGGCGCTCCCACGGCTGCGTCGTCGCCAAGCCGGCGCGTGGCCAGCGAGACCTCCCGATCCTCCAACCGGCGACGCAGAAGCTGGATGCCGGCGTCGACGACGAGCGCCAGTCCGATGATTCCGCCGCGCCAGAGGTCGAGGCTGGATGCGTCCGCGCCCGCGACCCGCAGCGCATTCGTGATCAGGGCGATGATCACGGCGCCGATCAGCGTGCCCCACACCGTGCCGCGGCCGCCGAAGATGCTGGTGCCCCCGAGGACGGTCGCCGCGATCGCGTCGAGCAGCAGGCTCACGCCGCCGATGTTGGGCGCAACGATGCCCGTGCGGCCGGCCAGCAGGACGGCGGTGACCGTCGTGAGCAGCCCGGCCACCACGTAGACGAGCACGAGATGGCGGGCGACCGGGACGCCCGACAGCCTCGCCGCGTCCGGGTCGCCGCTGCCCAGGGCGTAGGTGCGCACACCGAAGCGCGTCATGCGCAGCAGGATCGCCATGATCAGCGCCACCCCGGCCGCGATCACGATCGGGAAGGGGATTCCCGCGACCGAGCCGGTTCCGATGCGCAGCAGCGTCGGGTCGCTGACGATGAGCGTGCCGCTCTTGGCCCGCGTGAGCGTGACGCCCTGCACGGCCGTGAAGGTGGCGAGGGTCGCGATGAAGGCCGGGATTCGCAGCACGCCGACGAGCAACCCGTTGACGAGGCCGAGCGCGAGGCCGAAGCACAGCGCGATGAGCAATCCGTGCGTGAGGTTCCCGTCGATGCCCATCGAGCCCACCATGGCGACGGCGACCATCGCGACGCCGAAGCCGGCCGAGAGGTCGATGCCGCCGGTGAGCAGCACGACCATCGCGCCGAGCGCCAGAATCGCGATCGGGGAGGCCTGGATGACCACCTCCTTCAGGTTGGAGAGGTGGACCACGCGCGGCTCGACCACGGCGACGACCGCCAGGATGATGAGAAGCAGCAGGAGTGGCGCCGACGCGAGGATCAGGCGCTCGACCGACACGCGCGTGTCTCGACCCCTCATGCGGCCGCCGCCCCTCGCCCGAACGCGTAGGTCATGACCTCGTCCTCGGTGGCGCCGCGGTCGCGGACGGCCACCGTGCGTCCCTCGTGGAGCACGACCAGCCGATCGGCCACGTTGAGCGCCTCGGGCAGCTCCGAGGAGACCATGAGGATGGCGGCGCCCTGCTGCTTGAGCTCTGAGATCAGACCGTGGATCTCGGCCTTGGCCCCGACGTCGACCCCGCGCGTGGGCTCGTCGAGCAACAGGATTCGCGGCTGCGTCGCCAGCGCCTTGCCGATCACGACCTTCTGCTGGTTGCCGCCCGGAGAGCAGCGCGACGCGCCTGCTCGGGTCCGGGGGCCGGACCTGGAGGCGGTCGATCAGCCGCGCGACCAGATCCCGCTCGGCGGCGCGCGGCACGAGCCCGAAGCGGGCGAAGCCGCGCAGCCAAGCGAGGCTGAGGTTGGCCGACACCGTCATGGGCGGGACGAGGCCGGCCGCGTGGCGGTCCTCCGGCACCCATGCGATGCCCAGCTCGGAAGCCTGCCGCGGTGTGAGATCGGTGACGGCGTTGCCGTGCACCTCGATCGCGCCCGAGGTGGGCCGCGTCATCCCGGCGACGCAGCGAAGCACCTCACTGCGCCCGGAGCCGTTCAGGCCCACGAGCACCACGACCTCGCCCGCGCGCACGTCCAGATCGGCCTCGTGCAGCAGGCGGCCGTCGGCAAGGCCGCGGATGCGCAGCGCCAGGTCCCCCGCAGTGGTGTCGACATGGGGGAAGAGCTGCTCGATCGTGCGTCCGACCATCATCGCGATGAGAGCCGGCTCCGGTGTCTCCGCAAGAGCGACGTCGTCGACGAAGCGCCCGTCGCGGAGCACCACGGCGCGCGACGCGAGCTCGTAGACCTCCTCCATGCGGTGCGAGATGTACATGACGCCGATCCCCCGGTCGCAAAGACGCCGGACGAGCTCGTAGAGGGACTCGCGCTCGCGGTGGCTGAGCGCGGATGTGGGCTCGTCCATCACCACCAGCCACGCTTCGGCGCGCAGGGCCTTGGCCACCTCCACCATCTGGCGCTGGCCGACGCTGAGGGATCCCACGCGGTCGTCGGGAGACACGTCGGCGTGCAGCTCGGCGAGGATCTCGCGAGTTCGCCGGCGCATGGCGCGCCGCCGCAGGAACCCGGTCGCGGGGATCCGCAGCTCGTGCCCGAGGAACACGTTCTCGCTGACCGTGAGGTCGGGGGCGAGGCTGAAGTGCTGATGGATGACGCTGATGCCGGCGCTCGTGGCGTGCTCCGGCCGGCTGAGCACCACCGGGCTGCCGTCGATGAGCAGGGAGCCCGAGTCGGGCGGCTGGGCGCCGGCGAGCATCTTGACGAGGGTCGACTTGCCCGCGCCGTTCTCCCCCATCAGGGCGACGACCTCGCCGGCGCGCACCTCGAACGACACGTCGTCGACCGCGATGGCACCCGCGAAGCGCTTGCCGACCCCGCGGAACGTGATGGCACGCGCACCCGCGGCCGGTCCCGCGCCGGCGCCGGCCGAGCGTCGCCGCCGGTGGACCGCCGCGGCCAGCGCCCCCGGGGCGCTGCGCACGGCGTGCACGAGGTCAGGCCGGTGAAGCAGGACCGCTACGAGGATCAGCCCGCCGGTGACGAAGTAGGTCGTCTCCTGGGGGACGTGGAGGAACGACAGCCCGGAGGAGATCACGCCCACCAGAATCGCGCCCAGCACCGTGCCGGTTATGCCGCCCTCGCCGCCGGAGAGCTTCGTGCCGCCGATCACCACCGCGGTGATCGCGGAGAACTCGAGCCCCGAGCCGGCGAGCGGCTGTGCAGAGCCCAGCCGGCCGAGCGTGAGCACGGCGCCGATCCCGGCGGCGGCGCCCGTCAGCACGTACGTCGCAGCGCGCACGGTGCGCACCGGTACGAGGGATGCCTTGGCAGTCTCGGGGTTGCCGCCCACCGAACGCACCCAGCGGCCGAACTCGGTTCGGTTCAGCAGCCCCCATCCGGCCGCGATCACGAGCGCGGCAACCACGACCGAGACTGGCACCGGTCCCATCCGGCCGTCGCCGAACCACGCGATGGTCCCGTTGTCCACGCCCACGCCGCTGTCGCCGGAGAGCAGCAGCGCCGCGCCCCGAGCGGAGGCGAGCGTGGCCAGGGTCGCCATGAACGGGCTCACGCCGAGCGCGCCGATCAGGATCCCGTTCACGACGCCCACGCCCGCGCCGGCGAGCACGACGGCCGAGAGCGCGATCGGGGTCGATACGCCGTCCTCGAGCAGCAGCGCGCCGATGACGCCCGTCAGCGCGACGGTGGAGCCCGGCGACAGGTCCAATCCGCGCCCCAGGATGACCAGCGTCATCGCGACCGAGATGACGGCGATGACCGCGGTCTGCTGGCCGATGTTGCGGATGTTCTCGACGCTGAGGAAGTCCGGACGCGAGATGCTGAAGCCGGCGAAGACGACGACGATCGTCACCGCCAGCACCACCAGCGTCGGATCCTTCGTGACGTCGGCCGCCCAGCCCCGGGCGCGGGCGCGTGCAGAGCTCCGTGCCACCATGCGGATCGCTACTGCACGCGACCCTTCTGCCCCTGGTTGAGGCTCTCGTCGGCCGCGTCGGGTCCCATCTGCTCCTTGTAGTTCGTCGCTTCGACCTTCGCCTGCTCAGGCGTGATGAACTCGAAGTCGAGCCCTGCGTCCTGAAGCTCCTTGCCCGTCTCCTCGGAGGTGACGAAGAAGGTCGGCAGGTACACCGTCTTCGGGAACTTGCTCCCGTTGAGGATCCGGGAGGCCAGCGCGATGTTCCAGTACCCGACGCGCTCGGCGCCCGTCAGCACGTCGATCTTCAGCGAGCCGTCCTCGAGCGCGGGATGCATCGAGAAGTCGCCGTCATAGCTCGCCCAGTCGATGTCGTCCTTGCCCGAGGCCTTCGCGGTGTTCATGGCCGCAAGGCAGGGCGGGTCGGTCACGCACGAGATTCCGTCGACGTCCGGGTACTGGTTGAGCACGGTCTGGGCCACGTCGGCGCCCTTGGCCGCGTCCCAGTTCGTCGCCTGCGTCGTGATGATGTTGATCCCGGGGGCTTCCTTCTTGATCGTGTCCTTGAAGCCGGCCTCGCGGCTGTCGGACACGGAGTTGCCGCGCGCGCCGATCAGCAGCGCCACATCCCCCTCGCCGCCCATCGCCGTGGACAGCGCACGGGCCTGCATCGCCATGTTGTCGTAGTCCGGGTACAGCGTCTTGTACGCGTACGGATCGTCGACGTCGTTGGCCATCATGATCACCGGGATGTTCGCGGCCTTGGCCTTCTTGATGGCGGGCTCGATGCCCTTGTCGTCGACCGCGTTGATGAGGATCGCGTCGACCTTCTGGGCGATGAAGTTCTCAACCACGCCGATCTGCTTCTCGAGGCTGCCGTCGGCGGACTGGAAGCTGGCCTCCACTCCATAGTCCTCGGCGGCCTTCAGGCCCGCCTCGCGCATGCTGACGAAGAACGGGTTGCTGAGGTCGATCATCGAGACCCCGAGCTTGAACTCCTTGGCGCCACCTGAGTCCTTTGACGCCTGCCCCTCGTCGTCGCTGTCGTCGCTCCCACATCCGGCGACCGCGAGAAGCAGTGCAACGGTCACGAGGCCGGCTACGAGACGTCTGGACATGTCCGCCACTCTCCCTCTGTCGTCGTGTTCCGCGGTACAGAACGCTGTTTCGTAATCGTATATACCCGCCTCGGCGCTGGCTTAGTCACGGGCGCGCGACCGAGCCGCCGCGAGAGCCGCGACGTAGCGCTCGGCATGGCCGCGCAGCGCATCCGCGTCTTCGGCCTCGACGGCGCCGGGCCGGCAGAGATCCGCGCCGGCGCCCACGGCGATCGCGCCGGCGGCAAGCCAGTCGCCGAGGTTGGCGGTGTCCACACCGCCGGTCGGGATCGCGGCGAGATCCGGGAACGGCCCCCGCAGCGCGGATAGGAGCGCCGGCCCGCCAAGCGACGCCGGGAACAGCTTCACGAGGGAGCAGCGGCGCATCGCTCTGGCCACCTCGGTGGGGGTGAACACTCCCGGCAGCGCCGGCACCCCGAGCTCCTCGGCGGCGTCCAGCACGCGCTCGTCGAGATGCGGCGACACGACGAACCGGGCGCCGGCCTGCACGGCGGCGGCGGCCTGGTCGGGCGTGAGGACCGTGCCGGCGCCGACGAGCAGGGAGTCGTCCGCGGCGAGGCGCGCGATCGCCAGCACCGCGTCAGGAACGGTGAAGGTCACCTCGATCGCGGTGACGGAGCCCTCGGCCAGCGCGTTCCCGGCCGCGACCGCGCGGTCCGCGGAGCCTGCTCTGACGACGGCGAGGATGCCGCGCTCCGCCAGCTCGCGACGCAGCTCGTGGCCGGTCATCCGATCCGCTCGACCTCCTCGGGGCGTCCGGTACGGACCGCTCGCAGGATCGCGTCGTTGACCGCCGTGGTGCTCACCGCATCCTCGATGCCCATCCGGAAGGGCTCTCCTCGCGTGACGGACACGACGAAGTGACGCAGCTGCTCGGCGAGGTCGCCGCTCGTCCGCCCGTGCACCTGCGGCCAGTGCAGGGCGTCCGGCAGCTGCCACCCCGCATTCGTGTGCAGGCGCAGCCCGTGGTCGCGGACGTCCACCTCGAGCGCGCCGTCGCTGCCCACGACGGTGGTGCGGGCGTTGACCGGGCTCGGCGTGTCCGACCGGAGCGTCCAGCCCGCGTACAGCTGCGCGACGATGCCGTCCTCCAGCTCGGCGTTCGTCACGATCACGTCTTCCGAGTCCACGCCCAGGGCCGGCATCAGCTTCGAAGCCGCGAAGGACGAGACCCGGACGATGCGCCTGCCGGAGATCCACTGGATCAGGTCGACGTCGTGGACCCCCAGGTAGAAGAGCACCGAGCTCGAGCCGTCGAGCCGGCGACCGATGTCGCGGACGCCCAGGCGCCCACTCGACAGGTGCAGCACGTCGCCGAGCTGCCCCTCCGCCACTGCCGCCGCGGCGTGGGCATAGCGGGGGTCGAAACGCAGGATGTGTGCGACGAGCAGCCTGGCGTCGCCCCGGCGCGACGCCTCCATGATCCGCAGCGCTCCGTCGAGCGTGTCCGCCATCGGTTTCTCCAGGAGGACGGCGTGACCGGCCTCCAGGAGCGCACAGGCAGTCGGGACATGCGACCGGTCGGGCAGGCAGACGACGAACCCGTCGACGTCGCCAGCGTCGAGCACGGCCTCGATCGAGGCGTGGTAGGTCGCTCCGTGAGCATCGGCGACCCGGCGGGCGCCAGGGTCCACGTCCACAACCGCTGCGAGAGCCGCGACGTCGCTGTCGGCGATCGCCTTGGCGTGCAACCGCCCCATGACACCGGCCCCCACCACGGCGAGACGCGTCACCGAGCACCTCCTGCAGTAAAATCAGAACAGCGTTCTGAATTGGACGCGGCGGCGATCAAATCAGATGTGGCCGAGGGCTGCAAGCGAGGGGAGTTCCCAAATGGCCCGACATGCGGGCGTCACATCACGGGCCCCACAACCCGTCGGGCCCTACTCCCAGAGTGCCCGGATCGGACGACTCGTCCACACCGCCGGGCAGGGAGCCGACGACCCGTCGACGGGAGGGCTAGCCGGCCCCGACATCGAGAGTCAGACGCGACAGTGCCTGCGCAACGTGCAGGAGGTGCTCGCGGCCTGCGGCGCGTCGCTGGACGATGTGCTGCGCGTCGGCGTCTTCCTCGCTCACCGCTCCGACTTCGCGGGCATGAACGCGGTCTACCGCACGGTGTTCAGTGATCCGCCGCCCGCGCGAACCACCGTTTACGTCGGCCTTCCCGGCGACCTGCGCGTGGAGATCGACGCCCTGGCCGTGGTGCCCGACTGACCGGTCGCGCGCCCCATGCGCGCACTATTGTGCTCACCCACTTCGTCCCGCCTCTCAGCGAAAGCGAGCCGCCCGTTGGCGACCACTCCGAGCCGTAAGGGCACGCAGATCAAGTCCGTCGTGCGGACCCTGACGATGATCGAGGCGCTGAGCGCCCATAGCGGAGGCGCGACGATCACGGCGCTGGCCGCGGAGCTCTCGCTGCCCAAGAGCAGCGTCTTCCGCATGCTGAACACGCTGCTGGATTTCGGCTACGTCCGTCAGGATCCCACCACGGAGCGCTACGCGCTCGGACCCAGGTTCCTCAACCTGGCCGCCTCGGTGGAGCACGGCTCGGACGTGCGGGCGCTGGCCCAGCCGCTCCTGGTTGAGCTCAGCGAGCGGACGACCGAGACGGTGCACCTCGCGGTGCCGGTCGGCGGCCACATGGTCTACATCGACAAGGTCGACAGCCCCAGGAGCGTGGTGATGGCCTCGCGTGTGGGCCAGCAGGTACCGCTGCACTGCAGCGCGCTGGGCAAGGCCTACCTCTCGGCGATGCCGCCGGACGAGCGCCGTACCGTGGTGGAGAGCCTGCCCCTCGAGCGTCGCACGGACCGCACCCTGGTCGCCCCCGTCGAGCTGCTGAAGGATCTCGAGGCCTGCGCCAGACGGGGCTTCGCAATCGACAACATCGAGAACGAGGACGGCGTGCGCTGCGCCGGGGCGGCGATCCGCGACGATCGCGACGCCGCCGTTGCCGCCCTGTCCGTCTCCGCTCCAGCATCGCGATTCTCGCTGAGTGCCGCACGCAAGGTCGGCGGGCACTGCGCGGACATCGCGGCGCGGATCTCCGCGGAGCTCGGCGCGTCCGAGGCCTGACGCTACGTGATTTGGCCAGTTAGCCGTTCCTGATTACGGCCTGCGCCCGTCGGGATCGATAGGGGGCGCATGGAGTCGGTGGCTGTTTGCACTGTGTGCGGGACCACATGGGTCCTTGCCGAGAGGAGCGAGGCTTCTCACACGGACGGATGCCTTCGCTGCGGTGGCGCTCTGGAAGCGGTCCCCGCTCCGGCTGACGGGCCGGAGCGCACGTTGTCGCTGCTCGCCGCTCGCTAGCCGGCTCCCAGGTACTCCACGACCATGTCGCCGAGCATCTGGCGGTAGCGGTCCCTGAGGCTCGGGTCGAGCAGATCGCGGTCGAAGACGGCGCCGAAGGTGTGGCGGTTGGCCACCCGGAAGACGCAGAAGGCGCTGATCATCATGTGCAGGTCGATCGCGTCGACGTCGCGGGTGAAGCTTCCGTCCCGGCGCCCGCGCGACAGGATCCGCTCGATCAGCTCGATGGCCGGCGTGTTCAGGCCGGCGAAGTCGGGGCGCCCCGAGATGTGCCTGGCGCGGTGGATGTTCTCGATGCTGACCAGGCGGCTGAAGTCAGGGTGTGACTCCTGGTGGTCGAAGGTGAGCTCCGCCAGCCGTCGGATCGCCGCCGCCGGAGCGAGGTGGTCCACCTCGATGGTCTGCTCCGCGGCCCGGATCGTGGCGTAGGCCCGCTCCAGGACGGCCACGAAGAGCTGCTCCTTGCTCTCGAAGTAGTAGTAGATCATCCGCTTGGTGGTGCGCGTCTGATCGGCGATCTCGTCCACGCGCGCGCCCGCGAAGCCCCGTTCGGCGAACTCGCGCGTGGCGACGTCGAGGATCTCCTGCTTCGTGCGGTCGGCATCGCGCTGGCGCTCTGGGACCGGGTTCCTGACCACCTGTGGATCGTAGGCGCTCGACATTTGGCGGTGTGGACCTCGCGTTTGGAAACGCTTCCGCCGGGAAGATAACGAACTGGTTCGTACATTAGTTCTTCTGGGAGGAAGCTTGAGGACGGACGAAGACGGTGCGGTCGCGGTCGGCCTCGTGGGAGCGGGGATCGGCGAGTCGCTCAGCCCGGCATTGCATGAGCGCGAGGCCGCGCAACTCGGCATCGACTACTCGTACGAGCTCTTCGACCTGGACGAGCTGGGGCGACCCGCCTCGGCCGTGGGCGATGTGGTGCGAGACGCTCGCCGCGACGGCCTGCGCGGTCTGAACGTGACCCATCCCTGCAAGCAGGTCGTCGTCTCCGAGCTCGACCAGCTCTCCCCGGAGTCGGCCGCGCTGGGCGCGGTCAACACGATCGTGTTCGGCGGGGGAGGCCTCATAGGGCACAACACCGACTCCACGGGCTTTCAGGAGGCCTTCGCGCGCGGCCTTCCCGGGGCACGCGTCGATCGCGTGGTGCTGCTGGGCGCCGGCGGGGCGGGGGCGGCGGTCGCGTACGCGATCCTCTCGCTGGGCGCGGGTCACCTCGCGTTGCTGGACACCGAGCCCGACCGCGCAAGTGAGCTGGCCGCTGCGCTCGCGCCCCGCTTCGAGACGGCGTCCGTGCACGCGGCCGACCTGACCGACCTCGGCAAGCTCCTGTCGGAGGCCGACGGGCTGATCCACGCGACCCCGACCGGCATGGCCGCCCACCCGGGCTCGGCCGTTCCGGCGGACCTCCTGGATCCGCGCCTCTGGGTCGCGGAGGTCGTCTACATGCCGGCCGAGACCGAGCTCCTGAGAGAGGCACGGGAACGAGGCTGCCGGACACTGGACGGCGCCGCGATGGTGGCGCTCCAGGCGGCCGGCTCCTTCGAGCTGTTCACAGGCGCCCGGCCGGATCGCGAGCGGATGCTGCGTCACGTCGGTGAGCTGTTCGCCGAACGCAGGAGCAGGGCGGCGTGACCGCGGCGATCGCCACCGTGTCGCTCAGCGGCTCCCTCGAGCAGAAGCTTCGCGCCGCGGCCGGAGCCGGCTTCGGCGCAGTGGAGATCTTCGAGCCCGACCTCGTCGCCTCACCGCTTCACCCCGGCGAGATCCGCCGGCTCGCCGAGGAGCTCGGGCTGGCGATCCCGCTGTACCAGCCCTTCAGGGACTTCGAGGGTGTCGATGATGAGCGCCTGGAGCGCAACCTGCGGCGGGCTCGTCACAAGTTCGAGGTCATGGACGAGCTCGGCTCGGACACGCTGCTGGTGTGCTCGAACGTCGCGCCGGACGCCATCGACGACCCCGACCTCTCGGCCGCTCAGCTGCGCAGACTGGCCGAGGAGGCCGCCGAGCACGATATCCGCATCGCCTACGAGGCGCTCGCGTGGGGCACCCACGTGCACGACTACCGGGACGCGTGGCGGATCGTCGAGATGGCCGACCACCCCAGTCTCGGCACGTGCCTGGACTCCTTCCACATCCTGTCGCGCGGCAGCGATCCGGCCGGCATCCGTGAGATCCCGGGAGAGAAGATCTTCTTCCTTCAGCTGGCCGACGCCCCGGCGATGTCGATGGACGTGCTCCAGTGGAGCCGCCACTACCGCTGCTTCCCCGGCCAGGGCGGGTTCGACCTCGCCGGCTTCATGGGCCACGTGGCGGCTGCCGGATATGGCGGACCCTGGTCGCTCGAGGTCTTCAACGACGTATTCCGCCAGGCGGACCCCGACCGGATCGCCGTCGACGCCATGCGGTCGCTCATGGTCCTGGCCGCCGCCGTGGGCGTGCGGCCGCTGCCGCCTGCCCCGGAGCTGCGCGGGCTCGCCTTCGTCGAGCTCGCCGTGGGATCGGAGTCCGGCCCGGAGACGGCCGGGGTGCTCGAGGCCATGGGCTTCGCGCTCAGGGGCCCTCACCGTTCCAAGCCCGTCCAGCTCTGGCAGCACGGCGCCGCCCGTGTGCTCCTCAACCATGGGGACGACCGCACGGCAGGAGATCCCCTGGTCGCCGCCCTGGGCGTCGAGAGCACGGATCCGGCCGGCTCCGAGGAGCGCGCCGAGGCGCTGTTGGCCTCGGTCGTTCCACGCCGCCGCGGCCCAGGCGAGGCCGACCTGGCCGCCATCGCCGCTCCGGACGAGACCGCGGTCCTGTTCTGCCGCACCGATGCCGGCGAGGACGGATGGCTCGGCGATTTCGTGGACCTCGAGCACTCGGGCGGCGACGTCGTACTGCACGCGATCGACCACGTCGTGCTCTCCCAGCCGTTCGACTTCTTCGACGAGGCGGCGCTGTTCTACCGCTCGGTCCTCGGACTCGAGCCGCACGACAGCCAGGATCTGGCGGGGCCGGACGGCCTGCTCCGCAGCAGGTCGGTGAACGATCCCACCGGGCGCCTGCGCCTCGCGCTCACGGTGCCACGCCTGGGCGGCGGCGAACACGGGCGGCTCGCGGAGCTGCAGCACGTGGCCTTCGCGAGCCACGACGTCGTAGCGGCCGCTCACCGGATGCGAGAGCAGGGGGTTCCGATGCTCTCGATCCCGGACAACTACTACGACGATCTCTCGGCTCGGACGCAGCTCGACGACGACACCGTCGAGACGCTCCAGGAGCTGGGTGTCCTCTACGACTCCGGGCCCTCCGGAGAGTTCCTGCACTTCTTCACCGAGATGGTCGGCGGCCGGCTGTTCTTCGAAGTGGTCGAACGGCGCGGCGCCTACGACGGGTACGGGGCAGCGAACTCGCCCGTCCGGCTGTCGGCACAGCTGTACCGGGCGGCGGGCCCTCGCCCGGCGTGAGCGGTTCAAAGAGAGAGGGGAGAGCGATGAGCACCGAGAGCACTCTGGAGAGACCGGTCTCAACGGGGCCGCAGGAGGCAGCGGGACCGGCGGAGGAGCTCGTCTGGGACCTTCCGGAGCCCCCGAGGCTTCGCAGGCTGATCGGCCCCAGCGTGATCCTGGTCGGCGTCGGCGTGGCCAGCGGCGAGTACATCCTCTTCCCGTACATCGCCTCCAAGGCGGGGCTGGTGTTTCTCTGGGCAGCGGTGGTCGGAGTGGCGGTCCAGTTCTTCATCAACATGGAGATCGAGCGCTACACGCTCGCCACCGGGCAGACGGCGATCACCGGCTTCCAACGTCTGTGGAAGCCGTTCGGCCTGATCCTCGTGCTGATGGCGCTGCTTGCCACGACGTGGCCCGGCTGGGCCACGAGCGCGGCCACCGTGGCCACCTTCCTGTTCGGGGGCGGGGACCCGAACACGATCGCCATCGGCGCGTTGCTGGCCATAGGGATCACGCTCACGGCATCGCCGGTCGTGTACCGGACGGTCGAGCGCCTGGAGTTCCTGAAGATTGGGGCGCTCCTGCTCTTCGTCGCGATCGCGCTGCTCGCGGCGGTGAGCAGCACGGCCTACAGCGACACGAGCGAGACGATCACGAGCTTCGGCACCTTCCCGGACGAGGTGGAGCTGGCGATCCTGGTGGGAGCCCTGGCGGCTGCCGGCGCGGGAGGCGCCAACAACCTCGTCCAGAGCAACTGGATCCGCGACAAGGGCTTCGGGATGGGGAGCTACGCCCCTCGCATCGTGTCGCCGATCACCGGCGAGGAGGAAGCCAGGCCGTCGGGCCAGCGCTACAGCTTCCCCCGCGACGAGGAGAACATGTCCCGCTGGCGCGTTTGGTGGCGCCGGGCCAACCTCGAGCAGTTCGTCTCCTTTGCGGCGGTGGCCGTCATTTCGATCGGGTCCTTCTCGCTGATCGCCTACTCCACGGTGTTCGGCAACCCCGATCTCCCGGCCGAGAGCGGTTTCGACTTCATTTCCCTCGAGGCAGATCAGCTGGACGCCGACGTCGGAGAGTGGTTCGGGACGATGTTCCTGGCCGTCGGCGCGGTCAGCCTGTTCGCCGCCGCGATCGGGATCGTCGACTACGTATCCCGCCTGGTGGCCGACGTGGTCACGGTCGGATACGCCGAGGGCAGCAAGCGCTGGACCGAGAGCCGGCTGTACTTCGCCGTCGTCTGGGCGATGGTGATCGTGGGCTGCTCGATCCTGCTGCTCGGGTTCGACCAGCCGCTCGTGCTCGTGACGATCTCCACGGTGCTGGGCGGGTTCATCATGTTCGTGTACTCCTGCCTGCTCGTGGTCACCAACCGGCGCTACCTGCCGGATGAGCTCAAGCTCAGGGGCTACCGGCTGGGCATCATCGGCTTCGCGATCGTGCTCCTGGGGACGACGTCGGTGATCGTGGGAATCGACCAGTTCGGGAACCTGTTCTGATGCGCCGCTTCGGAGCCAGGATCCTCGTCGGGCTCGTCGCCTGGGGAGCAATCGTGGGGATGGCATACGCGGCCGGACTGGCCTGAGGGCGCGGCAGTTCATCGAGCGCCCCGACGGGCGCTAGGGTCCCGCGTCATGCCCGCCTGGATCGCGAAGCTCCTCCCGCTGGTGATGAAGACGCCGTGGACGCGGGTGTTCGCCGTCGCCACGTGGCTCTTCACCCTCGGTAAGGCACGGCTCGACCAGAACCTCACCAAGAAGGAGCGCGGTGAGCTGACGAAGCTGGTCACCAAGTCCAAGGGGAAGCCGTCGAATCTGACGGATCGCCAGCGGACCCGCTTCCGGCGGCTGGTGAACAAGGCCGTGACGGGCCACTTCCCCGCGGCCGGCTGACCGCCTCGCTCGCCCTCGCGAGGGTCGGGTTCGGGTTACGCTCACCCCCGGCGCCGGCGGCGCGAGCCCCGCCCCCACCCGTCCCGCGACATCTTCGAGGTGAATGAGCATCAGCGCGGATCCGATCCTCGCGTCCGTCCTGCAGCGCCGCGTGCAGGCGATCTCGCGCGAGATGGCGACCGTGCTGATGCGCGCCTCGCGGTCTCCGATCTTCAACGAGATCGGCGACCTCGTGACCGTGATCTTCGATCGCCGCGGCCGCACCCTGGCCCAGACCGAGTACGCGTCGATCATCGCCAACGGCGCCCAGCCGCCGCTGCGCCGGATCATCGAGTACTTCGGCGACGACCTGCACGAGGGCGACGTGATCCTCCACAACGACGTCTACAGCGGGGGCAACCAGAACGCCGACGTCGGCGTCTTCCTGCCGATCTTCTTCGACGGCGAGCTGGTCGCGTGGAGCGCGAGCAAGGGCCACGTGGCCGACATCGGGGGGATGACCGCCGGTGGCTACGACCCGCGCGCCCGCGAGGTCTGGCAGGAGGCGTTTCGCATCCCGCCGCTGAAGATCCACGACCGTGGCGTGCTGCGCCGAGACGTGTGGGACCTCGTGCGGGCGAACATCCGGCTCGAGATCGTCGCCGAGGACATCAGGGCCATGATCGGCGCGTGCACGATCGGCAAGCGCCGCCTCGGCGACCTGCTCGGGCGCTACGGCGTCGAGAGCTTCGACACGCACATGGACCACGTGATCGACGCTTCCGAGCGCCAGGTGCGGGCTGAGCTCGAGCGCTGGCCCGATGGCACCTACCGGGGCGAGAGCTGGATGGTCTCCGACGGCCTCGATCCCACCAGGCGCTACCGGATCGCGGTCGCGGTGACGATCGCGGGCTCGGAGATCACGTTCGACTTCTCCGAGACCGACGACCAGGCGCCCGGCTTCACGAACATGCCGCCCGCGTCGGCGACCGGCGCGATCCGGATCGCGTTCCTGATGCTCCTGGCCGCGGGCGGGCTCACGACTCCCACCAACCACGGCCTGTTCGCCCCCGTCAACACGGTCTTCCGCAAGGGCTCGCTGCTCGACCCGGCGTTCCCGGCCTCGACGATCTTCGGCAACCAGATGTGCGACGAGGTGCTCGAGGCGATCATGCGCGCGCTCGCCGGCGTCCTGCCCGATCGCGTGACCGCCGGCTGGAATCAGTTCCTGTGCACCGCGCTCAGCGCGATCGACCCGCGGACGAGCCAGCCCTCGGTGTCGCTCACGATCTTCCAGCGCGGTGGCCCGGGCGCCATGCGCGGCGCGGACGGCTACGACGCCCTCGGCTTCACGGGCACGCCGGGCAGCATGCGCTCGCCCGACATGGAGATGTTCGAGCTCTCCACGCCGCACCTCATGCACTACTGCGAGTACCTGCCCGACTCGGCCGGCCACGGCGAGTGGCGCGGCGGCTACGGCACCCGCTCGAGCTGGACCTTCTACGGCGAGAACGAGGCGGGCACGACGATCGGCGACGACGTGGCGGCCGAGGGCGCCGACCCGGCCGAGGGATTGTTCGGCGGGGGACCCGGCGGGCTCAACGAGCTGCGCCTGCGCTTTCCCGACGGCAGCACGCGCGACTGGGGCTCCAAGGAGATCATCGAGCAGATCCCGCCCGGAACGGTGTGCGAGTCGGTCAACGGCGGCGGCGGCGGCTACGGCGACGCCCGCCGGCGCCACCCCGGAGCTCGTGCTCGCCGAGGTGCGCGACGGCCTGCTCTCGGCCGAGGCCGCTAGGCGCGACTACGGCGTCGCGCTCGCGCCCGGCGGGCGCTCGGTCGATGCGGACGCCACGGCCCGCTTACGGGCGGGTGCGGGGTGAGCTACCGGATCGGCATCGACGTGGGGGGACGTTCACCGACTTCCTCCTCGTCGGCGACGACGTGCCGCTCGTCCACAAGACGAGCAGCACCCCGGACGATCCCTCGCGCGGCCTGGTGACCGGCCTGGCCGAGCTGGCCGCGCGGCTCGACCTGACGCTGGAGGGGCTCGTCGCGCAGCTCGACCTGATCGTGCACGGCACGACGGTCACGACGAACGCCGTGCTCACGCGCGAGGGGGCGCGCGCCGGACTGCTCACGACCGAAGGGCTTCCGGGACACGCTCGCGCTGCGCGACGGCACGCGCGAGGACCCCTACGACAACCGGCTCGCCCCGCCCGAGCCGCTCGTCCCGCGGCATCTGCGGCTGCCCGTCGGCGGGCGGATCGACTACAAGGGCGACGAGCTGGCGGCGCTCGAGACGGATGACGTGCGCGCAGCGGTCGAGACGTTCGCGGCGGAGGGCGTCGAGGCGGTCGCGATCTCGTTCATGCACTCGCCCGCCGAGCCGGGCCACGAGCGGCGGACGCGCGACCTCGTCGCCGAGTTGATGCCCGATGCCCACGTGACGGCGTCGAGCGACCTGCTGCCGCAGGTGCGCTACTACGACCGCACCTCGACGACCGTGCTCAACGCCTACGTCGGGCCGATCATCACGCGCTACCTGGGTGCGCTCACGGACCGCCTCGAGGAGCTCGCGTTCGGCGGCACCCTGCTGATCATGCAGTCCAACGGCGGTGTCGCCACGCCGGCCGAGATCTCCGAGCGGGCCGCCCTGTCGCTGCTCTCGGGCCCCGCCTCCGGGCCCACCGCCGGGCTGTGGCAGCTCGCCCCGCACGGCCTGCGGGACTGCATCACGATGGACATGGGCGGCACGAGCTTCGACGTGGCGCTGGTGAGCGGCGGGGAGCCGCTGCTCATGGTCGACGGCGTGGTCGACCGCTGGCGGCTCGCGCTGCCGACGATCGACATCCACACGATCGGCGCGGGCGGCGGCTCGATCGCGTGGCTCGACGACGGGCGGCCTGCTGCACGTCGGCCCGCAGAGCGCGGGCGCCCAGCCGGGCCCCGCCTGCTACGGCCGCGGCGGCACGCAGCCGACGGTGACCGACGCCGACCTCGTGCTCGGGTACCTCGGCGAGGAGTCGTTCGAGCACGCCGGGATGCGGCTCGACCGCGGGCTCGCGGTGCGCGCGCTCGAGCCGCTCGCCGCGGCGCTCGGCCTCGGCGTCGAGGAGGCCGCGGCGGGCGTGTACGACCTCGTCAACGTGACGATGGCGACCGGGGTGCGCGACGTCGAGCGTGCGCCGCGGCCTCGACCCGCGCGACTTCCCGCTCGTGGTCGCCGGCGGCGCCGGGCCGCTGCACGCGGCAGCGATCGCGCGCGAGCTGGACGTCGGCGCGCTGCTCGTGCCGCGCGAGTCGTCGATCTTCTGCGCGGCGGGCATGCTGCATCTCCGACTTCAAGCACGACCACGTGCGCGCCTACAAGTCACCGCTCGCCGGGTGCCGACCCGGTGCGGCTGCGCACCCTGTTCGAGGAGATGAGCGCCGCCGGGCGCGACACCCTCTCCCGCGAAGGCGTGACCGGCGAGGCCGTGGAGCTGCGCGCCGCGCTCGACCTGCGCTACATCGGGCAGTGGCACGAGCTCACCGTCGCCGTCGAGCTGCCGCTCGACGTCGACGCGGCCGCGGCAGCCTTCCACGCCGAGCACGACCGGCTCTTCGGCCACGCGTCGCCCGGGGCGCCGGTCGAGGTGCTCGCGCTGCGCCTGGGCGCGGTCGGGCGCACCGAGAAGCCCGAGCTCGTCAGCGGCTCCCGACGACCTCGAGGCCGACGCGCGGCGCGGCGAGCGCCCGGTGTGGGACCCCGACGAGCGCGCGTTCGTGACGGCGCCCGTGTGGGACGGCCGGAGGCTGGCGGTCGCCGCGACGCTGAGCGGCCCGGCGATCGTCGAGCTCTCGAGCACCACGATCGTGGTTCCGCGGGGCTTCACGCTCGATCTCGACGCCCACGGGGCGTTCGTGGTGCACAGCGGCGAACCGCGGCGCCGCGTTCGCGCGCCGGCTCGAAGGCGTGGTGGCCCGTTGAGCGCACGCCGCCGCTGCTGCGCCTGACCGGGATCACGAAGCGCTTCCCGGGCGTGCGTCGCCCTGGACGACGTCGACCTCACGCTCCACGCCGGCGTCGGTTCACGCGCTCACGGGCGAGAACGGGTCGGGCAAGTCGACGCTCGCGCGCGTCGCCTCCGGCGCGTTCGCTCCCGACGCCGGCCGCATCGAGGTCGACGGCGCGCGAGCGGACGATCGGCTCGCCGAAGGAGGCGCTCGAGCTCGGCATCGTGTCGGTCAGCCAGGAGTTCACGCTGGCCCCGACGCTCAGCGTCGCGGAGAACATCTTCATCGGCCGCCTGCCGCGCGGGCGCATGCGGCGCGTCGACTGGCCGCAGGTTGCGCTCGGACGCGCGTGCGGTCCTCGACGGCCTCGACGTGCGCGTCGACGAGCGCCGCGCCGTCGGCGAGCTGAGCGTCGAGCTCCAGCAGGAGGTCGAGATCGCGCGCGCCGTCTCCTCGCCCGTCGCGGCTGCTGATTCTCGACGAGGCCACGAGCTCGCTCTCGGAGGCAGCCACGCAACGGCTGCTCGAGGCCGTCGAGCGGCTGCGCTCGCGCGGCGTGGCGGTGCTGATGATCTCGCACCGCATCACCGAGCTCTACGGGGCCGCCGGCACGGCGACCGTGCTGCGCGACGGGCGCCTGGTCGCCGAGGTGCCGCTCCCGGCCACGCCGGAGACCGAGCTGGTGCGCCTGATGGTCGGGCGCGAGCTGGGCGACCACTACCGCAAGCGTCCGATCGAGCCCGGCGAGACGGTTCTCGAGGTCGAGCAGCTGCGCTCCCGCGACGGCCGGCTCGAGCCCGACGACGCTGAGCGTGCGCCGCGGCGAGATCGTCGGCGTGGCGGGCCTCGTGGGCTCGGGCAAGGCCGAGCTCGGCCTCGCGCTCGGCGGGGCGATCCCGAGCGATGGCGGCGTGCGCGTGCTCGGGCAGCCCGCCGACCTGTCGCAGCCGCGCTCGGCGCTTGCGAGCGGTATCGGCTTCGTGCCCGATGACCGCAAGCGCGCGGCGCTGCTGCCCACGCGCAGCGTCGCCGAGAACTTCTCCGTCGCCTGGACGAGCCAGCTCACGCGCGCGGGCCTCGTCGACACGCGCTCCGAGCGCCGGCGCGTGCGCGCGGCGATCGAGCGCTACAACGTCGTCACCGCCTCGCCGCAGAGCCGCATCACGTGGCTGTCGGGCGGCAACCAGCAGAAGGTCGTCCTGGGGCGTGTCCTCGCCCGCGACCTCGAGGTGCTGGTGCTCTCGGAGCCCACGCGCGGGATCGACGTGGGCGCCAAGACGCGAGATCTACCGGCTGATGCAGGAGCCACGCGGAGCGGGGTGCCGCGGTGATCGTCATCTCCTCCGAGCTCCCGGAGCTGCTCGGGATCGCCGATCGCATCCTCGTCTTCTTCCGCGGCGAGGTGCGCGGCGAGTTCGCCGCCGAGGGGCTCGACGAGGAGGAGGTGGCCCACGTCGCGGTCTCCGGCGTGCCTCTGGGGCGTGCGGCTTGACGATCCCGCGCAGGCTCCTGCCGGGCCGCCATGCCGGTCCGCTCGCGGCTCTGGTCGTGGTCTGCGCCTACCTCGCACTCACCCAGGACGTGTTCCTGACCTGGGACAACTTCATGAACATCGTGAAGTCGAACAGCGTGGTGTTCGTGCTGGCGATCGGCGCGACCTTCGTGATCATCTCCGCCGGCCTCGACCTCTCGACCGCGTCGGCGGCCACGGCGGCCGGGATGATCCTCGGGCTCACGATGGACGCGGGCTGGAGCATCGCCCTGGCGCTCGCCGCGACGGTGCTCTTCGGCGTCCTGCTCGGCCTCCTCAACGGTTTCATGATCACGAGGCTGAAGATCTCGTTCCTGGTGGTCACGCTGGGCACGCTCTCGATCTACCAGAGCTTCGCGCTGGTCGTGAACGGGGGCCAGACGATCGCCGTCTTCGGCAAGCCGGGCTTCTCGTTCCTCGGCGATTTCGTCAACAACGACATCGGTCCGTTTCCGATCCTGCTCGTCTTCGACCTCGTGCTGCTGCTCATCGCCGGCGGCGTTCTGCGCTACACGGGCTTCGGGCGGGCGCTCTTCGCGGTCGGCTCGAACCCGGAGGCCGCGCGCCTCAACGGCATAGACGTCGGGCGCATCGTGCTCATCACATACGCGATCGCGGGGCTCACGGCCGGGCTTGCCTCGGTGGTGCAGGTGGGCCGTCTCACCGGCGCCTCCGCGCAGGCCGACCCGACGCTGCTCCTGACGGTCATCACCGCCGTGTTGCTCGGCGGCACGGCCTACACGGGGGGCGAGGGCGGCGTGCTCGGCACGCTCATCGGAGTCATGTTCCTCGGGATCGTCCAGAACGGGCTCACGCTGTCGGGCGTCTCCTCGTTCTGGCACGGCACCGTCAGCGGCGTGATCCTGATCTCCGCGGTCGGGCTCGGCGTCCTGCGCGAACGCGGGTGGAGCATGCGTGCATCACAATGACCGTGAGCATGCTCAACAAGTCCGGGACGGTCGCGGCGCTGCTGGCCGCGTTGGCCATGGCCGCCTGCGGCAGCGACGACGAGAGCGGGCCGAGCGGGGACGCGACGAAGGTCGCGTACTCGAACCCGGTCGGGGCGCAGCCAGGTCAGCAGGACATCGTGTTCGGCTTCGCCGGGGGGGCCAAGGAGCTCGGCTGGAAGGCTGAGTCGATCGACGCGAACCTGTCGCCCGACAAGCAGGTCGCCGACATCGCGACGATGGTCACCCAGGGCCAGGACGGCATCGCCAGCTGGACGCTCGACCCCGGCGCCGCCGCCGGCGCGTACAGCCAGGCCAAGGCGGCCGGCATTCCGGTCGTGGGCGTGAACTCCGAGGGCACGGGCATCGACGCGACGGTCTGGTGGGAGGTGAACCTGTGCGGCCCGGACTCGCCGATCGCGGACCTGGCGAGGTACATCGCCCGGGAGCGGCCGGGCGCGAGGGTGCTCGCGATCGGCGGCCCGCCCGTGCCCTCGATCCAGGCCTACGAGAAATGCTTCGCCGAGAACGCAGAGCGGAACGGGCTCACGATCGTCGGCAAGGCGCACAACACGAAGGACACGGCCGCGACCGCGCAGCCGATCGTCGCCGACCTGTTGACCAAGACCCCGGACGTCGACGCCATCTGGGCCTACAACGACGCCTCGGCCCTGGGCGCGTCGGCGGCGCTCACGGCGGCGGGAGAGAAGGTCTACGACGGCTCGGGCGACGGTGTGATCGTGTTCGGCGAGAACGGCGACGCCGACGCCGTGACGGCGATCAGGGAGCATCGCCTCACGGGCACGATCGATCCCGACCCGGTTGCCACCGGCTGGGCCCTGATCAAGGCGCTCTCCGGGCTGGTCGGGAAGGACAAGGCTCGAGGATCCAGCCGGCAGGCTCGTGGTCAAGAGCCGCATGTGGACGCTGGAGAACATCGACGGCTACAGGCCACCCCGCGAGCGCACCTACACGCTCGACACCGTGCCGCTCGTCCCGGCCGGCTGACGGTGGCGGCGTAGACTGGATGAAGCGCCGGATGCCCAAGTCCCTGATCGATCTTGCCGGCCTGGGGGTCGGAGCCGAGGAGTTCGTCACCACGGTGCTCGAGGCGACCGGGCAGCCGATCTGGGTCGTGGACAACGGGGGCGTGATCCGCTTCGCCAACCCGGCCGCGATCGCAGCGCTCGGCTACGAGCACGGGAGTCCGTTTCCCGTCGCGGAGTGCCAGGTGCTGCAGCCGCTCACCACCGGCGAGCCGGTCTCGAGCGAGCGCGACTGGTTCGTCCGCCTCGACGGCTCGAGGTTCCCGGTCGCCTACGTGTCGGTCCCGATCGACATGCAGGAGGGTCGCGGCGCCGTGGTGGTATTCACCGACACCGAGGATCGCCTCCGCACGGAGGAGGTGCTGCGCGACCACGACGCGGCGCTGGGGGCGCAGCAGGCGTCACTGCGGCGGGTCGCGACCCTCGTGGCCGCCGGGGCGGCGTCAGGGGACGTGTTCGCCGCCATCGCCAGGGAGGTCGGCCAGGTCACCGGCCTCCCGCTGGTCGCGGTCTGGCGCTACGAGCCGGACGGGATGGCGACCGTGATGGGCGCCTGGGGCGAAGGGCCGCATCCGTTTCAGGTGGGCACGCGCTGGCCGCTCGACGGGCCGACGATCTGCGCACAGGTCCTGAAGACCGGCCGCCCCGCTAGGATCGACGACTTCGCGGAGGTGCCCGGCACGATCGCCGACGCCGCCCGCACGACAGGAATCCGTGCGTGCGCCGGTGCCCCGATCATCGTCGACGGCGAGGTCTGGGGCGCGATGTCGGTCGACTCGACCGACGGCACGCCCCTGCCGGACGACATCGAGGACCGGCTCGTCGAGTTCACGTCGCTCGTGGCCGCCACCTTCTCGACCACGGCAAGGCAGGACGAGCTCACCCGGCTCGCGGACGAGCAGGCCGCGCTACGTCGGGTCGCGACGCTGGTCGCGCAGGGCGTCCCGGCAGCCGAGCTGTTCGCCGCCGTGACCGCGGAGGTCGGGCAGCTTCTCCAGACGGACGCCGCCGCGACGATCCGCTACGAGCCCGGGGAGATCGTGACCGCCGTGGGCAGCTGGACGGCCGAGGGGGTGGAGGCCGACACCGAGGTCGGGCGCCAGTGGCCGCTCGCGGGGGAGAGCATCGCGCCCAGGATCCTGAGGACGGGGCGGTCGGCGCGAATCGACGACTGGGGCGAGGTGCCCGGGCCGATCGCCGAGTACGTCCCGGGAGCGGCTCGGCCTGAGCTCGTCGGTGGGAAGCCCGATCCTGGTCGAGGGCCGCGTATGGGGAAACCTCGTCGTCCACTCCGTCAACGGGCCGCTGCCCCCGGACACCGAGGAGCGGATCACCCGCTTCACCGAGCTGGTGGCCACGGCGATCCTGAACGCGCAGGCCCGCGACGACGTGCAGCGGCTCGCGGACGAGCAGGCGGCGCTCCGGCGCGTGGCGACGCTCGTGGCGCGCGAGGGGGAGCCGTCGGAGGTCTTCGCCGCGGTCGCCGAGGAGGTGGGCCGTCTCCTGCCCGTCGACAACACGGCGATGCTCCGCTACGAGGACGACGGAAGCGCCACCATCGTCGCCAATTGGGGTGCCCTGGGCGACGTGGTCGTGGTCGGGTCGCAGCATGCCCGTCGAGGGCGAGAACGTGACCACGCGGGTGCGTCGCACCGGAACGTCCGCCCGGATCGAGGCCTATGAGGGCGCGAGCGGCGAGCTCGGGGCCCGCATGCTCGAGCTGGGCGTGAACGCGGCGGTCGGATCCCCGATCGTGGTCGACGGCAGGTCTGTGGGGCGTCATGGTCGCCGCCCAGACAGGGTTCGGCCGCTGCCCGCCGACACCGAGTCGCGCGTCGCGGAGTTCACCGAGCTGATCGCCACGGCGATCTCGAACATCCAGGCGCGGACGGACCTCGCCGCGTCGCGGGCGCGGATCGTGACGGCCACGGACGCGACCCGCAGGCGGTTCGAGCGCGACCTGCACGACGGGGCGCAGCAGCGGCTCGTGCTCGCTCGCGCTCGAGCTGCGCGGCGCGGAGGCGATGGCGCCGCCCGAGCGAGAGGATCTCCGGGCTCAGCTGGCTCAGGTCGGCGACGGGCTGTCCAGCGTTCTCGACGAGCTTCGCGAGCTCTCGCGAGGCATTCACCCGGCGATCCTCTCCGAGGGCGGGCTCGTGCCCGCGCTGCGCGCGCTCGGACGGCGCTCGGCCGTGCCGATGAAGCTGGACCTGCACGTGGAGGAGGGCCTGGAGGAGCGGATCGAGGTGGCGGCGTACTACGTGATCTCGGAGGCCCTCGCCAACACGGTGAAGCACGCTCAGGCGTCGGAGGCGCACATCGACGTGCAGTCCCGCAACGGCATGCTCGACGTCACGATCCGCGATGACGGCGTGGGCGGCGCCGATCCCGCCCGAGGCTCCGGCCTGATCGGGCTGATCGACCGGGTCGAGGCGCTGGGTGGGACGCTCACGGTCGAAAGCCCGAGGGGCGGGGGAACCTCGCTCCGCGTGTCGCTCCCGACCGCTCCCTGAGCGCGTTCCTGGCCACACGGCCGGGCGATTGGCGATTTTCGGCGATCCGACCTACCTTGGAAGCCGAGCCCCAGAGCCGACTCAACGTCGCTTCGGGGCTCCAGGGGATTGGCATTGAACGATTCGAACCGAACGCTTCTGCGATCGCGGATGGTGCTTGTGGCCGTCGTGGCCGCCGCATGCCTTGGCGGCTGCGTCGCCATCGCGCTGCTGACCGGCGGCTCGAGCGCGGCCGGCGCGGCCACGCCCGCCAAGACAAGGTCCTCAGAGCTGGCCGCGGTTCGCTCCGTGCCCCACGGCCAGAGCGTGCCCGGCATGAGCGAGCGTGAGCTGCTCGAGGTGGAGACCGCCACGCTCGGGCCCGAGCACGCCCTCGAGCATGCCGCGATGAGGCGCTCGATGCAGACGGAGGCGCCGCGCGCGAAGAAGCCGAACGCGAAGAGCATTCAAAAGGCCCGGCAGGCGGCCACCGTGCAGGCGGCCGCGCTGGGCGAGCCCAGCGAGATCGGCCGCTGGGACTTCGACGCCACCGCGACCTTCGACATCGTCGCCATCCACGCGGCGCTGCTTCCAACCGGAAAGGTGATGTTCTTCTCCTACCCGCTGGTGCCGGAGTGGAAGAACTCGGCCGAGGCCTATCTCTGGGACCCGGTCACCAACGACATCACGCGCAAGGACCCGCCGCTCTGGCTCGACCCGAAGGACGGGGTCGAGAAGCCCGCCAACATCTGGTGCGCCGGCCACACGTTCACCGCCGACGGCGAGCTCGTCGTGTTCGGCGGGAACCTCGACTTCGAGGCCGGGCCCACCGGCTGGAAGGGGCTCGACAAGGTCTACACGTTCAACCCGTTCACGGAGACGTGGAAGAAGCAGCCCGACATGCGGAAGGGGCGCTGGTACCCCACCGGCGTGCGGATGGCCGACGGGCGCATTCCGATCACGAGCGGCCTGGACGAGACCGGGACCAACGTGATGGACGAGGACATAGAGACCTTCACGCCGGCGGCCGGCCTCGACGGAACCGGCACGATCGAGCTGATCGGCAGCACCAGCGAGACGGTCCCGGGCAAGCCGCCGACCGGCGGCTACTACCCCCACATGTTCGCGATGCCCTCGGGCCGCGCGTTCATCGTCGGGCCGCAGCAGCACCAGACCTGGTTCATGAACGACTGGACCGGCACCCTCGATTGGGATCCGGCGGATGAATTGAGCAAGCGCAGGATCTGGGGGACCGCGGTTCCGCTGCCCGGCGGCACCGGTGGCTCCACCAAGATCATGGCGCTCGGCGGCAGCACGTTCGAGGAGACGCTTCCGTCCAACGCGACGACCGAGGTCTACGACGAGGCCCAGCCGACCCTCGGGTGGCAGGACGCCCCGTCGATGAACATCGGCCGGGGGCACGCCAACACCGTGCTGCTGCCGGACGGATCGATGGTCGAGGTCGGCGGCGGCGTAGGGCGCGACAACACCTTCGGTTCGCCCCTGCACGCCGCGAACGACGAGCAGAAGCAGGTCGAGCTGTGGGATCCGGAGACCGGCCAGTGGCGCCTCGGAGCGGCCCAGGCCGAGAGCCGCGCCTATCACTCCACCGCCCTGCTGCTCCCCGACGGACGGGTGATGTCGGCCGGTGACGAGTGGCACGGAGCCGGCGACGTGGTCGGAACCGCCGCGGGCGCCAGCGACACCGCGGAGATCTACGAGCCGCCCTACCTCTTCAAGCCTGGTCCCCGTCCGACGATCAGCTCGGTGCCCGCGACCATCAAGGTCGGCGCGGGCTTCGGCGTCGGCACACCCGACTCGAACGTGACCAAGGCGGTGCTGGTGGCCCCCGGCTCGGTCACCCACGCCGTGGACATGAACCAGCGGCTGATCCCGCTGTCGCTCACGAAGCGGACCAACTGCGTGGATCTCATCGCCCCTCCGAACGCGAACGCCGCGCCCCCCGGCTACTACATGCTCTTCCTGCTCAACGACAAGGGCAAGCCGTCGATCGCCAAGTTCGTGAAGCTCACAACCGGCGGCACTGCGCCCGCCGCGTGCCCCGACGACCCGCCGGACCCGCCGGACCCGCCGGACCCGCCCGATCCTCCGGATCCCCCGGACCCCCCGAAGCCGCCCGACCCCCCGAAGCCGCCGAAGCCGCCGATCGACCCCCCGAAGCCGCCCGTCAACAAGGCTCCTGTCCTGACCAGGCTGAAGCTGTCGAACAACAAGATCAGCTTCCGGCTGAGTGAGCCGGGCAAGGTAACGATCGCCTTCGAGCGCAAGGGACGGCGCTCCCAGTATTCACGGCTGAGCACGACGTTCACGCGCAAGGCCAAGACCGGTGCGAACACGATCTCCTTCGACGCGCGCAGGCGCGGGTTCCGCGCGGGCGAGTACCGCATCGTCGCCCGCGCCAGGGACGCGACCGGCAAGCGCTCCGCCACGGTCAAGGCGCGCTTCCGCGTCGTGGCCCGTGCATCGCGCTCCGGGCGAGCGTCGTTCGCCGGCGGGGTCGCCGGCCTCCCGCTGTTCGCCGGCCTGGCCTAGGAGGCCTCGACGGCGGCCTTGATGGACCGCCCGAAGTCATCGGCGCCCTTGCGCGCGGCGCGCAGCGCCAGCGGCTCGAGCAGCTTGCCCAGACCGTGCCCCTCGAGGACGTTGTGGATGGTCACGCGCGTTCCGCTGCCCTCCGGGGCGAGGTCGTAGCCACCCTCGGCGGCGGTCACGAGGTTCTTGGAGGTCTCCGCCCAGCGAATCCGCGTGGGCGCCTCGAACTCCGTCAGCTTGAACTCCCGCTTGGTCTTCATGCCGGCGTCCTTGACCGTGCTCGCGTAGACGGTGCCGACACCCGGAGGCCCGTCGGTGGTCTTGGCGATCTCCAGCACCCGCGGACTGAACTTCGGGTCGTTCTCCCCGTTCGCGAGAAAGGCGAACACCTCATCGATCGGACGGTCCACTACGACCGTCGCCTCGAACCTACCCGCCATGCGGCCTCCTTGATGGGATGAGCGTGAGCTTCCGGCGGCTCGTGGATCATCTCAGACGCCTCGTTTGCGTATTCATGGAGCGGGTAATGGCGAGGCCATGTGGGCCGGCATCGGCATCGTGTTCGTGATCGTCCTGGTGGCGATCTCGTTCGCGGCCGGGGGCGCGTGGCTGATAGTCGCGGTGCCGCTGGCGCTCGTGCTCCTGATCCCAGCCGCGATAGCCGCCTACCACCGGCGCGTGGCCGGCGACACCGGTTTGCGCGGGGAGCAGGGGAAGGCCACTCCGGCAGTCACGCAGGCGGACCAGGTCGAGGACCGCGTGCTCCCGCCGCGGGTTCCGTAGCGGCGCTCAGAGAAAGCCCGTCCCGGCACTCTCGCCATCGGCCGGTCCCGACTCTGGCGGGCCGCTCGCCAGCATCAGCCGCCACAAGCGCGTCGCGGTGTCCACCTCGACCGTGCCGCTCGTGGTCAGCTGCCTCAACGTTGCCGCGATCTCGTCCAGCTCATCCGGCAACTCCTCCCGCGAGGCCTTCCGGCTGAGAAACAGCCCTTCGGCCATCTCACGAAGAGCCGCCAGCGGCCGCGTCCCGACTCCGTCCGTGTCGAGCACGGCTATGAGCGACACGGCGGCCCGATAGTTCCTGTAGCGCCGCGAGGTCAACCTGGTCGCCCGGCTGCCGCCGGTGCCTACTCCTCTTCGTTGGGATCCTCGGCGGCCGCGAGCTTGAGGGAACCGTCCAGGACCTCCTGCAGATGGCGCTGCTGAATCGGTAACGCCCAGTCCGCGAGCTTGCGCAGGTCCGTGTTGCCGGCGCGTTCGTTGAGCTTCGCCACGATGGCCCAGTGGCCGACCTCGCCGGCCTCGGCCATCGTGAGGAACTCGAATCCGTCGAGCGGGTCGTCCTCGCCGCCGAGGTAGGCCTCGCGCATCTCGCTCGCCTCGGTCTTGACCTCGCGCGCCTTCTCGAGAATCGCCGTCTTCTTGCCCTTGAACGAGGAGGCCAGGGAGGTACACCGCTTCTGGGTCTCCTTCGCCTCCTCGAGCGCCTTCGTCAGCTTCTTCGCCAGCGCCTTGTGCTCGGAGCCCACCATGCCGCGCACCTGGCGGACCGCATCCTGGGCCGCCATCGCAAGACCGAGTACCTCGGCCAGCTTGCTCTCGAGCTTCGTCAGGCTCGCCACTAGGAGACGGCTTCCTTGACCTTGCCGACGACACCCTGGGTGTCATTGGCGACGATGCCGGTGGGCTCGTCGGGCAGCCCGGCCGCGTTGCGGAGCTTGCGGGCGATCTCGGCGATCTCCTCCGGCGCGTAGTCGGGAGCGAAGACGCCTTCCTGGGCGGGCAGATCGAAGGGCGGAACGCCCTCGGGAGCCTCGTCGATGACCTGCAGCGCCTCGCCCGTCTCGGGGTGCAAGCCGTTGAAGACGGCGGCCAGCTCGTTGTAGTCGCTCGGGGAGAAGCGGTAGAGCTTTGTGTGCTCACCCTTCTCGATGTGCGGCTTGCACTCCGGGATCTTGTCGGTGGGGATACGCGGCGCCGGGAACAGCTTGCTGAGATCGGCCCCGGTCAGGTTCTCCACCGCACGCGCATATGCGACCTGATGCACTCCGCCGCGCACGAGCAGGTAGCCGGTCAGCGCGCGCGCCGCCGGATGGTCGACCATCTCGTACACCTTGAGCTTGTTGTTCCGCGCTCCGGTCTCGAGAAAGAAGTTGTGGGTGAGGTCCTCGACCAGGTCACCGGTGGACGTCACGTAGTCGCCGTTCCACGGCTTGCCGTTCGAGTCCTGGACGAGCGCCGCGGCACCACCGGCGATGAAATGCTGAGGATTGAGCACGTCGCCGGGATCCGGCAGGTCGTTCTTCTCGCCTGCGCCGGTGAGCATCGTGTTGATCGCCGTCGACACGAGCTCGATGTGCCCGAACTCCTCCGCGGCGATGTTCGCGACCAGGTCGTAGAACGGCCGTGCGCCCTGACGAGCCCGGAAGTTGAACGACTGGAACGTGTAGTTCATGAAGGTCGACATCTCGCCGAACTTGCCGCCCAGCAACTCTTGTACGACGGCGGCGCCGGCCGGATCGGGGTTCGAAGGGGGCGGCAGCTCGGTCTGCAGCCTGTCGATACGGAGGATCATCTGGTTACTCCCTCAGTTGGATTTTCAGCCTGCCGCGATCTCGCGTGTTCAGGCGTTGCTGAGCTCGCGCTCCGTGGCCTCGAGTACCCCGGCGCGGTTCTTGTGCTTGCGCTCGTAGCTGCGAGCCGCCTTGATCCGGCTCTCGTCGCCCCCTGACAGCGCGGCGCGGACCTCGTCCACGCCCAGCTCGTCGTACCCGGGCCACGGCTCGGCCGCCTGCAGCGAGTCGATCCGGCCGGTGACCGTGGAGCGATTCTGGTTCTTTCGCTCGTAGGCGTCGACCTTGGCCAGGTCGACCTGGGAGAGCTCTGTGAGCTTGTCCTGAACCTCGTTCGCGCTGAGCGAGTCGTAGTTCGGGATCGCCAGGTCGGACTCGGAGGCCACGGCTCCCTTGACCGTGCCCTCGGCACGCGCCACCCCGGGTACCTTGCGGGTCTGGCGAGCGGTGCGCTTTGCCTGACCGGTGCTCCGTCGGGCTGTCCGCTTGGCGGACTTGCCGACCGCACGGACGGCGTCGGCCGCACCGGTCTCGGTCACGTCGTAGGAGCCCTGCCCGTCGAACTCCGCCCTGCCCACCATGTCGGTCAGGCGCGGTATCTCCCTCAGAAGGCGGTCGAACATGCGCTGCTCGTCACCGAGAACCGAGGTTGCGAGCCGCTCGGTCTTGGTGTCGCCGGCTATCCGCGCGAGCTGGGCCAGCGCGGTGTAGGTGGCGATCTCCTGCGCCTCCGCGGCGCACGAGTCCTTCGCGTTCTTCAGCACCTTCTCCTCGCCACCGCTTCCGCGGACGAGGTCCACCGGCGTCTTTGTCAGCGCGATGGCCTGGCCAATCACCGTCTGGACCAGACCGAGTCCGACCTGGAGAGGATTGTTGCCTTGTCCGAGCTCGCCCAAGCGCCGCTCGATGCGCCCGGCGTGGCGGCGGGTCTCTTCGAGGTGGGTTTCAAGCCCGTCGCGATATTGGCCCCCGGGGGTCATCGCGATCTGCGCTTGCAGCTGGCGCACCAGGGCCAGCTCCGACGCGTGGGCCTCGTTCAGATACTGCACGATCTTCTGTTGCTGCTGGTTATTCAATGTCAACTCCAAATGGGTGCGGTCGCCACGCTCGTCTCAGCACGGGCCGATGGAGCGGCGATCTAGGGACAGGAACTGCAGAGACACCCGGTAGTTCCGTCACGGGCACTGAGTCCCGTTAAGCCCTCCGGTGAGACGAGCGAGAAACTGGCTCGCCTGACACACCCCTCATGCCCAGGCGGGGACGCGCCAAACCTTCGATAGCTCGCTACGGTCGTCCTCGCCGCTGGGACACCGCCCAGAGGCCCAGGGCAGCAAGCGCCACGACCAGTGCGGCGATGCCCAGGACCACCAGGACGCCGCCGACAATGCTCGGATTGTCGCCGCGACCTGACCCCTCCGCGACGACAAGGAGGACACCCATCGGGCCCTCGACCACGACTGACCCGGGTACGGGTCGTCGACGGTGCAGCGGTGGGTGCCTGCGGATGCGTCACTACCTGTCGGGACCGGCTCTGCCATCGCTGTCTCCTTCGAGGACCGGGGGACGGGCCTCGAATTACCCGCGAGCGAGGGGAGAAACCTACGGCGTTTCGAGACGATTGGGGGGCCCCGACCCGGGTAAGGCGCCCCAAGCAATCGAAGCTACGATCTGCGTATGTCTGACACGGCTGATCCCAAGGTCGAGCGGGAAGCCGATCGCCTGACGGAGCCCGACTGGAGCGCGGGGGTGAACATGGAGCGGTCGAACTCCATGCGGCAGGAGATCTCAAACGCGATGGTGGGACTCAAGAAGGAGTTCTACGGCAAGGGTCCGACCGAGGCGAAGACCTACCTCAACGACAACTACGTGTTCTGCGTGATGAAGGGCGGCCTCACCCGCAACGAGCAGACCCTGCTCGACAGGGGCGAGGCGGAGCTGGTCCGCACCTATCGCCTCCGGTTCCAGGAGGCGATGGCGGGCCCGACCACCGAGAGCGTCGAACGGATCACCGGCTGTCGGGTCCTGACCTACCACAGCCAGATCGTGTTCGATCCAGAGCACGCGGTCGAGTTCTTCGTGCTGGACCGGCCTCCCGAAGGACCCGGCGCCAAGCGGTAGATCCGGCCACCCCGGGAAGGAGCGGTCGGGAGAGGTTCTCCGCGTTATGGGGGACTCGGCTTCGTCCCGTCCGGCCTTCGGCCTTCACGATCGAGCAGAAAGATCAGGGCGCTGCTGTCGGTGCTTGGGTCGTGGTCGCTCAGCATGGTGGCTACCGGCCTATCGACCTTGCTGGCCACCAAAGCACAGAGCTCTTCGCGGTAGATACCGCGGATAGTGCGGCGAAGCCGGTCGACGAGCTCGCCTTGGCCGTGGGCGACCAGCGTCCGCTCGACAGTCGTCTGGACGTTTTCGAGCAGCACCAGGACGTGGTCGTCGGCGAGGTAGGCCTTGGCTTGGGTCGGGCCGCGGCCGGCCCGTTCCTTGAACCAGCCGACGATCGCGTTCGACACCTGCTGCGCTACATCGTTTCCGGCGGGCAAACCGTCTGGCATCACGCTCGGCCACCCTAGATAGGTCACAGACGCTCCCGTACAGGAAGTGGGACACCACTGCCACGAATATCTCGCCGGGTGTCCGGTTTCCAGTGCCTCGAGATGGAGAGCGGCCCTGCGGGCGAGTCCCCTGCAGCAGGCTGGGTAAGGGGACGGCCATGGCTGACTTCGAGGTCTTCGACGTCGTCGAACTGATCACCGGTCATGGCCGTTTCGAGGCGGGCACCACGGCGTCGATACTCGAGCGACCGAGAGACGGCGGCGTTGTAGTCGAGCTGCTCGACCGTGGCGGCTACACGATCGACGTCGCCACGTTGCCGATCGACAAGATCAAGCTTGTGAAGCGCCCGAGCGAGGGACAAACCGACGGCGCTTAGAGACGATTGTGGGGCCTGGCCCACGGGTAAGCGAGCGGCGTGAAATCGCTCGACCGTGTGCAACGGCTCCTCAGGGGCGCCAACCGAGCCGCTGCAGCCCGGGCCCCCGGCACCAGGCTCTCACCGGACACCGCCGCAGCTGCGGCACGGCAGCTGCGGCGCCGAGGCGAAGCGCAACTCGACCAGTCCGGCCCGACCACGGTGTGGCGCAAGCGATCTACGCGCCAGGCACCTTGACCAGGCTCGTCCATTCCTCTCAAGGCCCGCCAAGAGCCCCCGCGCTCCTGTTGGGGATAGGCCTGGGTGGGTTCATCGATGGCATCGTGCTTCACCAGATTCTTCAGTGGCACCACATGCTGACCAGTACGGGCGAGTACCCGGCCGACACCGTCGGTGGACTCGAGAAGAACACACTGGTGGACGGCTTCTTCCACCTCTCGACGTGGATCTTCGTGGCGGTCGGAATGACGCTCTCGACGAAGGCGTGGAAGGAAGGCAGGCTGGCCCCGCCATGGAGCGCGCACTTCGGGATGCTGCTCATCGGCTGGGGCGCCTTCAACCTGGTCGAAGGGACCATCGACCACGAGATCCTGGGCATTCACCACGTCCGCGACGACCTAGGCGGACCGATCGGCTGGGACCTGGGATTCCTGGCGTTCGGGCTGGCGCTGGTCCTAGCGGGCCTTGCACTGTCACGCAACGCTGTTTCAGCTGGACCCGGAGTGTTCGAGCAGCGCTCGGGGGGTACTCGTTAGTCCGACGGAGGGAACCCGAGACGCGAAGGAGGACGCAATGGCGAAGGCCCACGGACCGAGCGTGAAGGACGACAAGCAGTACGAGGGCCTGCGCAAGAAGGGGATGAGCAAGGAGCGCGCCGCGAAGATCGCCAACACCCCGGACGCGTCCGAGAAGGGCGGCAAGCGGAGCCATGGCGGCGGCTCGAGCCAGAGCAGCAAGAGCAGCGGCTCGGGCAGCGGTGGCAACCGAGCCCAGAAGCAGGCCGCCGGTCGCAAGGGCGGCAAGAAGTCCAGTCAGAGCTGAGCGGCTGACTGCTTGGGGGCGATGGCGCCGGGTACCGGTCGGCCATGCCTTCACTCATCGAACGAACGTCGCGAAGATGGAGGGCGCCGACGCACACCGCGAGCGGCTCAGCCGGATGAACGACGAGGCCGGGGAGACCGAGCGCCGGACCGACGCCCTGGTCGACACGCTTGACGGCCGCAAGACCGCGAACCGCGAGCTGGCGCAGGAGACCAAGGGCGAGGCCGAGGAGATGATGAAGACCTACCTCGAGGACGAGGAGGAGGCGCTCGACGGCTTCGAGTTCCTGACCATGGCCGAGGCCGGCGAGCTGGGCCATTGGGAGATCGTCCAGACGATGGCCAAGACGGTCAGCGACCAGGCCACGGTCGAGCTCGCCGACTGGGCGGTGGACGTGCAGCGCCGCCACTTCGACGGCGTGCGCGAGAGCAGCCTCGAGCTGGCCAAGGAGGAAGTCGGCTCCTGAGCGTCAGGAGAGTCCGGCGCGCCACGCCCCGGCCGTGATGACGCGAGCGCCCATGTTGGCCTCCATCATCCGCAGGGCGGCAGTGCCGAGCTCTCCGTCGAGTGCGACGACGGCGTCCTCGAGGACGGTGATGGCGTAGTGCCGAACGTGGGCGTCGAGCGCGGTGTAGAGCACGCACTGCTCGGTCACCTGTCCGGTGAGCACCACCTCCTCGATCTCCTCTTCGTGCAGCAGATGGGCCAGCGGGGTGCCGTAGAAGGCCGAATGCTGGCCCTTGTGCAGGAACGCGTCGTCCGTCCGCGGGAGGAGCGGGCGCACCAGTTCCGGCCTACGTCCGCCTAGGGCGCGCTCGCATAATTGCTGGGTCGAGCAGCTCCACTGATCGTGGATGTCGTTCGCGTACCCCACTCGCACGCCCGCCTCGTCCGCCGCGTCGCGTGCGTCCCGGATGCGCTCGACGGCCGGCTGCGCGGTCTGAGCGAGCCGCTCGCCGTCGGGAAACTCGTAGTCGCTCAGCATGTCGATGATGAGGAGCAGCGACCGCCCGGGGCTCTTCGGCACACCTGTCACGGGGGTGATTGTGCCTGGCGCGTCCGGGTAGCGGAGGGTCGCAAGCGACCCGAAGGAGGGAGCATGTCCAAGACTGCCCGCGAGGTCATGACCGGCGGAGTGGAGTGCGTTGGCGAGAAGGACACCGTGCTCGACGCGGCCAGACGGCTGGCGGAGCTAGACGTGGGAGCGATGCCGATTTGCGGCGAGGACGACCGTCTCAAGGGCATGCTCACCGACCGCGACATCGTCGTGAAGGTGCTCGCGCAGGGCAAGGATCCGGCGGACGTGACCGCGGGCGACCTCGGCGAGGGCAAGCCGGTCACGATCGGTGCCGACGACTCCATCGACGAAGTGCTGCGGACCATGAAGGAGCACAAGGTCCGCCGCCTTCCGGTGATCGACGGCCACGACCTGGTAGGCATCGTGAGCACAGCCGATCTCGCGACGTCGATCGACGAGGAGAAGGTCGGCGACCTGGTGGAGGCGATCTCGGCCGCGCCCTAGGAGCGCTTCTCGAGGGGGTGGACGGCCGGGCCCTGAAGCACTGACCCGTCGGCGGCGAACCTGGACGCGTGACAGGGGCAGTCCCACGTGCGCTCGGCGTCGTTCCACGCGAGGATGCACCCCAGGTGGGTGCAGCGCGCCGACACGGCGTGCACCGTCCCGTCCGGGTCCCTGGAGAGTGCCACCTGCCGGCCGTGCCTCGAGACGACCTTGCCCTCGCCCGGGGCGAGGTCGTCCGCCGTGTCGCCCGAGCGGCGGGTGACGCGGTCGGCGAAGAAGTGAAACGCGACGTTTGCGTTCTCCGTGACCAGGGCCTTGGCGGACGAGAACGGGGTAATGCGGTTCGAGTCGAAGAAGTCCTGCCAGGGGTTCTTCCTCCCGGCCACCGCGTCGGCGATGATCTCCCCGGCGGCCGCGGCCATGGTGAGGCCCCACTTCCGATAGCCGGTCGCGACGTAGCTTCCCCGTGAGCGCGGCGTCAGCTTCCCCACCAGCGGGGCCCCGTCCGCCGAGTAGTTGTCCTGTGCGGACCAGCGGTACGCCGCTTCGCGGACGTCGAAGTGCTCGCGCATGAACGCCTCGAGCGTCGTGTAGCGCGGGCTGGTCGGTCCGCCCTGACCGACCTTGTGACCCTCGCCGCCGACGATCACGTGCTCCCGCCCGCCGACCGGGTGGAAGCGCAGCGAGCGGGTCGGCGACGAAGCGCTGATGAACATCCCGTCCGGCGCCTCGCCGGGCAACGGCGCCGCCACGCAGTAGGAGCGCTCCGAGTGGACGCGCGCGAAGAAGAGGCCACGGTCGGTGAACGGGAAGTGCGTGGCGATCACGACGTGGTCGGCGGTGACCTTCCCGCCGGTCGTCTCGACGACGCATGGTGCCCCGTCGCGCAGGGCGAGCGCTCGGGTCTGCTCGAAGATCCGCGCGCCGCCGCCCTCCAGCGTCGCGGCCAGGGCGACGAGGAACTTGTGCGGGTGGAACTCGGCCTGATCGTCCACCCTGATCGCCCCGGCGGTGGGGAAGGGGAGGGGAACGTCGCTCACGAAGGAGGCCTTCAGACCGGCCCTGCTGGCCGCCTCCACCTCGGCCTCGATATCGCCGAGATCGGCGGACGTGCCGGCGTAGGTGTAGTTGGGGCGGCGGCGGAAGTCGCAGTCGATGCCGAGCTCCGCGACGAGGCCGGCGATGCGCTCGAGCCCCGACTCGTTGGCGGCGGCGTACACGCGGGCGCCCTCGTCTCCGAAGCGCCCGGCGAACTGGGCGTAGACCAGCTGGTGCAGTGAGCTGAGCTTGGCGGTCGTGTGCCCGGTCACCCCTGTTCCGACCCGGTGCTGATCGATCACGGCGACCTCGAGGCCCTCGCGCTGTAGGAGGAGAGCGGAGACGAGCCCGGTGATGCCGGCCCCGACCACCAGGGCATCCGCGCGGATGTCGCCTCCGAGCTCCGGATATGAGCTACCGGGGCCCGTCGCGAGCCAGAGCGAGGTCATCCGTCCTCGCCGGCCAGGGCCTCGACCAGCTCGTGCTTGGACA
This sequence comes from uncultured Thermoleophilaceae bacterium, assembly GCA_963803245.1. GTDB lineage: Bacteria > Actinomycetota > Thermoleophilia > Solirubrobacterales > Thermoleophilaceae > JACVRW01. The sequence continues at coordinate 333,490 of CAWDLI010000017.1, read as the reverse complement.
TCTTGGTGCGTCCGCGGATCCCGGCCTCCTTGGCGCGCTCATCAAGCTCCTTGCGGGTGAGCGTCGCCAGCTCGTCGTCGCCGGCGGGGTCCTCCCTGATGGGCCGGCCGGCCCGCGCGTTCTCGAGCGTCCGCTCCAGGGCCGCCATCAGGTCCGGGGCGGGGGTGGGCTCCTTCTCCGTCTCGGGAGCCTCGATCGTCCGGCCCTGGCGCTTGCGCTCGATCACCTTCCGCAGGCGCTCCCGGTAGCAGTCCTTGTAGCTGCCGGGATCCCACTCGGTCGAGAGCTCCTCGATGATCGCCAGCGCGTCGTCCACCGCGCGCTTCGACGGCTTCTTGCCGCCCGTGGGGATGTTCCCGGCTGGGCGCACCTCGTCGTGGAAGAGCATCGTGGTCAGGGTGAGCGCTCCGTCGCGCACCTGTACCGCGGCGAGGTACTCCTTGGTCCTCATCACGAGGCGCCCGAGGGCCACCCGCTCCTGGCTCTCCATCGCATCAACGAGCAGCTGGTAGGCGCGCAGCGTGCCCTCGCTCTCGCCCACGGGCACGAGGAAGTAGGGGTGATCGAAGTAGATCGGGTCCACCTCCGCGAGGTCGACGAAGGCCTCGACCTCGATGGTGCGGGTCTTCCGCGGCTGCACGGAGGCGAGCTCCTCGTCGGTGACGACGACCTCCTTGCCCTTCTTGAGCTCGTAGGCGTGGGCGACCTCCTCCCAAACGACCTCCACGTCCTCCTCCTTGCAGTAGCGCCGCTGCTCGATGCGCGCCTTGTCCTTCGCGTGCAGCTGATGGAAGTGGTAGTCGAGGTCGCGAACGGCGCTGACCAGCTGGACCGGCACGTTGACCAGCCCGAAGCTCAGCGAGCCGCTCCAGATCGCGCGCGGCACGATCAGCTCCCCACGCTGGCCTGGAGTGCCGCCAGCAGGTCGTCTCCGTGCTCGGGCTCCTCCTCGGCGGTGAGGTCTATCTCCTTGCCGGCGCCCTTGCGCTTGATGAGGTCGAGCACCGCCTCGCGGTAGGTGTCCTCGTATTCCTCGGCGTCGAACTTCCTCTGCAGCGAGTCGATCAGCTGGGCGGCCATGGCCACCTCGCGCTTCGACGGCTTGCGGCCCGGGCGGTCGACGTCCACGTCGTCGCCGCCGACCACCTCGTCGGCGTAGCGCATGGTGTGCAGCGCGAGCACGTCGTCCAGCGCGCGGACCGCCACCAGGTACTCGCGGTCGTGGAAGCTGAAGCGGCCGATGCCCGCGCGGCCGCTTCGCCGGAGCGCCTCGTGCAGCAGCCGATACGCGTCCGTGTCGTCGCGGCTGCCCACGAAGTAGGTCTTCTCGAAGAAGACCGGATCGATGTCGCCGGCCTCGACGAACTCCTCGATGTGCACGACCTTGCCGCGGTCGCCCGCCGCCGCCTTCACCTCGTCGGGGTCCAGCACCACGTACCTGCCGGAGCTGACCTCGTAGCCCTTCACGACGTCCTTGTAGGGCACCTCCTTGCCGTCTTTCGAGCACAGGCGCCGATGCTCGATTGCGCCGCCGTCGCGGACGTGGACCTCGTGGAAGTGGATGCTCTTCGACTCGGTGGCCGAGTAGAGCTTGATCGGCACGTTGACCATGCCGAAGGTGATCGTCCCGTTCCAGATCGAGCGCGGCATCCTTCCTCGCTTACCCCGCGGAGCCTTGCGATGAACGAATTTGGGTAAGACGAACTGGTGATTCGCCTCTACCAGACCGAGTGGTGCCCGCATTCGCACCGCGTGCGGCAGCGCCTGACCGAGCTCGGGGTGCCGTTCGTGGCGGTGCAGGTCGAGGCCGACCGGGAGGATCGCGACGAGATGCGCGCGGCTACGGGCGCGGACGTGATCCCGGTGCTGGTGCTGGACGACGGTCACGTGCTCGACGGCGACGCCGACGAGATCCTCGCCGAGCTGGACCGGCGCTTCGACGAGGCCCCGGACGCGGTGGACCACAAGGCCAAGGGACCGAAGCTCCAGGCCGCCGACTAGGTCGCCGGGGCCAGCACCACGGCTACCGCGTCGTCCTGGAGCGGGTCGTCGGCAGCGCTCATCACCGCTTCCTGAATCGCCTTTGCCGTGGCCGGCGCGGACCGGTTGCGGGCCGCCTGCACCGCCTTCTCGATGCCGTCGAGGCCGAACAGCCCGTCGGCGGTGCGCCGCGCGGTGATGCCGTCGGAATGGAGGATCAGGCGCTCGCCGGGCTCGAGGCGGCGCTGATGGCGGACGAACCTGCGCTCGCGGTCCCAGAGGCCGAGCGGCAGCCCCGCCTCGACCATGAGCTGCTCGAGCGTGTCGTCGGCGCGCACCACGAGTGGCGGTGGATGGCCGCAGTTGATCCAGCTGAACGACGAGTAGACGGCGTTCCAGCGCGCGACGACCGCGGTCACGAAGAACTCGGGCCGGGAGACGTCGAAGATCGCCTCGTGCATGGTCTTGGCGGCTTCCTCGAGCGTCGCATCGCTCCGCCTGGCGGCGCGCAGAGCCGCAAGCGCGATGCCGCCGAGCGCCCCTGCCGTCGAACCCTTGCCCACCGAGTCGGCCACCGCGATCCACGCCCCGTCGCGGTTCTCGACGTAGTCGAACCAGTCGCCCCCGACCTCGTATGCGGGGAGCACGCCGCCCGCGATCTCTCCGCCGCCGATGCGCGCGATGCGTGGCGGTAGGAGGGACTGCTGGAGCTCGGCGGCAGGCTCCGTCTCCTTTCGCCGGCGAGCCGCGTCGAAGACGTCGGTGTAGCCGCCGGCCAGCTCCATCGCGGCGGCGCCGTGCCGGGCCAGCTCCGCAAGCGCTTCGGGCGGAGTGGCCAGGGCGAGCAGGACTCCGATCGCGCGACCGCGCAGCCACATGGGGGCCATGGAGACCCCCGGCAGGTCGGCCGCGATACGCGCGGCCAGCTCCGGCATGCCGTCCTCCGCCAGCTCCGGCCCCAGCGCCGGGGGAGCCTCGAGGCGCTTCGGGAAGTCGTCCGGGCCCGCCAGGCGGAGCAGGTGCGTGCCGTCGATGTCGACCACGTAGAGAGCCACCGGGCCCCCGCTGAGCCGGCGCGCCTCGGATGCGAACTGCTCCGGAAACAGGTGCGGAGGGATCTCGTCGAGGATTCGCGCGATGTCCAGCGGTACCGGCCGGTGGCGCCCGAGCTGGCCGGGGGCACGCAGCTGCCGGTGCTCCCAATTCCGCTCGGCGGTGAGATCCGTGAGCACTCCCACGATGCCGTACACCGTTTCGTCGGCGGGCGAGCGAAGCGGGTAAGCCGCGACCTCGATCCACGCCACGGCTCCGGCCGGTCCCCGGTGCCCGCGGACGGCCGTCTGCGGCTCCTTCGTGCGGACCGCCGCGGCAAGCGGATAGGCCTCGGGCGGGCTCGGGGAGCCGTCCTCGTAGAGAACCTCGATCCTCGATTCGGTCAGGAGGCGGCCGACCTCGGCGCCGGTCGCGGGGGAGAGCATCTCCGCCGCACGCGAGTTGAGGCACAGGAGGGCACCGCCGTCGTCGAGGGCCACCAGGCCTTGGTCGAGCGGCTCGGTCAAGGAGTCGAACAGGGACTTCGCGGCGGTCGGCGGGTCGGCCGGCTCGGCCGCCCCGGTGGCGAGACAGGCGTGAAGGAAGTGGCCGGCCAGGGCACGGCGGAACGCCTCCGGAGGCTCCGGAGCTATCTCGACGGCCGCCCTCAGGCGCTCGAATGCGGGGAGCAGCTCCGTGACCAGCTCTTCCTCTGCCGGGCCCACCGGGAGCGCCTTGAGGACCCCGAGCCGGCGCTCGGCCGCGAGCTCCACCAGGGCATTGACCAGACCGCTCAGGAGCGCCATCGGCGACCGCCCCTCGGACACCACACGCGCCGCGGTTTCGCGGGCGGCATAGAGCGCGTCCTGACGTAGCGCCTGCTCGAGGTCCTCGCGCGTGGCGAAGTGGCGGTAGAGCGTCGAGCGGCTTACCCGAGCCTCGAGCGCCACCTCGCGGATGTTCAGCTCGGGCGACTCCCTGAGGTGCCGCGCGGCGGCGGCCAGGATGCGCTCGCGATTGGCAAGCGAGTCCGCGCGCGCCCTGCGCGTGACAGGACGGTCTCGTGATTGTTCTGGGACATCCGGCGGCAACGGCGGGGAGGTGGTGTCCGACATCGGACCTCTCTTACCCACTTTCGAGATTCGCATGCCGCGAAGCGGGCAGAGGCTGCGGAGAGCAGGGTCCAAGAACGGAGGAACCAGCAGTGGAGCAGAGTGTTCAGGAAAAGGCACACGAGAAGGCCCAGGACGGTGTGAGTCAGGCGCGCGACAGGGTGCGCGAACAGGTCGACCAGCGCTCGACCCAGGCCGGCGAGCAGGTGCGCTCGGCCGCCGGCGACGTGCGCAACGTCGCGGATGAGCTGCGAAAGCAGGGCAAGGACGCTCCGGCGCGCTACGCGGAGCAGGCAGCCGACCGGGCCGAGCGGCTCGGTGGGTATCTCCACAACGCCGACGGCGACCGGATCGTTCGCGACGTCGAGGACTACGCCCGGCGCAACCCGTGGGCCGTGGTGGCAGGGGGCGTCGCGCTGGGCTTCATGGCGTCGCGCCTGCTGAAGGCCTCGAGCGGAGAGCGCTACCGCCAGAGCACGGTTGCAAGCCCGCAGCTCACGAACGGCGCGAACCCCTCGGGCAGCATCCAGGCGCCGCCAGTACCGCGATGACGGCTCCCCAGGAGAACTCGCTGCGCGACCGGCCGACCGGGGAGCTCCTCAAGGAGCTCTCGGATCAGACCACGACGCTCGTCAAGCAGGAGCTCGACCTCGCCAAGGCCGAGCTCGCCGAGAAGGGCAAGCAGGCGGGCACCGGCGCGGGGATGTTCGGCGCTGCTGGCCTGTTCGGCGTGGGGGCGTTCGCCGCCCTGACCGCGTGCCTCATCGCCGTGCTGGCCACGGGGATGGACACGTGGATTGCGGCTCTGATCGTGGCCGTGGCGTACGCCGCGGTGGCCGGCGTCATGGCGATCACCGGAAAGAAGAAGGTCCAAGAGGCTGCCCCGCCCGTACCGGAGCAGACCAAAGACAGCGTTAAGGAGGACTTGGAATGGGTCAAGACCCGAGCCAGATCAGGCAGGACATAGAGGACACACGCGAGCGGATGGGCGACACCGTCGAGGCGCTCGGCCACAAGACCGACGTGACCGGGCGGGCGAAGGAGGCCATCTCCGGCAAGGTGGACTCCGTCCGCTCGAAGGTCTCCGGCGCGACTCCCGAGTCGGGAGAGGTGAAGGACGGGGCCCGGCAGGCTGTCGGGATCGCCAAGGAGAACCCGCTCGGCCTGGCGATCGGCGGCGTGGCCGTCGGCTTCATCGCCGGCCTGCTGGTGCCCAGCACCAAGGTCGAGGACGAGAAGATCGGGCCGCTTGCCGACCAGGTGAAGGAAAAGGCGAAGGAGACCGGCCAGGAGGCGATCGAGCGCGGCAAGGACGTGGCAGGCCAGGCGGCCGAGACCGCCAAGGAAGCCGGCCGCGAGCAGGCCGAGGAGCTCCGCGACAGCGCCCAGCAGAAGGCGCACGAGGCGCGCGCGTAGTGACTGGCTCGACGGACGTGATCACAGACGACGAGAAGCGCATGGGGCGCCGGCCTGAGGGGCCGGCGCACCCGCGCAAGGGCGGACTCGTGCAGACCGTCAAGCGCACGGTCACCGAGTTCCAGGAGGACAACCTCACCGACTGGGCGGCGGCACTCACCTACTACTCGGTCCTCTCGATCTTCCCGGCGCTGATCGCGCTTGTGTCGATCGTCGGCCTGGTGGGCGATCCGAAGACGGTCACCGACTCGCTGACCGACGTGGTCAGCGCGATCGGCCCGTCCTCGGCGGTCGACACCTTCAAGGGACCGATCGAGGACGTCACGCGGAGCAGCGGCACTGCCGGCCTCCTGGCGATCGTGGGCATCGCCGCGGCGCTGTGGACGGCCTCCGGCTACGTCGGGGCCTTCATGCGGGCGTCGAACGTGATCTATGAGGTGGAGGAGGGACGCTCCTTCATCAAGCTGCGCCCGCTGCAGATGCTGGTGACGTTGGTGCTGGTGCTGATGCTCGCCCTCGTGCTCGCGGCCCTGGTGCTGACGGGACCGGTGGCCGAGCAGGTGGGCTCGTCGCTCGGGGTGGGCTCGACGGCGGTGACCATCTGGGACATCGCCAAGTGGCCGGTGCTCGCGATCGTGGTGCTGTTCATGTTCGCGCTCCTCTACTACTCCTCACCGAACGCGAAGCTGCCCGGCTTCAAGTGGGTCACGCCGGGCGCCCTGCTGGCGATCGTGGTGTGGCTCGCGGCGTCGGCAGCGTTCGCGTTCTACGTGTCGAACTTCGGCTCGTACAACAAGACCTACGGCGCGCTGGGCGGCGTGATCGTGTTCCTCGTCTGGCTCTGGCTCACGAACGTGGCCATCCTGCTGGGGGCGGAGCTGAACGCCGAGCACGAGCGGAGCCGTGAGCTGAAGGAGGGCGCACGGGGCGCGGAGCGCGAGATCCAGCTGGAGCCGCGCTCGGAGCCGAAGGAGAAGAAGCGCGCCAGAACCGCGTAGGGGCGGTCCCGGCGGGTAGAGGTCTCCCATGCGCGTGGTGGTGGTAGGTGCGAGTGGGAACGTCGGTACAAGCGTGCTCCGCGAGCTGGCGGATGAGCCGGCCGTGGAGTCCGTGCTCGGGCTCTGCCGCCGGATGCCCGAGCTGCAGTTCCCCAAGGTCGAGTGGCGCGCGGCGGATGTGACCACCACTCCGCTCGCGCCACTCTTCCGTGGGGCGGATGCCGTGATCCACCTCGCCTGGCTGATTCAGCCGGGTCGCGACCGCAGCCTCACCCGAAGGGTCAACGTCGTCGGCAGCGAGCGGGTGATCCGCGCCGTGACCGAGGCTGTCGTTCCGACGCTCGTCTATGCCTCGTCGGTCGGCGCCTATGCACCCGGGCCGAAGGATCGCCGCGTGGACGAGACGTGGCCCACCACCGGAGTCGACACGTCCTTCTACTCGCGCGACAAGGCGGCGGTCGAGCGGCTGCTCGACCGCTTCGAGCGCGACGTCCCGGCCGTCCGGCTGGTCCGGCTGCGCCCCGGACTGATCTTCTCCCGCGAGGCGGCGTCCGAGATCCGCAGGCTCTTCGCGGGTCCCCTGCTGCCCGGGTCGCTCCTGCGGCCGGGCCTGATCCCCGTGGTGCCCCGGGTGGAGCGGCTCGTGTTCCAGGCGCTGCACTCACATGACGTTGCGCGCGCGTATCGGCTCGCCGTCGTGGGAGACGCGGCGGGTCCCTTCAACATCGCGGCGGAGCCGGTGATCGACAGCGCCCGGCTGGCGGAGCTGCTCGGCGCCCGCGGAGTGCCGGTCTCGGCGAGGCTGCTGCGTGCGGCCGCGGCCGCGAGCTTTCACCTGCGCCTCCAGCCGTCCGAGCCGGGTTGGCTCGACATGGCGCTGGCCGTCCCGCTCATGGACACCGCCCGGGCCCGGGATCACCTCGGCTGGACCGCGAGGCGCAGCTCGCTGGAGGCGCTCTCCGATCTCCTCGGCGGAATGCGGGAGGGGGCCGGGCTGGACACGCCGCCCCTCGAGCCCGGCGGCGCCGGGCCGCTGCGGCTGCGGGAGCTCCTCAGCGGGGTTGGAGCACGACTTGGTTGATCACGACGAAACAGGGGACGGCGAATGAGGGCAGTGGCATGGCACGGGACGCACGACGTGCGTGTGGACGAGGTGCCCGATCCGACGATCGAGCATCCGACAGACGCGATCATTCGGGTCACCTCCAGCGGCATCTGCGGCTCCGACCTCCACCTCTACGAGGTGCTGGGGCCGTACCTGGACGAGGGCGACATCCTCGGCCACGAGCCGATGGGGATCGTCGAGGAGACCGGCTCCGAGGTGACCGGCATCGCCTCCGGCGACCGGGTGGTGATTCCCTTCAACATCTCGTGCGGGCACTGCTTCATGTGCGATCACGGGCTCATGTCGCAGTGCGAGACGACTCAGGTGCGGGAGTACGGCAGCGGCGCGGCACTGCTCGGGTACACGAAGCTCTACGGCCAGGTGCCCGGCGGCCAGGCGGAGTACCTGCGGGTGCCCCAGGCCCAGTTCGGTCCGATCAAGGTGCCCGAGGGCCCGCCCGACGACCGCTTCGTATACCTGTCGGACGTGCTGCCCACCGCCTGGCAGGCGGTCGAGTACGCCGGGGTGCCCGAGGCGAAGAGCGTCCTGGTGCTCGGCCTCGGGCCGATCGGCGAGATGTCGTGCCGGATCGCGCAGCATCGTGGAGCCGAGCAGGTGCTCGCCATCGACCTTGTGCCCGAGCGACTCGAGCGCGCTCGCGCGCACGGCGTGGAGGTCTTCGACCTGGAGGAGCACGACGACATCGCGGAGGCCGTGCGCGAGCACACCGGAGGCCGCGGGCCCGAAGCGGTGATCGACGCCGTGGGCATGGAGGCGCACGGCGCTCCCGTCGGGAAGCTGGCCCAGCGCCTGGCCGGATTCCTTCCGGACGCCCTGGCGCAGAAGGCCATCGAGACGGCCGGCGTGGACCGCCTGAGCGCCCTGCACCTCGCGATCGAGCTGGTCCGCCGGGGCGGAACGGTGTCGCTGTCAGGCGTCTACGGCGGAGCGGCCAGCCCGATGCCGCTCATCCAGATGTTCGACAAGCAGATTGCGGTGCGGATGGGCCAGGCGAACGTTAGGCGCTGGGTGGACGACCTGATGCCGCTGGTCGGCGCGGACGACGATCCACTCGGCGTGGAGGGCTTCGCGACGCACAGGCTGCCCCTCGACGAGGCGCCGCATGCCTACGAGATCTTCCAGAAGAAGCAGGACGGGGCCTTCAAGATCCTCCTGCAGCCGTAGCGCTCAACGTCCGCGCCGGAGCACCAGGTCGATGCGTGGAAGTCGCTCGTGGTCGAATCCCGCGCGCACGGGTGCGGTGCGGCCGCCCAGCAGTCGGGCCATGGCCGACCGGCGCGGGGCGCGGACGGTGGCCTTGCAGGTGCCGCCATCGGGGAAGCAGAAGCGGTCGATGGCATCCGTGATGGCGAGGCTCATCGTTCCCGTCCGGCGATCGGCGCCGCGGTGCTCGAAGCGGTTCACGTGGTCGTGGGGGTTCGTCGGATCGAGGTCGCTCGCGCTGACCGCGACCCCGTACTTGCCGGGAACGAGCATCCGGCCGCTGGAGGGAACCGCGCCGCGCGAGTGCCGGTAGCGCGCCTTCGGTGTCGCCTTCCCGGGCAGCCCCGCCTGCCGCAGCGCGCGTGCGAGCACCCGCGAGCTCGTGTCGATCCGGATGAGGGCATGCCCGAAGTTGTTCGCGAGCGGCACCGCATCGGGGCTGGTCAGCCCGACAGGGACGCCCACCAACGATGTGATCACTTGACCGACGCGCCTGCCGGCCACCTTGGCGCGCTCACAGGACATGCCCCACACGCCCAGCAGCGGGTCCGGACCGTAGAACGTCATGCTCAGGTCGAGCGGCCGGTGGAACACGGGTTGGAGCACCGATGCCTCGCGGGGAACGAACACCGCCGTGAGGAAGCAGCCGCGGAGGACCACCTTCGTGCCGGCGGCGGCCGCGAGCGGACGGTGCGGTGCCGCCGTGGGGCAGACCAGGGTGCGCCGCGGCCGGCCCCGCCACGGCGAGGCTCAGGCCGAGTGTCACGAGGATGCGCGTAGCCGTGGTGACCATCGGTTCCGTTTCGCTCAGGGCCGACCCTACCCCGAACGGCTCATCCCGCTGGAATCCTGAAGCTAGCCGGTGGCGGCGGCCGCGGCGTTGCCCGTGACCACGTCGAGCAGGCGCTCCACGTCGATGGGCTTGGTCATGTACTCGGCGGCGCCCGCGGCGAGCAGGCGCTCGATCTGGGTGGGGGTGGCGTCCGCGCTGACCACCACGACCGGGATGTCGCGCGTGGCCGGGTCGCCCTTGAGGCTGTCCAGCACCTCGTGCCCGTGCAGGTCGGGGAGGTGCAGGTCGAGCAGGATCATGTCGGGCTGGTGCTGGCGGGCGAGGTCGATCCCGAGCTTTCCGTACATCGCCGGGATCAGCCGGACCGCCGGGAGCCGCTCGAGCGTCTGCTCGACGAGCTTCAGGTTCGAGAGGTTGTCCTCGACGTAGACGATCGTGCGCTCCTCCGGGGAGCGCGCGTCAGCCTTCCCGGAGGCGCCGTTGGGCGCCGCGTGCTCGTCCGCCGGTCCGGGCGCGGCCTCCAGCTCGACCCGCATCGTGGTGCCGGCTTCCGGCTCCGACTCGGCGATGATCGTGCCACCCATCGCCCTCATCAGGCCGATCGAGAGCGACAGGCCGAGGCCCGTGCCCTCCACGTCGCCGCTCTCGGCGCCGAGCCGGTCGAAGGGCTCGAAGAGCCGTTCGAGCTGCTGCGCGGTCATCCCGCGGCCGGTGTCCGCGACGGCGATCTCCACCCGGCCGTCGACCGGCGCGAGGGAATCCACGCGCACCTCGCCGCCCGGCCGGTTGTACTTCACGGCGTTCGAGAGCAGGTTGATGAGCACCTGCTTGAGCCGCTGCTGATCGGCATGCACGTGCAGGTCTCCGAGCTTCGAGGGGTCGCCCCTGAGGCTGACCTGCGCCCCGTCGGCCAGCGGCCTGATCAGCGAGAGCGCCTCGGCGAGGACACTCCCCAGGTGCACCGGCTCGAGCGACATCGACATCGTGCCCGACTCGATCCTTGAGATGTCGAGCACCTCGTTGATCAGCTCGAGCAGATGGCGGCCCGCCTTGAGGATCTGCTCGACTCCCTCGCGCTGGCGCTCATCCAGATCGTCGAGCTCGAGCAGCTGCCCGAAGCCGATCACGGCGTTGAGGGGGGTGCGCAGCTCGTGGCTCATGCGCGAGAGGAACTCGCTCTTCGCATGATTAGCGCGCTCGGCCTCGGCCCGGGCGGCCTCGGCGGCTCGCTCGGCGATGTTGCGGTCCGTGATGTCGTCTGAGATCCCGAGCAGGTAGCGGGGATCGCCATGCTCGTCGAGGAGCGCGATCTTGCGGGTGTGGAGGATGCGCGTGCCGTTCGCGGTCTCGATCGGCTCCTGTGGGATGTCGAGCACGTCGCCGGAGGCCAGCACCTCGCGGTCCTTCTGGATGAAGAACTCGGCCTCCTCGTGCGAGAACAGGTCACGGTCGCTCTTGCCGATGAGCGCCTCGCGCGAGGTGCCCAGCAGCTTCTCGCCGGCCTGGTTGAAGCGGACGAAGCGAAGCTCCTCCGCGTCCTTGACGAAGACCATGTTGGGCAGGTTCTCCAGCACGGAGTTCAGGAACCGCTCGGAGCTCCGGATCTCGTCCTGGGCCTGCTTGCTCGCGGTGCTGTCACGCGCCATCGCGTAGATCACGCCTTCGTCGGGCACGGACGTCGAGCTCCAGAGCAGCGCGCGGTAGCTGCCGTCCTTGCACTGGTAGCGGTTCTCGAAGTCGAGCGTCCGGTAGCCGTCGCCGCTGAGGCTCGCCGTCTCGGCGATGGTCCGCTCCCGGTCGTCGGGATGGACGAACTCGATGAAGGGCCGCGAGCGCAGCTCCTCCTGCGTCCACCCGAGTGTCCTCGTCCACGCGGGGTTGAGGCGCCTGAAGTAGCCGTCGAGCCCCGCCACGCACATCATGTCGCTCGACAGCTCCCAGAAGCGCGCACTGTCCGCCGACACCCGCTGGAGGCGGTCCGCGAGCATCCCGGACACGAGCTCGGCGGCGACCATCGCGATCGGGACGGCGAACAGAAGGGTGATGAAGTCGTCCGGGCCGTCGCTCGCCAGGCGCAGGAGGAGGACCGCCACGAACAGGAGCGCGGCGACCGCGAAGACGAGGCGTCGCCTTGGCCTATGCATGTGCCGATACCCGGCCTTCCGCGCGGTTCAGGAGCGCCGGATGGTCCAGCTTCGAGAAGGCCTCGACCACGTCGGGATCGAACTGCCGGTCCGCCTGTATGAGGATCTCCCTCACGGCGGTCTCCAGCGGCCACGCCTCCTTGTAGGGCCGCTCGTGCGTGAGTGCGTCGAACACGTCGGCCACCGCCGCGATCCTGCCCGCCAGCGGGGTGCTGTCTCCCTCGAGGCCGCGGGGATAACCGCGGCCGTCCCAGCGCTCGTGATGGGTCAGCGCGATCTCCTGGGCGAGGCGAAGCAGAGGGCTCTGGCTGCCCGCGAGGATCTCGGCGCCGATCGTGGTGTGCGCCTTGACCAGCTCGAACTCCCGGTCGGTCAGCTTGCCCGGCTTGAGCAGGATCAGGTCCGAGATCCCGATCTTGCCGATGTCGTGGAGCGGCGCCGCGCGCCGGATCAGCTCCACGTCCTCCTCGGGCAGGCCGAGCTCGGTCGCCAGGAGCGCGCAGGTGCGGCCGATCCGCCACGCGTGCTCCTGGGTGGCGTCGTCGCGGTACTCGGCCGCGAGCGCAAGGCGTCCGAGGATCTCGAGGCGCGCGAGCTCGAGGTCCTGGGTCCGCTGCGCCACCTCGGCCTCGAGGTTCGCGTTGTGCTCGGCGAGCCGAGCCTGGAGCTGCTGCACCTGCAGGAGGTTGCGCACCCGCAGCAGCACCTCGATCTGGTCGAGCGGCTTGGTGATGAAGTCGCGCGCGCCGGCGGAGAGCGCCCTGCGCTTGGTCTCGTGCGTGGCATCGGCGGTGAGCACGAGGATCGGAACGCCGGGCCCGTCCCCGGCGGCCGTCGCCAGCCGCTCCATCAGCTCGAAGCCGTCCATCTGCGGCATGTGCAGGTCGAGCAGCACCAGGTCGGGCCTGTTCTCGGCGAACATGCCTGGCACGCTGGTCGGGTCCGTCGTGGCCACGATTTGCGTGTAGCCCGCCCGCTCCAGGAGCCGCCGCAGGAGCAGCAGGTTGGATTCCTCGTCGTCGACCGCGAGGATCCGGAGCTCCGTGAGTTCCTGCGCTTGTGCCGGCATGGGGTCGGGAGGCCTGACGGGATGCCCCTCGACCGCTATCGGTCCGCTGCCCGCGACTCCTTAACTCAGGCTTTCCTGGGCCTTGCCCCCCGTCCCGGATGGGATTAGCGTTGGCCGATCAGACGGTTGGCAGGACTCGCAGCAGTAATTGCGCTGACCGTGCTCTCTTTCGGCATGCCCGCGCAGGCCGCCGCCGGCGCCGGTGCGACGGCGAGCAAGGCCAAGAAGCCCTGCCGCGCCGCCAAGAAGGGGCCGCTCTACCGCACCCCCGGATACAAGGGCACCTGTCGCAGTCCGAAGACGCGACCCCAGGATCCGCTTCCCCCGGTGGAGCTCGGCGAGAACGGGCGCGACCCGCAGGTGCTCGTGGACGCCGCCGGCACCGCGCACATCGTTTGGAACCAGGACGGGGGAGAGACCGGTCCCGACCTGCTGCGCTACTGCCGCCTCAAACGCGGCTCGAGGTCGTGCGACAACCCGCCTCAGACCGCCTCGCTGTTCCCGGCCCAGCCGGGGTCACCCGAGTTCAACGATGACATCGCCGGCCCGCGCGTCGTGGCGGTCGGCGACGACCTCGTCTTCATCTCGCACCGCTACCCGAACGTCGTCGACAAGCCCGACGGCGCCAGCTCGCGTACGACGTACATGTGGGTCTCGGACAACGGCGGCAACAGCGTCTCGGGCGGGGTCGTGGTGGGGGACGCCGAGCCGTCAGGCGGGGCGGTGGTGTTCGGCACGGCGAACGGACCGCGGATCGGGCTGATCTCGGACACCCGCACGGGGGGCACCTACTTCCAGTCGATCAACCCCGGCACCTACACGGGCGCCGAGGCCAACCTCGGGGAGGGCGGTCCCGACCGGGCCTACTCCGGCAGCCTGGTGTCGGTGGGCGGCCTGCCGATGACGGCGTTCGCCGACCTCGGCGGAAACACGTTCATCCGCCAGTGGTCCGGTAACGGCGACCCCGCCAACCCGGCCACCTGGAGCCAGTCGCAGACGAGCGGCACCGAGCCGCGCCTCGCGGCAGGACCCAGCGGCGCCTTCCTCGTGACCGAGCCGCCCGCGGGCACGTCGCTCCAGGTCCGGCGCCTCGCCGGGATCACTCCCCAGCGGGCGACGACCGTCAGGACCGGCGGGCACGGCGCTCGGGACCTGTTCGAGGACCCGGGCGGCTCGGTGCGCCTGGCCTGGGTGGACCGCAGCCGCCCGGTCGCCGAGCTTCTGGAGCGCGCATCGACCACCGGCCGCAAGTTCGAGGCGGCGCGGGTCGTGGCCCGTGCCAGTGAGGGCATCGACGAGGTGGACCTGGGCGCGACCACCGACGGCGGCGGCTTCGGGCTGATCACCGCGGGCGGGTCCTCCCAGGGGTACGGGAAGATCCTGGCGGCGCCGTTCGGTACGCAGGCCCCCACGGACCTGCCGGGCATCGGCAACCTGGTGGGCGGCGGGGCCGACCCCGACACCACGACCTCCTGCCAGGAGATCGCATACCGGGCCGTCCAGATCCTCACCGACCGCGGCTGCTACCTCGGCGCGATCGGCAAACCCGGCGTCAAGGCCACCGAGGGCTCCATCCGGCTCAACGGGCTCGAGATCGTGCCGGACGCCGGGGTGCGGATCCTGCTCGGCACCCGCGAGAAGACGATCGACACGACCGGCAAGGTGACGGTGCAGCTGCGCGCCGGCGGCGGGCCGATCGTGCTCTTCCACGGGGAGCTCCACGTGAAGCTCCCCAGCGGTGAGGCGGGCGCCAAGCTGTTCAGCTTCGACGACGCGGTCTTCCCGGTGAACGTCAAGGGCTTCGGGGTCTCGGGCGACATCGACGTGATCCTCAGGAAGAACGCCGTCGAGATCCCGGTCCAGCTCGAGCTGCCCAAGGTGTTCGGCGGGATCACGGGCGCGGCCACCCTGCGCGCCGACAACGAGAACGGGCTGTCGGTGGACTCCGTGCGATTCACCGTGGGCAAGCTCCTCCTCGGCCCGCTGGAGCTGAGCGGGATCGAGGTCAGCTGGACCAACTCCACGAACACCTGGACGGGCGGCGCCGGCCTGAAGGTGCTGGGCGCCGGGATGAGGGTGCGACTCACCTTCACGAACGGCAGGTTCACGAACGGCCTCGCGGAGATCACGCCGGTGCCCTTCCCCGGCGTGAAGCTGGCGCCCGACGTCTTCCTCAATCGCGTGTCGGGTGAGTTCAACCTCGATCCGACGTTCATCGAGGGCCGCGTCTACTTCGGCGCTCAGCCACTCTCCCCGCCCGACCTCTACGTCTACACGGTCACCGGCAGGCTCAGGGTCACGGTCACTCCGAGGTTCGCGATCGACGCGGGTGGCGAGGGGCAGATCGCCCGGATCCCCGTGTCGGAGGCCAACGTGCACGCGGACATCGACGGCTATTTCTCCGCTCGCGGCTCGGCGAAGTTCGACCTCGACGCCATCAAGGGCGAGGGCCGCTTCGACGGGTTCTTCGACACCTCCAAGGGAACCTTCGGCGGAAGCATCGACTCGAAGGTCACCATCGGTGTCGAGCCGGTCACGGTGGACATCGGCGTGGCCGCGGGCTTCTCGAACGAGATGGTGTACGGGTGCTACAAGCCGCTCGGCGGGTTCGCGTACACCTTTAAGACCCAGGACATCGACGTGAGCGTCGGGTCGTGCCCGGGCGAGCCGGCCGTGCCGGAGTGGGTCGCGAGGGAACTGGCCGAGGAGCAGGACATGCAGAACCCGCCCGCCTCCGCGGCCCAGACCGACACGCCGAGCTTCACGCTCCCGGCCGGGCTGCCCAGCGCGTCCGTCCAGGTTGACGGCTTCTCGGCGGCGCCCAACGTAACGCTGATCTCCCCGTCGGGCGCGCGCGTGACCGCCATCCCGATCAACGCCGCCGGCGCCGCGAACGCGCCCGCCGTGTTCGGCAAGACCGCCACGACCACGTCGTTCGGGCTGCGCCGGCCGGCCGGTGGAAGCTGGACCGTGGAACAGGCACAGCCGGGATCGGTGGCCCGGGTCAAGGTGGCGCGGGAGCTCCCGAAGCCGGTGGTGAAGGCCCGTGTCGGCGGCCGCGGCCGCAACCGCGTGCTCACCTACACCACGACCGCCCGGAAGGGCCTGGTCGTGCGCTTCTTCGAGCGGATCGGCCGCGGGGGCCGGCAGATCGGAGTGGGCAAGGCGAGGAAGGGCAGGATCCGGTTCCAGGCGGGCGACGGGCCCGGCGGCAATCGCAGGATCCTCGCGAGCTTCGAGCAGAGCGGAATGCCGCTGCTCCAGAAGAACGTGGCGAGCTACAGGGCGCCCGGGCCGATCGTCCCGGCGCGCGTGCGCGGGCTGCGCGTGCGCAGGTCGGGCAATGCCCTCGTGGCGCGCTGGAAGCGGGCGTCCGGCACCCAGCGATACGTCGTCAGGCTGGACATCAGCGACGGCCGCAAGCTGCTCCGCCTCGTCAAGGGCCGGAGCGTGCGGATCGGCGGGCTCGCCCGCGACGAGAGCGCCCGCGTTAAGGTCACCGGCCGCAACGCGAAGGGACGGACCGGCAGCGCGGCAAAGGCGAAGCTCGCCAAGGCGCGCAAGAAGCGCCGCTAGGGGGCAGCGACAGCGGGCGCGCCGAGCAGCAGTGGCTCGAGGGCCGCCGCGGGAACCGGCCGGCTGAGGGCGAAGCCCTGAATCAGGTCACATCCCAGGGCGGCGAGGCGCTGCCAGGTTGCGTCGTTTTCCGCGCCCTCGGCCACCACCACGATCCCGATCCGCTGGGCGAGCCCGATGGTCGCCTCCACGATCGCGGCGTCGGCGGGCTCGTTCTGCATCGAGCTGACGAAGGAGCGGTCGATCTTCACCTCGGTCACGGGAAGGTCGCGGAGGTGGGTCAGCGCCGAGTAGCCCGTGCCGAAGTCGTCGAGCGAGAGCCCGACGCCGAGCTCGCGCAGATCCCCGAGCACGCGCCCTATGCGCGTGGGGTCCGACATCGCGGAGCTCTCGGTGAGCTCGAGCACCAGCGCCTTCGCGGGCACGGCGTGGACCGCCAGCGCGGCGGCCACCTCGCCCGGCATGCCCGTGTCCAGGAGGTCGGTGACCGTGAGGTTGACCGCCACGTGCAGGTCGTGGCCCACCGCCCGCCACGCCGCGCACTGCGCGAGCGCCAGGTCGAGCACGCGGCGCGTGAGCTCGCGCGCAAGGCCCGAATGCTCGGCCAGCTCGACGAACTCCGATGGCGGGAGCAGACCGCGCTCCGGGTGGCGCCAGCGCACGAGCGCCTCGGCCCCCACCACCCGCTGGTCGCCCGCCCGCGCCTTGGGCTGCAGGAAGATCTCGATCTGGTCGCCGGCGAAGGCCGCCGGAAGCTCAGCCGCCAGCGCCAGGCGTGCCAGGGAGTGCGGGTCGCGCTCGCGCGCGTAGAAGGCGTGGCCGCTGCGGCGAGCCTTCGCGTCGTACATCGCCACGTCCGCCCGTTGCAGCAGCTCCTCGGCGGTGTGCCCGTGCTCGAGGTGGACCGCGATGCCCACGCTCGCGGCAACCCGGAGGCGCAGGCCGAGGACGGTGAACGGGGCGTCCAGCGCCTCTCGCAGCCGGGCCACGGCCGCCCTGGCGGCGTCGTCGCCGGCGGGCGCGGCGAGGATGATGCCGAACTCGTCGCCGCCGAGCCGCGCCACCGTGTCCCCGGGCCGCAGGGTCGCGGTGAGGCGCAGGCCGACGTCGCGCAGCAACGTGTCGCCGGTCTGGTGCCCGAGCGTGTCGTTGAGCTCCTTGAAGTGGTCGAGGTCCACGACCAGCACCGCGAACGGCGAGCCGCTGTCCTTCGCGGCCTCGATCGCCTCGTCGAGGCGGAGCGCGAACAGCCGCCGGTTCGGCAGCGAGGTCAGATCGTCCGTGAACGCCATCCGGCGCGCAGCGGCGAAATCGCGCACGTCGCGGAACGCCATGCCGGTGCGTATCACCGTCGCCACCACGGTGGCCGTCGCCAGCAGCAGTGAGAGTGAGCCGATGGAGTCGAAATGGTCGTAGACGAGCAGGCCCAGGGCGGTGAACACGAACGTGGCCGGCAGCAGCACCACCGACAAGCCGTCGAGGCGCTCCGCCGGATAGGGAGACATGGGAGCCCAGGCGGCGAGCGCGAGCAGCGCCACGCCCGGCATGTAGAAGAGGTTTGCCAGGAGGCTCGAGTCCGACGATCCACCGACTATCTGGAGCAGGTAGATGCAGTCCCCGACGCACAGCGACAGGAAGCCGAGGCCGAGGAGTGCCCAGCCGCGGTCGACCCGCCAGCCGCGCAGCGCGAGAATGCCCACCACGAGCGCGGCCAGCAGCAGGTCCCCGACGGGGTAGGCGAGGTTGGTCGTGATCGCCGTCGTGCTGCCCACGGCCGAGTCCAGCACCGGCTCGAAGACGAGGGCCGCGCCGAGGGCGGCGATGGCGAGACCGGCGATGATCCCGTCGAGCCACACGCCCGCGGGCAGGCGCCGGTCGCGCCGGGCGAGCCACACCAGTCCGGCGTAGCTCGCCGGGTACAGCGACAGCCAGAGCACGTCGCAGACCGATGGGATCGGGGGCGCCTCCTGGTGCTGGAGCCAGAAGGACCAGAGAAGGTTGCCGGCCGCGTAGAGCGCGATGCCGGCTCCCAGCAGGATCCACGGCCCGCGCTGCTCGCGCACGCGGACCACACGGAGTGCCACGACGGCAGCCACGATCACGTAGACCGCCGAGGAAGCCCAGTCGCGGATCGGCTGCGTGAGGCCGTCCCCGCCCAGGCCGAAGACGGAGTGCGCGTACGCGAAGGCGATGATGGCCGCGAGCGCCGCGAAAGCCGCAGTCAGGGCGCGGCGCTCGAAGCTGCCGAGCTCGTCGGCGAAGCGGCTCACCCTTCGGGATCGACGCCCCAGACCGTTTGCTTGAGCGGCCCTGACCGGCGCTAGGCCTCGTGGCCCGGATCCATCCGCTTCGCGCGATGGAACTCGAAGGGGCTCGTGCCCGGCTCGCTGGCCGCCTCGAAGGGCTCGAGGAGCAGCGCGACGTGGTCGCCGGCGTCCATGCGGTCGAGGATGCGCCCGGCGAACCAGTTCCCGCAGTCCTCGAGGACCGGGGCGCCCGCGGGGCCCTCCCGCCAGCGGCAGCGCTCGAACTTGTCGACCTCGTCGCCGGTCTGCGATCCGAAGAGCTCGGCGAGCCCGGTGGCCTCCTGCGGCACGAGGTGGACCACCAAGCTCTCCGCCTCGCGGACCACCCTGTAGGTCCGGTTCTTGTCGGAGATGCATACGAGGAATCGCGGAGGATCGATGCTGCACTGGGTCGTGAAGCCCACGAGGCAGCCCGAGCGCTCTCCGCCGGCCGACACGGTCACGATGAACATCGGGTAGTCGAGCTCTTCCACGAGCTCGTGGACTGTGCTCTCAGGCTCCATCAGGAACACTGAGGCTATGTGCCCGCTGAGCAGAACGATCCCGGCCCTGCCGGTCCGCGACCTCCCTGCGGCCGTGGCCCACTACCGCGAGCGCTTCGGCTTCGACGCGCCGCACGAGACGGACGACTACGCGATCGTGGTGCGCGACACCGCCGAGCTTCACCTCTGGGGCGCGTCCGACGAGGAGTGGCGCTCTCGCGAGGACCTCGCCGAGCACCCGATTCGCTCGGGCGCCGAGTCGTTTCTGGCGGGCACCGCCAGCTGCCGGATCGAGGTGGATGAGGTGGATGCCCTGTTCCTGGAGCTCGAAGCCGCCGGCGTGCTCCATCCCACTGTGCGGGGCGGCGTGGCGGCCACCGACTTCGGCACACGGGAGTTCGCGACCGTCGACCTCGACGGCAATCTGCTCACGTTCTTCCGGTGGGACGACGAGTGACGAGCGACAACGTCCGCCTGGTCAGGGACGGGGTCCAGGCATTCATCGACGAAGACGCGGCGAAGGGCCTGGAGATGGTCCATCCGGACATGGTCAGCGCCCGGGTCGCGCCGCTGCCGGATCCGCAGATCTACCACGGCCTCGAGGGCGTGGTCCAGATGTACGCCGACTGGACGGCCGACTTCGCCGACTTCGAGATGTGGATCGGCGAGTGCATCGAAGTCGGCGACCACGTGGCGGTCGAGCTGGCACAGCGTGGGACGGGCAAGGCGAGCGGGGCGCCCGTCGAGGGCCGGTTCTGGTTCGTCTTCGAGGTTGCCGGCGGGAAGACCGTGCGAATGGACGCCTACGCTTCGAGAGAGCAGGCCCTCAGGGAAGCCGGCCGAACCAGCGCAGCGACGCCCCGCCGCCCGTGAGCATCAGGAGCGCCCCGGCGGCCGCGAACGCGGCGGTGATCTCGCGGCGCTCGGGGCGGGTCGAGACCTGGGAGCCGAGGCGTTCGTACACCTCGTCCAGCTCGGGCGCCGCAGTGGCCTCGTAGTAGCGGCCCCGGGAGAGGCGGGCGATCTCACGCAGGGTGTCCCGGTCGGGCGGGACGCGCTCGGTGCTGGTGCTCCCGTCCGGGCGCCGCACCTCGATGGTGCCGCCGTCAGTGCCGAGGGCCACGGTGTAGATGGGGATGTGGCGTGCCCGCGCGCGGCGCGCGACGGGAATCGGGTCGCTGCCGTGGGTCGACGTGCCGTCGGACAGGAGGACGATGGCGGCGGGGGGCGGGCGCCGGTCGCCCCTGCGGCTCGCGGCGAGCAGGCGCAGCGACGAGTCGAGCGCGTCCCCGGTGGCCGTGCCTCCGCTGGAGCGCAGCGAGTCGATCGATGCGCCCACCTCGGCGCGGTCGGTGGTGGGCGCCTCCGCGGAGCGCACCGCGTGGTTGAAGATCACGGTGCCCACGCGCAGGTCGTCCGGCACCTCCTCCAGGAAGCTCCGCGCTGCCCGGCGCGCCGCCTCCAGCCGGGTGGGCGCGACGTCACGCGCCTCCATCGAGCCGGACTGGTCGATGGCGAGGATGACCGATGCGCGCTCCACCGGAACGGCCACCGTGGCCTGCGGGCGAGCCAGCGCCACGGCGAGCACCGTCACCGCCACCCCGTACAGCCACATCGGCGCGTGCCGTCGCCAGCCGGGTTGGACCGGGGCCACCGATTCGAGCATCCCCGGCGCGGCGAACTGCTCGGCGCCGGCGCTCCGCCGGCGCTCCATCCAGAGATAGGCGGCCAGGGCGAGCGGGACGACGAGCAGCCCCAGGAGGAATGCGGGCGACGCGAAGCTCATGGGGTGCCGGGCGCCTGCTCGGGACGCGTGCCGAGCGTGACGTCGAGCTCGCGCCGCTCCCCGTCGCGCTCCACCTCGACGCCGATCACCTCGCCCGGCGAGTGCTCGGCGATCGCCCGGGACAGGTCGTCGGGCGAGCTCACCCGCTCGCCGGCGGCGCCTACGATCACGTCGCCGGGGCGAAGCCCGCCCCGCTCGGCGGGGCCGCCGCCGGTCACGTCCTCCACCACCGCGCCGGCCGCGCCCTCCGAGCTCGTGACCCCGATCCATGCGCGCTCGATCGTCTGGCCGCCCGCCAGGCGCGGGATCACGTCACGCACGGTGTTGGCGGGGACCGCGAACCCCACGCCCACGTTCCCGCCGGCGCCGGAGGTGGCTATCTGGGAGTTCACCCCGATCACCCGCCCGCGAGCGTCCACGAGCGGGCCACCGGAGTTCCCGGGGTTGATCGCGGCATCGGTCTGGATCACCTTGTCGATCTGGAAGCCGTTCGGCGCCTGGATCTCGCGGCCCAGGCCCGACACGATGCCCTCGGTGGCCGTGCGGTCGAGCCCGAACGGATTGCCCACGGCCACGACGGTGTCGCCGACCTTCACCTGGCTCGAGTCCGCGAGCGCGAGCGGTGCCGGGTTCCCGGCGTCGGCCGGATCGATGCGCAGGGCCGCCAGGTCCGTGGACTCGTCGCTGCCGAGCACCTCGGCGGGGATGCGGTCGCCGTCCTCGCCGAAGCGGACGGTGGCGCTCTCCGCCGAGCCCACCACGTGCGCGTTGGTCACGATCGTGCCGTCTCCATCCACGAGGAAGCCGGTGCCCGACCTGCTGTCGGCCTGCACCGACACCACGCCGGACTCGACCCTGGCGTAGACCTCGCCGGCGGTCGTGCGCTGGGTCACGCCCGCCGGCGCGGCCGGCAGCCGCACCGCCTGCGCGTCCGGCTCGTCGTCTCCGAGCAGGCTCGCCGCTCCGATCCCGGCGCCCACGAGCGCCAGCGCGGCCACCACCCCGGCCAGGGCCGCCCGGAGCCGCGGGCCGCGGTCGGGCGGTGGCGGCGGGCCGGGTGCCTTCTCAGCCGCGGGAGCCGGGCGCGACGCCACACGCCGCCGGCGCGGCGCGGCCCAGTCCTCGTAGTCCTGCTTGGGCCGGTCGCCGGTCCAGAGGCCGGCGGGCTCGCGCGCATCGCGGTCGCGAAGGTCGCTCACGGAAGCCTCCCCACGCTGCGCAGGGCCAGGCCGGAGGCGAGCAGCAGCAGCACCAGCCCGCCGGCCGCGAAGCCGGCCGTGATCTCGCGCGGCTCCCGCTTGGTGGCCAGTCGCGAGCCCAGTTCGTCGTACACGTCGTCGAGACCCTCGGCGTCGTCGGCCGAGAACGCGCGGCCGCCGGACCGCTGCGCGATCTCGCGCATCGTCTCGGGGTCCGGAGGCACGGGAAGGATTCCGCGCGGAGTCTGGATCACGCCCTCCGAGGTCCCCAGTGCCACGGTGTAGATGGGCACGCGTGCCCGGCGCGCCTCGGCCGCCACCTCGACCGGATCGCGGCCCGCGGTGGTCTCCCCGTCGGAGAGCAGCACGATCGCCGCGGGCGTCCGCTTCGCGCCTTCGCGGGGGCCGAGCAGCTCGAGGGCCTGCTCGAGCGCGTCGCCGGTGGCCGTTCCGCCGTCGGCGCTCAGGTTCTCGATCAGGTCCTCCACGCTCGAGCGGTCCGTGCCGGGCCGGTCGAGGGTGTGCGGAACCGTGGAGTAGGCCACGGCGCCCACACGGACCTCGTCCGGCACGTCGTGGAGGAAATCGAGCGCGGCGCCGCGCGCGGCATCGAGCCGGGTCGGCTCCACGTCCCTGGCGTTCATGGACCCCGACACGTCGGTCACGAGCAGGACCGAGGCCTGCTCGACGGGCACGGCCACGGTCGCCTGCGGGCGCGCGAGCGCCAGTGCGAGGACGGCAAGGGCGGCGGCGAACACCGCCGCGGGGAGGTGGCGGCGCCAGGCCGGAAGCGCCTCCACCAGCGCCGCAAGCGTCGCCGTGCCGGTGAAGCGCACGGTGTAGCGGCGCCGGCGGCGCCGCGCCAGGGCGTAGGCGCCGAGCGCGAGCGGTACGGCCACGAGAGCCGTCAGGAACAGGGGTGCCTGGAAGCTCACCGCGGCCGGCCTCCGAGGGCCTGGAGCCGTCCGCCGAGGTCGCGCAGCCAGGGGCCTTCCGTGGACAGCACCACGTGGTCCACGCCCGCGCCTCGCAGCTCTGCGCGAACGGCCTCCCGCTCCGCGCGCTCGCGCTCGGCGTAGCGCTCGCGGAGACGCCGGTCGCGCGTGTCCACCTCCACCTGGGCCCCGGTCTCGGGGTCCACGACCCGCAGGCGGCCGACCGCGGGCAGCGCGGCCTCACGCGGGTCGCGCACCTCGATCGCCGCGACCGAGTGGCGCGCGGCGAGCGAGCGCAGCGACCGCCGCAGCTCGAGCGGTCCGCGGAAGTCCGAGACCACGACCACCACCCCTGGCAGGCGCGCCATCCGCCCGAGCCGGGACAGGCCGCGCTCGAGCGCCTGAGGGTCTCCGCTCCCGTCGGGAACCACGCCGGCGCGGAGGAGTCCCTCCACGGCCGCGCCTGCGCCGCGTCCTCCGCGCGGCGGCAGCACGAGCTCGCGCTCGCCGCCGCAGACCATGACCGCCACGCGCCCGCCGCGGCGGGTGGCGAGGCGGGCGAGCACGCGCACCGCTCCCTCCGCCACGTCCGCCTTGAGGCGCTCGGTCGTCCCGAACGCCATCGACGGCGACACGTCCAGCACCACCCACGTGCTGACCAGGCGCTCCGGCACGTCGAGGCGCACGTGCGGCTCGCCGGTGCGAGCCGTGGCCGAGGCGTCGAGGCGCCGCACGTCGTCGCCCGGCTGGTATCCGCGCAATGTCGCCAGCTCGGTGCCGGCGCCCACTCCGGGGGCGCGGTGCTCTCCGGGCAGGGGCCCGCCGGCCCGCCGCGCGAACGACAGGTCGAGCGCCTCGACGAGGCGCCCGGCGATCGGCCCGGGACCCTTGCGGCCGGCGGGCGGAACGAGCGGCACCGCCCTCGTCACGCGGCCAGCTCCTCCGTCGCCGGCGTGGGCTCGCCCTCCTGCCACTGGTCATCGGCGTCCGGCTCGACCGCGGCCACCACCCGGTCGAGCATCTGGTCGGCGGTCACGCCGTCGCTCAGCGCCTCGTAGCTCAACACGAGCCGGTGGCGCAGGACGTCGGGCGCGAGGTCGCGGACGTCCGAGAGCATCGCGTGGGTCCGGCCGCGCAGGAGCGCCAGCGCACGTGC
The DNA here is from genome assembly GCA_963803245.1 of uncultured Thermoleophilaceae bacterium. Taxonomy (GTDB): domain Bacteria; phylum Actinomycetota; class Thermoleophilia; order Solirubrobacterales; family Thermoleophilaceae; genus JACVRW01. Next base: position 309,177 of record CAWDLI010000017.1, on the reverse strand, counting down.
CGCCTGCACCAGCCCGATCGGCCCGCGCGGGCTGACGCCGTACTCGATGTACCCGGCCAGCTCGCCGATCCCCCAGGCCTCGGGGTTGCGGGTGGCGTCGGCGAGCGCGACGGCATAGCCGATCACCTCGCGGTCCACGTAGACCCTCGTCACCTCGTCGCGGAACGCGAGCAGGTCGGACGCCTCGGCACGGCGTCGGACGTCGGGGCGCGGCTCGAGCGAGCGCCCGACCACGGCGGCCTCCTCGCCGGGGCTCGGATAGTCCACCACGAGCTTCATGAGGAAGCGGTCGGTCTGTGCCTCGGGCAACGGGTACGTGCCCTCCGACTCGATCGGGTTCTGCGTGGCGAGCACCAGGAACGGCTGCGGCACCGGGTAGCTGTGCCCAGCGATCGTCACCTGGTCCTCCTGCATCACCTCGAGGAGCGCGGACTGCACCTTCGCGGGCGCGCGGTTGATCTCGTCGGCGAGCAGGAAGTTGCACAGCACCGGTCCCAGCTCGACGTCGAACCTGCCCGAGTCGGGCCGGTAGATCCGGGTGCCCACGAGATCCGCCGGCACCAGGTCGGGCGTGAACTGGACGCGCTTGAAGCTCCCGCTCACGACTTCGGCGAGCGTCTTGACGGTGAGCGTCTTGGCCAGGCCCGGCACGCCCTCGAGCAGAACGTGACCGCCGGTGAGGAGCGCCACGAGCAGCCGCTCGAGCATCGCGTCCTGGCCGACGATCACGCGCTTGATCTCGTACAGCACGTCCTCGAGCGATTCGCGCGGCCCGGTGTCCAGCGCGGGAGCGGTTCCGTTCGAGCGCTCCATCAGAGCTCCCTCGACTCGTCGAAGCTGCCGGCCGAGTTGTCCTCGCGCCCGGCACCGCCGCGCTCGTGCTCCGGGCAGTCGCGCTTGTCGCGGGCCGCCGCACCTGTCTCGGCAGCCGTGGAGCCGCTCGAGTCGTCGTTTCCGGCCAGGGCACCGGCGGCCGGCACCGCGAGTGCCAGTCCGGCTACGGCGAGCACGCCCGCCAGGAGCGTCCGGCGCCGGCGCGGAGTGGGGGTGGGGTCGGGTTCCATCGGGTCCTCTCGTGCGTGGACGGTGAAGGGGGTGAAGCTACGCCCAGGTACGTCAGGTCCAGATAAAGAAGGGGCCGCTTTTACGAAAGCCTTAGACGCCGCCCTAGCCTCCAAGCATGCGCGTGCTCGTGGCCGAAGACGAGCGTCGCGTGGCTGAGGCGATCGGCCGCGGCCTCCGGCGCGAAGGGCTGGCGGTGGACCTCGCCCACGACGGGTTGAGCGCCCTGCTCAAGGCGCGCGTGGGGGGCTACGACGTGCTCGTCCTCGACCGGCATCTCCCCGAGCTTCACGGCGACGAGGTCTGCTCCGCGGTTGCGGCCGAGCTCCCGCACACGCGGGTGCTGATGCTCACAGCGCTGGGTGAGACCGAGGACCTCGTGGAGGGCCTTGCGCTCGGCGCGGACGACTACCTGCGAAAGCCGTTCGCCTTCGCCGAGCTGGTGGCGCGCGTGATCGCCCTCGCGCGACGGGTGCCCCGGGAGCGCCCGCCGGTGCTCGAGCGCGGTGACGTCCGGCTGGACGCGGGGCGCCACGAGGTCACGCGCGGCGGCCGCCCGCTGGACCTGACCCCCAAGGAGTTCGCCGTGCTCGAGGCGCTGATGTGGGCCGCGGGCGATGCCGTGAGCGCCGACGAGCTCCTGCACCGCGTCTGGGACGAGAACATCGACCCCGGTACGAACACGGCGCGCATGACCGTGATGACCCTGCGCCGGAAGCTCGGCGCGCCGCCCTTCATCGAGACGGTCAAGGGCGCCGGCTACCGCGTCTGATGCGCCCGCGGCCGACAGTCCGCCTGCGGCTCGCCGTCCTCTACACGAGCCTCTTCCTGGCGGCGGGCGGCCTGTTGCTGGGGGTGAGCTACACCCTGCTCGACGGCCACCTCCACCGCACGCTGTCAGCGGCGGTCGCGGATGACGTGCTCACCGAGATCCGGGACCAGTACGCGCTCGCGCTGCTGGCGGTGACCGCCCTGGCGTTCCTGCTCGGCTGGCTGGCCGCGGGGCACGTGCTCGGACCGCTGCGCGACATCGTGATCGCCGCCCGGTCCGTGAGCGGGGACTCGCTCGACCGGCGCATCGCCGCCCGCGGTCCGGACGACGAGTTGCGTGAGCTCGCCGAGACGTTCGACGAAATGCTCGACCGCCTCGAGGCGGCCTTCACGAGTCAGAGGCGATTCGTCGCGAACGCCTCGCACGAGCTGCGCACGCCGCTGACCGTCATGCGAACCGAGCTCGAGGTTGCGCTGGCAGACCCGGAGGCCAGCGCGAGCGACCTCCGGGGCGCCGCGGACGTGGTGCGCGAAGAGGTGCTGCGCTGCCAGGCGCTGATCGACAGCCTCCTGTCGCTCGCGCGCACCGAGGCCGGCGTGGTCGAGCGCGACGAGCGCGTGGACCTGGCGGAGCTGGCCGAGGCGGCGGCCGCGCGGGCGGCCGGCCGCGCTGCCGCGCACGGGCTGTCGGTGGGACTGAACGTCGCCCCGGCCGTCGTCGACGGCGACCGGCTGCTGCTCGAGCAGCTCGTATGGAACCTGGTTGAGAACGCGGTGATCCACAACCGGGAGGCGGGCTTCGTGGAGATCGAGGTGGGGCCGGCGGGCGCCGATCTGGTGGTGCGGGTCGACAACAGCGGCCCCCGGGTTCCAGGCGACGCGACGGCGGCGTTGCTCGAGCCGTTCCAGCGTCTGGGCCGGGGCGTGGCGGGCGGCCCAGGTGCGGGGGTGGGCCTGTCGATCGTGCGCGCCGTGGCGGCCGCCCACGGCGGCTCGGTCCGATTGTCGGCCCGCCGCGAGGGTGGGCTGCGCGTGGAGGTTCGTATCCCGAGCGTCAGGAGCGAACGCGAACGGCGGGCTCCCGGCGCTCGCGGAAGGGGCAGTCGCGACCGTCCGCGGACCGGTGCTCGTCGTCCGATACCTGGATCGACGCGGGGCTCTGCTCGGCGCTGACCGCTGCTGCCAGGCGGCCGTCCAGGCCGGCCAGGCCCGACAGCGACAGGGCGAAGAGAGCGACCGCCGCGACGGCCGTGGCCGCCAGCGCGATCACACGGGCGAGGCTGTGGCGCCGAGGCATGCGCCGAACAGTAGAGAGCGTTGCCACGATCACCGCCGGCTAGCTGCGCGATGATGCCGCGGTGCCGATCGACCCGCGCGCAAAGGAGATCCTGGAGAGCCTGGTTGCCCGGATCGACATGGACGACTACGTGGCGCGCGTCGAGGCGGGGATCAGGGACATGCCCGAGTACCAGAGCTTCGTGGACGGGCGGGCGGAGCTGGACGACCGCGGCCGCGCCGGCATCCGCTGGAACCTGGAGATCTTCCATCGCTGGGCCAGGGACGGCCGGCCGCTTCCGCGCGAGGATCGCGAGCGTCTGAGGGAGCTCGTGGGCGCCCGCGCGGCGGAGGGACGGCGCCCGGAGGAGGGGCTTGCCGTCTACCGCCGGGCCATGCGGGCGGGGTGGGAGGTGATGCTCGAGTCGGCGGACCAGGAGGAACGCGCCGCCCTGGGCGAGGCCTTCGACCTGCTGCTCGAGTGGATCGACCTCGTCTCGCGCGTGTTCGAGGAGACCTATTCCGAGGAGCGCGACGCCCATGTGTCCCAGCCGGAGCGGCGCGCCCGCTGGCTGTTCGACCGGATCACCCTCCAGACCGACTCTGGACCCGATGACCAGCGGCTGGCGGACAACCTCGGCTTTCGGCTCGCGTGGTCGTACAGGCCGGTGGTGGCGCTCCTGCACGATGGCTCGGCCGCACAGCACCTTCGGCTCGCGGCGCTGCTGCGCGAGCAGGGGGCGCTGGCCGTGTCGGAGGGAACCCAGGTCGTGGGCATCGCCCCGGAGCCCGTGGACGTCGACCGGCTCGGCTTCCGGGAGCGGCTCGCGATCTGCGAGGAGGAGGCGGTGGACCGTGCCGGCCTCAGCGACGTGTTGCGCGACCTGCGGTCGGTGGCGTTCATGGCCCTCTCGGCGGGCCAGAGCGGGCGCATCGATCTCGACGCCTACATCCCCGAGCTGCTGCTGACCCGCTCGCCCAGGCTGGGCCGGCGGCTCGAGCGCAGGGTCTTCGAGCCGCTGCTCGCCGCCGAGCGAGACGACCTGGTGCGCGCGCTCGAGCTGCTCGCGGCGAACGGCTTCGAGCGGTCGGCCACGGCCTCGGCGCTGCCCGTGCACCGGAACACGCTGGTGCAGTGGATCGCGCGGATTCAGGACCTCACCGGGCTGGAGGTGGACGACCCTGAGGACAGGGTGACGGTATGGCTGGCCGCACGTGCGCGCGCGGCAGGCGCTGTGCACGGTGCACAGGCTTCTCCCTGACTCCTGGTCACCGGGCCGTCGCCGCGGGCCGCCGCCGCCCCATACGGTGGCTCCGTGGCATTTGACGCAGACGTGATCGTGGTGGGCGGCGGGCTGGCCGGGCTCGTGGCCACTGCCGAGCTGGCCGACGCCGGCAAGCGGGTGATCGTCCTCGACCAGGAGCCGGAGACCGGCCTCGGAGGCCAGGCGTTCTGGTCGCTGGGCGGTCTGATGTTCGTGGACAGCCCGGAGCAGCGCCGCGTGCGGGTGAAGGACTCCCACGAGCTGGCGCTGCAGGACTGGATGGGCACCGCGGCCTTCGACCGTCCCGAGGACGAGTGGCCGCGCTGGTGGGCGGAGGCGTACGTGGGGTTCTGCGCCGGTGAGAAGCGCTCGTGGCTCCACGACCAGGGCATGCGCTGGATCCCGTACCCGGGGTGGCCGGAGCGCGGCGGCTACCACGCCGACGGTCACGGCAACTCGGTACCGCGCTTTCACATCACCTGGGGCACGGGCCCCGGGGTGGTGGCCCCGTTCGAGCGCCGCGTGCGCGAGGCCGTCGCGCGGGGGCTCGTGGAGCTGCGCTTCCGCCACCGCGTGGACGAGCTGACCGTGACCGCCGGCGCCGTGAGCGGCGTGAGCGGCAAGGTGCTCGAGCCGAGCTCGAGCCGGCGCGGCGAGCAGAGCAGCCGCGTGGAGGTCGGCGACTTCGAGCTGAGCGCCCAGGCGGTGATCGCCACCAGCGGCGGCATTGGCGGCAACCACGACCTCGTGCGCGAGAAGTGGCCCGAGCGCCTGGGCGAGCCGCCCGCGCGAATGCTGTCGGGCGTCCCCGCCCACGTGGACGGCCGCATGCTCGCGATCGCCCGCTCGGCCGGGGCGCGCGAGATCAACGGCGACCGCATGTGGCACTACGTGGAGGGCGTGAACAACTGGAGCCCGATCTGGCCGATGCACGCGATCCGGATCATTCCCGGGCCCTCGTCGATGTGGCTCGACGCGCGCGGCCGGCGGCTCCCCGGCCCGCTCTGGCCCGGTTACGACACGCTCGGCACGCTCGCCCACATCCAGACCACGGGCCACGACTACACCTGGTTCGTGCTCACCCAGAAGATCATCGAAAAGGAGTTCGCGCTCTCGGGCTCCGAGCAGAACCCGGACACGACGTCGAAGAGCCGGCGCGCCGTGCTGAGGGAACGGCTGGCCGCCGGGCCGCCGCGCCCCGTCAAGGCGTTCATGGACCACGGCAAGGACTTCGTGGTGGAGCGCTCGCTCCCCGACCTGGTGCGCGGCATGAATGCGCTCACCGGGGAGAGCCTGATCGACGCGGCCGACCTGGAGGCTCAGATCACGGCCCGCGACCGCCAAATCGCGAACCCCTATGCCAAGGACGGTCAGGTGACCGCCATCCACGGCGCGCGCCGGTACTGGGCCGACAGGCTCACCCGCGTGGCGGCGCCGCACCGGATCCTCGACCCCGACGCCGGGCCCCTGATCGCGGTACGGCTGTCCATCCTCACGAGGAAGTCGCTGGGCGGCCTCGAGACCGACCTCGCGGCGCGCGTGCTCCAACCCTCCGGGCAGCCGCTCGACGGCCTCTATGCCGCGGGCGAGGTGGCCGGCTTCGGCGGCGGCGGCATGCACGGCTACCGGGCGCTCGAGGGCACCTTCCTCGGCGGCTGCCTGTTCTCCGGTCGTACGGCCGGACGCGCGGCCGCCGAGGCAGTGAGCTGACTGGAGGGCTCGCTCGCCACCCAGGTGCTGCTCCCGGTCTGCCTGGCCGGGATCATGGCCGTGCTCGGGCTGTCGCTCACGCCTGCCGACTTCCGCCGGGTGCTCGTGGTCCCGAAGGGAGTCGCGATCGGGCTGGTGAACCTGCTGTTCATCTCGCCGCTCCTGGCGTTCGCGGTGGCGGAGCTGTTCGGGCTCGCCCCGGCGCTGGCGGTGGGCCTCGTGCTGCTCGGCGCCTCCCCCGGCGGGACGATGGCCAACCTCCTCACCCACCTCGCCCGCGGCGAGGTCGCGCTGTCGGTGACCATGACCGCGCTGAGCAGCGTGGCGGCGCTGGTCACGGTGCCGCTGGCGCTGGGGCTCGCCATCGACCACTTCGGCGCCGAGCTCGACGCGGACGTGCAGATGGCCGGGATCGTGGCCCGCGTCTTCCTGATCACGATCCTGCCGCTGGCCTTCGGCATGTGGCTGCGGCACCGCTACACCGATCGGGTCCTGGCCGTTTACGAGACCGCGCGCAGGGTGTCGCTCGGCCTGTTCCTGCTCGTGGTGATCGCGGCGGTCGCGAGCGAGGCCGAGGAGGCGCTCGAGAGCTTCGAGGAGGTGGCCGGCGCGGCGCTGACCCTCAACCTGGCCGCCATGGGCATCTCCTTCGCGGTGGCGCAGCTGGCGCGGCTCGGCGACCGGCAGGCCACGGCGATCTCCATGGAGCTCGGCGTGCACAACGCCACCCTGGCCATCACGGTCGCGTCGGCGATCGACACCTCGATCGCCATCCCTGCCGCCGTCTACAGCATGTTCATGTTCATCACCGCGGGCAGCTTCGCCCGCGTGATGGCCCGGCGAAACCGCTCACGAGACGAGTTGTACGCCTGAGAGCGCGGTGAGGCCGAGCGTCGCGGCCGCAGTGCCCGCGACGAGCCGGCGGCGGGCGCGCTCCGTGCCGCCCGTGCGCTCGTGGTGGTGGAGTGCGGCCAGCGTGACGAGCACCCCGAGGCCGAGGAACCACGGCTCGTAGAACAGGAGGTCCCAGCTGATCAGGGCCTCCTCGTCCACGTGCTCCCAACCCTTGAAGTCGAGCTCGATCGCTCCGAGCAGATGGAGTGGCTTGGTCACGTAGGCGGTGAGCGCATGGGCCATCGCCAGCGCCGAGCCCGCCAGGGCGGGCACGATCACGAGCCGGCGCGGCAGCCTCAGGCCCCAGGGCCGCACGAGCGCCAGAGCGCCCACCCCGGCCAGCAGGATGCCCGCGCCGGCCACCAGGCTGGCCCGGCGCATGCCCGCCGGGTCCTCGAAAGTGCCGGGCAGCCCGAGCGTGCCCCCCGCGCCCTGGTAGCCGCGCACCGCCACCGCGTAGGCGATCGCCCAGGCGCTGGCTGCGTAGGCCGCCCATCCGAGCGAGCGTGTGGAGACGCGAGGCATGCCGGCGACGCTAGGGCTCACGGCCGGCAGCGGCGATGGGGACAACCCGCTGGGCCGGGTGCGGGTAACCGGTCCTCGAGCCCGCGGATTCGCAATGATGGCTCGAGCGAGGCGATGGCCGAGTTCAGCGACACCGACGTACGGACCGTGGTAGCCGAGCAGTCGGCGCTCAGGCGGGTCGCGACGCTCGTGGCCCGGGACCCCACCGGGCCGGAGGTGTTCGAGTCGGTCACCGAGGAGTCGGCGAAGGTGCTCGGCGCTCAGGTGTCGAGCCTCGTGCGGTTCGAGGACTCGACGGCGGCAATGACCGTCGGCGGATGGTCGGCCCCCGGCTATTCGCACCCGCCGGTCCCGAGGCGGATTCCGCTGGACGGCGAGACCGCGGTCCCGACGGTGAGCCGCACCGGCGCACCCGCCCGCCTCCGGGACGTGAAGGGACTGCGCGGTGACGTGGCGGACATGCTCCGAGGACTGGGTATCCGCTCCGCGGTCGCGGCGCCGATCAAGGTCGACGGGCGCAACTGGGGCGCGATCGTGCTCTCAGCCACCGAGCCGGACGGGTTCACGGATCATGACGAGAGCCGCCTCTGCGACTTCGCGGAGCTCGTGGCCCAGGCGATCTCCAACGCGGAGGCCCGCGTGCAGCTGGCCGAGTCGCGAGCGCGGCTCGTGGAGGCCAGCGACGCCGCTCGGCGCCGCTTCGAGCGCAACCTGCACGACGGCGCGCAGCAGTGGTTCGTCGCGCTGTCCCTGACGCTGCGCCGCGCGTCCGAGCTGGTCGAGTCCGAGCCGGAGGACGCGGCGCTCGTGCTCGCGCACGCCAGGGAGCAGCTGGCCACCGGGCTGCGCGAGCTGCGGGAGCTCGCGAGGGGGCTCCACCCGGCCGAGCTGAGCGAGCATGGCCTGGGAACCGCCATCGAGGCGCTCGCGCTGCGTACGCCCATGCCGGTCGATCTGGACCTGACGCTGGAGGAGCGGCTTCCCGAGGTGGTGGAGTCGGCGGTCTACTACCTGACCGCGGAGGCGCTGACGAACGTGGTCAAGTACGCCGGCGCCTCGAAGGCGATGGTCCGCCTGAGCTGTGACGGGCACGAGGTTCGCGTGGCGGTGGTGGACGACGGCGTCGGCGGGGCCGACCCGGCGGGCGGATCCGGCCTGCGCGGCCTCGGCGACCGCGTCGATGCGCTCGGCGGCCGCCTGGTGCTGGACAGCGCGCCCGGCTCCGGAACCCGCCTCGAGGCGAGCCTGCCGGTGGGCTAGCCGCGCGTTCCGGCGAGGGCCGGATCGTGCGGGTCCAGCGAACGCGGGGCGATCTCCGTTCTCGCGCCACCCTTCGTCTTGGCGGCGTAGAGGGCCACGTCGGCACGGCGCAGGAGCTCTTGAAGCGGCTCGGCTCCTCCGCTCCAGGCGGCCGCGCCGGCGGAGAACGCTCCCTGCGGCGGAGTCGTCTCCTGGAGGCGTCGAAGCACGGTGAGCGCGTCGTCGAGACGCGACTCGGTGAGCAGCGCGGCGAACTCGTCCCCGCCAAGCCGGGCGACCACGTCGGTGGCGCGGAGCGCACGGCGGAGCCGGTCGCCGGTCTCGCGGAGCACGCGGTCGCCCTCCTCGTGTCCGAGCGTGTCGTTGAGCTCCTTGAGTCCGTCGAGGTCGATCGTGACCAGGGCCACGGGCATGTCCGCGCGGCTCGCCCGGGCGAGCTCGCGGCGGGCGGTGTCCTCCCAGCCGCGCCGGTTGAGCAGGCCGGTGAGGTCGTCGATGACCGCCTCGCGACGCAGGCGATCGGTGAGCCATTGCGTCTGGCGGCTGAGCGTGCGGAGCGATCCGGCCACCGCCGAGCCGACCAGCACGAGCAGCGTCGCGTGGCCCCACTCGACCGGATACGCCGGCGGCCCGAACACCAGCATCGGCAGGAAGGAGCAGGCAGCCAGCACCACCGCGGCCACCACCAGCTCGCGGTCGGTGGCCTGGAGGCCGAACCAGACCATGGGCATCATCAGGAGCACCGAGTATCCCGACGCTGCTCCGCCGCTGTCGGCCTGGAGCATCGCCAGGCAGGGGAGGCCTCCGTAGGCGGCGAGATAGAACGGCACGCGGTGGCGGCGCGGCACCAGGACCACCGCCAGTGAGGCGGCACAGGTCCCGATCGCGCCGACGAAGAACACGGTCGGGTGGGCGCTGAAGTCGGTGGCGGTCGCGACGGCCATCGGCAGAAGGCTTCCCATGAACGCCGCGGCCAGGATGCGCTTTCGGTGAACGGCGCCGTAGGCCCGAACCTGTGGTGAGGGCATTGGGACCTGTATCGGCAGGCGGCTAGCCCAGCCCGAGCTGGGTCCAGACGAACGGGCCCACCTTGGGCGTCCACCAGGTGCCGCCGGGCTCGAGCCAGGTCGTGTGCCCGGAGCCGGGCTGCGCGATGAAGTCGCAGGTGTTGCCGCCCGCGCGCACGGCCGCGCAGGTCTCGAAGGCGTACTCGTCGCTGACGTCGGTGGTGCTGTCGGACTCGTAGTGGAAGAGCATCACCGCGGCGTCGCCGGGCTCGAAGGTCACCGCGCCGGTGCTCAGGGCGGGGGTGAGGTGGGCTCCCGTCGAGACACCGGCGGCGATCTTCGGGCTGAACGCGGAGAGCGGGCCGCCCGGGGTCGGGTCGTCCGCGAGTGCCACGCCCAGCGAGATCGCTCCGCCGGCGGAGAAGCCCACCGTGGCGATCTTGGTGGTGTCGATGCGGTAGGTCGCGGCGTTCGACTTCAGCCAGCGCACGGACTCCATGGCGTCGTCGATGGCGCGGCCGGCCACCGCCAGGAGATTCGCGGAGACGCTGGCCGGCGTGCCCAGGCGGTAGCTGACGCCGGCGGCCACGAAGCCGCGGCGTGCCCAGGACATGGCGTCGGTCCGCACGCCTTCCCGGCTCCCGCCCACGAAGCCGCCGCCGTGGAACAGCAGGACCGTGGGACGCGCCGCCGGCGTGGCGCCGGGCGGCAGGAAGAGGTCCAGCAGCAGCGCCTGGTTCTGGCCCTGCTCGTTGACGGCCTGGCCGTACTGCAGAGCATTCAGCACCTGCACGTCCGCGGCGGCGTACTGGGGAGTCGAATAGAGCCCGCTTGCCGGCATGATCGGCGCGTCGCGCAGCACCGCCGTCGCGTAGAGCCGGTCGTCGGCCTCGCAGGCCGCCTCTCCCACGGCCAGGTCGTCCCAGCGCGCGTCCACCAGCGCCGGGTCGTCCTTCCACTCGTCCCAGATGGCTTCGGACGACGTGTCGCCGAGTGGGACGGAGGCCACCAGCTCGTGGACCCCTCTGGCCGTCTCCTGGTCGTACTCGTCGTAGGCGGAGGGAGAGGCGCTCGCCGCGCCGGCCGCGCACATGTCGCGCGAGTGCTTCCGCGCCGCCGCGGCGAGCGGGCCGGAGATGGGCAGGGAGGTCCTGCCGGCGTCCGCCCTCAGGTCGTTGACCTCCTTGACGAGTTGCGGCTCGCAGCCTGTCAGCGCCAGGGCCAGCGCGGCCAGCCCTGCCAGGGAGATGCGCTCGAGTCGTCGTCTCCCCATGCCCGTGGGGAGCCTATTGCGCGCGGAGCCTCAGGGTCCCGGTTCAGGGGTCCGCCCCGATGTGTCGGGGCGCCCGGGCCGCGACGCTGCCATGCATGCAGACGACTCCGCAGCCGAGCAGCGTCCTTCCGACCTTCGACGCGCGCGCCCTGGCGCGCCGCGCCGCCCTTCCCGCCGCTCTGGCGGCCGTGGCGGCGGCAGTGGTCGTGGCTGTGGGCGGGCCGATGCACGCGCTCACCGACGCGCTTGGCCGGGCGCTCGACGCCGACCCGCGCTGGGTCGTATCGGCCGCCGTGCTCGAACTGCTCTCCTTCGTCGGGTACATCGCGCTGCTGTGGCTCGTGGGCAGCCGCGCCAGCACTCGCATGGGGCCGCGCGAGAGCGCGCACGTGACGCTCGGCGGCGCGGCCGCCACGCGTCTGCTCCCCACGGGTGGGCTGGGCGGCGCCGCGCTGACGCTCTGGGCGTTTCGCCGCGCGGGCCTCGGCACCCGTGACGCCACCCGCACGCTGCTCGTCTTCCTGGTGATCCTCTACGCGGTGTTCCTCGGCTCGATCGTCGTGGCCGGCGGATTCCTCGCCCTCGGCCTCGCCGCCGGCGACGGGCCGCTCGCGCTCAGCGCGGTGCCCGCCGTGGCGGCCGCGCTCGCCATCGCGGCCGCCCTCGGGCTCGCCGCTCGCCGGCCCTCTGAGCCCCGCTCCGGCCTTCGCGGGGCGCCCGGGCTGATCGGAGCCGCTGGCCGGGAAGCGCTCGGGCACGTGCGCTCCGGCGACGTCCGCCTGCTCGGGGCCCTGGCCTGGTGGGGCTTCGACGCCGCCGTGCTCTGGGCGATGCTGCACGCGCTGGGCGCGCCTCCCTCGCTGTCCGTCGTCGTGCTCGCCTACTTCGTCGGCCAGGTGGCCAACACGATCCCGATCCCCGGGGCCGTGAGCGGCGGCATGGTCGGCGTGCTGGTGGCCTTCGGCGTCGAGACCGACCTGGCGCTCGCCGGGGTCCTGGCCTACCGCTCCGTGGCGATCTGGCTGCCCGCTCCGATCGGCCTCGCGGCGCTCGGAAGCCTCCGCAAGACGCTCGCGCGGTGGGGCGCCGAGGACGCATCGCCGGGGCAGGAGCCCGTCGAGCGCGCCCGGCCGCTGCCGGCCTGGCGGCGCCCGCTTCCGGTGGTCTCGCTCACTCCCCGGGCCTCCTGACGCCCGGGCCGGGAGCCTCGTCCGGCACGCCGCGCTCGCGTGCGTCGAAGGAGATCTCCAGCTTGAGGCCGTCGGGGTCGCGCGCGAACACGACGAGATAGCCCCGGCCGTACTCGGGCATCTCGCGCGGTCCGTCCGTGATCCTGCCGCCCCGGTCGCTCAACCGCTCGGCGGCGGCGGTCACGGCCTCCGGCGAAGGCGCTTCGAAGCAGAGGTGGTGCAGCCCGACGCGGTAGCGATCGACCGGGAGACCGCCGGGACCGCCCGGCGCCTCGCGCAGGCCGAGGGTGGAGCCGGGCCCGCGCAGGTAGTGGATCGTCTCGCCGCGCTCCCCCGGCGCGGTGAACGGCGGCTCCCAGCCGAGGGCTCCCAGCACCTCGCCGTAGAACTCGAGCGCGCGCTCGACGTCGGATACGACGAGATCCACGTGATGGATGCCGCTCGAGCGCACCGCGTCCGGGTGGATCAGCCGTTGCTCAGCAGCGCCCGCGCGGCGCCGCGGCCGGTGCGCACCGCGCCCTCCATGTACCCGGCCACCCACTGATCCGACCCGCAGACGTAGAAGGGCGGCTCGTGCGTGCCGTGCAGCGGCCCCACGGCCATCACGTCGCCGGGCCGCCAGCTCGTGATGTAGCCCTCGGTCCAGGGGTCGATGCCCCAACGGCGGAAGAACACGGCCAGGGGGCTGCCGGCGCGCTCGCCCATCGCCTCGACCATCTCGGCGAGCACGTCCTGCTCGAGCAGGGCCGGCGCGGTGGCCAGGAAGGCGGCCAGGCGCTCGGGCGGCACCAGCGCCGAGAGGATCCCCTCGCGCTGCGGCCAGGTGCCTCCCATCATTCCCTTCTCGAAGTACATGCTGCCGTTCTGGCCCTGCTGCTCCCACCAGGAGTCCTCGTACGCGAACACCACCTTCGCCGCCAGTGCGTGACGCTGGTGCTCGAGCGAACTGAGACGCTCGCGTGACACGCCGGCGATCGGGATGCGCCGCAGCGGCCCCACGGGGATCGCCGACACCACCGCCGAGCAGTCGAAGCGCTCGCCGGTGGCCGTGGTCACGCTGCACCCGGCTCGCGACACCCGCACGCCCGTAACCGGAGTGGCGTAGCGCACCCGGTGGCCGAGCTCCTCCGCCATGCGCAGCGCCACCGTGGCCGACCCCTCGGCCACGCGCAGGCACTCCCAGATCTCGTAGTCGTAGAAGCCGGTGGCGCCCGCGGCCGCCTCCTTGCGGAGGTCGGACAGCAGCGACGTGCGCTCCACCGACTCGGCCGCCAGCGAGAGCATGGCGAGATCGCGGGCGCGCACGGCACCCTGGGTCGCCCCCTGCTCGCGCAGCCACTGACCCACCGAGATCCGATCGAGGCGATCGGCGTCGGGGTGAGACCACGGGTCGTCGGGGTCGACGGTGGACGCCAGCTTGCCGAACGCCTCGTTCGCGGTCTCGTAGCTGACGCGGTCGGCGTCGCTCATCCATGCGAAGCCGTCGCCCACCACGCGGCCGTCGGTCAGCACCGACGTGTCCTCGCCCGGCAGGTGGGGAAAGGACGGCACGAGCGTCAGCCCGAGCTCGTCCACCAGCCCGCAGTAGGCCTCGTGGAAGGGACCGACCACCTCACCGCCGAGCTGGACCAGCCGCCCGTCGGCGAGCTGGGTCTGCTCCACGCGCCCGCCGGCCCGGTTGCGCGCCTCGAGCAGCACAACGTCCACTCCGTCGCGGGCCAGGTCACGCGCGGCCGACAGCCCCGCGAGTCCGCCCCCCATGACCACCACGTCGCACCTGCTCATGCCGGAACTCCCTCTCGAATCGAGCGGCGACCCTATGGTCTGCGCGTTTGCGGTGTCAACCAGCGCTCGCCGCTAGCCTGCCCGGAGTGCCCTCGAAGGCGAGATCGGTCGCCCGCGCCGGCTGCCTCGCGTTCCCGCTGCTCGCGGCCGCCCTGGCCACCGGGTGCGGACAGGAGGACCCGGCGAAGCCGGTGAGGCTCTCGCTTGTGAGCCCGCCCGACGGGGTGGTCGTGCACGAGAACTCGGTCGAGGTGCGAGGCCGGGTGAGGCCCGCCTACGCGCGCGTGCTGGTGGGGGGCCGCGCCGCCACGGTCACCAACGGCGAGTTCCGTGGGCGGGTGCCCCTGCGCGAGGGCGCGAACGTGATCGACGTGGGCGCGTCGGCGGACGACGCCCGCACCGCCTGGTCGGCCCTGCGCGTGGCGCGCGAGACCCTGGTGCGGGTGCCGGAGCTGGCCGGCGCCCCGCGAGACGACGCGGTGGAGGAGCTCGAGTCGCTCGGGCTGAGCGCTGCGGTGGAGCAGGGCGACGGCCTGCTCGACAGGCTGCTGCCCGGCGCCGGGAGCGTCTGCGATACACAGCCGCGCGCCGGCACGCGCCTGCGCAAGGGCTCGACGGTCCGGCTGGCGGTGTCGAACGGCTGCTGACGCGCTCCTGAGACCATCGGTGCGCACCCGGCCGAGCCGGGTGCTTCCGCACTGCCGCTAGCCGTCAGGCGTGACGGCGATCAGCCCGACGCGCGGTTGCCCGCGATCACGCCGCACTCCCAGCACGATCTCCCCGGTGATCGGCCCGGCGCCCGAGCGCGAGGCGACGTAGCGGCCCGACGCGCGGCCGGCCGCACCTCCGTGCACGGCGAGTCCGGTGAGCCGGTAGTCCTGAGTGACGTTGGCGGCGAACTGGCCGCGGTACTCGCGCAGCACCGCGGCACGGCCGCGCTGCGTGTCGCCAGGGGTGATCCGGGCCACGTCGCGGCTCAGCAGGTCGGTGAGGGCGTCGTCGTCCTCGCTCGCGTATGCCGCGGCGAAGGAGTCGGCGGCAGCGCGGACCTCGCCGGCGCTGAGCGGGCCGGTGGCGTCGCCGGAGTCGAACGGGCCGCCGTCGAGCGACAGCAGCACCGCGAGCCCCGCGACGGCGGCCAGCGCCGCGGCGCCCGCGGCCAGCGTTCGCGGTGAGCGGGTCCTCCCCGCTCGGCTGATCCGGGCGGTGGCCCCCTCGGGCACCTCGTCGCCGCCGCGGTCCGGGGGCAGCATGGCGGTCGTGGCCGGCAGCGCCGTGGTGACCGCGCCGGGCCCGCCGTTCCGTGCGGGCGGGGCGGCCGCGCGCAGAGGCGGCCGGGCCTCGGCCGGGGTGCCGGCCGCCGCGAGCGCGGCGTCCACGAGCTCTCGTGCGGAGGAGAAGCGGTCCTCGGGGCGCTTGGCGAGCGCTCTGGCGATCACGGCATCGAACGCCGCGGGCACGCCGGGGGTCTCGGAAGGGCGCGGGGGCGGGTCGCCGAGGTGGGCGAGCATCGTGGCGGCGAAGGTGCCGCGCGAGAACGGGGGGCGCCCCGTGAGGGCGGCGTGCAGCACGCAGCCGAGCGCGTACACGTCCGTGCGCGCGCTCACCGGATCCCCCTCGAGCTGCTCCGGGGCCATGAACTCCACGGTTCCGAGCAGGTCGCCGGTCTGGGTGAGCCGCGTGTCCGCGGGGTCGAGCGTGAGACCGAAGTCGGTCAGGTAGACGTGCCCGGCGCCCTCGCCGGCGGCGATCAGGACGTTCGCGGGCTTCACGTCCCGGTGCACGAGGCCGGCGGCGTGCGCCGCCTCGAGCCCGGACCCGACCTGGGCGACGATCCCCGCGGCCAGCGCCGGCTCGAGGCCTCCGGACGCGGCGATCAGCCCCTGGAGGTCGCCGCCGTCCACCCAGCGCATCACCAGGTACAGGCGACCGTCCTGCTCGCCCGCCTCGTACACGGGGATCACGTTCGGGTGGTCGATCGCGGCGGCCACCCGCGTCTCCCGCTCGAAGCGCGCGTGAAAGGTCGGGTCCGCGGCGCGCTCGGGCGCCACCACCTTGAGCGCCACCGTACGTCCCAGCGGGTGCTGGGTCGCTCGGTAGACGACTCCCATCCCCCCGCGTCCCGCCACCCCCTCGATGCGGCAGTCGGCAAAGGTCGAGTCCAGGGCCAGCTCGGACACGGCCCTGAGTCTGACGAACCGCGAGACGCTCGAGGTTGACCCGGCCCCCGATTCAGTAAATGCTTGCCGCATGGCCTGCCTCCTCGCGCTCTTCGCCCTGATCTCGCCACGGCTCGCGCTCGTGCTCGTCTGGCTGTTCAGCGACTGGCTGGGCGACGCCTTCGACAGCTGGCTGCTCCCGGTGCTGGGGTTCTTCCTCCTGCCGTGGACCACGCTCGCCTATGCCTGGATGTGGGCGAGCGGGACCAACGAGGTGGCCGGCTTCGAGGTGTTCGTGGTGATCCTCGCGTTCGTCGTGGACCTGGGCTCGTACGTCGGCGGCCAGCGCGGCCGCTCCCCCGCCTGAGAAGGCAGAGAGCCCCGCTCACGCGGGGCTCTCCAGCTTGATGGTGTCGGTGCGCACCCGGCCAAGCCGGGTGCTTCCGCGGATGCGGACGCTGCTCAGTTGACCCAGGCGTCCACCTTGTCGGAGTTCTCCGACACCCAGTCCTGGCCGGCCTGCTCGGGGTCGACCTTGTCGCCCGCGATGGCCTTGGCCACCGCTTCCTGATCCTCGTTGGTGAGCGTCATCTTGCTCAGCACGTCGTACGCCGGCGAGCCGCTCTCGGCGAACTTCTTGCTGAACAGCTTGTTGATGACGGTCACGTCGTACTCGCACTTGTACTGCTCGGGATCGCCGCCCGCCTTCGAGTCGTCCTTGCAGTCCTTGTTCGCGTCCGTGCGCGGCGGCAGCTGCACCTCGGCCAGGTCGTACTCCTGGTTCAGGTACTGCGGCGTGTACCAGTAGAAGATCACCGGCTTCTTCTGCTTGTAGAGCTGGGTCCAGCGCGCGACCTGCGCCGGCTCGGCGCCGGCTGTCACGTGCTTGAAGTTGAGGCCCAGCGCCTCGATGAGCTCCTTGTCCTTCTGCACGTAGCTCGGGTCCCCGCCCAGGAACATGCCCTGGTCGCCGGACTCGGCCGTCTTGAAGAGGTCCTCCTTGCCCTTGAGGCCCTCCCAGGTCTTGAACCCCGGGTTCTCGTCCATGAGGTACTTCGGGATGAACCAGCCGATGTGACCCTCCACACCGAGCGGCCCGCCCTGCACGACGGTGGCGTTGCCGTCGATGTACTTCTTGTACTCGTCGACGTGCTGCCAGTCCTCGAGCACGGCGTCCACCTTGCCGTCGGCCATCGCCTGGAACACGGGGATCTCGGCGATCTTCGTGACCTCGACCTCGCAGCCGAGATTGTCCTCGAGCACGGCCTTCGCGATGTAGGTGTTGGCCGTCGAGCCGGCCCAGGCCTGCTCGTTGAGCACGACCTTGCCGCAGTCCTTCTTGGCGCTGGCCGAGCCGCTGTCGTTCGACGCCGGCTCCTCCTTGTCCTCGCCGCAGGCTGCCACCAGCAGCACCAGCGACAACGCCATGACCACGGCCAGCACGGTCTTGCCGCGCAGTATCCGATCCTTCACGAGTCTCCCCTCATTGTGTTTGCAGTTGTCCTCTTCGCCTGGCCCAGCCGAGTCCACGTGACCGGCGGGCCGGCTCCTTGCGCGGGTCGCGTCCTCCTCGCGTGACCCGATCGAGTGCGATGCCGAGCGCGAGGATCGCGAGCGAAGCCACGACCCCCTCGCCGAATTCGTTCCGCTGCAGTCCGCGCGCGATCGCGTCCCCGAGGGCTCCGGAGCCCACCAGGCCGCCGATCACGACCACCGCGAGGACCATGATGATCCCCTGGTTGACGCCGAGCATGATGCTCTCCCGGGCGAGCGGGATCTTGACCTTCAGCAGCACCTGCATGCGCGACGCGCCGAACGCGTAGGCGGCCTCCACCGCCGCGGGCTGAACGCCCCTGACGCCGTTCGTGACGAGCCTGATCACGACCGGGATCGCGTAGAGCACCGATGCCACCACACCCGGTATTCGCGACACGGGCATCAAGTAGATGAACGGGATGATGTAGACGAGCTGAGGGAGCGTCTGCAGCGTGTCGAGCAGCGGCCGCAGCGTCCGCTCGACGCGCGGGCTCTCCGCCGCCCAGACGCCGACTGCGATGCCGATCAGCACCGCGAGCGCGGTCGCCACGAGCACCTGCGAGGCCGTGTCCATCGCCTCCGCCCATACGCCCATCACGCCGATCGCGGCGAGCATCGCGCAGGCGGTGATCGCCGGCCTCAGCCCGCTCAGCACGAAGGCGACCGCGGTGAGCCCGCCCAGCACGATGAACCAGGGCGTCTCGACGAGCAGCAGGCGCAGCGGCTCGAGGAAGTACTCGAGCATGAAGTTGCCCAGGGGCTCGGTGATGCCGAAGATGAACGAGGTCGGATCCTGCACGTAGTCGAGCACCGACTGGATCCAGCGCAGGAGCTCGTCGTGGATCGTGGCCGTGTAGACGGTGGTCGAGGTCTCGAACTCGTCCGGGTAGACCCCGTCCGCGCCCATCGCCCGCGCGACGAACACGATCACGGCGATGGCGGCGAAGGTCACGAGCGTCGTGATGCGCGCCCGCCGCCGGCCCTTGTCGGTGAGGTGCTGCCGTGTCGGATCGGTTCGCTCCGCGATGGCGGCCGTGGCCCGGTCGAGGGCGATCGCCATGATCACGATCGCGATGCCGGCGAGGATGGCCAGCGCGGCGTTCGAGTAGAGGCCGTTGGTCACCACGTCGCCGAGCCCGCGGCCGCCGATCAGGCCGGCGATGACCACGAGCGACAGGGCGAACATGATCGTCTGGTTGACCGACAGCAGCACCTGCCGGCGTGCCAGCGGCAGCTGCACCTTGAAGAGCGTCTGGACCCCCGTCGAGCCGAACGCGCGCGCCGCTTCCACGGAGTCCGCCGTGACCCCACGGATGCCGAGCGCGGTGATGCGCACCGCAGGCGGGATCGCGTAGATCATCGTGCAGATCACTGCCGCGGCCGGACCCACGGAGAAGAGGATCACCACGGGCATGAGGTAGGCGAACGCGGGCACGATCTGCATGGCGTCGAGCACCGGCGTGATCCCGCGGTAGAAGCGGTCGTTCCGGCCGGCGATGATTCCGAACGGGATGCCGATGGCGAGGCAGAGCATCACCGCCGCCGACATCAGTGCGAGCGTCTGCATGCTCTCCTCCCACAGCCCCATGAGGGCGAAGGAGACGAACGCGGCGAACACGATCAGCGCCGCCTTGCGGCCACCGAAGCGCAGCACGATCAGCACTCCGGCCGCGATGGTGCCGACCCAGGTGAGCCAGAGCAGCATGTCGTTGAAGGCCGTGACGAGCCAGTCGGCCAGCGCGCGGAAGCCGTCGAGGATGGCGAAGATGACGTTCGGGTTCTCGGCCGTGCGCTCTTCGAGCAGCCAGCCCTGCAGGTCGTCGAGCTTGGCCGGCAGCTCCACCCACGTGAGCGACACCGGCCAAGAGAACTCGCCCTTGAACAGGAAGTACGCGGCGACCATCAGTCCGACGATCGCTCCCACCTGTGCCGGTCGCCCGCGCCAGCGCGAGCCGGGCGCGAACGCAGCCGGCGGCGCGGCGATCCTGCCGCTAGCTACCGCCACCTGTGTCCTCGCGCCCATCCGCCATGGCGTGGAGGATCGACACGCGATCGACGATGCCCACGCAGCGGCCGTTCTCGACGGCGCGGATCGGCCCGTCGGTGGAGGCCGCGATCGGCACGGCGTTCTGGACCGTGGTGGTCACCTCGAGCTCAGGCCCGCCGGTCTCCTCCCCGGGCCTCGGGTCGCGCATGATCCAGCGCAGCGTCAGCACGTGGGTGCGGGGGATGTCGCGCACGAAGTTCGCGACGTAGTCGTTGGCGGGGGAGCCCACCAGCTCCTCGGGGGTGCCGAGCTGGACGATCGCCCCGTCGCGCATGATCGCGATGCGGTCGCCGAGCCGGAGCGCCTCGGGGAGGTCGTGGGTGATGAACAGCATCGTCTTGCCCGTCTCGACCTGGAGGCGGGCCACCTCGTCCTGCATGTCGCGGCGGATCAGCGGGTCGAGCGCGCTGAACGGCTCGTCGTAGAGCATCAGCACGGGGTCGACGGCGAACGCCCGCGCGAGCCCCACACGCTGCTGCATGCCACCCGAGAGCTGGTCGGGGAACTGGTTCGCGGCGTCCTCGAGACCCACGAGGGTGAGCACCTCGGCCGCGCGCGCGAGCCGCTCGGCCTTGGACACGCCCTGGATCTCGAGCCCGAAGGCCACGTTGTCGATCACGCGGCGGTGGGCCAGCAGGCCGAAATGCTGGAACACCATGGACACCGTGTGGCGGCGCAGCTCGCGCAGCTGCCCGGTGTCGGCCTCCATGACGTCGCGGCCGCTGATGGAGATCTTGCCGGCGCTCGGCTCGATCAGCCTGATCAGGGTCCGCACGAGCGTGGACTTGCCCGAGCCCGACAGGCCCATGACCACGAACACCTCGCCGGGGTGGATGTCGATCGAGACATCGCGCACGGCGACGATGCAACCGGTCTTCGCCCGGAGCTCGGCGCGGGAGAGGTCGCAGTCGGGAGTGCCGATGACCTTGTCGGCGCGCGGTCCGAAGACCTTCCACACGCCCTCGGCGCGGAGAAGCGGCTCCCCGTTCTGGCTGATGGGGGGCTCAGCTTCGATGGGCTCAACGGCAGCTGGGCCGCCCGAGTCACTCACTGCGGCGATGATATATCAGCAGTCCCGGGCCTCGCCACCGGCACAATCAGCTCTTAAGAAGGACGGTCTGGAGCTCGGTGAGCGTGTCCATCGGGTGCGCGCCGCCCACGCGCCCGATCCCGCTCTCCGAGCGGGCGCTGCCGCCCCAGGGGAGGTGCGGCTCCCAGTAGTTGGTGGTCTCGTTGACGTTCACGAGTCCCATGTGGACCGAGTCCGCGAAGCGCATGCCGGCGGCCAGGTCGCGCGTGAAGATCGCCGCCATCAGCCCGAATGGCTGAGCGTTCGTGAGCGCGATGGCCTCCTCGAGCGATGAGATTCCCACAACCGGTGCCACCGGCCCGAAGGTCTCCTGGGTGGCCACGATCGAATCCGAGGGCACCTGGTCGAGCACGGTGGGCTGCCAGTAGAGGCTCGTGGGGAAGCCCTCCGCGCGGCTGCCGCCGGTCACGAGCGTCGCGCCGCGCTCGAGCGCGTCGCCCACGTGCAGGTCCATCTTCGCCGCGCCCGGCTCGTTGTTCACCGGGCCCATCGTGGTGGCGTCCTCGAGCGGATCGCCCAGCCGAACCTCGCGCTCCACCTCGCGGGCCAGCAGCCCCACGAACTCCTCGCGCACCGCCTCGTGCACGAGCAGCCGCTCGGCGGCGGAGCAGCTCTGGCCCGCTCCCAGGAAGGCGCCGACGCGAGCGGCCTCCGCGGCCGCCTCGAGGTCGGCGTCGTCCATCACGACGAACGGCCCGTTGCCGCCCATCTCGAGCAGCTGCGCCTTGCCGGCGGCCCGGCGCGACACGGCCAGCCCGGTGGCCGAGGAGCCGGTGAACGCCACGGCCCGGGTGCCCGGGTTCGCCGCGAGCTCGTCGCCCACCTCCGGGCCGGGTCCGAGCACGAGGTTGAACACGCCGGGCGGCAGGTCCGCCTCCGCCACGCACTCCGCCAGCAGGCCCGAGCAGACGGCGGTCGAGGGCGCCGGGGTCCAGACCACGCAATTGCCGCAGGCCAGGGCGGGGGCGAGCACCTCCGCGGGCATGGTGTAGGGCCAGTTCCAGGGAGTGATCAGCCCCACCACGCCCAGCGGGCGCCGCAGCAGCAGCACGCGACGTCCCGGCGCGGCGCTCTCCGGGATCCTGCCCTCGAGCCGCTTGCCGTCCTCGGCGGCCATGCGCCAGAACTCGATCAGCTCGCCCACCTCGCCTTCGGCCTCCGCCTTCAGCGGCTTGCCCTGGTCGAGGGTGAGCAGCCGCGCCAGCTCGTCGCTGCGGCGCTCGCAGGCGTCGGCCACGCGGTGCATGAGCTCCGCCCGCTCGAACCCCGTTCGCGCAGCCCACGCGGGGAACGCGGCGTTGGCTGCGGCGATCGCGCGTCGCGCGTCGTCCCGGTCGCCCTCCGCCACCGAGCCGAGCGACTCGCCGGTGGCGGGGCTCGTGGCCTCGATCGTGGCGCCGCTCGCGGCGTCGCACCAGTCGCCGTCGATGAACATGCGCGTGCTCACGGCCACCCCTACCGGCTGAACGCCGCGAGGATCTCGCGCTGGAAGTCGAGCACGTGCTCGCGCATGAGCGAGCGCGCAGCCACCGCGTCCTGGCGAAGGAGCGCCTCGAGCAGGCGGCCCTGGTCGTGGACCGCGTGGCCGAGGCCCGGCAGGCGGTCGAGCACGAGGTACCAGATGCGCAGCGAGTGCGTGAAGTAGCGCTCCAGGGTCTCGGCGAGGTAGGGGTTGCCGGAGGCCTCCCAGGTGAAGCGGTGGATGCGCCCGTCGAAGCGCATCAGCCAGTCGGGGTCGTCCGGCCGGCTGAGCCCCTCGACCTCGCGCAGCAGCGCCTCGGCCGCGATCCGGGACACGCCCTCCATGCGCTCCGCGGCCAGCTCGGCCGCGTAGCCCTCGAGCTCGGCGCGCACCTCGGTGATGTTCACGATGTCAGCGGCCTCGACCTCCGAGACGAAGGTGCCGCGCCGCGGCTGCACCGACACGAGGTTCTCGAGCGCCAGGCGCTTGACCGCCTCGCGCAGGGGCGTTCGCCCGATCGTGAGCTCGCTCATGAGCTCGTCCTCGCGGACAACGCTGCCGGGCGCCAGCCTGAGGGTGACGATGCGGTCGCGTAGCTCCAGGTACGCGCGTTCCGCAACCAACCTGCTCGAGGGCGCCCCGTCGGTGGGGGCGCTGGAGGGCGCGCCGGCCATCGGAGACGAGATAGTACCCTGATATATCAGCGATGGATGCGGCGCGCGCAGAGAGCGGAGCGCGAACCCTGGAGGACCTGCTCCGCAACGCGCGCTTCGAGGTGCTGCCGCTCGAGGGGATCGAGGAGGAGGTGCTCGAGAACCTGGGCAGGGACGTGAAGGTCACCGTGACCGCGTCGCCCAGCAAGGGCCTCGACGCCACCTTCGGGCTGACGGAGAGCCTGATCCGCGCGGGCTACACCGTGGAGCCGCACCTCTCCGCGCGCCTCGTGCGCGACCGCGCACACCTCGACGAGATCCTCGAGCGCCTGCTCGCGATGGGCGTGCGCGAGCTGTTCGTGCTGGCCGGCGACGCGGAGGAGGCGGGCGAGTTCCCCGGGGCAGTGGAGCTGCTGACCGCCATGGGCCCGACGCGCGCCCGCTTCGACTCGATCGGCATCACCGGCTACCCCGAGAGCCATCACCTGATCAGCGACGAGGAGACGATCCAGGCGATGTTCGCCAAGGCCCCGATGGCCACGCACATCGTCAGCCAGGTGTGCTTCGACGCCGAGGTGATCTCGGAGTGGATCCGGGCCGTCCGCGCGCGCGGGACGGTGCTCCCGATCTGGATCGGGCTGCCCGGCGAGGTGGACCGGGCGCGTCTCCTGCGGATCTCGATGAAGATGGGCCTGGGGGAATCCACCCGCTTCCTGCGCCACCACGGCAGCCTCGTGGCGCGGCTGTTCGCGCGGCGCTTCTCGCCCGACCGGCTGGTCCGCGACCTGACCCCCGCCGCCACCGACCCCGCGCTGCGCGTGGCCGGCGTCCACCTCTTCACCTTCAACGAGGTGGCGCGCACCGAGCGCTGGCGCCGCCGGACGCTGGAGCGCTTGGGCGGCTAGCCGGCCGGCGCGTCGCTGTGCTGCCTAAGTGGTCGCATGGCACACCTAGGCCGCACAGTTCGACGGATTCCGCCCAGGGCTCGGCCGCCGCGTCACTTTGAGGCCCTATACGGGCGCCTAAGTGACACGGCGCCGGGATTGCTGCCCTTACTGCCCGCCGTTCGTCGGAGTCGCCGCGGCGCCGTCGAGTCGATCTTCCACCAGCAGCGTCGAGAGGTCCACCACGCGCATGTCGTCGCCGCGGGAGCGGACGCCGTCGTCGAGCATCACCGTGCAGAAGGGGCAGGCCACCGCCAGCGTCTCCGCGCCGGTCTCCGCCGCCTCGCGCACGCGCTCTTCGTTGATCAGGCCGCCGCGCTCCTCCATCCACATGTGGGCGCCGCCGGCGCCGCAGCAGAAGGTGCGCTCGCCGCTGCGCTCCATCTCGATCGGCTCGCCCACGGCCGCCACCAGCTCGCGCGGGTCGTTGCGCACGTCGTTGTGGCGCGCCAGGTAGCAGGAGTCGTGGTAGGTGATCGTGCGCTCGTCGGCGCTCGTCTGCAGCCGACCGTCGCGGACCAGCTCGGCGAGCAGCTCGGTGTGGTGGACCACCTCGTACTCGCCGCCGAAGTCCGGGTACTCGTTGCCGAGCGTGTTGAAGCAGTGCGGGCAGCTGGCCACGATCTTGGTCACGCCCGCGTCGTTGAGCGTGCCCACGTTCTGCTCGGCCTGGGCCTGGAAGACGTACTCGTTGCCCATGCGCCGCGCCGGGTCCCCGGTGCACGACTCGCGCGGGCCGAGGATCGCGAAGTCCACGCCGGCGGCCTTGAGGAGCTTGGCGGTGGACTCCGCGGCCGTGCGCGCGCGCTCGTCGAAGGAGGCGGCGCAGCCGACCCAATAGAGCACCTCGGGCGCCGGGTCGCCGGGCTCGAGCACGCGCACCCCCAGCTGCTCCGCCCAGTCGGCGCGCTCGGTCTGCGGCTTGCCCCACGGATTCGAGGCGCGCTCGACGTCGCGCAGCATCGGCTCGGCCTCGGGCGGGAACGAGGAGTCCATCATCACGAGATGGCGGCGCAGGTCCACGATGTGGTCCACGTGCTCGATCGACACCGGGCACTCGCGCACGCAGGCGCCGCAGGTCACGCAGTCCCAGACGACGTTGTCGGTCACCGCGCCGGGCACCAGCGGTTGCGCCTCGAACCCGTCGTCGCCCCGGAGCAGCGCCGGCCCCTCCTCGAAGACCTGGTCGCGCAGGGCCATGATCAGCAGCTTCGGCGAGAGCTCCTTGCCGGTGGTCCAGGCCGGGCACACGTCCTGGCAGCGACCGCACTCGGTGCAGGAGAACGTGTCCAGCGTCTGCTTCCAGGTGAGGTCCGACACCGTGCCGGCGCCGAAGCGCATCTCGTCCTCGGGGCCGTCGAAAGCCAGTGGCTCGAGCCGCCCTCGCGCGCGCGTGCGCCCGAAGAAGACGTTCACCGCCGCGGTCGCGATGTGGAGGTGCTTGGAGTGGGGGAGGTAGACGAGGAACGTCAGGATCAGCAGCACGTGCGCCCACACGAAGACGCGCTCCAGCACCTCGGTCGCGTCGCCCGTGCCGAACAGGCCGGACAGGGCGTCGGCCACCGGCGACCAGCCCGCGGGCCACTCGTTCAGCCCGAGCGCGATCCGGCTGGCGTGCCACAGCAGCAGCGTGGTCACGATCCCGGCGATCATGGCCAGGATCAGGTCGGCCTCCCCGAGGTGGCTGCCCTCGAAGCGCGCCGGGCGCTGGAGCTTCCGGATGGCCAGCGCAGCGATCACGCCGACCAGGACGAGCACGGCGAAGACGTCCACGAGCAACGCGAACCAGCCCTGGTGGCCGAGCCAGGGCAGCGTGGCATCGCGATCCACCGCGCCGATCAGGGCCATCAGGATCGTGGGGAAGAGGACGAGGAAGCCCCAGAAGATCGCGGCGTGCATCAGGCCGGGCCCGAGCCGCTGGAAGAGCTTGCGCTGGCCGAGAACGATCACGGCCTCGTTGCGGGCGCGGCCCGGCAGGTCGTCGAAGCGAGCCGACGGCTTGCCCATCCGCACCAGGTCCACCAGCAGCTTCGCCCGGCGGGCGAACAGGCCGCCGGCGACCGCGAGCGCCGCCGCGAGTGCGAGCGCTCCGAGCAGCGTGGCTATTGCGACCGCGCCCTTCTGAGCTCCGCGGTGATCGCGGGCACTATCTCGGTCAGGTCTCCGATCACGGCGTAGTCCGCGCTGGCGAGGATGGGCGCCTCGGCGTCGGTGTTGATCGCGAGGATCTTCTTGGCCCCCTTGCAGCCCGCGATGTGCTGCGTGGCGCCGCTGATCCCGCATGCGATGTAGAGGTCGGGCGCCACCTTCGTGCCGGTCTGCCCCACCTGGTCGGTGTGCGGGCGCCAGCCGGCGCTCGTGACCACCCGCGAGCACCCGACGGCGGCGTCGAGCAGCTCCGCGAGCTCCTCCAGGATCCCGAACCCCTCCGAGGAGCCGACGCCGCGGCCGCCGCTGACCACGACCTTGGCCTCGGCGAGCGAGACGCCCGAGGCCACCTCCTCCACGTGCTCAACCACCTGCACCGCGAGGTCGGAGTCCCCGAGCGAGACGGTGAAGCTCTCGATCTCCGGCGTGCCCTCTCCCTCGGCGGCCGCGAGCGTGTGCGGCGCGACCGACAGCAGCGGCAGCGGCGAGTGGATGCGCGCCTCCTCGAGGAGGCTGCCGCCCCAGCGGACTCGTGTGACGGTGTCGCCATCCACAGCCGTGCAGTTCGCGGCGAAAGGGAGATCCCTGCGTGCGGCCACGTGCGCGAGCACTTCGTTGCCTCTGTTCGTGCCCGGTGCAACGACGGCAGAGGGGGACGTTCGGTCGATCACGTCCTCCAGGGCGGTCGCCCACGCACCGGGCGCGTATGCGTCCGGAAGCTCGGCGATGTGTGCACGGGCGACCGGGAGGGCGGCGGAGCCGAAAGCCTCGACCTCGCCGAGGGTGGAAGCGAAGGTCAGCGCCTGTCGCGACAGCTCCTCCTCCGACCCATCCACGAGCAGCAGCACGGCCATCTACGCCACCCCCAGCTCGCGCATGACGTTCACCACGGCCGGTGCCGCCTCCGCGCCCTCGCCGAGTATCTCGGCCTGCTTGCCCTGGCCGGCCGGCACGATCAGGCGCAGGCGCTCGAGCCGCGGGGCGGGACGCTCCGGCGTGCTCGTCTCGAGCGGCTTCTTCCGGGCTCGCAGCTTCGCGGGCACGGAGGGGTAGCGCGGCAGGTTGATGCCCTCGAGCAGCGTCACGACCGCGGGCAGCGGCACGCGGTAGACGTCGCGCCCGCCCGCGACCTCCTGCTCGCAGCGCGCCACGCCGTCCTCGACCGACAGGCCCTTCAGCCCGGTCACCACCGGCCGTCCGAGCTCGTGAGCCACGCGAATGCCCACCTGATAGTTGCCGGAGTCCGCCGACTCGTTGCCGAAGACGATCAGGTCGAACTCGTCCTCCGCCCGAACCGCGGCCACGATCGCCGCGGCGGTGGCGTGCGGATCCCACTCCTCCCCGTCCGTGGCGAGCAGGAGGCCGCGATCGGCGCCGATGGCCAGCGTGTCGCGGATCTGCTCCTCGGCCTCGGGCGGGCCCAGCGCCAGCACCGTGACCTCGCCGCCGTGCTTCTCAACCAGCCTCACGGCCTCCTCCACGCCGCACTCCTCGTGGGGGCTGATCGTGAAGCCGAGGTGGCGAGTCTCGAGCGCCTGCTCGTCCTCGCGGAGCACCATCCGCCCGCCCGTGAGCGGCACGCGCTTGACGCAGACGAGGATCCTCATGCCGGCACGGCGCCGGACGCCTTCACCCGCTCGTTGTCGGGATCGAACAGCGGAGTGGAGCCGGCCACGGCGACGGTGACCGGGTAGCGCTCGCCCATGTACTGGACCGCGAGTTCGCGCCCCACCTCCGCGTGCTCGGGCGGCAGGTAGGACATCAGCAGGTGCTTGCCCACCGACGGGCCCGCGCCGGCGCTGGTCACGAACGAGCGCCGGCCCTTGGCATCGGTCAGCGGATCGCCGTCGCGCGTGAGGATCGGCTCGCTCCCGAGCATGTAGCGCTTCTGCCCGCCGCTCGACGTGTGGTCGTCGACTGTGAGCGTGCACATGACCGCGGCCGGGTCCTCCTCGCGGTGGCGCACGTGCGCCTCCTTGCCCACGAAGTCCTGGTCCTTCACATTGCCCCAGGCCATGCCGGCCTCCACCACGTCGTACTCGCCGTCGAGCTCGAAGCCGAAGGCGCGGTAACACTTCTCGAGCCGGCCGGTGGTGCCGTACACGCCGATCCCGGAGGGCAGGACGCCGTGCGGCTCGCCCGCCTCCCAGATCGTGTCCCACAGCTTGGCGCCCTGCTCGATCGGCACGTAGAGCTCCCAGCCGAGGTCGCCGACGTAGGAGATCCGCGAGGCGAGCGCGCGCAGCCCGCCCACCTCGATCGTGCGGCAGCTCGCGAACGGGAAGCCCTCGTGGGACACGTCGTCGCTCGTGGTGCCCGCCAGGATGTCGCGCGCGCGAGGGCCCCAGAGGCCGAGCGTGCACCAGCTCGAGGTGAGGTCGAAGATCTGCGCGGTGCCGTCCTCCACGAGGTGGTCCGAGAACCACTTGAGGTCGGCCATCCCGTGCGCTCCTCCGGTGACCACGCGGAAGTGCTCGTCGCCGAGCCGCATGATCGTGAGGTCGGAGCGGAAGCCGCCGCGGGGGGTGAGCACCGGCGTGTAGACCACGCGCCCGACCTTCACGTCCATCTGGCGCATCGCCACGCGCTGCACGGACTCGAGCGCGCCGGGCCCGACCACGTCGAACACGCAGAAGGCCGTGAGGTCGAACATCGCGGCGCGGTCGCGCATGGCCAGGTGCTCGGCGTTGATGACCGGGGACCACCAGCGCGAGTCCCACTCGGCCTCGCGCCCCTCCACGCCGTATTCCTCGACGAGCCCGGCGTTCGACTCGTACCAGTGCGGGCGCTCCCAGCCGGCGGTCTCGTAGAACACGGCGCCGAGGTCGCGGGCGCGCTCGTAGAAGGGAGAAAGCCGCACTCCGCGGCTCGACTCCCACTGCTCGCCCGGGTGGACGATCCCGTAGGTCTTGTTGAAGTGCTCGCGGGCGCGCGCCTTCACGTGGGCGACGCTCTTCTGGTGCTCGTGGAAGCGGGCCACGTCCGAGGCCTGGAGGTCGATCTCGGGCTCGCCCTCGACCATCCACTCGGCGAGCGCGCGGCCGACCCCCGGGCCCTCCTTGACCCACACCGCCGCGGCCGACCAGAGGCCCTTCGTCTCGGGCGTCTCGCCCAGCACCGGCAGGCCGTCCGGGGTGAGCGACAGCAGGCCGTTGATCGCGTACTTGATGCCCACCGACTCGTCGCCCACGATCTCCGGCATCAGCTCGAGCGCCTGCTCCATCTGAAGCGCGAAGTCGTCCTGCGTGAACGGGAACTCGGTGGGGGAGAGGGCGGCCTCCTCGACCGAGGGGATGTCCTCGGGGTCGTACAGGATCGGCCGGTGGGCGTAGGAGCCCACCTCGAGCCCGCTGCCGTCCTGGCGCTCGTACATGTTGGTGTCCATGTCGCGCACGATCGGGTGCTCGATCGCGCTCTTCGCGCCGGCGAACCGGGGCACGGGGCCGATGTCGATCATCTGGTGGACCGCGGGCGTGAGCGGTATCGACGCGCCCGCCATCCGCGCGATCCGGGGACTCCAGACTCCGCAGCAGATCACGACGACCTCGGTCTCGATGTCACCGCGGGTGGTGCGAACGCGCCTGACACGTCCGCGCTCCACGTCGATGCCGAGCACCTCCGTGTTAGCCGCGACGGTGAGCGCTCCGGCGGCCTGAGCCTGCTCGCGCATCAGCGTGCCGGCCCGCAGCGAGTCCACCACGCTGACCGACGGCGTGTAGAAGCCGCCGATCACGACCGTCTCGTCGATGTAGGGCACGAGCTCCTTGATCTCGGCGGGCGAGACGATCGACACCGGCTCGACGCCCCATGCCGCGGCGGAGACCATCCTGCGATCGATCTCCTGCATGCGCTCCTCGGTCCGCGCGACCTCGATCCCGCCGCACTCGATGCGCACGCCCAGGTCCTCGTACTGACGCGAGCTGTCGGCCGTCAGCGCGGTCATCTCGCGCGAGTGGTCGACCGGGAAGATGAAGTTCGAGGCGTGGCCGGTCGACCCGCCCGGGTTCGGGAGCGGGCCCTTGTCGAGCAGCACGAGGTCGGTCCAGCCGAGCTCGGCCAGGTGATGGGCCAGGCTGTTGCCGACGATCCCAGCGCCGATCAGCACGGCGCGCGCGGTGGCCGGCAGGGAGCCGGCTGCTCCTGAGGGGTCGTTCACTAGGTCACCTCGCGTTGGGGAATGGCCTGGACCGTGATATATCACACTCCGTGCACTCGGCACGAGAGCTGCGCAGCTCGATGTTCGAGATCGGGGTCGCCGGCCGGCCGGCGCGCCTCGACGAGCTGTTCGAGGGCTTCGGCGAGCACGATCGCCTCGGTCTCGTCATGCGGCGCCCGTGCGGGGCGGTGGGCGCCAGCGCCCTGATCACGGCGACGATCACGGCGTTCTACGACATCCAGCGCTCGCGCGGCGCGGACTTCTTCATCTACCCCGACTACTACCTCTTCCACGTCGGCGGCCCGCTGGGCGACCACGCGCGCCTCGACGTCTGGCCGCGGCGCAAGGAGGTGGTGGTGGAGGACGACCGGGAGCGAATCCTGGAGGCGATCGACGATCGCGCGGTCACCCGCCTGGTCGTGGAGGACGGGCCGCCCGCGAACGGGCGCCTCGAGGCGGAGACGGTGGCGAGCGCGCGGGCCCGGATCGCCACCTGCCTCGCCTACTCGGCGTCGGGCCGGGTCGAGCACCCCGACGTGCGCATCGCGAGCAATCCCGTGACCGAGGGCTACGTCGAGGCGATCCTCGATCCGGAGGCGCGCATCGCCCGGCTGCGCGCCGAGGGCGGCGGGGCCGCCGTGCGCGCGGACACGATCGCGGTGCGGGCGGGCGAGGTGGCGCCGGAGGCGCGCCGGGAGATCAGCCTGGGGAGGCGCGAGCTGCTGGAGGACGGAGTGCCGGTCGAGACCTACCGGCGCATCGACCTCGACGAGGCGCTGGCCCTCCTCGGTTGACCGCCGCACCCCCGCGGTGATATATCACGTCCCGGTCCACCGATCCCGTCGCTGAAAGCCGAGGTACGTCCTTGTCACCTGTGAACGAGCACCCGGGGGTAATGCTCTACTCGCGGATCCGGAAGTCGCCGTACTTCTACGCGTCGCGAAAGCACGGGGTGCAGCTCTACAGCACCTACAACCACATGTACCACGCGCGCCACTACGGAGACCCGGTGGAGGAGTACTGGCATCTCCTGAACGGCGTGACGCTCTGGGACGTGGGCGTCGAGCGGCAGATCGAGATCTCCGGGCCGGACGCGTTCGACTTCACGCAGCTGCTCGTGGCGCGCGACCTCAACAAGTGCGCGGTGGGCCAGTGCAAGTACGTGTTCCTGTGCCTGCCCGACGGCGGGATCATCAACGACCCGGTGCTGCTGCGCGTGGAGGAGAACCGCTTCTGGCTCTCGCTCGCCGACAGCGACGTCGAGCTGTGGGCGCGCGGCGTCGCCTACAACAACAACTACGACGTGACCATCAAGGAGCTGGACGTGGGCCCGCTCCAAGTGCAGGGGCCGAAGTCGAAGGACGTGATGGTGGACCTCTTCGGCGACAGCATCCTCGAGATTCCGTACTACTTCCTCCGCCCGTACGAGATTGACGGGCTCAAGGTGCTCGTGTCGCGCACCGGCTACACGTCCGAGCTCGGCTTCGAGATCTACCTCTACGAGGCCAGCAAGCACGGCGTCCAGATGTGGGAGAAGGTGCTGGAGGCCGGCAAGCCGCACGGCCTCGAGGTGATCGGCCCGTGTCACATCCGGCGCATCGAGGGCGGCATCCTCGCCCTCGGGCCGGGCTGCGACATGTGGTTCGACACGAACCCCTACGAGGTCGGCATGGGCTACGACTGGATGGTGGACCTCGAGCAGGCCTCCGACTTCATCGGGAAGGAGGCGCTCGCGAAGATCAAGGCCGAGGGGCCCAAGCGCCAGCTCGTGGGCGTGGAGATCGGCGGCTCGAACGCCGGCTCCTACAACGACAACTCGATGATCGACGTGTTCCCCGTGCTGAAGGACGGCACCCGCATCGGCCAGGTGACCTCCGCCTGCTGGTCGCCGAAGCTCGAGAAGAACATCGGCTTCGCGATGGTGCCCACCGAGCACTCGGAGCTCGGCACCGAGTTCGAGGTCGAGCGGCCCGGCGAGACGGTCTCGGCCGTCGTCGTGCCGAAGCCGTTCGTCGACCCGGGCAAGGAGACCCCGAAGCAGGAGCTGACTGCGGCGGAGTCCTAGACTCCGCCGCGCCCGTGACCGCGCACTACGACTTCGTGATCGTGGGGGGCGGCTCCGCGGGGAGCGTGCTCGCCAACCGCCTGTCCGAGGACCCGGGAAACCGGGTCCTCGTCTTGGAGGCCGGCCGCTCCGACTGGCCCTGGGACCCGTTCATCCACATGCCGGCGGCGCTGGCGTTCCCGATCGGGAACCGCTTCTACGACTGGCGCTACGAGTCCGAGCCGGAGCCGCACATGGGCGGGCGGCGCGTCTACCACGCGCGCGGCAAGGTGCTCGGCGGGTCGAGCAGCGTGAACGGGATGATCTTCCAGCGCGGCAACCCGCTCGATTACGAGCGCTGGGCCTCGGACGCCGGGATGGAGAGCTGGGACCACGCTCACTGCCTGCCGTACTTCAAGCGCATGGAGAACTGCCTTGCGGCGGCGCCGGACGATCCCTTCCGCGGCCACGATGGCCCGCTCGTGCTCGAGCGGGGGCCGGCGAAGGGGCCGCTCTTCGACGCCTTCTTCGCGGCGGTGCAGGAGGCCGGCCATCCGCTCACGGAGGACGTGAACGGCTACCGCCAGGAGGGCTTCGCGGCCTTCGACCGCAACGTGCACAGGGGGCGGCGCCTCTCGGCGGCCCGCGCGTACCTGCACCCGGTCATGAAGCGCCGGAACCTGGAGGTCAGGACGCTGGCCCTCACCACCCGCATCCTGTTCGAAGGCTCGCGGGCTGTGGGAGTGGAGTACACCCGCGGTCGGCGCACGCGGAGGGTGCGAGCCGGAGAGGTGATCCTCTGCGGGGGCGCGATCAACTCGCCGCAGCTGCTTCAGCTCTCGGGCGTGGGCGCCGCGGACGAGCTCCGCTCCATCGGCGTGGACGTCGTCCAGGACCTCCCGGGCGTCGGGGAGAACCTGCAGGACCACCTCGAGGTCTACGTGCAGCACTCGGCCACCAAACCGGTGTCGATGGCGCCCTACTTCGCGATGCGCAGGCGCCCTGGAGTCGGGCTCCGCTGGTTCCTCACGAAGTCCGGGCCGGGGGCGAGCAACCACTTCGAGGCGGGCGGCTTCATCCGTGGCAACGACGAGGTCCGCTACCCCAACCTGATGTACCACTTCCTGCCGATCGCGGTCCGCTACGACGGCTCGCTGCCCCCCGGCGGCGGCGGCCACGGCTACCAGGTGCACGTGGGGCCGATGTACTCGGACGTGCGCGGCAGCGTGAAGGCGGTCAGCAAGGACCCGCGCGAGCACCCGGCGCTGCGCTTCAACTACCTATCGACCGAGAACGACCGGCGCGAGTGGGTGGAGGCGATCCGGGCCACGCGCAAGATCCTCTCGCAGCCTGCCTTCTCGGACCTCGACGGGGGCGAGCTGTCACCGGGACCGGAGGTCGAGACCGACGAGCAGATCCTCGACTGGGTCGCGAAGGACGCCGAGACCGCGCTGCACCCCTCGTGCACGTGCCGCATGGGCACCGGTGACCAGGCGGTGGTGGACCCGCTCACGATGCGCGTGCACGGCGTGGACGGTCTGCGCGTGGTCGACGCCTCGGTGTTCCCCTACGTGACCAACGGGAACATCTACGCGCCCGTGATGATGACCGCGGAGAAGTCGGCCGACCTCATCCTCGGCCGGACCCCGGCGGCTGCCGAGCCGGTCGAGTTCTACCGCCATCAGGGCTCCACGAGCCCGCGCCGGATCGCGTAGCGGGTCAGCTCCACCCGGTCGCGCATCCCCAGCTTCTCGAGGATGTGGCTGCTCCACTGCCTCCGCGCCGTCGCCCGCCTCGGCCAGGCGAGCGCCCACATGCGGCGCTCGCGCATCCCGGCGATCCCGTCCCCGCCGTGACCCACGTCGGGCGGCAGCCTGCGACCGTCGTCGCGCACGATCAGCCGCACGCCGCCGCCGTCCACCTGGCGCACGTCGAGGAGGACCTTCGAGGCATCGGCGTGGCGCACGGCCTCACTGGTGAGGGCGTGCACCTCGGCATCGGATCCCGGGATCACGAGCCGGCGGCCGGGCTCGAGCGGCTCGACCGACCGCATCGTCTCGGTCAGGCGGCCGAGCGGCGCCACGAGCCCGCGCACGAGGAGGACGTTCACGGTCACCGGATAGCTGATCTCGATCGGGGCAAAGAGCAGCAGCGGTGTCACGGCCGCGAGCCGGCCGCTTTGGCGAGGAACACCCGGGTGAACAAGGACGGCCGGGCACTTCGTTGCCGCCGGTTGCGCACGGGGAGATCGATCGCCGTGGGAGACAAGCTGCCGTGTGGGGGCCTCCCCACACGAAGGATGGGTGGCATCCCCCATGGGCGATCGGGCTGCCGCGAGGCATCCTCTGGTGGTACCCAATCTTGGGAGGCCACGACATGCCCAACGGCATCTACCCCAACCCCCGAACCCGTGTGCGGCCAGCAGGCAGCAGCCCGGCTCTGAGGCTCCGGGTGTGGTGGCAGCTCGCCCGGCTCGACGACGAGCTGGCCCGCGGAGCGGACGCCGAGTCGGACCCCGCCCTGGACCGTCGCGCCCGCCAGCTCGGCACCGACGCCGAGCGGGCCCGGCTCGCCGACACGCTCGAGGGCGTCCTGCGCGACAGCGACCGTTACGCGCCTCACTTCAGCGTCCAGCTCACGCCCCGCCACCAGGCGGTGCGCGACTGCGCCGGAGACCTGCGGGCCCTCATCAACCGGCTCCGGGACGACGAGCCGGTCGACGTCCAGGGAGTGGCCATGGTGGCCCGGCTCCTGGGCGACGGCGCAAGCCCGCTCTACTACGCGCGCGCTCCGCGCTCCCTGCGGCACACGGTCCGGGCGGCGCGCCACGCGCTCGATCCGGTCTTCGTGGTGGAGGTTGCGCCGGGCCGCCAGGTCGCGTAGCCGCGAACTGACCCGACTTTCATCCGAGGGGTGGATGGAAGTCGGGACAGTTGAGAAAAGGAGCGATCTCTAGCTGGCTATCTGTTAGCCTGCTAATAGATGGCTTCCACCACGACCAAGACCGCCGGCGACGTCGAGGCGTTCACCTCGGGGCTCGATGAGTTCATGCGCGCGCTCCGGACGGCGCGCGGGCGCTTCAACCGCGCCCCCGCCGTGCCGGAGCTGAGCGCGTCCCAGTTCCATCTGGTCGAGCCGCTCGCCACGAGCACCGCTCCGATGGCCATGTGCGCGCTCGCCGAGGCAGCCGGGGTGGCCGCACCGACGGCCACCCGGATGATGGACGGCCTGGTCAAGCGCGGCCTCGCCGAGCGCCGGCGCCCCGAGGGCGGCGACCGGCGCCGCGTGGAGATCACGCTCACCGCCGAGGGCCGCAGGCTCGTGGCCGCCAAGCGCAAGCGCATAGCCAGCGCGCGCGAGGAGGTCTTCAGCCGCCTGTCCCCGAGCGAGCGCGACTCGGCCGCCCGCCTTCTGCACTCCCTCGCCGCCGCGATCGACGACCTGCATCCGTGACCCCGAACCTCACTCCCCAGGTGGCACGCGCCCACCCCAACCGCACGCTCGGGATCCTCGTCCTGGGCGCCATCGCCTACGCGCTGGCGCAGACGATGATCATCCCGGCGCTGCCGGCCATCCAGGAGGAGGTCGGGGCTTCCCCGGAGGCCGCCACCTGGCTGCTCACCGCCTTCCTCCTCACGTCGAGCGTCTCGACCCCGCTGCTCGGCCGGCTGGGCGACATGTACGGCAAGGAGAAGATTCTGCTCGCCGTGCTCGGCGTGTTCGCGCTCGGCTCGCTCGTGGCGGCGATCGGCGACTCGATCGGCGTCCTCATCCTCGGGCGCGCCATCCAGGGCGCGGGCGGCGCGATCTTCCCGCTCGCCTTCGGGATCATCCGCGACGAGTTCCCGCGCGAGCGCGTGGCCACCTCGATCGGCCTGATCTCAGCGACCTTCGGCATCGGCGGCGGGCTCGGCCTCGTGCTGGCCGGCGTGATGGTCGACCACCTGTCCGTGCAGTGGATCTTCTGGTCCTCGGTGGGCGTGACGGGTATCGCCGCGTGGGCCACCTGGCGCTACGTGCCCGAGTCGCCGGTCCGCGTGAACGCGAGGATCGACTGGGGCGGCGCCGCGCTGCTGTCGCTCGCGCTCGGCTCGCTGCTGCTCGGCGTCTCGCAGGGCAACGCGTGGGGCTGGGACTCGCCGGGCGTGCTCGGGCTGTTCGCCGCGGCCATCGTGGCCGGGACGGCCTTCGTCAACTTCGAGCGCCGCGTGAAGGAGCCGATGGTCGACATGGAGCTGATGTCTCAGCGCGCCGTGTGGTCCACCAACCTCACCGGCTTCGCGATCGGCTTCGCGATGTTCGGCTCCTACGTGCTGATTCCCCAGCTCGTTGAGCTTCCGTCGGTGACCGGGTACGGCTTCGGCGAGTCCACGACGGTGGCGGGCCTGCTGCTGCTGCCGAGCGCGCTCGTGATGCTCGGCGCCGGTCCGCTGTCGGGCTGGCTCGGCTCGCGCTTCGGGTCGCGCCTTCCGCTCGCCCTCGGCGGCTGTTTCGCCATCCTCGCCTACGTGGAGCTCGCGCTCTTCCACGACACGCTCGCGGAGATCGCCTTCGGCGCCCTGCTCGTGGGGATCGGCATCGGCCTCGCCTTCGCCGCGATGGCCAACCTCGTGGTCGAGGCCGTGCGTCAGGACCAGACTGGCGTGGCCACCGGCATCAACACCATCATGCGCTCGATCGGCGGCTCGATCGGGGCCCAGGTGGCGGCTGCGATGCTTGCCGGGCACGTGATCCTCGACGGTCGCTTCCCGGCCGAGCAGGGCTTCACGGAGGCCTTCGCGATGAGCGCCGTGGCCGCCGTGGTCGCCCTGATCGCCACCTCGCTCATCCCACGTCCGCGGCGACCCAGCCGCGCTCCCGCCGAGCACAGGCGCGCGCCACAGAGGGCCGGCGCACGCGAGCCCGTCGCGGCAGAGGCCTGATGGCGGCGGGGCTTCCCCGCGACGTACGACGGATCGCCGTGGTCGTCGTGATCGGGGCGATCATGTCGATCCTCGACACGACGATCGTGAACGTGGCGCTCGAGACGCTGCGGATCGACCTGGGGGCGCCGCTGTCGACGATCCAGTGGGTCAGCACCGGCTACCTGCTCGCGCTCGCCACCGCGATACCGCTGACCGGATGGGCCGCCGAGCGCTTCGGCCCCCGGCAGGTGTGGATGGCGGCCGTGGCCGCCTTCGTGGTCACGAGCGGCCTCTGCGGCCTGGCGTGGAGCGCCGAGTCGCTGATCGGCTTCCGGATCCTCCAGGGCTTCACGGGCGGGATGATCATGCCGATCGGGATGATCACGCTCGCGCAGGCCGCGGGCCCGGAGCGCATGGGCCGCGTGATGAGCATCGTGGGCGTGCCGATGCTGCTGGCCCCCGTGCTCGGCCCGGTGATCGGCGGCGCGATCGTCCAGAACCTGTCCTGGCGCTGGATCTTCTTCGTGAACCTGCCGGTCGGGATCATCGGGCTCCTGCTGGCCCGCCGGCTGATGCCCGCCGGCCGCGCCCCGGGACGCGCCGCCGCGGACGGCGAGGAGGTCACCAAGCTCGACTGGAAGGGGCTCGCGCTCGTATCGCCGGGAGTAGGCGCGATCGTGTTCGGCATCTCGGAGTACGGGGCGCACCGCACCCTCGCGGCCGTGAGCGCCTGGCTGCCGCTCGTGCTCGGCCTCATCGCCGTGGCTGCCTTCGTCGTCCACGCGATGCGCGTGCGCTACCCGCTCCTCGACGTCGGGCTGTTCCGCTCGGGTGGCTTCTCGGCCGCCGCGGCCACCGTCTTCCTCACCGGCATCGCGCTGTTCGGCTCGATGATCCTGTTGCCGCTCTACTACCAGATCGCTCGCGGCGAATCACCGCTGATCGCGGGCCTGCTCGTGGCGCCGCAGGGCCTCGGAGCCGCCATCGGCATGAACCTCGGCGGCCGCGCCACCGACCGCTTCGGCGGCGGCCGCGTGGTCGTGGTGGGCCTGATCTTCCTGCTGGCGGGCACGGCGATCTTCACCCAGGTCGGAGCCACCACGTCCTACTGGGTGATCGGCTTCGCCCTGGTGCTCCGCGGTCTCGGCCTGGGCGGCTCGATGATGCCCGCGATGGCCGGCGCCTACGCGACGCTCAAGCGCAACCAGGTGCCGCGCGCGACCCCCGCGCTCAACGTTCTGCAGCGCGTCGGCGGGTCGATCGGCGCCGCGCTGCTCATCGTGATCCTGCAGAACCGGATCATCTCGACGCTCGGCGAGGGCGCGCAGGGCGGCGTGACGGGGGCCTCGCTCTCGGACTCTGCGCGCCTCCGCGTGGCCGACCCGCTGGCCGAGGCATTCGCGCACACCTACTGGTTTGCGCTGGGCCTCACGGCGCTGGCGCTGATCCCGGCGCTGCTGCTCGTTCGCGAGGAGGCGAAGGCACGCCGTGGCGCGGCGCCGGCCGGGGCCGGCGAGAGCCGCGGTCACGAGAAGCGCCCCGCGGCAGCGGTACCCCTCTAGGTCGCACCGCGGCGGCGGCTCAGCACGAGGACCCCCGCCAGGAGCGCCAGAGCGGCGATCGATAGGCCGCCGCCCACATACACGCTGGCCGGCCGGTAGGTGAACCGGACGCGATGGGTTCCCGCCGGTATCTCGACGGCTCGGAAGGCGGCGTTGGCGGGCTCGATCTCCGCGGACTCGCCGTCGACGGTCGCGTGCCACCCGGGGTAGAAGGTGTCGAGGAGCACGAGCCTGCCGGGCCGGCTGGCCACCGCCTCGATCTCGGCCGACGTCTGGGTCTCGCTCTCGATACGCGCCGGGGTCGCGGGAGGGACCACGCCGCCCGGTGGATCCTTCGCGTGCTCGATCGCGGGCTCGTCGCGCGCCTGCCGTCGCGAGCCTCCGGCCACCAGAGCGATCGACTCGTCGAGCGACTCGCTCGGGCGCCATCCGTAGGCGACGAACGCCCGGGGGAACGGTGTGGGGTTGCTCACCACGATGCCGTCGGGTCCCTGGTACCTCACGGGCAGTCCGGCGAAGGCCGGGTTCACGAGCAGCACGGCGTTCACGGAGAACAGGTCGAGCAACAGGTGGGGGGTCGGGAGGCCCGATTGCAGGCGCGTCCGCTGAAGGCCCTGGCCGCCGGAGCCGCCGCCTATCGCCAGCCACAGCTTCTGGTGGCGTTCGACGACCGGCAGCTCGTGCCCGCGAACGTCCGCAAGGCCCCATTTGGCGGCCGTGTTGGGGCCCAGGGCGCTGTCTCCGCCGATCCGGCCCTCTGGAGGAGTCAGGCGTTTCAGCGCGCGGATGGCAGCGGGTTCGGGAGGCGCTGCCTGGCTCTTCTCGATCGCCGGGTTGTACCCGTACCCCATGGCGACCAGGTCGAGGCACACGATGCCGACGGTCACCGGAACCAGCCAGCGTCCGAGCCGGGGCCGGAGCGCCAGCAGTCCGATCGCGGCCACTCCCAGCGTGCCAACCACGAGCCACCGGAGAATCGCCGCGAGGCCGAGCACCTCCTCGCTCGGATCGGCGCCCGAGCCGAGCATGCGCCGAACGCCGTCCCCCAGCTCCGCGAGCCAGGCGTGTCGCACGACGAGCACCACCAGCCCCGGAACGAGGATCGCGGCCGCCGTCGCGGCGGCCGCCCGTCGCCGCTCGGCCGCGGACCCGCGCAGGACGACCTCGAACCCGAATGCGGCCAGCATCGCGCCCGCGAACGTGGCGAGCACGATCACCCGGTTCATGGCGATCTGGGACAGCAACGGCAGGTCGCGCGCGGCGGTGCTCAT
Organism: uncultured Thermoleophilaceae bacterium; assembly: GCA_963803245.1. Lineage (GTDB taxonomy): Bacteria > Actinomycetota > Thermoleophilia > Solirubrobacterales > Thermoleophilaceae > JACVRW01. The sequence continues at coordinate 269,184 of CAWDLI010000017.1, read as the reverse complement.
CGCCCCCGTGTCGAACCCGGCGAGCAACGCGAGGTCCAGCAGGCCCGCGAAGAAGATCTGCGGAGCACCGGGTCGCCTCGCAACCAACCCGGCGAGCGCAAGCGCGGCCGGGAGCACCCCGATGTAGATCGTGCGCTCGCCGAAGTTCGACGGTCCGAGCGGAACCGCCGCGCGATCCGGCCGGCCCCAGTACTCAGGGAACAGGATCGACAGCGCCGCGCTCGGGTCAAGGGCGGCTCCGCCCCCGCGAGAGGTCATGTAGGACTCGCCGAGCGCCTCCAGGAAGGGCAGGATCATCACGGCGGCGAGACCGGCCCCCACGATCGCGGCGCCGGCCGCGAGCAGGGCACGACGCGCCACGACCGCCCAGTCGCGGCGCAAGGTAACGAGCCTGAAGGCCACCCAGGCGGCGGTCGGCACCGCAACGATCAGGCCGCTCTCCGGCTGTCCGCCGAGGAAGGCCAGGCCCAGGAAGGCCGCCAGACCGCACGCGTCCGCCGGCCGGCCATCCCGGCACAACCTCTCGGCGAACAGGAACAGCCACGGCAGAAGCAGGTATGCGTTCACGTGCGGGTGGCTCAACCAGAGGACGAGGTACGTCCCGAAGCCGAACGCGACCCCTGCCAGCACGCCCGGCGCGCGACCGAGTCCCAGGTCCCGCGACAAGAGGAACGTGCCGAGGGCCGCAAGCACCAGCTTGAGCACAGCCACCCAGACCAGCGACTCCCAGTACGGCAGGACGCTGGATATCCAATTCAGCGGGAAGAGCGGAGCGCTCTGCTGGGCCGCCAGAAGCGGGCGCCCCGCCGACAGCCGCGAGGTCCAGGTGGGCAGCGAGAATGACCTGAGGGCCTCCCGGACCTGGAGTTGATCCGGCTCGAAGACGTAGGCGGCGTCGTACTGGAGCTGGTTCTCGTACCGCGCGCCCGCCGGCTGCGGGGGAAAGGGCGGCGAGAACAGGAGCAGGTCGCTGCCGGAGAGCACCTTCCCGCCACCCGCGGCCGGTGCAAACAGGACGATCGCCACGGCGGTGAACACCGCGACCGGCGTGCCCCAAGCGGCGAGCCAGGGGGGAGGACGGGGCACACGGTTGGCCCTTCCGGCCCGCACGGTGCTGGCGAGTCTCCCACGCGGCGAGACGCCCGGTTACCGCGGCACGTAGCGGTCGAAGAACGCCTGGACCTTCCCGGCGTGCTCGGCCGTGAACTGGTGCACCGCGAGCTGTAGAGCCGTCTCGTCCGCGATCGCGCCGTCTTGGCCGGCCACGGAGGGCGGGAGCTGCGCCGTCGCTGCCTGCGCCGCCGCCTGCTCGATGTCGCTCACCACACGCTTGCCCTCGGCGTTCCAGACGCCGGTGGCCTCGAGCGCGTCCACGATCTGGCCGGCCTCCGCTTGGTCGATGCCCGGGATCCGCAGGTAGGGCGCGCTCGCGAGCTTGCGCTCGTGCGAGAAGTACAGCTCCGTCGGGGTGCCGGCCTGCCGGGTGTCGTAGAAGTTGGTGACGATCGGCCCCGGCGGCACGGTGAAGTCGTTCACCGCCGTCGAGAAGACCGTCGGGACGGTGAGCGCGCCCGGGGCCGAGACCGGGTTGGCGATCCGGCCCATGCTCGCCCAGATCGCCCTGACGGGATATCCGCCGTTCTTCCAGACCTGCCCCCACAGCGTCACGAAGCGGGCTCCGTTCGACATGCCGATCCCGACCAGCGGCGTGGAGGCGCTCACGGGAGTGGTGTTGATGAGATGGGTCTGCAGGCGGGCGAGCCGGGCGAGATCGGGATTGGTGGTGGTGGACGCGTTCGCGGGGTCCCAGCGCCGGTCGCCGGTGCGCTCGGTGCTCGATGTGGAGACGAATCCATAGCCCTGGCCGATCAGCCTGTTGAGCACGTCGGTGGTCTCCACGCGCTCGGCGAAGGCGGCGCTTCCGTTGGTTCCGTGGAAGAGGTAGACGAGCCCGCGCGGGTTCTCCGGCACGTACGAGATCACGTCGAAGCCCTCGAAGGTGGAGTGCTGGAACTCCTTCGCGGGGGTGACCGCGCATCCCGTTGCGGCCATCGCCAGCAGCGCGGCGGCCGCCAGCACCGGGCGCTTGAGACGCGCGGGGACCGTGGGCGAGCGGAGGAGGGGACGCATGAGCGCGGTGTCGGGCACCGATGAGAACCGGGTGGGCCCCCGAAGTTGCGGTTCAACCTCGCTCCGATCGCGGCCGATGGTGAACCGTGGCCCCGCGCGTGCTGCTGGCGATCGTCGTCCTGGGCGGAGCCGGGGTGCTGGTCGCATCGCGCGCGTCGAGCGACGACTCCTCGCCGGAGCACCGGTCGTCCTGCGGCGCCGTGGACCACGAGCCGGCCGACCTCGGCGTCGAGCAGGCCCGGCAGCTCACGCTCTGCCTCCTCAACGGCGAGCGCGCCCGGCACGGCCTGGCGCAGCTACAGCGGCGTGCACAGCTCGACGTGGCCTCGCAGCGCCACTCCGAGGACATGGTGGCCAGACGCTTCTTCGAGCACGACACCCCCGACGGCGTGGACCCTCAGCAGCGGATGCTCGCCGCGGGCTATCCGTCGAACAACGCGATCACCGGCGAGAACATCGCCTGGGCGGCGGGCCGCAAGGCCTCTCCCTTCCAGGTGGTGGACCTGTGGATGCACAGCCCGCCGCACCGCGAGAACATCCTGCGAGGCGAGTTCACCGAGATCGGCCTGGGGCTCACCCGCGGCGCGCCGGAGACGCCGCGCTCGAAGGCCACGCCCTGGACCTACACCACCGACTTCGGCGGCCCCCCGATCCGCTAGACCGCCGGGCGGAACTTGCGCAGGTAGCTCTCCCAGTCCCACTCGGCCAGGAACGCCTCGGCCCTGTCGCGACCGCTCTGGAAGAGGCGGGCCGCCTGGTCCTTCGTGATCCCGAAGTCCACCGGGTTGATGCCGAGATTGTCCACCTGCATGCTCCGGGCGCTGACCCACGGCTGGTTCAGGTAGCCCTGGTCGCGCCCGACCACGAGGGTGGTGACCAGCGACTCCAGGAAGCCGAGGGCACCCACGTGCCTGAGCCCTCGCAGCTGGGGGAAGATCTCGGCGCTGCCGGCCGGTAGCGGCGGGAGCAGCGTCACGCCGAAGGTGGGCCAGCGCGGGCGCGCCGAGTCGGTGCGGTCGAACACCTCGAGCGGATAGTTCGAGAGCACGCCGCCGTCCACCAGCAGGTGCTCCTTCCCGTCGGAGTCCTCCAGCTTTCTCGGCTCGAAGAAGTACGGGATCGACATCGAGGCCCGCACGGCGTCCGCCACCGACTGCTCGTCGGGATCGAGGCCGTAGCGGTGGTAGTCCCAGGGCAGGCGCACCAGCTCGCCGGTGGTGAGGTCGGCGGCCATCACAACCAGCCGGTAGCTCTGCTCCTTCGCCAGCGAGCTTCCGGGGTCCTTGATCCGCAGGTCGCCGAAAGTGCGCACGTCGAGCTTCGTCAGCTCCGCGCCCAGCCACTCGTGCAGGTGGTCGCCCTCGTAGAAGCCGTTCTCGAACAGCACGGACGCCAGCGGGCCGATCAGCGGCAGCCGGTCGCGCACGCTCCGGTCGCGGAAGCCGAGGTAGTCGAGCTCGCCCACCAGCTCGCGCATGCGCCCGACTGGCATGCCGGCCGCGAGCAGCGCAGCCACGATCGAGCCGGCCGACGTGCCGGCGAGGCGCTTGAACACGTAGCCGCGGTCCTCGAGGACCGAGAGGACGCCCACGTGCCCGATCCCCAGCACCCCGCCTCCGGCGAGCACCAGGTCCAGCTCCTCGGGCACGGGCTTCGCCGTCACGCGGCCGACCGCCAGTAGGAGCGCAGCGGGCGGAGCGCGTTCTCGAAGCAGATCAGGCGGGTCGCTTCCGGCCCGTAGCGCTCCGAGAGGGCCGCCTTGAGCGGCTTCATGTCGGACATCGTCTGGAGGCTCGCGAGCGTCGGCTTGACGAAGCCGTCGAGGTCGGAGCCGATTCCCACGTGGCGGTGCGAGCCGGTGAGCTCGTGAATGTGGTCGATGTGCCGGGCAAGCACGCCCACCGAGTCGGAGAGCGAGCTCGGCGCCGGCCCGCGGATGCCGTCGAGGATCTGGTGGTTGGCGAAGATCAGGCCGATCACGCCGTCCCGCTCGGCGATCCTCCTGACCGTGTCGTCGGTCAGGTTGTACTCCTGGCGGCCGAAGCGGCAGCCGGCGTGCGACGAGAGCACCGGCACCCGGCGCTCCGGGTCCTCCCGGTCGAGCAGCGCGAGGGTGTCCTCCAGCGCCCGGTCGCTCATGTGGGAGAGGTCGATGAGGACGCGCTGGGCGAGCAACGCCCGCACGGCGGCCTCGCCGAGCTTCGTGAGGCCCTGGTCGCGGCGCTGGCGGAAGAGCAGCCGGTAGAGCCAGTCGGGGATGAACGGGATCGCCGGCGCGTTCGTGGCCACCTGCCTGAAGAAGAGGTGCGCGAGCGTCACGTAGGCCACACCCCTGGCGGCGAGCTTCGCAACGGACCGCTCGATGTCGCCCGCGGTCGGGCCGAGGTGGAAGCCGCCCTCCACGCAGTGCACGAGCACGACCTTGCCCGACGGCAGGAGCCGCGCCAGCTCGTCGGGATCGCGCGCGACGACGGCCGTGCCGGAATGGTGCTCCTCGATGTCGCTCTCCACGAGCTCCAGCTGCTCGATCAGGGTCGCGGGGTAGCCCGGCTGCGGCGGGGCGGCGTAGGGCTGGGCGAGGTCCATCTCGTCGAACGGCGAGTAGAGGACGGAGAACGCGAGGCGCACCTCCCCGGCCGTGAGCGTGGAGAGCGTCACGCGCGGCTCCGAGCCGAGGTCGGAGTAGTTGGCGAAGTGGCTGAGCACGCCGACGATCGACGCGCGGAGGCGGTCGCGCCTGCGGAGCCGGCGTGCGCCCGGGCCGAGCAGATCGAGCGTGGACGGCTCGTCGCCCGGGGCGAGGTGCATCGCGTAGTGCGCGTGGAGATCCGCTACCACGGCTGCGCGTCAAGCTAGCGCTTCTTGAACTCCCATTGGAAGAGCAGGTCGATCCCGGTGAGGGAGTAGCCCTCCACGCGCGGCTCGCCCTTGCGGGTGAGCGGGAAGTAGGAGGTCGCAAGCGGCGTGCCGGTGTCGAAGCCGCCCAGCACCGGGCCGATGCTCAGCGGGAGCGTGCCCGGCCCCACGGCGCTGAGGGCGAGCCCGTCGGAGGAGTGGATGCGATGGCGGAGCCGCTTGCTCCGGACGTCGAACACCCGGACGTTCACCTTCTTGGTCGTCACCTTGTTCGCACGCACCCGGAACGGCTTGCCGACGTAGCGGGCGGTGCAGCACGTGTACGTCCCGGGCAGGTCGCGGCCCGTGAAGGTGTCCACGCGACTCGATCCGGTGAGTACGGTCAGTCGCAGCTTGGCGGGGTTTGCTCCCGACTTGACGCGGATCCTGGTGATGCGCCCCGTGCGCGGGACGATGAAGGTGGGTCTGGGCTTGAAGAGGTAGCCGCCGTGGCGGTAGGTGCAGGACACCTGCCCGGTGGGCTGGAGCACGAAGCCGCCGAGCGGGGCGCTGATGATCGCCGACTCGCAGCCGTAGGTGGCGTTGGCCGGCGCGCGCAGGGTGCTGCCGTACCAGCGCGCCGAGGCCGGTGCCGCCAGGACCGCGCAGGCGAGCCCGAGCGCAAGCAGCGTGGACCAGACGCGAGCCATCGTTCGAGGGTAGGGGCGGAGTCGCTTCGGCGCCACCACGACGCAGGGTTCGTTGCAGGTGGACATAAGAACCCCCGGGCGGAGGAGACCCGCAGGAGGGCCAGAAGCGAGCCTGTCCACCGCGGGAAAACCAGGGGAGACGACTTGATCGCAAGACCAGTGCTCGGAGCCATCGTCATCGGCGTATTGGCCTTCAGCGCAACCGCCAACGCGAGCGTGAGCCGCACCATCGAGCACGGCGAGAGCCTGTGGTCGATCGCGGCCGCCAACGGCATCAGCGTCGGGGACCTCGCGGCGGCCAACGGCATCTCTCCCGACACCTACATCATTCAGGGCACGGAGATCGACATCCCAGCTCCTGGCGAGCCCGCGCCCAGCGGCGGCGCCGGCCCACCGGCGCTCGGCTCCTACGTCGTCCGCGCCGGCGACTCGCTTTCGAGCATCGCGGAGCGCTCGGGCGTGGCGATGGGGGCCGTGGCCGCCATGAACGGCGTCGATCCCGCCGCGCCGCTTCTGATCGGCACCGTGCTGAAGCTTCCGGCCGGAACCAGCCTCGAGACGGGCGCCCCGCTGCCGGAGCAGCAGGTCGTGCCCGACGCGGCGCCCTACCCGACCACCGAGCGCGTGAGCGCGGAGACCATCGCCCAGGTGGCCGCCGAGTACGAGGTGCCCGCCTCGCTGGCCACGGCGATCGCCTGGCAGGAGAGCGGCTTCAACAACTCGGTCGTGTCGACCGCGAACGCGCGCGGAGTGATGCAGATCCTCCCGGGCACGTGGTCCTGGATCGACGGGAACCTCGCCGCCGGACCGCTCGACGCCAACTCGGCCGTCGACAACGTCCGGGCGGGCGTGCTGTTCCTCCGCCAGCTCCTGCGCGACACCGGCTGGAACATCCGCGAGACCGTGGCCGCGTACTACCAGGGCCTCGGCTCGGTGAAGAGCATCGGCGTGCTGCCTCAGACCGAGCAGTACGTGGATGACGTGGTGGCGCTGCAGCCGCGCTTCGGCGGGTAGCTCCAGGGATTAAGGGCGCGCGTCGCCGATCCAGTAGCGCGGACCCGGGCCCGCCGCGGCGGCGCGGTCGCCCGGGTTCGCCAGCCGGCAGCGGCTGAGCGAGAGGCAGCCACAGCCGATGCACTCGGTGAGGCCGGCCTTGAGGCGCTCCAGCTCGCGGATGCGCTCGTCGATTCGCCCGCTCCACATGCTCGAGAGCTTCGACCAGTCGCGCCGGCCCGGCACCCGGTGCGCGGGCAGCTTGGCGAGCTCGGTCCCGATCTCGTCGAGGCTCAGGCCCACGCGCTGCGCGAAGACGATGAACGCCACGCGCCTGATCACCGGCCGCGCGAAGCGGCGATGGCCGGCGGACGTGCGCTCGGAGGCGATCAGCCCCCGCTCCTCGTAGAAGCGGAGCGCCGACGAGGCCACGCCCGTGCGCTTCGACAGCGCCCCGATCGTCATCAGCTCGGACATCGGCCGGATGGGAGCAGATCCGGCGCCTGACTTCAAGCGCGCTTGAAGCTGCCTGGCGGCCGGCCGGAGTGAGGCGTCAGTTCCTCGCGGTATGCGCGACTAACTGACAGGTCACTCCCGGCCCGGCCGGTCCGGCGCGCACCTGAAGGCGCAGCCCGCCAGGTGGTCGTCCACCAGGCCGGCTGCCTGCATCAGCGAGTAGGCGACGGTCGGGCCCACGAAGCGGAACCCGCGGCGCTTCAGCTCCTTGGACATGGCCTCCGACTCCGGCGTCTCGGAGGCAAGGTCGTGGCGCCCCGTGGGAGCCGGCCCGGGGTCGGGAGCGAAGCGCCAGAGCAGCTCGGCGAGCGTGAGCCGGTCGTCGGCCAGGGCGCCGACGGCCCGCGCGTTCGCGATCGTGGCCTCGACCTTGCCGCGGTGGCGCACGATGCCCGCGTCGCCGAGCAGCCGCTCCACATCGCGGTCGCCGTAGCCGGCTATCCGCTCCACGTCCCAGCCCTGGAAGGCGCTCCGGAAGCCCTCGCGCTTTCGCAGGATCGTCAGCCAAGACAGACCGGACTGGAACGCCTCGAGCGTCAGCAGCTCGAAGAGGTGGGTCTCGTCATGGCTCGGCCGGCCCCACTCGCGGTCGTGGTAGTCGAGGTACTCGGGAGACCCGGTGCCCCACCAGCAGCGGTCGCGGCCGTCGGGACCCGGCACGAGGCTGGTGGCGTCGCTTTCCATGGCGAGGTGGTGAGTATCGCGGCGCCGGGGGAGACCTGCGGTTAGCGTGGAACCGAGGTCCATGCGGAACGCCACAGCCAGAGACGTGTGGCCGGTGCTCGCGCTGATCGCCCTCGGCGCGGGGCTCCGGTTCTCGACCCTGGACGTCCAGAGCTACTGGCTCGACGAGGGCCTCACGCTCGATGCCGTGCAGAGGAGCTTCGGCGGCATGCTCGACCACGTCCGCGAGAGCGAGCCGAACCCGCCCCTCTACTTCGCGGTGGCGTGGCTCTGGGCGAAGCTGTTCGGCACCACCGAGGTGGCCCTGCGCTCGCTCTCCGCGCTCGCGGGCACGCTCACGATCCCCGTGGTCTACGGGCTCGTCGCGCGGCTCGTCTCGCGTCGCGCCGCGCTCGTGGCCGCCGGGCTCGTGGCCGTCAACCCACTGTTCGTCTGGTATTCGCAGGAGGCGCGCGCCTACGCGCTGTTCCTTCTCCTGGCGTGCGTCTCGCTGTTCCTGTTCGCCCGCGCCCTCGAGGCGCCGAGCCGGTCCTCGGTCGTGTGGTGGGCTGTCGTGTCGGCGCTCGCCCTCGCGACGCACTACTTCGCCGTGTTCGTGGTGCTGGGGGAGGCCGCGTGGCTCGTTTTCGCCAGGGTCGGCGGCCGGCGGGCCGCCCTGGTGGCCGCCGGCCTGCTCGCCATCGGTGCGGCGCTCCTGCCGCTGCTCGTGAGCGAGAGCGACAAGGCGGGTGGCGACGTCCGCTGGAACACGGGCGTACACGGAGTGGCCGCCATGCCCAAGCAGTTCCTCCTGGGCGACACCGCTTCCGCCATCGACAACCCGCTGGTGGGCGCCGCGGCCGTCGTGCTGGCACTCGCTGGCCTGTGGCTGTTCGCCGCTCGCGCCGCCGGGCGCGAACGCCGGGGAGGGCTCGTGTTCGCGACGCTCGCGGCCGCGGCCCTCGGCCTGCCGCTGCTGGCGGCGATCCTCGGTTACGACTTCCTCAACGCGCGGAACGAGATCGCCGCGTTCCTCCTGCTCCTGCTCACGATGGCGGCCGGCTTCGGCGCCCGGCGTGCCGGGCGCGCGGGTCTCGCGGCGGGGCTGGCCCTCGGGCTCCTCTGGCTCGGCGTGCTGGTCGCCGTGGCCACCGAGCCTCGGCTCCAGCGCGAGGACTGGAGCGCAGCCGCCGCCGAGCTGGAGTCCATCGAGCCGGGGGCGGTGATCATGCTCTCCCCGCCGCACCCGTTCCTCCTGCGCCACTACCTCGACGGCGGCCTCCGGTGGCTGCCGCTCGGGGGCACCAGCACCCAGGAGGTCGTGGCGGTCGTGGTGAGGCGCGCGCCGGTGGGCGCGGTCGGCGTGGAGGTCCCCGGCTTCAGGGAGGTGGCCCGGCGCCGCGAGCCGACATACGAGGTCGTGCGGCTCCGGGCGGCGCGCCCGCGGGCGGTCAGCCCCGCGCTCCTCAAGGCCGGAGCGCCCGAGCGCACCTGGGCGTATCTCGTCGTCCCCGTTGAAGCCATCGGTGCGCACCCGGCCAGCCGGGTGCTTCCGCACAGCTAGACGGCCAGGCCCACTGCCAGCAGCACGGTGGAGCCGGCCAGGCCCTCCGCCACGATGCGCGCGGGGATGGCGCCCGGCAGCATCGCGACCGCGGTGAGAGCGGTGACCACGACGGCCGCGAGCGCGGCGGACACCGCGCCCTGCGCCTCCAGTGTCGGGACGAGCGCCACCGCCACGGCCACGAAGGCGATCGCTCCCGCGGCGGTCGACACCAGGCGCACGTCGGGTCTGAGGCGCAGCGCCGCCGCCAGGACCCCGAGCGCAGCGGTCGCGGACACGGGGATCATCGCCGCGGCCGGGGCGAGCGCGGGGCCGAGGTCGCCGAAGCGCGCGCCCACGAGCAGCTCGAGCACCGGTTCCGCCAGGAGCGCGACGGCGAGTCCCAGCGCGAGCAGCGGCAGTTGGAGCCGCCGCGCGAGGGCCCGCAGGTCGGCCTCCGCCGCCGCGGGGTCGGCGCTGCCGGCGAACCCGGGCAGGTGCGCGGTGAACAGCGCCGAGATCCCGAGCATCGCGGCGGAGGCGACGCTCATCGCGAGCGCCGCGCGGGCCGACTCGCGGCTGGCGTCGCCCGTGAGCGCCACGGCGATGACCGGGCCCTGGAAGGCGAACTGCCCCAGCCCGCCGCTGATCGCCTGGAGGCGGCCGAAGCGCAGGGCGCCCTCCGGTATCGGCTCGGACGAGGGAGCGCCCGACAGCTCGCGGACCAGGCTCGGCACGAACACGGCCAGCATGACCGCGGCGCCGATCGCCACGGCCGCCACCGCGCCGTCCAGGCCGAAGACCGGATGGAGCGCGAGCGCCGCGATCACCATCGCCGCGTTGCGGATGGCGTAGCGGAAGCTCCAGAGCCGGACCTCGTGGAGTCCGAGCGCAACGTCGCTGGCGAGCGTGGCGGCCGCCTCCAACACGATCGCCACGAGCGCCAGGGCCGTGAGCGTGCGCGGGAGGCCGTCCGGGTCAAGCGCCGACAGGAGCGCCGCCGCAAGCGCCAGCCCGAGCAGGAGCACCGCGCGGATGCGGAGCACCCTGAGCCCGAGCGCCCGTGCCACCCCTCTGCGCCGCCCGGCCGGTGCGGCCGGGAGATAGCGGGCCATCAGCATGGGCCCCCCGAGCGACAGCGAGGTGGACGCGAGGGTGGCCACCGACAGCACGACCGCGAAGTCGCCGTAGTCCTCGGGGCCGAGGGCGCGCGGGATGAGGGCGATGAGCAGCGCCTGCGTGACGAGCTCGGCCACGCGGCCGGTGACGCTTGCGGTGAGCGGCCCGGCCGGCGGCCGCCTGCGCGCGGACGCGGGGGCGCTCACTGGGAGGGAGGCTCGGGCATCCGGGTTAGTCTGGCCGCGCGCCATGGATTCGGCCACGATGAAGATCGCGCTGGTCGGCTGCGGACAGGTCACGGAGCGCCTGCACCTCCCGGCGCTCCGCACCGTGCCCGAGCTGGAGGTGGCTGCCGTGGCCGATCTCGACGGCGCGCGCGTGAACGCGGTGGCGGAGCGCTTCGGCATCGCGCGCCGGGCCACCGACTTCCGCGAGCTGCTCGCCGATCCGGAGCTCGAGCTCTTCGGCGTGTGCGTGCCGCCGGCGAGCCACGCCGAGGTGGCGATCGAGCTCCTCCGGGCCGGGCGGCACGTGCTCGTGGAGAAGCCGCTCGCCCTCACGTTGGAGGACTGCGAGCGCGTCACGGCGGCGGCCACTGGGGCCGGGGTGCACGCGACCGTGGGCTTCAACCTGCGCGGGCATCGCCTCGTGGCGGCGGCGCGCGAGCAGCTGCGCGCGGGAGCGCTCGGACGCGTGATGCTGCTTTCCTCGACCTTCACGAGCGACGCGGGTCTGGGCAGCGCCGGGCAGGACACCCTCCTGGAGCGGGGCATCCACCATTTCGACCTGTGGCGCCATCTCCTCGGGAGCGAGATCGTGGAGATCGCGGCGCTGGCCGAGGGCGGTCACACCGCGGTGGTCACCGCCCGCTCCGCGGCCGGGACCCTGATCACGGGCCAGTTCTCGGAGAGCAGCGCCGCGGCCAACGAGCTGGCGGCGTACGGCGACGCGGGGCAGCTGCACCTCTCCTGCGACCGCTTCGACGGCCTCGAGGTGATCCCGCGGCCCGGCTACCGGGGCGACCTGGGGGTCAGGGCGAGGGCGGCCGCGCGGACGCTCGCTCAGTTGCCCGCCGTCGCGCGCGCTCGCCGCGGCGGTGGCGACATGCTCGGCTCGTACGCCGCCGAGTGGCGCGACCTGGCACGGGCGATCCGCGCCGGCACCCCCGCCGACCCCGGCCTCGAGGACGGGCGCCGGGCGCTGGCCATCCTGCTCGCCGCGAAGGAGTCGCTCGCCGGCGGGGGCGCGCCGGTGCGCGTGCCGGAGCCTGAGCCGAGCCGGGCAGCCGGGTGAGCGCGCCCGAGCTGTCCCTCATCCTGGTCACGGACCGGTTCGCCCGGATCCGCGCGACGGTCCGCCACCTCCGTGCGCAGGAGGGCCACGAGCGGCTCGAGGTGGTGATCGTGACGGCCACGGAGGAAGAGCTGGCCCTGGAGGCGGAGGAGGTCCGGGGCCTTGCGGGCGTGCGCGTGGTGGCGCTGGGCACGCTGCTGGGTTACGGACACGGCATCGCCCAGGGCGTCCGGGCCGCCGCCGCGCCGGTCGTGGCGCTCGGCGAGACCCACAGCTTTCCCCAGCCGGGCTGGGCCGCGGCGCTCATCGCCCGCCACGCGGACGCGTGCGCCGGAGTGGGACCCGTGGTGGAAGGGGCGAACCCCGTGGGCGGGCCGATCGCCCGCTCCAACCTGCTGCTCGACTACGGGCCCTGGCTCCGGGGAGTCGCCGGCGGCGCCGTGGACGCGCTGCCCGGGCACAACAGCTCGTACAAGCGCGACGTGCTCGTCGGCTATGGCGAACAGCTCGAGCTCCTCATGGAAGGCGAGTTCCTCCTCCACCAGAGCCTCCGCGAACGTGGGGAGCGGCTCTGCCTCGAGCCCGCCGCCGTCACTCGCCACCTCCAGGTGAACACGCTCCCGATGTGGCCGCGTGAGCGCTTCGCCGCGGGCCGCGCCTTCTCTCGCCTCCGCGCGCGGGGATGGTCGCGCAGGCGCCGGGCGCTCTACTTCGCCGCGGGGCCGCTGATAGTCCCGGTGCGCGTGCGCAGGATCCTCGCCGCCTCGCGCGCCGCGGGGACGGCCGGCGAGTCGCCCGGCACGCTCGCGGCGCTGGTCGCGGGGCTCGTCGTGCAGACCGCGGGCGAGATGGCGGGGCTCGTGGCCTCGTCGGACAGGGGCCGGGCGCTGCTCTGGGACATCGAGCTGAAGCGCATCGACTACGCATCCGAGGCCGATCGCGCTGAGCTCCTTGGCGCCGCCTGACGAGGTACCACCGGTCTCGGTGGTGGTGCCCACACGCGGGCGGCCGGCCGAGCTGGCGGCGTGCGTAGAGGCACTCGCCCGCCTGCGTTATCCGGCCGGCCGGCTCGAGGTTGTGATCGCCGACGACGGCGGGGACGTGCCGAGATCCGCGACCGGCCCGCTCCGCGACCGCGGGGTGGCGGCGGCGATCGTCCGGACCGGGCGGTCGGGCCCCGGCGCCGCGCGCAACGCGGCCGTCGAGGCCGCGGGCGGCGATCTGGTCGCCTTCACGGACGACGACTGCGCTCCGCGGGAGGACTGGCTCGACCTGCTGGCGGCGGCCGCCTCCCGCAACCCGGGAGAGGCGGTGGGCGGTCGCGTGGTGAACACGCTCGTCCGCAATCCCTTCGCGGTCGCGAGCCAGGTGACCCACGACAGCGCGTACGCCTTTCACAACGACAGCGCCGCCGGGACGACCTTTCTGGCCACGAACAACCTGGCCATGCCGAGGGAGGGCCTCCGGCGTCTCGGCGGCTTCGACCCCGCGTTCCTCACCTCCGAGGACCGCGACCTCTGCGCGCGCTGGCGCGAGCAGGGTGGCCGGCTCGTGTACGTGCCCGCCGCCGTGGTCGAGCACGCGCACCGCCTCGGCCCCGGCTCGTTCCTCGGTCAGCATTTCGGCTACGGCCGCGGCGCGCGCCGCTTTCACTCGAGCCGCGCCGCGGCCGGCGGTCGCGGCTTCCGGCCGAGCGCGCGCTTCTACCGGCTCCTCGCCGGGCGCGCGCTGGCGGAGCCCGGCGAGTCAGCCCGAGCGCTGGTGCTGAGCCTGACCGTGGCCGGCCAGCTCGCCGGCGCCGCCGGGTTCGTGATGGAGGCCGCGGCTGCTCGGCGTGGCTCCGGGCGGACGGTCCGGTAGCGCCTCCCGCTGGAGCCGCCAGAGCCCCCACGGCACGGCCAGCGCGCAGATCAGGTGATGGACGAAGTGAAGCGGGACGGCGAGCGCGGCGGCGCGCCACCCCGCGGACTCGCGCACCAGCCCGTAGAGCCTTCGGTTCAGCCATACCTGGCCGCCCACCAGGATCAGCACACCGGTCCAGCGCCGGCGCAGCGCCTGCTGCACGATCACCAGCGAGGCCAGCGCGCTGACGCGGTGTCTCCAGGCCAGGTTCAGGCCGTTGAGGATCCGCCGCCGCTGGAGCATCAGAGCCACCCAGCTGGCGCCGCGAACGCGGAGGTCCACCCGGAGCATGCCCGCCACCGACCAGCGCTTCAGATGCGTGCCCTGGATGCTCGGGTCGAGCCGCACCCGGTGTCCCGAGTCGTGGAGGCGCAGGCCGAGGTCGATGTCCTCGACCCCTGGGCGCCGCTGGGTGTAGCGCGTGGCGTCGAAGCCCCCCACCTCGTGGAAGACGTCGCGGCGCATCGCCCCGAGCCCGGCCCAGAAGGTCTCCACCAGACCGGCCCCGGTCGTGTGGATGTGGTGGTGAAGGATGTTGCGGAACTGGGAGACCGCGTTCGTGGCCGCCGGCCGTGCGTCGTAGGACCCGAAGACGGCCGCCAGCGCGGCGTCGGACGCGAACGCGGCGCGCACCCGGTCGAGCGCCTCGGGGTGCACCACGACGTCCGAGTCCACGAAGAGGAGCACGTCGCGGGACGCTCGCCGCGCGCCGAGGTTTCGCAGCAGCGCCGGCCCCGCGGCCGCCGGCTCCGTGACCACGATGACCTCGTCGCGCACGTCCTTCGCGGCCTCGATCGCTCCGAGGCAACGGCTGAGGGCCGCCGGCTGGTCGCCGGCGGGTACCACGACGCTTATGGAGGGCCCGAACGCCATGCCCAACCCTACTTCGGGACACGCGCCCCGGCGACAGCGCGGACTAGCCTGTCGGTTCGAACCTTCGAGGAGGAAGCCGTGGACGACAGCACCGTGCAGGGAAGGATCGAGGAGCTCGTGGAGGAGGAGCGGAGCCTGCTCAGCTCGCGCGAGGGCAAGGGCCCTGACGCCGAGGAGCACCGCCGCCTCGAGGAGGTGAAGGTCGAGCTCGACCGCTGCTGGGACCTGCTCCGCCAGCGCCGGGCGTACGAGGAGTTCGGCCAGGATCCCGATCAGGCCAGCGCGCGCGACGCCGGCACGGTCGAGGGCTACGAGCAGTAGCGGCGATGGCGCCCGAGCGACGCCCGGCGATCGTGGCGGTGGACGACGAGCCGGCGGTGCTGGCGGCGGTGTCGCGCGACCTGCGGCGCGGTTTCGGGGAGAAGTACCGGATACTGCGCGCCGGCTCCGGGGCGGAGGCGCTCGAGCTGCTCACGGAGCTGCGCACGCGCGCCGAGCAGACCGCCCTCCTGATCGCCGACCAGCGAATGCCGGGCATGTCCGGCACCGACTACCTCGTGCAGGCGCGCACGATCGTGCCGGAGGCCAAGCGACTCCTGCTCACCGCCTATGCCGATACCGAGGCGGCGATCTCCGCGATCAATGACGTGGCGCTCGACTACTACCTGCTCAAGCCGTGGGATCCCCCTGAGGAGGAGCTCTACCCGGTGGTCCAGGACCTGCTGACCACGTGGGAGGCCGAGGCGAGCGTGGAGTCGGGTGGCGTGCGGGTGATCGGCCACCGCTTCTCGAAGGACTCCCACGACCTGCGCGACTTCCTCGCGCGCAACCGCGTGCCGGCTCGCTGGTTCGACGTGGAGCGCGACGGCGAGGCGCGTGAGCTGCTCGAGGTCGTGGGCGTGGCAGCGGACCGGCTGCCGGTGGTGCTGCTCGAGGACGGGGCCGTGCTCGAGCGCCCCACCATCCTCGAGCTGGCGGAGCGCATCGGGGTGGCCGGCCAGCCCACGCAGGACCACTACGACCTGGTGATCGTCGGCGGCGGCCCCGCCGGGCTGGCGGCCGCGGTGTACGGCGCGTCGGAGGGTCTGCGCACCGTGATGGTCGAGCGCGAGGCACCGGGCGGGCAGGCCGGGCAGTCCAGCATGATCGAGAACTACCTCGGCTTCCCGATGGGCCTGAGCGGCTCCGACCTGGCACACCGGGCGACCCATCAGGCGCGCCGGCTGGGGGCCGAGCTCCTGACCGTGCAGGACGCGGTCGGCCTGAGCGCCGAGGGGGCCGGGCGGATCGTGCACCTGAGCGACGGCGGCGCGCTCAGCGCCAACTGCGTGCTGGTGGCGTCGGGCGTGTCATACCGCCAGCTCGACGCGCCGGGCTTCCCCGAGCTCACCGGCGCCGGGATCTACTACGGCGCGGCGCTGGCGGAGGCCAAGTCGTGCCAGGACCAGCACGTGGTGGTGATCGGCGGCGCCAACTCCGCCGGGCAGGCGGCCGTGTACTTCAGCGGCTACGCCGATCGCGTGACCATGCTCGTGCGCGGCGACTCGCTCGAGAAGGCCATGTCTCATTACCTGATCGAGCAGCTCGGCTCGCTGTCCAACGTCACCGTCCAGACTGAGAGCAGCGCGGTGGGTGCGGAGGGCGACGGCGGCCGGCTGCGTGCCCTGAACGTGCGCGGCCCCGACGGCGAGTCGGCGCTGGCGGCCGACGCCTGCTTCGTGTTCATCGGCGCATCGCCGCGCACCGACTGGCTCGAGGGCGTGGTGGCGCGCGACGAGCGCGGCTTCATCCTCGCCGGCCCGGACGCCCAGGCCGACGGCTGGCCGCTCAAGCGCGACCCCTACCCGCTGGAGACGAGCGTGCCGGGCGTGTTCGTGGCGGGCGACGTGCGCGCGCGTTCGATCAAGCGCGTGGCGAGCGCCGTGGGCGAGGGGTCGATGGCCGTGTCGCTCATCCACCAGTACCTCGAGAGCGCGTGAGCGCCGCGCCGGTCACTCTGGCGGAGCTCCGCTCGATCGACCTGTTCGACGACCTCGACGAGGCTCGGCTGCAGGAATGGCTCGCGGTCACGACCGTCAGGGACGTGGAGGCCGGTGAGGTGCTGGTCGAGTACGGGGATCCGGCGCCAGGCGTGCAGCTGCTGCTGGAGGGCAGGGCCCAGGCGCTGATCGTGGACGGCGACCGCACCGAGCCGGCCGGCCGCCAGGAGGCGCCCACGTGGATGGCGGCGATCAGCGTGCTCACCGGTGGGCCGCTCGGCGTGCGGATGCAGACGGAGACGCAGTGCCGGGTGGCCCTGATCGAGCCCGACGACTTCCGCCGGCTGGCGTTCGCGCAGCCCGAGGTGCACCAGCGCGTCATGCGCCAGGTCGCGCCGGTGATGAGCCGGATCACCGAAAGGGAGCAGAACCGCGAGCGGCTGGCCTCGCTCGGCACGATGGCGGCCGGGCTGGCTCACGAGCTCAACAACCCCGCCGCCGCGGCCCAGAGCGCGGCGAGGCAGCTGGCCGAGGCGCTCGCCGTGGTGGGGTCGACGATCGACAGCTTCGTGCACTCGGGGGTCGAGCGCGCTCAGGCCGAGCAGCTGGTCGAGCTGCACCGCGAGGCGCTCCAGGCGGCCGAGGGACGCGACGAGGTGGAGGGGCTCGAGGCGAGCGACGCCGAGGAGGTGCTGGCCGAGCGCCTGGAGGAGCTCGGGGTGCCCGAGCCCTGGAATCTGGTGGGACCGCTGGCCGCGGCGGGGGTGGAGCGAGACTGGCTCGACCGGGTGGCCGAGCTGGCCGGCCCGGCCACCGGAGCGGCCGTGTCCTGGCTGGCGGCCACGCTCACGGCGCGCGGCCTCGTGGAGGAGCTCAGGGAGTCCACGAGCAGGATGGTGGACCTCGTGGGAGCGGTGAAGACCTACGCCTACATGGATCGCGGCGACCTCGTGGAGGTGGACGTGCACGAGGGCCTGAAGATGACCCTCAAAGTGCTCGGCCACCGGCTGAAGCACACCGAGATCAAGCTCGAGAAGGACCTGGACCTCACCCTTCCCAAGCTGACCGTGCGTGGCTCCGAGCTCAACCAGGTCTGGACCAACCTCATCGACAACGCGATCGACGCGCTCGGCGACAGCGGGACGATCACGATCGCCACTCGCCGCTTCGGCGACTTCGCCGAGATCGAGATCGCCGACGACGGCCCCGGGATCCCGCCCGAGATCTGCGACCGCGTGTTCGACTCGTTCTTCACCACCAAGGACGTGGGAAAGGGCACCGGACTCGGGCTGGCCACCGCGCACCGGATCGTCGTGGACCGCCACGGGGGCACGCTCACCGTGGAATCGGCGCCGGGCCGCACGGCCTTCGTCACGCGGCTGCCGATCAGCCAGGCCTGAAGCCGGTGAGCTGCAGCTGGGCCTCGATCGCCTCGCCGAGCTCGGCCCGCGAGGCGGAGCCGAGGTGGATCACCCCGTTGACGAAGAACCGCGGGGTGCTCGGCACGCCGCTGCCGGCGCCGCTGCGGAGGTCGTCGTCGACGCGGGCCGCGAGACCCTCGTCCCGCAGATCGCGCTCGAAGCGGTCGAGGTCGAGTCCGATCGCCTCGGCGTGGCGGCGGAGGTCCTCGTCGCTCAGCTCGAGCTGGTGCTCGAAGAGCCGGTCGTGCATCTCCCAGAAGCGACCCTGCGCGCCCGCGGCCTCCGCTGCCAGCGCGGCGGCCGGTGCGCGCGGGTGAAGGTCGTCCAGCGGCATGTGCCGGAACACGAAGCGCAGGGTCTCGCCGAAACGGTCCTCGAGCTCGCGGACGACGGGGTAGGCGTCGCCGCAGTAGGGGCACTGGAAGTCGCCGTACTCGACTAACGTCACCGGCGCGTCGGCCGGGCCGCGGACGTGGTCCCGGCCGGGCTCGACGGGCGGGTCGAGGGTCGCGAAGCCTGGATCCATGATTCACCTAGCTTACTCATCGTAAGTGTCAACGCCCACCATCTCGCTCGCAGCGCTTCGCCGCCACGTCGTGTCCCACCAAGGCTTCGCCACCCGTGCGCGCCGGGCCCGCGCCGACGACGTGGAGGCCGCCATCCGGCGCCTGTCGTGCGTCCAGCTCGACTCGATCTCCACGGTCGAGCGCAGCCACCGCATCGTGCTCACCTCGCGCATCGGGATCTATCCGCCCGGCACGGTCTCGCGGCTGCTGGGTGAGGGGCGCGTGTTCGAGTACTGGGCCCACGAGGCGAGCATCGTGCCGGTGGAGGACTTCCCGCTCTTTCGCTGGCGGATGCTCGGCCGGGGCCACTGGGGCACCCACGAGCGGGCGCTGGCCGACCACCCCGAGGTGGTCGAGCACGTGCTCGAGGAGATCCGCGCGCGCGGCCCGCTCGGCTCGCGTCACTTCGCGGGCGAGGGCGGCGGCGGGATGTGGGACTGGAAGCCCGCCAAGCGCGTGCTCGACTCGCTCTGGGACCGCGGCGACCTGGCGATCGCCGGGCGCCAGGGCTTCCAGCGCCTCTACGACCTGACCGAGCGCGTGATCCCGCGGGCGGTGCTCGACGCCCCGGTGCCGACCGAGGCGCAGGCGCTCAGGTCGCTCGTGCTGCGCGCGGTGCGCGGGCGTGGGGCGCTCACCGAGAGCGGCATCGCGGAGCACTACCGGGTGCCCTCGCGCACCGCCGCGGTGCGCCCGCACGTGGAGGCGCTCGTGGCCGAGGGACTGCTGCGCCGGCTGCGCGTGGACGACGGCGGGCCGGACGTGCTCGTGCCCGGGGAGGTCGAGCTGGGTGAGACCGTGTCGCCGGGAGCCACGCTCCTCTCGCCCTTCGACAACCTGCTCTGGGACCGTCCCTTCGCGGAGCGCCTCTTCTCCTTCAATCACGTGATGGAGATCTACAAGCCGGCGCCCCAGCGGGTCTACGGCTACTACGTGCTGCCGCTCCTGCGCGGCGACCGCATCGTCGGGCGCGCCGACCTCAAGTCGGACCGCAAGGCCGGAATGCTGCGCCTGCTTGCGTTCCACCGCGAGCCGCGGGTGCGCGACTCGGCGGCGCTCCGGGAGAGCCTCGGCCGCGCGCTCGAGCGGCTCGCGCGCGCTGCGGGCCTCGACGGCGTCGACCGGGGAGGGTGTTAGAAGAGTCGTGTGCGCGGGCGAGCACGAGCGCTGTGCGGCACGGCTGCGGTGATCCTGCCGGCGGTGGCGCTGCCCTCCGCGGCCGAGGCCTCGTATCCGGGCGCCAACGGGCGAATCGCGTTCGACCGCAGCACCGGAGCGTCGAGCCACGTCTACACGGTGCGCGCCGACGGCACGAAGCTGATTCGCCTGCCGTGCTCCAAGCCGGCCGGCGACGGGCGCTGTCACGACAGCGAGCCCGGTTGGTCGCGTGACGGCCGCTTCCTCGCGGTGGCCAACTCCGCGGGCATCGCCATCGTCCGCGCCAACGGCAAGTTCGTGCGCCAGGTCGTGACCGACGCGCTGCTCCAGCCGGCCGACGAGGCGAGCGGGGACCCGTCATGGGCCCCGGGGGGCGGGCGCCTCGTGTTCACCCGGCAGCCCGACTTCGACTCTCCCAACGTCTACGTGGTCGGCACGAACGGGACCGGGCTCCGGCGGGTGGCGACCGAGGCCGTGGAGCCGGTCTGGTCGATCCGCAACCGGATCGCGATCGGCGGCTTCGGGCTATTCACCATGAACGCGAACGGCAAGAAGCTCCGCACGGTCTACTCGCGGGAGGTCACGGGCCAGGACTGGTCGCCGGCGGGCACCCGGCTGGTCTACGTCCACGACGACCGGCTCTTCCTCGTCGGCGCGGACGGCAAGGGCCGCCGAGCGCTCGACCCCCGGGACAAGCTCGACCGCCAGGACCCGGTCTGGTCTCCGAACGGGCGCAGCGTCGTCTACGTGCGCTTCGCGCCCGGCAAGGGCTCGCGGCTGATCCACCGGGACCTGGCGTCCGGCGCGACCCGCACGGTCGTGCCGAAGGCGCTCAACCCCGACTGGCAACCGCGCTAGCCGAGCCGCTACGGGCGAACGAACGTGTCCGGGTCCGGCCCGTTCCGCTCGCCGGCGTCGAGGGCCTCGATCGCTGCCATCTCGCCCTCGCTCAGGTGGAAGTCGAAGACGTTGAAGTTCTCCGCGATCCGCTCCGGCGTGGCCGACTTCGGGAACACCACGTTTCCGATCTGGAGGTGCCAGCGGATCACCACCTGACCGGGCGTCTTGTCGTGCGCCTCCGCGATCTCCACGATCGCCCGGTCGTCCAGCACCGCGCCCTGGGCGAGCGGGCTCCAGGCCTCGGTCACGATCCCGAGCTCCTCGTGCTCGCGGCGCAGGCCGGGCTGCTGGAAGCGGGGGTGGAGCTCCACCTGGTTGACGGTCGGCGTGACGCCGGTCTCGGCGATGAGGCGGCGCAGGTGCGCGGGCTGGAAGTTCGACACGCCGATAGCGCGCACGAGGCCCTCCTCCTGCGCCTCGATGAACGCCTTCCAGGTCTGCACGTACTTGTCGTGAGCCGGAAGCGGCCAGTGGATCAGGTAGAGGTCCACGAAAGCCAGGTCGAGCCGGTCCAGGCTGGCCCGCAGCGCGTGCTTGGCCTCCTCGTAGCCATGGTCGGTGTTGAAGCACTTGGTCGTGATGAACACGTCCTCGCGGTCCAGGCCCGAGGCCCTGTAGGCCTGACCCACGCCGGCCTCGTTGCGGTAGGCGGAGGCCGTGTCGATGTGCCGGTAGCCGGTCTCGAAGGCGCGCGTGGTCACCTCGGCGGTGTCCTCCGGCGGGATCTGGAAGACGCCGAATCCGAGTTGCGGGATCTCCACGCCGCCGCCGAGCGGGACGAGCGGTACCTGTTCAGTCGAAGAGCTCATCTCCAAGGCATGCCCGCCCTGCCGGCGACGAAACGCGGCCTGTGCGCCATCCAGCGCCGGATCAGCCCACGTAGAGCACCCCGCCGAAGCGGCACTTGCCCGCCTGGCCAACGACGCTCGCGCCGGCGTACAGCTCCTGGCCGAGGATCTCCGTGCCGTCGGGGGCGATCGCCGCTCCGGACGCCGCCTGGCTGAACACGGGCGTGCCCGCGGCCGCCTGGGCGCGCACCAGCGCAGCCGTCTCGCCGATGTCGAACGACGCGTCCGTGTCGGCTCCGTCGACCGCCGAGCCGTTCTGGTTCGTTTGCAGGACGATCTCCGCGACGTGGTCTGTGCCGTCTGCCCGGCAGCGCGCCGTGACCGTGAACGGCCCGACCGTCGCGAGGGCCGTCGAGGCGCCCAGGTCCACCGTCGCCGCGTCGAAGCGGCGGACGGTCACGCCGGCGATCGCGTCGGCCGACTCCGAGCTCTTGACCTTCTTGAACTTGGAGGCGTCGAGGCCCTCTTCCTTCACCGCGTTGTAGCCCACCGAGTCCTTCAGCATCAGGGTGCCCTTGAGCGAGCGTCCGCGCAGGTCGGCCTGGGTGATGGACCGGTTGCGGATGTCGTCGCCGGTGAGTGAGCCGTTCCTCACGTTCGCCCCCGTGATCGTCAGTGCGTAGGCGGTTCCGCCCAGCGCCACGAACAGGGCTACAGCGGCGATCAGCAGCGCGGGCGAGGGGCGCCGGCGCAGGATGCGCTTCGTCATTTCCTACCTCCGTGTAGTCGGGTCGCTGCCCACCGAGAACACGCCGCCCGGGACGGGGTTGCGGCCGTCAGGCCCGGCCGGTGCTCAGCGACTCGGCGTCCCAGCCGGCCGCCGTGACGCCCGCGCGGTAGGCGCTCTCGTAGAAGTCCAGCAGCACTCCCGCGGGATCCGGCGCCGACAACACCGCGTCGTACGGCAGGACCGCGAGCGAGCCGTTGCCGGTGTCCTGCCACTCGGCCTCCGCCGGCTGGAGCGGCTGCTCGGACAATCCGTCGGGCTCCGGTGCCGTGTACGCGTAGAACGCCGGGTACGGGTTGCGCCGGTCGTCGCCGGGCCACCAGCCGAAGGCGATCACCTCGTGCGAGTACGCCTCCTTCGTCACGGCATCGGCTCCCTCGATCGCCGGGGCGCGCCGCCCGGAGTAACGCGCGTGCGCCAGGTCGAAGCCGTGCCAGAAGATCTGCACCGGGCTGGCCTTGCCGTTGAACCGGGAGGCGAAGCCGGCCAGCACCCCGTCGGTCGAGCGCAGGACCGTCCACCAGCGCTCGACGGCGTCGGCGTCGTAGCTGTCGTGCTCGGTGTCGTCCGGAAAGGCGGGGCTGTCGCCGAGATCGAACGGCTCCGGATGGATCTCCACCTCCACGCCGACCTCCCGGAGGGCCGCGAAGAGGTCGCGGTAGAAGTCGGCGCAGGCGAGCCGGTCGCGGAGCGGGAAGCCCGCCGCGCGCCCGTCGCTGGAGCGCACCCTCAGCTCGTGGCCGATCAGGTCGAACTCCACCTCCACCGTCCTGCCGTCACCGACCGGCATCGGCCCGGTGGTCAACCCACGAGTCGAGACGTAGAGGGTCACGTGCCACCAGTGGTTGCGAAACGGCATCAGCGCCATGCGGACCTTGCCCACCATCTGGACGTAGCGGTGGAGCGTCTGCTTGGTGGGCTGCCAGTCCTGGTAGGGGAGGGGCGGCCAGGCTGTCGAGACGGGTCGCCGGGGCATGCGTCCAAATCTAGGGCGCTCAGCCGGCGAGGAGGCCGTGCTCGGACGCGATCCGCTCGAGCTCGGCCGGCTCCCCGGCCATGATCGTCCGGGCGTGCTCGGTGACCAGCTCCACCGGCCAGTTCCACCACGCGGCCCGGAGCAGCGTCTCCACGCCGTCGTCCTCGAAGCGGCGGCGCAGCACGCGGGCTGGATTGCCGCCCACGACCGCGTACGGAGGCACGTCCGCGGTGACCACGCTCGCCGCCGCGACGACCGACCCGTGGCCGATGCTCACCCCGGGCATGACGAGCGCGCGGTAGCCGAGTAGGTGTAGTCGCCGACCTGGATCCTCGGGTCCTTCACCAGCGGCTTGAGGAACACGACTCGCTTCTGTCCCTGGACCGGGTGGAGCGTCATCGGGTCGGGCGCGGCGGCCATTCGCGGCCAGCGTAGCGCCGCGTCAGCGCGCGATGGAGGCGACCGTGGCCTCGGTCAGCCGCACCAGGTCGGCGGGCGCGAGCGCGCCCGGCTCCGCTGAGGGCGCTACTCCGGCAGCCCAGCGACTTCGAGGGATCGGCTCCGGTTGGTGTGTACCGATAGGCGGACGATCCTCCCGTCACGAAGGGTCCAGACGTGGAAGAAGCGGTTCCACACCTCGGCGTCGCTCCCTCTCATCCGCCCGCCATCGCGGACGAGGACGACGACCCGCCCCTCGTCGGCGTGGATCACCTCTTCGATCTCGACGTGGTAACCCTCGAACGTTTCCCAGTACTCGCGCATGGCTTCCTGTGCCGCTTCAAATCCCAGGACTTCGACGAGATCCGGCCAGAGCTCCGTGTTGTCGAACTCGTAGTCCGGGTCGAACAGCTCCCGGGGTGTCTCCAAGCGGGCGTTCACTCCTTCGTAGACCCGGCGAACCGTCTCGACGTTCTCGTGCGCCATCGCCCGCCGAGTATCCCCGAGACTCAGCTGCCGGACGTGCGCGGCCGGCGCGACGCGATCGCGATCAGCAGACCGCCGCCGCCGATGATCAGCAGGCCCACGACGAGCATTCCGAGCCCGACCCAGAGGAACCAGCCGACCTTGGCGCCCACGTCGGCATCCACGGCGACCCCGCGGGATCCGTCGGCGTTCATGGCCACGACGGACCAGTTCCCGCCCTCCACGTCCCAGTCGACCGCCTGGCGGCCCGGCCCCGAGGCGGAGGCGACCCAGAAGCGCTCAGCCGTGGGCGCTCGCCGGGGCGCTCCGCCCCTGCGGGTGTCGTACTCGGGCGGGTCGAGGTCATCGAGCTCGGCGTGGGAGACGCCGCGGAGGTAGGAGTCCACGTCGCTCCGGCGCGCTATCCCGACGAAGACGGGTCGTCCGCCCGGCCGCTCGGCACGCACACGCACGGTGCCGAGAGCGTCCTCGGGCACGAGGTCGGCGGCGTCGTTGCCGAGATCCACGTCTTCGACGGTGAGCGCGTGGGTGCCGGTCGACAGCCGCTCTGTGCCGGTCGTGTAGTAGCCGTCCGAGTCGCGCGCGACGCCGTGCGCCAGCGCCAGGGCCAGGCCGCCGAGGACCAGGCCCACGCCGACGAGGGACACCACGGCGCCGGAGATGAGCACGGCCACGCGGCCGGCGTTCCAGTGGGAGCCGCTGTCGGGCACGGTGCTCATGGGATCTCGACCTCTCTGACCTCGATGGGCGTGGTGCGCTCGGCCACGTAACGGGGCAGGAGCCCCAGCGCTGAAGTCTTGTCGCCGGCCTCCACCCGCCACCAGATCACGTGGCCGCCCGTAAGGCAAGTGGACGACGCCGGACGGTGGCGGAGGGGGCTCTGAAAGCCCATCCAGGCGGCAAAAGCCACTGCACACTCGTGCGGGTCGTGCTGGTGATGGAGGAGGTAGGTCGGCATTGGTGGAGCATGCGGCAGAACGGTCCCCCGAACATCGGGGAGGGACCCTTAACCGGGACCCTGAAAAGTGAGAGCATCAGCACCGAGCGAGCCGAGGAGAGTCCGATGGACGAAGCACGGCTGGAAGGGATCCCGTTGTTCGCGGGGCTCGGCAGGAGCGAGCGCAGGCTCGTGGCACGCTGCGCCGACGAGGTGGAGCTCGAGCCCGGTGACTCGCTCTGTCGCGAGGGCGAGCTGGCCTGGGAGTTCCTGGTGATCGAGGAGGGCAGCGCCAGGGTGGTCCGCGGCGACCAGTACCTGGACGAGCTCGGGCCGGGTGACTTCCTCGGGGAGATCGGGGTGATCGAGGGAACCCCGCGGAACGCGACCGTTACCGCGCTGTCACCGATCAGAGCCATCGTCATGACCGGGTACGCATTCCGCAGGATCTGCCGCGAGATGCCCCAGGTGAGCAGGCGCATCCACGCCGCGATCGAGGAGCGCCGCCACTGGCTGGAGCCGGTGCCTTAAGGAAGGCATCGGGGCGCACCCGGCCGAGCCGGGTGCTTCCGCAACGGCAACGACCGGCGCCCGCCGGAAGGCGGGCGCCGGGTAGGGCTCGGATGTCGGTGGAGGGCTAGGCCGTGGCGGGCTGCACCTCGCCCTCGTGCTTGATCTCGGGGAGCCATCCGAGCTTGCTGGGGAGCCACCAGTTGCGGTCGCCCAGCAGCTTCATCGTGGACGGCAGCAGCACACCGCGGATCAGCGTGGCGTCGAGCAGGACCGCGAACGCCAGGCCCACGCCCATCTGCTTGAACATGATGAACGAGAGGCTCCCGAAGATCGCGAACACCGCGACCATCACGAGGGCTGCGCTCGTTACGACGCCTGCGGTGTTCTTGATCGCGTGGGACACGGCCTCCTCGGTCTTCATGCCGTTGTCATACGCCTCGCGGACCCTGCTGAGGATGAACACGTGGTAGTCCATCGAGAGTCCGAAGAGGACCACGAACATGAACAGCGGGACCCATGAGGTGATCGGGCCGGTCTCGGAGAAGCCGAGCAGGCTCTTGAACCAGCCGTGCTGGAACACCAGAACCATCACGCCGAAGCTCGCGGCCACGGAGAGGAGGTTCAGGATGATCGCCTTGATGGGGACCACGATCGAGCGGAACGTGACCAGGAGCAGCAGGAACGCGGCTGAGAGCACAAACGCCAGCACGTAGGGGATGTTCGACTTCAGCGTGTCCGTGAAGTCGGCATCCACCGCGGTGTTGCCGCCGACGACCGCCTCGACGCCGGAAACCGATCCGATCGTCGGGTCAACCACGTCGGTGCGGAGAACCTCGAGCGCCTGGTTGGACTGCTTGTCGGTGCCGTTGCCGGCGATCTCGACCTCGATCGTGCCGACCGTCTTGTCGGGGTTCACGTCCAGCACGCCGTCACTCGACGGGAGCAGGTCGCGGTGCTCCGCGACGGCCTTGTCCATCTTCGCCAGCCCCGCCTTGACGGCCGGCGCTGTCACGTCCTCGGCCTTGAGGACCACCTGAAGCGAAGAGGTCTCCGACGGGAAGGCCTCTGTCACCCGGTTGAACGTCTGGACGATCGGCTGATCCTGCGGCAACGAGGCCGAGGTGTTCGGGGTGCCGATGTCCATCCCGATGGCGGGAATCGCCATCGCCACGAGCAGGCCGGTGGCCAGGCTCGCCGAAAGCAGCGGGCGCCGCAGCACCCGGTCCACGATCCGCGACCAGATGGCCACGCGGGCCACGCGGTTGCGGAGACGACCCAGGCCGGGAACCCGGCCCTTCTCGGTGCGATCGCCGAGCATCGACAGCACGGCGGGAAGCACCGTGAGCGATCCGAGCATCGCGACTGCGACCACCACGATGGTGCCGGTGGCGAATGAGGTGAACGTCGCGGCCCCGGCGAAGTACATGCCGGCCATGGCGATCATGACCGTGATGCCGGAGACGAGAACCGCACGGCCCGAGGTGGCGGCTGCCGCCTCGATTGCCGCTTCCTTGCTGCGTCCGGCGGCGCGCTCCTCGCGCACCCGGCGGAGATAGAACAGCGCGTAGTCCACGCCCACGGCGAGGCCGATGAGCAGGATCACGTGGTTGATGGACTCCTCGACGGGCGAGAGGTGGCTCAGCGCCGCGACGATGCCCATCGTGCTCATCACGCCGGTGATCGCCAGGAGGAGCGGGATGCCCGCCGCTACCAGCGTTCCGAACGCGAGGACCAGGAGAATCAGGGTGATCGGCAGCGAGCCGAACGTGGCCTTCTGCAGGTCGCTGTTGAAGATCTCCTTGAAGGCTTCCTCGGAGCTGCCCCCGCCGAACTGCTCGACGTTGAACTCGGGGTGCGCCTTCTGCGCCGCCTTGACCTCGAGGACCGTGCTGTCCACGATCTTGCCGGCCGCGACGTCCTCGATGGCGCCCTTGATCTCGAAGTTGACGAGCGTGGAATGCCCGTCGTCCGAGATGGCGGTGCGCTGCTCGCCCTTGCCGTAGGGACCCTTGATCTCGGTCACGCCCTTCGTGTCCTCGAGGCGCTGGGTCACGTCGGCTACGACGGCCCGGTACTGCGGGTCGTCGGTCTTGAGCGTCTTGCTCTGGATGAGGACCATCTCGCCGATGCGCTCGGGATATGCGTCCTTCGTGATCTGGGCGGCGCGACCGGAGTCACCCACGCCCGAGTCCTCGGCGGTGAGTGTCTCCGTGCCGAGGTTGTTGCCGGCCATAAAGGCCAGAACGACGAAGACGATCCATCCGAGGACCGCCGTCTTGCGGTGCCGGGCGCTCCAGCGACCGGCCCGCGCTGCGATGTTTCGCGACTGTTGCATGTCACTCCTCTTGGTGGGGTTCGACTGCATGCAGGCAGCCTGCGCTCTCGCGGGCCCCCGAACATCGGGGGCGCCCCCTGAACCGGCACCCTTAAATCCCCTGGGTAGGGGTAGGGTCGGAGGTCCGTTTTGGCTCTAGCCGCAGGAAAGACCGTTGGGCGCCAGACAGAGCTCGATCAGCTCGAGGGGGCGCTCGACACCCTCGCGGAGGGGTCGCCGACGTGGGTGAGCGCCGAAGGCGAGCCCGGCATCGGCAAGACCCGGCTGCTCGCCGAGCTGCGCGAGCGGGGGGAGGGGCGCGGCCACCTGGTGCTGGCCGGCTCGGCCGCCGAGTTCGAGCGCGACGTGCCGTTCGGCGTCTGGGCAGACGCCCTCGACGCGTACGTGGCGGCTCAGGAGCCCGACGCCCAGGACGGCTGGGGAGCCGAGCTGCTCGACGAGCTGGCCGGCGTGCTGCCCAGCCTGCGGAAGACGGGCCGGGAGCCCGATTCGGCGCTGGCGGACGAGCGCTACCGGGCTCACCGCGCCGTGCGGACGCTGCTCGAGCGGCTGGCCGATCCGAACCCACTCGTGCTCGTGCTGGACGACCTCCACTGGGCCGACACCGCCTCGATCGAGCTGCTCGCGGCGCTGTTGCGGCGCGGGCCGGAGGCGCCCGTGCTGGTCGCCTTCGCATTCCGCCGCGGCCAGGCTCCGGAGCGCCTGTCCGCCGCGCTCGCGGTGCCCTCGCTCCTGCGGATCGGCTTGGAGCAGCTGAGCGAGGCGCAGGCGGCCGAGCTGCTCGGCGACGTGGATGCGCGTTCGCTCGCGGACATCTACAGCCACGGCGGTGGCAACCCCTTCTACCTGGAGCAGCTAGCGCGCGCGAGCGAGGAGGGCAAGCCGCTCGCCGCGCCGGCGTCGAACGGCGACAGCGAGACGGGGGTGCCGGCGGCGGTGGCCGCCGCGCTGTCCGAGGAGCTCGAGTCCCTGTCCCCGCAGGCGCGCGGGCTGCTGGACGCCGCGGCCGTGGCCGGCGAGCCGTTCGAGCCGGACCTGGCGGCTGCGATCGCCGAGCTCCCGCAGGCCGAGGGGCTCGACGCGCTCGACGACCTGCTCGCCGTGGACCTCGTGCGCCCGACCCAGGTGCCGCGGCGCTTCGTGTTCCGCCATCCGCTGGTGCGGCGCGCGGTCTACGAGTCCACGCGCGGGGGATGGAGGCTCGCGGCCCACGGTCGGGCGGCCGCGGCGCTCGCCGAGCGCGGTGCCGCCGCGGGTGAGCGCGCACACCACGTGGAGCAGTCCGCGGGCCAGGGCGACGAGGAGGCGATCGCCGTCCTGATCGAAGCCGGCGCCGAGGCGGCGGGCCGGGGTCCGGCCGCGGCGGCCCGCTGGTTCGAGGCAGCGCTGCGGCTGCTGCCCGCGGCCGACCACGAGCGCCAGGTGGACCTGCGGGTGTCGCTCGCGTCCGCGCAGCGCTCGCTCGGCAACCTCGAGCGCTGCCGCGAGACGCTCCTGGAGGCGGGCGACCTGCTGCCGGGGGAGTCGGTGGCCCGGCGGGTGGAGCTCACCACGCTGTGCGCGGCGGTGGAGCACTGGCAGGGCCATCACGCCGAGGCGCATCAGCGCCTCCTGCGGGCCCGGGAGGAGCTTCCCGACCGCGGCACGACCGAGTCGGCGGCGCTGGAGGTCGAGCTGGCGGTGGACGGCCTCTATGCGCTCGACTTCGACCAGACCTGCGAGATGGGGCGCACGGCGCTCGAGACCGCGCGGGAGCTGGGCGACCGGCCCTTGATCGCGGCGGCGTCGGCGGCGCTGGCGCTCGGCGAGGTCTGCGACGGGCGGGTCGAGGCCGCGCGGAAGCATCGCGCGGAGGCGCTGGAGCAGATCGAGCGGCTGTCGAACGAGGAGCTGGCGCCGCGCCTGGACGCGCTCTACTACCTGGGCTGGACCGACAACTACCTCGAGCACTACGACGCCGCGATCGAGCACGCGGACCGCGGCATCGAGATCGCGCGCGCGACGGGGGAGGGCCGGCTGCTGATCCCCCTGATGCTCGTGAAGGGCTACCCGCTCGAGGCGCAGGGGCGCATGGCCGAGGCCGTCGAGGTGAACGAGAGGGCCGTGGAGTCCGCGCGCATCTCCGGAAATCCGCACTACCTCTTCTGGGCTCTCTTCGAGCTCGGCTTCGCCCTCTACTACGCGGGCGATCTCGACGCCGGCGTCAAGGCGTGCGAGGAGAGCGCGCGCGTGGGAGGTCGCATGGCAGGGGGCACGATGCCGGCGGGCAGCGGGGGGCCTGGGTGGCCGCTCGCGTCGATGCTGTTCCTCCTGGGCGACCTCGACCGCGGGTTCGAGGTGATGCGTGAGATCGGCGGAGAGGAGCTCGAGTACGCGATTCCCGTGGAGCGCTGCTTCTACTGGGAGATGCTCGCCGACGCCGAGCTGGCGCGCGGCCGGCTGGAGGCTGCCGAGGCGCACGTGCGAAGCGCCGAGGAACAGGCCGAGCGGCTCGGGCTGCACCTGCCCACGGCGGTGGCCACGCGCGGCCGGGCCGCCGTCCTGCTGCACGCGGGCGAGCCCGGCGCGGCGGCGAGCGCGGCGGAGGACGCGATCCGCTCGGCCGAGGCCGTGGGGGCGCGTCTACCGGCCGCCTACGCGCGGGCCCTCAGGGGCCAGGCGCTCGCGGCCGCGGGCGAGCGCAAGCAGGCGATCGAGGCGCTCAGGGAGGCCGAGCGCGAGCTCGACGAGTGCGGGTCGGTGCGCGAGCGCGACGCCGTGCGGCGCGAGTTGCGCAAGCTCGGCGCCCGCGCGGAGAAGCGAGGTCCGGCGGCCGGGGCCGACTCCGGCATCCCGGCCCTGACCAAGCGCGAGCTCGAGATCGCCGCGCTGGTCACGGACCGGAAGACGAACAAGGAGATCGCCGGCGAGCTGTTCCTGAGCGACAAGACGGTGGAGTCCCACCTACGCAACATCTTCGTGAAGCTCGGCGCCTCCTCGCGCGTCGAGGTGGCGCGCGCCGTGGAGCGCGAGCAGCGCGAGCGCGGCGACGCGCCCAAGGCGTCGTGAGCGACGTAGTAGCGCCGCCGACCGACCCCGATGCCCTGCGCCTGGCCGAGCTGGGGTACAAGCAGGAGCTGAAGCGCGGTCTCCAGACATTCGGCAACGTCGCCATGGGGTTCGCCGCCATCTCACCAGTGGTCGGTCTCTACGCGGTGGTGCTGGTGGGCACCACCGTCGCGGGTCCGGCCTGGGTGTGGGTGCTGCCGGTGGCTCTGGCCGGCCAGTGCCTCCTGATCACGGTCTACTCCGAGCTCTCGTCGGAGTTCCCGATCGCGGGCGGCGCCTACCAGTGGAGCCGCCGGCTTATGGGCGGGTCGTACGGGTGGTTCAACGGGTGGGTGGCGATCTGCGCGTACGCGGTGGCCAACACGACGATCGCCTACCTGGGCGCCCCGTGGGCGCTCACGCTCGCGGGGATCGAGCCGACCCCGCACGCGATCGTCGCGACGGGGATGCTGCTGGTCCTCTTCTGCGCGCTCGTGGGCGCGCTCGGCCTCGACCTGCTCGGCCGGGCGATCCGGCTGGGGATCGCCGCCGAGGCACTCGCCTCGGTGGGCATCGGGCTGGCGCTCCTGCTGGTGTTCCGGGAGCAGGACCTGTCGATCTTCGGCGAGACGCTCGGCGCCGAGGCGCTGTCGGGCGGCTCGGTGCTCGCCGGGCTGCTGGCGGCGCTCGCCGTGGGCGGGTGGGTGTTCATCGGGTTCGACGCCTGCGTGGGCGCCTCCGAGGAGACGCAGAACGCGGCGCGCCACGTCCCGCGGGCCATCTGGATCGCACTGCTCGGCGTGGGCGGGATCGTGATCCTGAACGCGTTCGCCGTCACGCTCGCGCACCCCGACCCCGCGGCCGTGGTGGCGGGCGAGGACATCGATCCGGTCACGACCGCGGTGGTGAGCTCGTTCGGCTCGTGGTCCTCCAAGCCGTTCGCCGCCATCGTGCTGGTCGCCTTCCTGGCGTGCGGGATGGCGGCGCAGGCGCTCACCGCGAGGTCGATCTTCTCGATCGCGCGCGACGGGGTCCTTCCGGCGTCCGCCTTCCTGCGCACGGTCGACCGCCGCAAGACGCCGATAGGGGCGACGGTGGCCACCGGGGTCATCGCCTGCCTGGGCCTGCTGCTCGGGCTCGACTCGACCGCGGTGGGGAGCCTGATCGCGTTCGGCACCGCGGCGATCTACGTGGCGTTCCTGATGGTCGCGGTGGCCGCGCTCGTGGCCCGTGTCCGCGGCACATGGGTTCCGGCGGGTCACGTCCAGCTGGGACGTGTGGGGCTCGTGGTGAACGTGCTGGCGGTGCTCTGGCTCAGCTTCGAGACCGTGAACATCGCCTGGCCGCGCGAGTCGCTCGCGCCGCCCGGCGCGCCCTTCTACCAGGTGTGGGCGGCGCCGCTCGTGCTGGCCCTGATCGCCGCCGTGGGGCTCGTGTACATGGTCGTGGCCAAGCCCCAGCGGAAGGTCGGCAGCGGGGTCACGCCCAACGCGGGGTGAGCGACGGGAGACGGAACCGGCGCCAGCCCTTCGGCGCGCCCGCGGCACGCTGGCGGCGGTACTCGGCGATGGTCATCCCGTCGGGGATGTCGGAGAAGAGAGTCGCGACGCTGTCCGGCGGCGAGGCGGTGTGTGCGGGGCGTTCGCGGAGTGATGTGCGCTCGGTGTAGGTCATGGCGATGATCCTGCGCCGAACGCGGTCCCGGATCATCGGGGAGCACCCCTGAACCGGCACCCGCAGATTGCGGAAGCATTCGGCGCGGCCGGGCCGTCGACTGTGAGAGAGTTCGCCGTGCGGCTCGTTCGAGCCGCGCATTCGTGTTCCGCTGAGGAGGAGAGCCTTGCGCGTGGGTCGTTCGCTTAGGTCCGTCATCGCCGTATCGGCCGCGCTGGCGCTGCTGCCGGCCGCCGCCGCCGCCGCGCCCGGGGACACCGCGCGCTACATCCTGCCGCCAGGCAACTACGGCGGGCTGCCGTTCACCAACGACTCGACCGACCAGCTTCCGCTCTACGACGCCCTCACGCCCCTGCGCGGAAACGTCACGGCGAACGACATCAACCGGCTCTACCTGCCGGAGAACTTCAAGCCGATCGGGAAGACCACGACGATCGACACGGGCCGGCCCGGGCTGCGCCTCGTCTACGACGACTACGGCGTGCCGCACGTCTACGGCAAGACGCGCGCCGACGTGGCCTTCGGCGCGGGCTGGACCACCGCGCGTGACCGCCGGCTGCTGATCCTGCTCGGGCGCTACCCGGCCCGCGTGGCCGTGGCGGACGTGCCCGGCATCGACGCGTTCGGGCTCGTCACGAGCGCGCAGACCTTCGTCCCCAGCCCGCAGGCCGAGGCGCTCGTGACGAAGCAGATCAAGCTGATCGTCAAGGAGTTCGGCGCGAAGGGGCGCCAGATCATCAAGGACGCGCAGGCCTACGCCGACGGTCTCAACGCCTACGCGAAGGCCACCGGCGACACGCAGCCCCCGGCCACCGTCAACGACGTGATCGCCGTGACCGGCTTCATCGGCTCGATCTTCGGCGCGGGCGGCGGAGGCGAGGTGAGCAACAGCGAGTTGCTCGCCAAGCTCCAGAAGGGGCTCGGCAAGGTCCGCGGCCACAAGGCCTGGGACGACGTGATGCTCGCGGAGGATCCCGAGGCGCCCACCACGATCCGCCGGCGCTTCAACTACCCCGTGCGGACAGGCGGCAGGGTCACCGGCTCCACGACCGTGGACCCGGGCTCCGTCGTGGCCACCGACCCGCTCGCGGGCGCGGGCTCCTCGGCGAAGGTCAACGCCGCGGCGGCGCCACCGCGCAAGCAGGCATCGAACTTCCAGGTGGTCGCTCCGCAGCGCTCCGCGACCGGCAACTCGCTTGCCGTGATGGGTCCGCAGCTGGGCTACTACTACCCGGAGATCGTCCAGCAGATCGACCTCCACGGCCCCGGCATCAACGCCCAGGGCATCGGCGTGCCCGGCCTCGCGATGTACATCCTCATCGGGCGCACGAAGAACTACGCGTGGAGCCTCACGTCGGCCAACCACGACGTCCGTGACGTGTTCGCCGAGAAGCTCTGCAACCCGAACGGCTCGGCGGCCACACGGACCTCCAACCACTACGTGTACAAGGGCAAGTGCCGGGCGCTGAAGGACTTCGACGCCGGCCAGCTGGCGGGCAAGCCGCTCCGCTACAAGACCTCGGTGCACGGCCCCGTGATCGGCACGGCCACCATCGGCGGCAAGCCGTACGCGCTCTCACGCAAGCGCTCGACGTTCGGCCGCGACGGCCTCAACCTCGCGGCGCTCAAGGACATGACCGAGGGCAAGGCCACCACGCCGAAGAAGTTCTTCCGCGCGGCCAACCAGTTCGAGTTCACGTTCAACTGGGCGTACGCCTCCCGGAAGGCCACCGCCACGTTCACCTCCGGGCGTCTCCCGAGGCGTGCGCGCGGGCTCGACCGGCGCCTGCTCACGCTGGGCAACGGCAAGTACGAGTGGAAGGGCTTCCTCAAGGAGAGCGAGCACCCGCATGACGTGAGCGGTCCCGGTGGGCTGCTGCTCAACTGGAACAACAAGTCGGCCCCGGGCTTCATGCACGGCGACGACGAGGCCTTCGGCTCGGTGCACCGCGTCGAGCTGTTCGACAAGTTCCCGAAGCGGGTCCGGCTCCCCGACGTGGTGAGCGTCATGAACCGCGCCGCGACCGAGGACGTGCGCTCCCCGGCCTGGCCGGTGGTGAGCCGGGTCCTGCACGGCGGTGCGGCGCCGAACGCTCGCGCCGCGCAGGTCGTGAGCCTGCTCGACGACTGGGTGCGGCGCGACGCGCCGCGCCTCGACGCGGACGACAACGGCTTCTACGACGATCCGGGCCCGGCGATCATGGATGGCGTGTGGGACCCGATCGCCGAAGCGGCGCTGCGGCCGGTGTTCGGCTCGCTCCTGTCCGACGTCGATGACGTTCGCAATGTCGGCGACGCGTCATACCTGGACAAGGACCTGCGCACGCTGCTCGGCCGGCGCGTGGAGGGCAAGTTCAACCTCCGCTACTGCGGGGCCGGATCGATCGGCGCCTGCCGAACATCGCTCTGGACTGCGATCGACCAGGCGGCGGCCGGCCTTGGCCACCGAGTTCGGGCCCGACCCGACCAAGTGGCTGAAGGAGGCTTCGCGGACCGGCTTCGTGCCCGGGCTGCTGCCCAACACGATGCGCAGCACGAACAGGCCGACCTTCCAGCAGGTCCTGGAGTTCCAGAGCCGCTGACGCCGGGATGAATTTCGGCATGCTGTGGGCATGCCGATGTTCGTCATCCAGAAGCACGCCGCGACCAGCCTGCACTACGACTTCCGGCTGGAGGTCGACGGCGTGCTGGTGTCCTGGGCGGTCCCCAAGGGGCCGTCCACGGACCCGCGCGTGAAGCGCCTGGCGGTACAGGTGGAGGATCACTCGGTCTCCTACGGCGACTACGAGGGCGTGATCGGCGAGCGCAGCTACGGTGACGGAGCCGTGATCGTCTGGGACACGGGTGAGTACGAGAACCTCTCGGAGCACGAGTCGATGGCCGAGTCGCTGGAGCGCGGCCATGTGTCGGTGCGGCTCCACGGGCACAAGCTGCGCGGCGGCTACACGCTGCAGCGCACCGGCGGCGGCCGCAAGCCTCAGTGGCTGCTGATCAAGCGGCGTGACGACGGGGCGGACGCGCGTCGCAACCCGGTGAGCACCGAGCCGCGGTCCGTGCTCAGCGGCCGGACGGTGGAGGAGGTGGCCGCCGAGGCGGAGCGATGACCCCGGTGCTCGACGGCCTGCAGGAGGAGGAGCGGCGACTGATCCGCCGCGCGCGCGTGCCGGACAAGGCGGGCGCGATGAAGGCGACGCTCACCGACGAGCGCTTCTCGGACCCGGACTGGATCTTCGAGCGCAAGCTCGACGGGATCCGCTGCATCGCGATTCGCGACGGCAAGGGGGTGAGCCTGCTGTCGCGCAACGACCTGTCGCTGAACGGGCGCTACCCGGAGCTCGTCGAGGCGCTCGAGGCCGAGAGCTGCAAGCGCTTCGTGATCGACGGCGAGGTGGTGGCCTTCGACGGCGGGCGCACGAGCTTCGCCGCCCTCGCGCGCCGCGGCCGGCGCCGCGTGTCCGTGTTCCTCTACGTGTTCGACGTCCTCTGGCTGGACGGACACGACGTGCGGCCGCTGCCGCTGCGCTCGCGCAAGCGCCTGCTGCGCGCGGCCCTCACCTTCAAGGGGCCCGTGCGGCTCACGCCACACCGCAACCGAGACGGTGAGGCCTACTACGAGGAGGCCTGCCGGAAGGGCTGGGAGGGACTGATCGCCAAGCGGGCCGACAGCCCGTACTCCACGGCACGGTCGCGCGACTGGCTCAAGTTCAAGTGCGACCAGGCCCAGGAGCTCGTGGTCGGCGGCTACACGGCGCCGAAGGGCTCGCGCGAGGAGCTGGGCGCGCTGCTGCTCGGGCACTTCGACGGCGACCGGCTCGTGTACGCGGGCAAGGTCGGCACCGGGTTCGACGAGCCGACGCTGGCGGACCTGGGCGAGCGGCTCAGGCCGCTGCGCCGCGACTCGCCGCCTTTCGCCGACGCACACGCCATCAAGGAGCGCGACGTCACGTGGGCCGAGCCGCAGCTGGTCGCGCAGGTGGGCTTCACCGAGTGGACCCGCGACGGGCGCCTGCGCCACCCGCGCTTCCTCGGGCTTCGCTTCGACAAGTCCGCGAACGAGGTGGTGCGCGAGGGATGACCGAGATGCTCCGCATCGGCCGCCGGGACGTGCGTATCACGCACCCGGACAAGCTGCTCTTCCCGCGCGCGCGGATCTCGAAGCTCGACCTGGCCCGCCACTACGAGCGCGTGGCCCCGGTGATGCTGCCCTACGTGTCGGGGCGCCCGGTCGCGCTCCAGGTCTTCCCGGACGGCGTGGACGAGCGCGGGTTCTTCATGAAGTCGGTGCCGAAGTACTTCCCGGATTGGGTGCACCGGGTGACGGTGGAGAAGCGCGAGGGCACCCTCACGCACGCACTCGCCGACGACGCGGCCACGCTCGCGTATCTCGCGGGCCAGAACGTGGTGACGCCGCACATCTGGCTCTCGCACGCGGACGAGCCGCGCAAGCCGGACCGGCTGATCCTCGACTTCGATCCCTCGGGAGGCGGCTTCGCCGACGTGCGCGCGGCGGCGCGCGACGCCGGCGACCGGCTGCGCGAGGCAGGGCTCGTGCCCTACGCGATGGTCACGGGCTCGCGCGGCGTGCACGTGGTGTGCCCACTGCGCCGCGGGGCGAGCTTCACCGACGTGCACCAGTTCGCCCGAGCGATGGCCGAGGAGATGGTGCGTGACGACCCGCGCCACCTGACGCTCGAGTGGCGCAAGGCCGACCGCGGCAACCTGATCTTCGTCGACGTGAACCGCAACGCCTACGCCCAGCACGCCGTGGCGCCCTACGGGGTACGCGCCAAGCCGCGCGCGCCCGTGGCCACGCCGCTTCACTGGGAGGAGCTGTCCGACGGGCGGCTCAAGCCCGATCGCTGGACGGTGAAGACGATCGGCGACCGCGTGGACGCGGAGGGCGACCCGTGGAAGGGCATGACGCGGCGGGCGCGCAAGCTGCCGTCCTAGCTGTCGAAGCCCAGGCCGGCCCGGTCCAGGGCGCGCAGCCAGAGGCCGCGGCGGCCCTGGTGCCGGTCCGCCGCCGCGAGGCGGTTCTGGGTGAGGCGCACCACGCCGGAGCGCAGCGGCTCGGGCGGGAACGGCACCGGCCGGCTGCGCACGTAGCGCAGGCGGGTGGCCTCGGTCTCGTTCCCGTCGACGAGGTCCAGCGCGACCTCGGCCCCGAAGCGGCTGGCGGCCACGCCGAGCCCGGTGTAGCCGGTGGCGTAGGCGACCCGGCCGTCCAGCGCGGTGCCGAAGAACACCGAGAAGCGGCTGCAGGTGTCGATCGCGCCGCCCCAGCGGTGGGTGAAGCGCAACCCCTCGAGCTGCGGGAACGTCGTGAAGAAGTGCTGGGAGAGCATTGCGAAGCTCGCCTCGTGGTCGTCGAGGTGGGAGCCCACGGGGCCGCCGAAGCGGTACACGGCGTCGTAGCCGCCGAAGAGGATGCGGTCGTCCGAGCTCAGCCGGTAGTAGTGGAACTGGTTCCCTGAGTCGCCGAGCCCCTGGCGGCGGGACCATCCGATCGACTCGCGCTGAGCTGCGCTCAGCGGCTCCGTCATCAGCGCGTAGTCGTAGACCGGCAGCACGTAATGGCGCACCGAGCGCACGAGTGGGGGATAGGCGCTCGTGGCGAGCAGCGCGCGCCGGGCCCGTACCGAGCCGCCGGGGGCGGTCAGCTCGACGCCGGCGCCCGCGCCGCGCGGTCGCTCCACGGCCGTGTGCTCGAACACCCGCACGCCCGCCGCCAGCGCCGCGGTGCGCAGCCCGCGCGCCAGCTTGCCGGGGTGCACCATTGCCGCTCCCGTGCGGTCCCATAGGCCGCCCAGGTACGTCGCCGAGTGCACCTCCGCCCGCATCCGCTCGCCGTCGAGCACCTCCACCTCGTGCCCATAGGCGCGCAGCAGCTCGGCGCCCTCGCTCAGGTAGGCGAGCTCGTGCGGCTCGAGCGCCACCGACAGGTCGCCCGTCTCCTCGAAGTCGCAGTCGATCCCGTGGCGATCGAGGTCATGGCGGATACCGGCGTAGTTCTCGGAGGCGAGCCGCTCGAGCGCCTCCATCTCATCCGCGAAGCGCGCCAGTCCGTTCTCGAGCCCGTGCGTGAGCGAGGACAGGAGGAAGCCGCCGTTGCGCCCGCTCGCGCCGTAACCGCAGGTGTCCGCCTCGAGCACGACCACGTCCCGGTCCGGGTCGCGCGCCTTGGCGTGGAGCGCGGCCCAGAGCCCGGTGAAGCCGCCGCCGACGATGCAGAGGTCGGCATCGATGCGCCCGTCGAGCGCCGGCGCGTCCTCGGTGCGCGGGAGGTCGTCGAGCCAGAACGGGCGCACCACGGCGTCGGCGTAGGCCGCGCGCTGCGCTGCGGTGGGATCGGTGCGGGGCCAGGGAAGGGACAAGGAGCTCAGCGGCGGCGCCGCGACGACGACCGGCCGGTTCCGCTGGAGGTCTTCTCGAGCAGCTCGATCTCGTCCAGTGCCTGGCCGGCTCCGAGCGCCACGCAAGTGAGCGGAGAGTCGGCGACGACGACCGGCACGTTCGTCTCGCGCTCGATCCGCTCCGCGAAGCCGCGCAGCAGCACGCCGCCGCCGGCCAGCAGGATCCCGCGCGAGGATATGTCCGAGGCGAGCTCCGGGGGCGTCTCCTCGAGCGCCTCCTTCACGGCGGCCACGATGTCGAGCACGGGTCCCTCGAGCGCGCGGCGCATCTCCGCGCTGGTGACCTCGACCTCGCGAGGGAGGCCCGACACCGGGTCACGGCCGCGGACCGCGGTGCGCTCGTCGCTCGTGTCCGGGTCCACAGCGCCGATCTCGAGCTTCACCCGCTCCGCGGTGGTCTCGCCGATCGCCAGCCCGTGGGTGTTCCTGAGCCACGCGGCCACGGTCTCGTCGAGGTCGTACCCGCCGGTGCGCTGCGAGCGGGACACCACGATCCCGCCGAGCGAGATGACCGCGACCTCGCTCGTGCCGCCGCCCACGTCGACCACCACGTTCGCGCGCGGCTCGCCGATCGCCAGGCCGGCGCCGATGGCCGCCGCCAGCGACTCCTCGATCAGATGGACCGAGCGCGCCCCGGCCGCGAGGCACGCCTCCATGAGCGCGCGCTGCTCCACGTCAGTGATCCCGGAGGGCGCGCAGATCATCACCCGCGGGTGCGCAAGCCGGCTCCGGTGGACGCGCCCGATGAAGTGGCGGAGCATCTGCTCGGTCACCTCGAAGTCCGCGATCACCCCGTGGCGCAGCGGCCGCACCGCGGTGATGGTGGCGGGCGTACGGCCGATCATTCCCTGCGCCTCCTCGCCCACCGCGTGCACCGCGCCGCTGAGCGAATCGATGGCGACCACGGACGGCTCGGACACCACGATTCCCTCTCCCCGCGCGAAGACGAGCGTGTTGGCGGTGCCCAGGTCGATGGCCAGGTCCTGCCCTCCGAGGCGCGGGAACAGGCGCCGGCGCAACGGCGCGCGCGCCGAGTCCACCCCAGCGCCGCCTGCTCCTGTGAGGCGGCCGTCGCCCAAGTTCCGTCGAGTCATCGTGGCCCGGCACGGTAGTGGCCGGGGCGCCAACTGGCTCGGGGGAGACCGCCCTGTATCAAGCTCCTTGGCGCCCGCGTCGATGCTCTAGGTGTGCCGAAACCCGCATTGCAGCGCACTGAGCCGGTGGCGCGTACCGCCATCGACGGCATCGCCGAGCTGGGCGACGCCGCCCAGAGCCCGACGCTCGAGCGGACGATGGAGGCCGTGCGCGAGCTGCTCGGCATGGAGATCGCCTACGCGACCGAGTTCAACGACACCCACGGCGTGCTCACCTACATGCAGGGCGACGGGCAGTCGTTCGGGATCTCCGAGGGCATGGCGCTGCCGCTCGAGCAGACCTACTGCCAGCGCGTCCTTGATGTGCGGCTGCCGAATCTGATCCCCGACGTGCGCGCCGACGACCGCGCCGCATCGATGCCGATCAGCCAGGCCGGCGACGTCGGCGCGTTCGCGTCGGTGCCCGTGGTCTTCTCCGACGGCCGCCTGTACGGCACGCTCTGCGCCGGCAGCCACGACGCCAAGCCCGACCTCGGATACCAGGAGCTCAGGTTCCTGCACGTGCTGGCGCGGCTGGTGGCCGATCTGCTGGAGCGCGAGGAGCTCCAGCGCCGGACCGCTGAGCTCGAGCGCACCGCCAACCGGTTCGAGCTCGAAGCCGCGACCTCCACGGCGCTCCTGACCGCGGTGCAGGCGCGCGATGCCTACACGGGCGAGCATTCCAGGGCTGTCGTCGACTCCGCGGCCGCGGTGGCCCGGGAGCTGGGGCTGAGCGAGCGCGAGCTGACCGACGTCAAGCACGTGGCGCTCCTGCACGACATCGGCAAGATCGCGCTCCCGGACGGGATCCTCCGCAAGCCCGGCCCGCTCGACGACGAGGAGTGGACGGCCATGCGCCACCATCCCATCCACGGCGCCGAGATGATCGCTGCGGTGTCCGGTCTCAGGCACCTGGCGCCGATGGTTCGCGCGGAGCACGAGCGCTGGGACGGCGGGGGCTATCCCGACGGGCTCCTGGGCGAGGAGATCCCGCTGGCCAGCCGCATCACGCTCGTCTGCGACGCGTACCACGCGATGACAAGCGATCGGCCCTACCGCCGCTCACTCGGGGAGGAACGGGCTCGCGCCGAGGTGGTGGACGGCCTGGGCAGCCAGTTCTGCCCGACCGCCGGGCGGGCATTGCTCGCCACGCTCGACGACTAGCCTCGTCGAGATGACGAACGACGAGGACAACCTGTTCGGCCAGGAGCACGTGCGCACGTATCGGGAGACCGACGGCGAGCGCGGCTACCACTGGCGCGGCACAGAGATCCTGCTGCTGAGCACGACCGGGCGCAAGTCGGGCCAGGAGCGGACCACACCGCTCATCCACCGCACCGACGACGGCCGCTGGGTGATCGTGGCCTCCAGGGGAGGCACTCCGGATCACCCCGGCTGGTACTACAACCTCACTGAGGATCCCGACGTGACCATCCAGGTGAAGGGGGACGTTGTGCCGGTGCGGGCCTCAACGGCCACGGGTGAGGAGCGCGAGCGGCTCTGGAAGCGCATGACCGAGGTCTGGCCCGCCTACGACGAGTACCAGGAGCGGGCCGACCGGGAGATCCCGGTGGTCGTGCTCGAGCCCCGTTAGCGGGGCAGCGACATGACGTAGCCGGTGGAGGCCGCGGTGCGGCCGTCCACCAGCTCGAGGTACGCGCGCTCCACGTCGGCGGGTCCGCTGCCGTGCACGACCTCGAGCCAGCCTGAGAGCCAGTCGTTGAACGGACCCCACGCGGCGCCGACGCGGCTCTGCAGGTCAGCGGGTCCCCAGTCCTCGCCGCGCTTGCGGAAGCGATCGGGCGCGAAGAAGAGCTCAGGAGCCGGACCCGGAAGCGGCCCCGGGTCGGCGAACGCCTTGTCCCAGTGCGAGACGCCCACCGCACAGTCGTAGGCGAGCGCGTCGCCGTAGTGCCGGTGCACGGCCCCGCGCACGCCGGCGTCGCCCGACATGTCCACGTACACGGCGGGCGCGTCCGGGAGCGACTCCAGCTCGTCGTAGGTGACGACCTGGTCGTACACGTCGAGGCCGCGCACGAACTCGGCGCGGGCGGCGGACGTCAGGCCGATCGCGTTCACGCCCTCTCGCCGCGCGAGCATGAACGCGGTGCCCAGCGCCGTCTTGCTGGACGCGCTGCCGAGCACCACGCTGCCCGCGCCGAAGAAGTCGCTCTCGTCGAGGAAGTCGTCGATCAGGAACGAGGTCCCGAACAGCGGCCGGAACAGCGCCTGGTGGTCCTCGCCCGGGCCCGGCTCGTCGGCGGCGGGCTCGTACGAGTTGTAGACCGCGGGCAGCTCAGCCCGGTGTGGCGACGCATCCACGAAGCCGCCGGCCTTCACGCGCTCCGGGACCACGACCAGGTGGCTCGACGGGGGGAAGTAGCCGTACACGCGGGAGCCCTCCCGCACCTCGTCGTGGGCGCTCGCCGTCACGTGCGCGAAGCCCCAGACCGGCACCCGTCCCCAGC
The DNA here is from genome assembly GCA_963803245.1 of uncultured Thermoleophilaceae bacterium. GTDB lineage: Bacteria > Actinomycetota > Thermoleophilia > Solirubrobacterales > Thermoleophilaceae > JACVRW01. The sequence goes on along the minus strand of CAWDLI010000017.1, from coordinate 226,608 downwards.
CTTCCTCCGCCGGGAAGAAGCGCCAGTAGGACATGGCGTCGCCCATCACGGCGTAGGTCACGTTGTTCGACGTGAGGCTGAAGCTCTCGACCTCGAGCAGCACCTCGCCCGCCGATGGCTCCGGGACCGGCGCCGCGTCGAAGCGGCACTCGCGAATGTCGTCGCGGCTAACGAGGAAGTCCACCTTCGGGCAGCGTATCCGAGGCCCTCGGCGGTTACGCTTGTGAGGAATGGTCGGTCGCGATCAGCGTCTGATGGCCGTCTTCGCCGGCGCGGCGTGCGTGGCTATGCTGCTCGGCGCGCTCGCCGGGCTCACGGAGGTGCTCGCGTATGCGGCACCGCTGGTGGTGCTCCTGCTGCCGCTCCTGGCAGGGCGCTTCGTCGGCGAGGAGCGGATCGCCCGTGCCGCGGCGCGCATCCGCCGTGCTCGCCGGCCGCGCCCCGCCCTGGCGGCCGCGCCGATCACCTGGCTACGGGGGATGACCCTCATCCCACGCGGTGGCCGCCTGCTCGCCCGCGCGCTCGCGGTGCGCCCGCCGCCCGCGCCCGCCTCGCGCTAGTCGCCTGACCGCGCCGAGCGGTCCAGGCGGTCATTCGCTTCGAGCCGAGGAGGTCTCATGGCTCGCTTGTGGCGTGCGGTCGCGCCCGCGGCCGCGTTGCTGGGGTTGCTGGCCCCGGCGGCGGTCGCCCATCAGGGCAATCCGAGTTTTCGCTCCGAGGTGCGGGACATCGCTCCCGCGCTGGATGGGGTGCAGGTCGAGGTCGTCAACTACGACGACAGCCTCGAGCTGCGCAATCGCAGCGGCAGGACGGTGGTCGTGGAGGGCTACCGCGGTGAGCCCTACGTGCGCATCGCCGCGGACGGCACCGTGGCGGTCAACCACCGCTCGCCCACCTACTACCTGAACGACGACCGCTTCGCCGAGGGGGTGGAGGTGCCGGCTGGCGCGACGCCCAGGGCAACACCGGATTGGCGCGAGGTGGACCGCACCGGGCGCTACGCCTGGCACGACCATCGCATCCACTGGATGGCTCACACCGTGCCGCCCCAGGTGAAGGACGAGGGGCGGCGCACCAAGGTCTTCGACTGGAAGGTGCCGCTGACCGCCGGTGGCCGCCCGGCCACGATCCACGGGCGGCTGATCTGGGTCGGCGAGCGGGATGGCGGCTTTCCGGCAGCGGCCGGGATCGCCCTGGGCGCCGCGGCGCTGACGGGACTCGCCCTGGTCATCGTCGTCAGGCGCCGTCGCCGTGGCGCCGGTCCGCCCGGCGAGGTGCGGGAGGCCTGGTGAGGCCGCGACGTCCCCGTGTCCTCGCCACCCTCGCGGTCGCGCTCGTGCTCGCGTGCCCGGCGGTCGCTCAGGCGCACGCCGTGCTGGAGGCCACCTCGCCGCCGCGCGGCGCGCAGTTGGAGCGTGCCCCGGCCCGCGTGGTGTTCCGCTTCGGCGAGCCCGTGGAGGCCGCATTCGGCTCCGTGCGGGTGTACGACGGTGACGGCGACCGGGTCGATCGCGGGAGCGCTGAACACCCTGACGGCCGCGGGAACGCGATCGCGGTGGGCCTCCGCGACGGGCTGGGACACGGCACCTACACCGCGACCTATCGGGTGGTCTCGGCCGACTCGCATCCGGTCGTGGGCGGCTTCGTCTTCACGGTCGGCCGCGGCGGCACACCGGCCGAGAGCCTGGATCAGCTGATCGACGCGGGCGGAGCGGGGGTCGTGACGGAGGTCGGCTTCGGGGTCGTGCGCGCGCTGTCGTACCTGGCGCTCGCGCTCGCGGCGGGCGCCATCGTGTTCGTCCTGGCCGTGTGGAGGCCGGCGCTCGCCGCCGCGGGCCGCTCGGGCACCGACTTCACGGGGGCGCGCGAGGCCTTCGCCCGCCGGACGCGGCTCCTGCTGCTGGTGGCCGCCGCGCTTGGCACGGTCATGTCCGCCCTCGGGCTCGTGTTCCAGGGAGCGATCGCCGGCGGCACGTCGCTGTGGAGCGCACTCGACCCCGGAGTGGTGGAGGACGTGCTCCACACGCGCTTCGGCACCGTCTGGGGACTCAGGCTGCTGGCCTGGCTCGTGGTGGGCGCTCTGCTCGCGCTCCGCGCCCCGCACGCCTCCCGGGCGGCGGCCGCTGCCCTGGTGGCGCTTGCTCGGCTTCCTGTGCCTCACGCCGGCGCTCGCCGGTCACGCCGCGACGCTGGACCCGTCCTGGGTGCTGGTGCCGGCCAACTTCCTGCACGTGCTCGCCATGGCCGTGTGGGTGGGCGGCGTAGCGCTGCTGCTGCTGGCCCTGCCCTCCGCCACGCGGGTGCTCGAGCCCGAGGACCGGACGCCCGTGCTCGCGGGGTCGGTGAGTCGCTTCTCGACGGTCGCGCTGGCCGCGGTGGCCGTGCTCGTGGCGACCGGCACCGTGCAGGCGATCCTGGACCTCGAGGCATTCGGCGACCTCCTGCACAGCGCCTTCGGCCGCGCGATCCTCGTCAAGATCGGGCTCCTGGTCGCGCTCATCGGCCTGGGGGCGTGGAACCGTCAGCGCACCCGCCCGCGTCTCGACGCGCTTGCCGCGCGCCGGGCGACACCCGGCGCGGCCGGGGTGGAGCTGCGGCGCGCCCTCCGAGCCGAGCTGGTGCTGATGCTGGCGGTGCTCTCGGTCACCGCGGCGCTCGTCTCCTACGCGCCCCCGGTGGGCGCCACCGGGCCCGTGTCCGCCGACGCGACGCTGGGGCCGGCACGGCTCGAGCTGACGGTGGACCCCGCCCGTGTCGGGCGCAACCAGATCCACCTCTACCTCTTCGACAGGACCAGCGGGCGCCAGTGGGACCGGGCCAAGGAGCTGACCGTGAACGCGCGGCTGCCGGACAAGGACATCGGTCCGCTGGCCCTGCGGCCGCAGAAGGCCGGCCCCGGCCACTACGTGATCAGGCGCGCCGATCTGGCCCCGAAGGGCGACTGGCGGCTGGACGTGGCCGCCCGCGTGTCCGCGTTCGACGCGTACTCGGCCCGGATCGAGGTGCCGGTGCGATGAGCGCCGCGGGCAGGGCGTTCATGCGCGCGGAGCAGCGGCGCATGGCGGTGGTCGCGCTCGCGGCGCTGGTCTGGGCGCTGGGCAGCGCCGCCATGGGCGCCATGGAGGCGCTTGCGTACCTCGCGCCGGCGCTGCTGTTGCTCGCGCTCCTGGCGCTCGGCCGCTATCCGGGCGAACGCGCCTACGCGCGACGCCTCGGCCGCCGCTCGCGCGCGCGAAGCCGTCGCGCTCCTCGCGCGCGCCCGTGGCGCGGGGCGCTCCCCGCGCTGCCGCGCGGGGGGGCGCTGGTGGCGGCCGGGCTGGCGGGTCGCGCTCCCCCTCCACGGGTCGGCTGAATCGCGCGGGCGAACGCGCCCGCGAACAGACGATCCAACGGAGGTATGAATCGAATGAGAAGGACCATTGCCATCACCTGCGCCGCCGCCGCGCTCACCGCGCCCGCGGTGGCCCAGGCTCACGTGACGCTCCAGCCCGAGGAGGTTCCGGCGGGAGGCTTCACCCGGCTCGACGTGCGTGTGCCGAACGAGCGCGACGACGCGTCGACCGTCAAGGTCGAGGTGCAGTTCCCGGCCGGCTTCCAGTTCGTGTCCACACAGCCGGTGCCCGGCTGGACCGCCAAGGTGGTCAGGAAGAAGCTCGCGCAGCCGGTCACGAACGACGAGGGCGAGCAGGTGACCGACCGGGTGGACAGGATCACCTGGACCGGCAGCGGGCCGGAGGGAAAGGTCGGGCCCGGGCAGTTCCAGGACTTCGGCCTCTCGGTCGGCGTGCCTGACAAGCCGGACACCAGCCTCACGTTCAAGGCTCTCCAGACCTACGGCGACGGAGAGGTCGTGCGCTGGATCGGCGCCCCTGACGCCGACGAGCCCGCGCCCCAGGTGAAGCTCACCGCGTCCGAGGGCGGGCACGACGCGCCCGCGGCCGACGCGCAGCCGGCGGCCGAGACCGCCGACGACGGCGGAGGCGACGGCGACGGGGCGCCCACCTGGCTGGCGGTGCTCGCGCTCGTCGTGGGAGCGCTCGGGCTCGCGGTCGGCGCCGGTGCCCTCAGCGCGGCGCGGAAGCGCACCGCCTGACGGAGGCTGCGGGGATCGGCGGCCGTCCACGCGGCGGCCGCCGATCGATCGTCAGCGCGAGTCGATCGCGCGCTCGACCTCGGCGCGCGTGGGCTGCATGCCGAACCCCGTGAGGCACCACGTGGCGCCGGCCGCGATCCAGGGCTCCGGGTCCGTGCCCGGCGGGTTGGTCACGACGAGGTCGAAGTGGCCGGTCTCCCCGCCGCGCAGCGACTCGATCTGTGCGGCGGCCTCCGCGAGCGCATCCGGCCCGGGCAGGTCGATCGGGAAGTACCCGTCCCAGCGCGCCGCCCGCTCGATCGGGCGTCGCTTGGGCCAGCGTCCCGCTACCCAGACCGGGATCCGCGGCTGCTGCACCGGGGGCGGCTCGAACTCACCGTCCCAGTAGCGCGCCAGTCGCTCGAGCCCTTCGTCGAGCAGCACGGCCCGCGCCCGCGGGTCCTCCTCCTCGCCGAAGCGCTCGGCGTCGAACTCGCCGCTGCTGTGCCAGCCGAGGCCCACGCCGAGCACGGTGCGCCCGCCGCTCAGCCGGTCGAGCGTGACGGTCTCGCGAGCCAGCTTGTGCGTCCGGCGGCGCGCGAGCGGCGTGACCAGCGGGCCGATCGTCAGGCGCTCGGTGGCCACGGCCACGGCCGCCAGGGTGATCCACGGGTCGGCCACGGCGCGCACCGGCTCGTGGTACTGCACGTGGTCCCACACGAAGAGGCCGTCCCAGCCGCGGCTCTCGGCGCGCTCGGCCAGAGCCGCCACCGCCCCGGGCTCCGAGAGCTCGTCGAAGGGGGCCAGGTAGATGCCGTGTCGCGTGCTCACCTCAGCAGCGTAACCATCGGTGCGCACCTGCCCGAGCCGGGTGCTTCCGCACCACGCCTGGGAGGATGCCCGCGCGATGGCGATCAGCGACGCCCTCGGCGAACGCAGGACCGTGGAGGTGCCCGCGGGCACGCTGGAGTACCGCGAGCGCGGAACCGGCCCGCCGATCGTGTTCGCCCACGGCGCCGCCGTGAACGGCGACCTCTGGCGGCGCGTGGCGCCGGAGCTGGCTTCGAGCCATCGCACGATCGTGCCCGACCTGCCGCTCGGCGGTCACTCGATCCCGCTGCGGGACGGTCGCGACCTGTCGCTCAACGGCGCCGCGGACGTGCTCGGCGAGCTTCATCGACGCGCTCGGCCTGAAGGACGTGACGCTGGTGGCCAACGACACCGGTGGCGCCCTGTCCCAGGCGCTGGTGGGCCGCCGTCCCGATCGCGTGTCCCGGCTCGTGCTCACGTCGTGCGACGCGTTCGAGAACTACCCGCCCAAGGCGGTCGCGTACCTCAAGCCGAGTGTCTCGCGTGGCGCCCGCGCTCTGGCTGCTCACGCAGGCGATGCGGCTGCGCGCCGCGCAGCGGCTGCCGATCGCGTACGGCTGGGCCACGCACCGGCCGATCGAGCCGGCGATCATGGAGTCCTACCTGGCCGGCCTGCGCAGCAATCCCGGCGTGCGCCGCGACTTCGCCTCGCTGCTGAGCCGCGCTGACAAGCGCGACATGGTGCAGGCATCCGAGCGGGTCGGCGCGTTCGGCGGCCCCGCGCTCGTCGTCTGGGGCGCCGACGACCGCTTCTTCCCGCGCGAGCACGGGCAGCGGCTGGCCGGGCTGATGCCGCAGGCCCGGTTCGAGCTCGTGGAGGGCTCGCGCACGTTCATCCCGGAGGACCGGCCGGAGCCCCTGGTCGCGCTCCTGCGAGTGTTCCTCGCTCCTCAGCGGGCGTAGTCCTCGCTGCCCATCAGGTGCAGCGAGACGTAGGGCTCGTCGCCCACCACCCAGCTGTCGTGCCCGGGCGGGACGTAGAAGAAGTCACCGGCGACCATCACGCGCTCCTCGCCGTCGGCCATCTTCACGGCGGCCTGGCCGCTCACCACCCAGCCGACGTGCTCGACCTCGCAGAGCGAGCCGGGCGAGTCGCCCACGTCCTCGCTCCAGCGCCAGCCCGGGTCGTAGCTCGCCCGCCCGATGGTCATGGGACCGACCTGGAAGACCTCGAACCGGCCCTTGGGGAACTCGCGCACCTCGCTCGGCGAGTCGAGCCCGATCAGCTGGAGGTCCATCGCCCGGATTCTTCCACCCGCAGCAGGGACAGCGCCACCGCGATCCCCGCCACCAGCATGAGCGCCGCGCCGGCGATGAAGTAGGCGTTCGAGACGATCATCGTCTCGGTGCCGGTGAGGATCACGGAGACGGCCAGCAGGCCACCCGCCCACGGCGAGATCAGCCCCGCGCGCGCGGCGCCGACCGCGAGCACCAGCATGCCGATGATGTAGCCGAGCGCGGTGAGGTAGTAGGGGAGCGACCAGGCCGAGTTCTGCACCTCGTCGAGCGCCCGCTCCACGGTGCGCGGATCCACGCCGGGCTGCGCGGAGAGCTCGCCGAGCACTCCCCAGGTGAAGCCGTCCAGCGTGATCACGCTCGCGAGCCCGATCCCGCCGGCGAGACCGAGGGCCCCTCCCCAGACGGCGGCGCGCGGGCGGCGCTCGTACAGCAGCGACGCCAGCCCGAGGATCGCCACGGCGAAGATGAGAATCGCCAGGTAGCCCAGCATGTGGGCGACCTGCCAGCGTTCGTACGCGTCGGCGATCGCCTCCAGCTGAACCTTCTCGTTCCCCGGTTCGTATTCCTTGGGGTGGAGGAGGTTGTCCGCGAGCAGCAGCGCCGGGGCGGCCACGTACGCGGCTGCCGTGATCTCTCTGCGGCGCACGGCGCGACTCTAGCCCGGGTCGCGGCGCTCGGCGCAGCCCTCCTCGCCGGCCTTGGATTGGCCGTGGTCTCGGCGCAAGCGGCGGATCAGAGCGTCACCGCCACGCCCGACGACACCTTCTCCCCGGCCGCGGTCACCATCACCCAGGGCGAAACGGTCACGTGGACCAACGGCGGCGGGAGCCACAACGTCCAGTTCGACGACGGCTCGTTCACCGATCCGCCGACCGCGAGCACGAGCTCCTGGACCGTGAGCCGGCGGTTCGACACGCCCGGGACGTTCCATTACGTGTGCGTGCAACACGCCCCGGACATGGAGGGCACCGTGACCGTGACCGCTAGCACCACGCCGCCGCCCACCGGGGGCGGAGGCGGGGGCGGAGGAGGAGGCGGAGGCGGGGGCCCGCAGCCGAACACGCCCGGAGCGGACCTGACGGCGCCCGTCGTGTCGGGATTCGACATGACGAGGGCCCGCTTCCGAGTGGGGAGCGCGCCCACGCCGCGGGCAGCGCGCAAGAGCAAGCGCGGGAGCGCCTTCACCTTCCGGCTCTCCGAGCCGGCGGACGCGCGGATCCAGTTAAGTCGCGCGGTCGTCCGCCGCGGCAAGACGCGCTACGTGGCCCTCGGCACGCTCGTCCGCAGGGACCTGCGCCGCAAGGGCAACAGGGTCCCCTTCAGCGGCAGGATCGGCAAGCGCGCGCTCGCCGCGGGCCTCTACCGCGCGACGATCATCGCCACCGACGCCGCAGGCAACCGCTCGTCGCAGAAGCGCACGTCGTTCCGGATCGTCGCCCGCTGAGGCGGCTCCTGGCCCTTCGGCGCTCAGCTACAGTGCCGCCCCCGTGCGGAGCCGCCCCCTCAACCGAATTGCCGGGATCCTGGCGCTGGCTGCGCTCGCGGTGGCCATGGCGGCGGCCGCGGGAAGCGCCTCGGCCGCCGAGCCCAAGCACGCCTGGCTGTGCCGGCCGGGCCTGGCGCCCAACCCCTGCCAGAGCAGTCTGGCGGCCACCGTCGTGACCGCCGACGGCAAGACGCGCGCGGAGCGTCCCAAGCGCCGGAAGCGGCCGCCCATCGACTGCTTCTACGTCTACCCGACCACGAGCGCGCAGTCCACGCTCAACGCCAACCTGCTCGTGGACAAGGAGCTCAGGAACGTGGCGCTCAGCCAGGCGTCGCGCTTCTCGCAGGCGTGCCGGGTGTTCGCTCCGGTCTACCGGCAGGTGACCCTCGCGGGCATCCTGGGCCGGTTCCCCGGGGCGGACCGGCAGCAGGCGAGCGACACGGCCTATGAGGGCGTGGCCTCCGCCTGGCGCGAGTACATGAAGCGCTTCAACCGCGGGCGCGGAGTGGTCCTGATCGGGCACTCGCAGGGCACGGGGATGCTCAAGCGGCTGATCCAAGCCAAGGTCGATCCCCGGCGCGCCGCGCGCAGGCGTCTGGTGTCCGCCCTCCTGCTGGGCGGGAACGTGGTCGTGCCCAAGGGTCGTGAGGTGGGGGGCGACTTCAAGCACATCCGCGCATGCCGGTCGGCCCGTCAGACAGGCTGCGTGGTGGCGTACTCGACGTTCAACGAGACGCCGCCGGGCAACTCGCTCTTCGGACGCCCGGCGGCGATCCTCGGGCCGGTCGCGGCGAACGGGGAGGTGCTGTGCGTCAACCCGGCAGCCCTGGTCGGCCGCAAGCGGCTGTTCCAGGCCTACTTCACGGTCAACGAGTCCTCCGGTCTGCTGGGCGGCGTCGGCGCCTACCCGTCGGTGTCCACCAGCTGGGTGAGCTTCCCGGGCCTGTACCGGGCGAGCTGCCGTCAGGCCGGCGGCTTCACCTGGCTTCAGGCCGACGCGATCACCGGCGCCTCGGACGCTCGGCCCCGTCTCGGCCCGGCTCCCACGCCCGGATGGGGCCTCCACCTCTGGGACGTGAACATCGCCTCGGGCAACCTCGTCGGGCTCGTCAAGCGCGAGTCGGCCGCCTACCTGCGCGGCCGCTAGGCCGGGCGCACCGCGTCGCCGGCCGCCGCTTCCTAGGATGCGGTCCATGGCATCGAGACTGCTGGTCATCTCCGCTCTCTCGCTCGTGCTCGGAGGGCTGATCCCGGCTCCGGCGTTGGCGGCAAAGACGCGGGACGTGCTGGTTGTGAGTAACAACTGGGCCGGCACGGCCGATCTGGTGGACATAGGCACGCTCAAGCGGGTGGCGCGGCTCAACGTGATCCCCGACAGGGCCGAGCGTGAGGCGGAGATCCTCTCCCAGCCGGCCTCGCAGTTCTTCTACGAATTCATCCGCGACAACGTCGGCGAGGGCCACCACCAGTACGTGGACGACGGGTTCCCCTCGCGCGACGGGCGCTTCGTCTACTTCTCGCGCCCCAGCTTCGCCGACGTGGTGGCCATCGACCTGAGGACCAGGAAGATCGCCTGGCGAGTGAAGGTGGACGGCTACCGGGCCGACCACATGGCGCTCTCACCGAACGGCCGGCGGCTCCTCGTGTCGGCATCCACCGCGCGCACGGTGGACGTGATCGACACCCGCCGCGGCAGGATCGTCGGCCGCTTTCCCTCAGGCGACCAGCCGCACGAGAACAACTACTCGCGTGACGGCAAGCTGATCTTCCACGCGAGTATCGGCACGGTCTATTCCGACACGGACGACCCGGCTGAGGACGCGACCAAGGGCGAGCGGGTGTTCGAGGTCGTGGACGCCCGGACGTTGAAGGTGAAGCGGAAGATCGACATGGGTGCCCGACTGGCTGCGTTCGGAGCGTTGGGGATGAGCTCCGCCGTCCGGCCCATGGCGATCTCGCCGGACGAGCGCTTTGTGTACTTCCAGCTGTCCTTCTTCCACGGCTTCGTGGAGTACGACCTGAAGCTCGACCGGCCGCGGCGTCTGGCCTTCCTGCCGCTCAGCAAGCGGGCCCAGACGCTGTCGCGTCAGGACTACCTGCTGGATTCGGCGCACCACGGGCTGACCATCAACCCGCGGGGCACGAAGTTCTGTGTGGCCGGCACGATGTCCGACTATGCGGCTGTGGTCTCCCGCCGCACGCTCAAGCCGGAGCGCGTGATCCCGGTGGGGCGGGTCCCGTACTGGTCCACCACCAGCGACGACGGCCGCTACTGCTTCGTGTCGGTCGCGGGCGAGGACAGGGTCTCGGTCATCTCGTGGCGGAAGGCGAGGGAGGTGGCCCGGATCAGAGTGGGCGACCATCCACAGCGGATGCGCACGGGCAAGGTGCGAGTGGGGGTGATCGGACGATGAGCGGCTTCGTGTCACGGGGATTCAGCGGCCTCAAACGGACCCCGGAGGAGCTTCGCGACAGGATCCCGCCGGGGCAGTACCTGGAGCGCGGGTTCCCCGTGCTCACTGCGGGTCCGACCCCGAGCATCGGCCCGGACGAGTGGGGCTTTCGGATCGACGGGATGGTCGGCCAGGAGCGCGAGTGGACCTGGGCGGAGTTCGGGGAGCTGCCGTTCGAGGACGTGCCCTGCGACATCCACTGCGTGACCAAGTGGTCGAAGCTGGGCACGAGCTTCCGCGGGGTATCGGTGGACACGCTGCTCGACGGTGTCGAGCCCGACGGCGGCTTCGCCATGGCGTTCTCCTACGGCGGCTACACCACCAACCTCGCGCTCGGCGACCTGACGGGCGGCAAGGCCTGGGTGGTGACCGAGCACGAGGGCGCGCCGCTGCCGCGCGAGCACGGCGGCCCGGCGCGGCTGCTGGTTCCGCACCTCTATTTCTGGAAGAGCGCGAAGTGGGTCGCCGGGCTCCGCGTGCTCGACCACGACGAGCCCGGCTTCTGGGAGCAGAACGGCTACCACAACCGCGGCGACCCCTGGAAGGAAGAGCGCTATTGGAACGACTGACGCCGGTCGAGCAGCGCGCCCCCGGGCGCTGGCAGATCGGGACGGTGGCGTCGATCAAGGAGGAGACGCCGCGGGTCAAGTCGTACCGCATCGAGTTGCCCATGTGGGTGCCGCATCTGCCGGGTCAGCACTACGACGTGCGTCTCACGGCGCCTGACGGCTACCAGGCCCAGCGCTCCTATTCGGTGGCCTCGTCGCCGCTCGACGAGGGCACGATCGAGCTGACGGTCGACTGCCTGGCCGACGGCGAGGTGTCGCCCTACTTCCACGACGTGGTGGCGGAGGGCGACCAGGTGGAGGTCCGCGGGCCGTTCGCCTCCTACTTCGTGTGGCGGGGAGAGTCGCCGGTGCTGCTCATCGGCGGCGGATCCGGGGTCGTGCCGCTGATGTCCATCCTGCGCCACAGGCGGCGCACCATGCCGGAGCTGCCCATGCGACTCGTGTACTCGGTGAGGTCGGCCGAGGACGTGATCTACGCCGACGAGCTAGGCGACGACGCCGCCCTCACCTTCACGCGTGAGCCGCCCGCGGGCTGGAGCGGACACACCGGGCGGATCGACCCGGCCCTGATCGAGGAGGCCGCCGACCCGTCGGGCACGGTCTTCGTCTGCGGCTCGAACGGGTTCGTGGAGACGGCCTCCGCCCTGGCGCTCGAGGCGGGGTTCGCGACGCGCCAGGTGCGCACAGAGCGCTTCGGTCCGACGGGCTGAGGCCCACCGCGGGCGGCGGCGTCACCGGCCTACGTTGCGGACTTACGGTTGCTCTGCAACCACAGGGCAGGAAGCTAGGCCGCGGCGGCCCGGCCGGCTAGACCGCGACGGCGCGCTGCGACAGCTTGGCGTGCTCGGCGATCGCGTCCAGGATCCGCGGCCAGAACGCCCGTGGGAGGTCGTGTCCCATCCCCTCGATCCGCATGAGCTTCGCCCCGGGGATGGCGCGGGCCGTGGCGTGGCCGCCCGAGGGGCGCACCAGGCGATCCTTCGTGCCGTGCACGACGAGGGTGGGCGCTGTGATGCGGTGCAGCTCGCGGGTGCGGTTCCCGGAGGCCAGGATGGCCGCCAGCTGCCGCGTGGCGGCGGCCGGGTCGCGTGCGCGGTCGTAGGAGAGGCCGGCGAGCTCGCGGAGGTCCTCCACGTCGGCGCGGCCGGGCGAGCCAATGAGCGTGAACACCCGCTCGACGTGGTCCAGGAACGCCTCACGCTCGTGCGGAGCGGGCGTCAGCAGGGGCTTGTAGAGCGCGGGGGCGGGCTGGCCGCTGAGGCGGCTGCCGGTGTTCGACATGATCGAGACGAGCGAGCGAACGCAGCCGCCATGGCGCGCCGCGAGCGTCTGGCCGATCATGCCGCCCATCGATGCGCCGACCACGTGTGCCGGCGCCAGGTCGAGCTCGCGGAGGAGACCCGCCGCGTCCGCCGCCATGTCCGCCAGGGTGTACTGGTCGGGGGCGAAGCGGCGGGCGAACAGCTGGCGCACCGTGGGCGCGCGGCCCGGGAAGTGCGTCGAGCGGCCGGCGTCGCGGTTGTCGAAGCGCACGACGTGGAAGCCGCGTCCCGCGAGCTCCGTGCAGAAGTCCTCGTGCCAGCCGACCATCTGCATGCCGAGGCCCATGACGAGCAGGAGCGGCGGATCGGTGGGGTCGCCGAACGTCTCGTAGCAGAGGGTGACCCCGCGGCCGACGTCGCAGAAGCGCTCATCCATGTGGGCGATGCCTCCTCACGGACGGCGATCGTAGTCGCTGCCAACGTCGGCAGGCGCTAGCCGGTGTACAGCTTGATCGAGCGCCGGAGCACCCGGGCGTTCCCGGCCCGGTCCACTGCCCGGGTCCGAAGCTGGAGCCGCAGGGCCCCGGTGCGCCTGAGGTGCCGGCGCGCGCTGGCCGTGAGCTTCAGGCGAATGGTGACGGCGCCGGCGCGCCCGAGACGCCCACGCACCCGGCCCACGATCCATGTGGAGGCGCCGTGAACCCCGAGCCGGCGCGCGGTTCGCGCGCCGAGCACCAGCTCGTGGCGGAGGCCGCAGGCCTCGGAGCAGCGCGTGCGCACCCGGACGCCGGAGCGCAGCCTCAGCCGCCCGCGCTGCACCACGACGACCGCCGGCGGGCGGGTGTCGGGCGCCGCGCCGCCGCCGGGCGTACGTGGCGGATCGGAGCCGCCCGGGGGAGTGTCCGAGGAGTTGCTCGGCGTGTTCACGGGGCCCGCGAGTGCGCGGAAGACGTTGAGGCGCCCCCAGGTCACGGTCTTTCCCGCCAGCGCCGGCTTGATGTCCACGGTCGAGAGGAGACGGGAGCGGACCTGGGCCACTGTCGCGCCCGGGTTGCGCGCCCACACGAGCGCCGCGGCGCCGCTCACGTGCGGAGTGGCCATCGACGTGCCGCCGGCCCAGGCCACGGTTGAGCTGGGGATGGTGCTGAGGATCTGGACGCCGGGGGCGGCGAGGTCGACCGAGGTGGCTCCGTAGTTGGAGAAGGAGGCGAGGCGGTCGTTGCCGTCGGTTGCCGCCACGCAGATGACGTTCGGGAGGTTGTAGCTGCAGGGGTAGGTCCCGGTCACGTCGTTGTTGTCGCCCTTGAGGTCGCTTCCGCCGTTGCCCGCGGCGACGATGAAGAGGGTGTTGGAGGCGGCGGCGAGCGCGTCGCGCTCCGCCGGCGAGCTGCTGGTGCCGCCCAGGCTGGCGTTGACGATCCGGAGGCCCTTCTGGCGGGCGTACCCGTAGCCGGCGATCAGGTCGGACACCTTGCCCTCGCCCGCCGAGTTGAGCACTCGCAGGGGCACGAGCGAAACGTGCCAGGCCACGCCGGCCGCGCCACTGCTGTTGTTGCCCCGCGCGCCCACCGTGCCCGCCACGTGCGTGCCGTGCCAGTTCTCGTCGGCGGGATTGTTGTCGTCGGGGGCGCTGGCGTTGTTGCCGGACCAGTCCCAGCCGTGCCAGTCGTCCACGTAGCCGTCCGCGTCGTCGTCGATTCCGTTGGTCTCGCGGCCGGCGCCGCTCTCGCCGGGGTTCACCCAGATGTTCGGCGCGAGGTCGGGATGCGCGTAGTCGACGCCGGTGTCGAGGATCCCGACGGTCACGGCGGCGGTTCCGGTGGTGAGGTCCCAGGCCTCCGTCGCGTCGATGTCGGCGTCGGCCGTCCCACCGGTGTGGCCGTTGATGCTCTGGCCAGAGTTGAACAGCCCCCAGAGCTCGTCCGCCCACGGGTCGTTCGGGTAGGCGAATGCGCTGCGGGTCACGTCGGGCTCGGCGTACAGCACGTCAGCGGAGCGCTCGAGCCGCTCGACCACGTCGTCCGTGGAGCGCCCACGACGGGGGTCGATCACCTGGAGCCCGCGCAGCGGCAGCGTCTTCTCGAACTCGGCGCCCGCCGCCTCGCGGGCGGCGGCGCGCTCGGCGGGGTCGGTGCCCGGCGCGAAGCGCACCAGCACGTTCTCGTCTTCGGACGTGCCCTGCGCGCGCGACTCCCCGGCCAAGGCGGCCAGGGCCAGCAGCGCCAGCACGAGCACGCCGAGGAGGAGCCGCAGGCTTGCGGGCTCGCGGGAAGGCTCAGGACCAGGCGGGGCACCGGCCCGGCTGAAGCGCCCGGACCTGGGGCCGGGGGGTGCCTTGCGCATGGCGAAGCTGAGTCGTCGGACGACCATTCCTCTTAGGTGTCGGCCGCTTGCGCGCTCAGCTGGAGGGCCGAACGCCTTCGTGGACAGGCGGTGGCTACAGACCCTTGGGGTGAGTGACCGCGAACCCGTCGGAGGAGCGCGGCTCGGCGGTCCAGCGCGAGCCGGTCCGCGACTGGGCGCTCGTGTCGAACCGCATGCCCGCCACCACCATGTACACGTGGTCGGCGTGGGCGTAGATCGTGATCCAGCGGCCCGGGCCCTTGTCTCCCCAGCGCGCGAAGTCACCCGACACGAGCGAGCCGTCGAGCAGGTCGGCGCCATGGAGGGCGTACGAGACGGACCCCGAGCAGTCGTAGCCCTCGTCGCGCCACTTGCCGTGGCCGCCGCCCCACTTGTAGGGAGCGATGGCGATCTCGTTGCCCGCGGCGATCACGCTCTTCACCACGCGCGGCGCGGAGGCCGGCGGGACCGCGAAGCCCTCGCTCGTGACCTGGCCCTTGGCCCCCGGCTTGACCTTCGTCACGGGCGGGGGAGGGATGTAGACCGCGCCGCCTCCGGTGGGCGGCTCGACCACGGCGCGCCGGATGGCGCGCAGCTCGCGTGGCGTGGCCACGGCGTTGGCGCGCAGCTCGAGCTCGCTCTCGGTGGCCTTGAGAGCGCGGGCCGTGCGCGGGCCGAACTGTCCGTCGCTCCTCGTTCGGTGGCCCGCCTCGGTCAGGTAACGCTGGAGGCTCTTCACGTCGCCGCCGTGCATCCCGGAAGCGAGCGCCCGCGAGCCGTAGCGCGCGGCGGCGGCGCTGGAAGGAATTGCTGCGGCAACGGCGAAAGCGGTTACGAGCAGCAGCAGTGTCTTGACACGGCTGGGCATGGCGGCAATGCCCGTCTCACGCCTGACGCCATCCATGGCGGGGCGGTGCAACGGAGCGCAACAAGGTAGGAGCCGGCCGGCCCGTAGTCCACCCGCGGTCGCGTTCTTGCAGCCCGCTTTCGCCGAATCGCCGCCTGCCGACGCCCAGCGTGGCTAGTCTCGTAAGTTCGTGTCTGAGTCGATCCTGAACGAGTCGGAGGCGCAGGGGGGCACGGTCTGGCTGCTCGCGGACAACCCCCGGGACGTGGAGATCGTCTTCGAGTTCCCGTTCGACGAGGAGTTGAACGAGGCCGTGCGTCTGCTTCCCGGCCGCTGGTTCAACTGGCGGCGCAAGCACTGGCGCGTGCCGGCCGATCCACGCATCGCCAAGCAGGTCGCCGAGGTGCTCGAGCGCTTCCCCCGGCTCGTGCCCACCGCCGAGGTGCTCGACTGGCTGAGCGACTCGGATCGCTGGCGAGCGCTCGTGTTCGTGGGTGCCCACGAGGGCGCCGGGGCATTCGTGCTCCACACCATCTCGGGCGACCCGCCCGAGAGCGTCGCGCGCTCGAGCGTCGGCGGCCGCGAGGGGCGGCTCGTGATCCCGTTCGACAGCCCCGCCGCGCGGCGGGTCCCGGACATCGAGGGCGCGCAGCTGGACGACCTCGCGCGTGCGAGCGCCCGCGAGCTGGCGCTCGGCGAGACGCCCGACGCAGCCGAGCTGACGCTCGAGATCGGCGACGACGGCGAGCCTGAGCTGACCATCTACAGCGGCTGGGATCAGGGCCCGGCGGACGACTTCCGGCGACTGTCGGAGGCGCGCGCGGTGCCCAGGGCCGGCCGCTTCTTCGCCCGTGACGCGCTCTGGGGCGTGTCCGTTCCGGGAGACCCGGCCCTGGCCACGGAGCTCACCACCTTCCTCGCGGAGCATCCGCAGGTCCGCGTGGAGGAGCGAGCGGGTGAGCTGCTCGACGAGCTCGTGAACGAGCACGAGCGCGCGTCCGAGACGGTCGCGCTCTCGTACGCCGAGGACGCCGAGCTGAGCGGGCTCGACCTGGGCGGCGAGCTGCACCCGTTCCAGCGCGCCGGCGTGCGCTATGCCCTGCAGCGGCGGAGGACGTTCATCGCCGACGAGCAGGGGCTCGGCAAGACGGTGCAGGCGCTTGCGGCGCTCGAGGCCGACGGCGCGTTTCCCGCGATCGTGGTCTGCCCGGCGAGCATGAAGCTGATGTGGGAGCGCGAGACACAGCACTGGCTCAAGCACCGCAGCGTGGCGGTGCTCGACGGTCGCGGCGACTCCGCCTGGAACGAGGACGCCCGGAGCGCCGAGATCGTGGTCCTGAACTACGACATCCTGGATGCCCACGCCGCGCGGCTCGCGAAGGTGGGCGCCCGTGCGCTCGTGCTCGACGAATCGCATTACGTGAAGAACCCGCGCGCGCGCCGGACGAAGGCGGCGCTCGCGCTCGTGAACACACTGCCGCAGGACGCCCTGCGACTCGCCCTGACCGGCACCCCGATCCTCAACCGGCCCGACGAGCTCATAGCCCAGCTGCGCGTGCTCGGCCGGCTCGGCGACTTCGGAAGCGGCGCCCGGCTCGCGCGC
This sequence comes from uncultured Thermoleophilaceae bacterium, assembly GCA_963803245.1. Lineage (GTDB taxonomy): Bacteria > Actinomycetota > Thermoleophilia > Solirubrobacterales > Thermoleophilaceae > JACVRW01. The sequence continues at coordinate 209,864 of CAWDLI010000017.1, read as the reverse complement.
CGCTTCCGTGCGGCCGGAAGCGACGATCGCCTCCACTGGAATCTGCGGGCGCACTGTTACGTGCGCCGCACGAAGCAGCAGGTGCTTCCGCAGCTGCCGGCCAAGCGCCACGACACGGTTCCCGTGTCGCTCGTGAACGAGCACGAGTACCGGCTCGCGGAGACGGACGTGATCGCCTGGCTCCAGACGCTGCCGCTCGATCTCAGCACGATCGACGCGAAGGTGGCGGCGGCGCTGCGCGCCGAGCAGCTGGTGCGGCTCAACAACCTGAGGCAGCTCGCCGCGCACGGCAAGCTGCCGGCCGCGCTCGGATGGGTCGGGGACTTCCTCGCCTCCGGGGAGCCGCTCGTGATCTTCGCGGAGCACGTGGCGATCCAGCGCGCGGTGCTCGAGCGCTTCCCGAAGGCGGCGCGGATCCTGGGCGCCGACTCCACCCGTGCCCGCCAGGCCGCCGTGGACGCCTTCCAGAGCGAGGACGGACCTCAGCTGATCGTGTGCTCGATGAAGGCGGCCTCGCAGGGGCTGACGCTCACGCGCGCCTCCAACGTGGCGTTCCTGGAGCTGGACTGGACGCCCGCTCGCCACGACCAGGCCGAGGACCGCCTGCACCGGATCGGCCAGGACGAGGCGGTCACGGCGTACTACCTGCTGGCGCCCGACACGATCGACGAGACCATGGCCGAGTTGCTCCAGCGCAAGCGCAGCCTGATCAGCGCCGTGACCGACGGCCAGGTGCACGACGAGGAGCGCCTCGTGGCCGCGGTCGTCCGCGAGCTGCGCGCCCGCCCCGTGCGCCACCTGCGCGTGGTGGCCTGAGCCCGGCGCATCAGCGCGCCAGCCGGAGGGTCCAGCGCACCGCAAGCGGGGCGAGCAGCACCATCGCGAGCACGCGCAGGCTCTGCACGGCCACGATGAACGTGGTGTTGGCGCCAGCCCCGAAGGCCACGGCCAGGACGGCATAGAGGCCGCCCGGCGTGGTGGCCAGATAGCTGTCCAGGAGCGATGCGGACGTGGTGGCGTCGAGCAGAAGCGCCAGGCCGAAGCAGACGGCCAGCAGGGCGGCGAGCGCCGCGAGCACCGGGCCGGTGAGTCTGCCGAGCAGCCGGATCGTGTCCGGGGTGAAGCGCAGCCCGACCTGGAGACCGATGACGGCGAATGCCGCCTGGCTGAGCAGATCCGGGACGGCGAAGTCGTCCGCAAACCCTCCGAGCACCACGACGCCCGTGAGGACCATCGGGCCGAGCAGCACGCCCGCGGTGACCTTCGCGCGCGCCGCCAGCAGGGCCCCAGCCGCCGCGAGCGCCAGGGCGAGCACCCAGTCCACCGGCTCGCCGAGCGTCGAGGCGCTCGGCACGGCCGCCGCCGCGCCCGCGTGCTCGCCGCCGAAGAACAGAGCGATCACCAGCGGGGTCGTGACCACGACCACCAGCACGCGCAGGTACTGCATGAAGGCCACCAGCCGGTCGTCGGCCCCGAGGTCGCCGGACATCCCGACGATGCCAGACGCACCGCCCGCGATCAGGCCGAGCGCGGCCGTGGGCGCGTCGAGCGGGGTGGTGCGGGCCAGTGCCGCGCCGGCGAGGAGGCTGGCCGCGAGCGTGGCGAAGGACACCAGCGCCACCGGGAGCCACGAGTCGCCGAGCGCGCGCAGCGCGTCGCTCTGCAGGTAAGCGCCGAGGGTCACGCCGGCGATCGCCTGGCTCGAGCGGAACGCCAGCGGTACGACGTCCACTCGTCCGGGTCGCATCAGCGCGATGGCCAGCCCGAGCAGCATCGCCGCAAACAGGTAGGACGACGGCAGCCCGGCGCGGTCGAGCGCCTGGCCGCCGGCGAGCACGCCGGCAGCGATCCCGAGCCACACGACCGGACGCCCCACGGCAGGTGACGCTACTCACGGCCGAAGGGGCAGGACCTCCACGCCGTGGCGCTCCGCCAGCCGCTCCGCCACCAGCGAGCGGTGGCAGGCCTCCGGGTCGCGCTCCACGCAGAACAGGGCCCCGGCTCCCTCCTCGGGAAGCTCAGCCACAACCGCGTCCAGATCGGCGCGATCGAGGATCTCGTGGGTGTAGCGCTCGATATAGGCCGGCGCCAGTGCGGTGCGTGAGCGCTTGCCCACCCCGAGCCGGTCATCCTCGGCGTATTGCAGCCGCCGCAGCTCTGTGGTCGGAGCCAGGTCCTTGTGGTGGCGGTACTCGATGCCCGCCTCGGCCAGAGCGCGCTGGAGGCGGGCCGAGTTGGCCCAGGCGTACTCGGGCCCGCGCACGCCGCGGCGCTGCCGCACATCGAGCAGCACGCGCACGTCGGCTCGCTTCAGCGCTTCCAGGAATGCCTCGGCGGTGAAGCCGTAGACGCCGATCGTGGCTACTACGCTCGCTTGGCCTCCAGCGCCTCGAAGTAGCCCTCGCCCTCGACGCTGATCTTCGGCAGCACCCTGTCCACGGGCTTGGGGAGCCACCACGCCGCGCGGCCCATCAGGGCCATCACGGCCGGCACGAACAGGCAGCGCACGATCGTCGCGTCGATGGCGATCGCGACCGACAGCCCCACGCCGAACTGCTTGATGATCGCGTCGTCCGTGAGGATGAAGCTCGAGAACACGCAGACCATGATCAGGGCCGCCGAGGTGATCACCCTGCCGGTGGAAGCCAGGCCGTCGACTACCGCCTTCTTCGGGTCGTTCGACTCCTTGAAGTGCTCCTGGATCTGCGTGAGCAGGAACACCTCGTAGTCCATCGACAGCCCGAAGAGGATCGCGAACATCAGGAGCGGCACGTAGCTCACGATGGGCGTGGCCCCCTCCAGCCCGATCAGCGTGGCGCCGTGGCCCTCCTGGAACACGAAGGTCACCACGCCGTATGCGGCGGCCACCGACAGGAGGTTCGCGACCGCCGCCTTAAGGGGCAGCAGCAGCGAGCGAAACGCCAGTAGGAGCACGAGGCAGCTGAGCGCCACGACGATGGCGATCATCTGCGGAAGCTTGTCGGCGATCCTGTCCGCGAGGTCGATGTAGCCCGCGGTCTGGCCGCCCACGAACGCGGTCACGCCGTTGCCCTTCGTCGCGCTCGGGATCACGTCGGAGCGCAGGTGCTTGATGAGGTCCTCGGTCTTGGGATCGGACGGAGCCGTGGTTGGCACGGCGGTGAACACCCCCGCCGTGCCGGCCTTGTCGAGACTCGCCGGAGACACCGACTTCACGCCGGCCGTCTTCTTGATCGCGTTCTCGAGGTCGGTGAGCCGCGTGTCTGTGGATGGTGAGGACGCGGCCTTCTTCTGCTGGTCGAGCTTCTTCTGCTGGCTCGCCGTCTGCTGTTGCACCTGCTGCTGGGCCTGCGACTGGGGCACGCCCTCCGCCTCCAGCTGCTCTTCCTGCTGTTGCTGCTGGTCCTTGAGCTTCTGCTCCTGCTGGTTGACCTGGTCGAGCTGCTTCTGGTCGGGCTTGGCGGCCGGGTCGAGCTTCACGCCGATGAGCAGCGGCGCGTTCGCGCCGACGCCGAAGCCCTTGGAGATCCCGTCGTAGGCCTGGCGTGCGGTGGTGCTCTCGGGGAGCTCACCGGCGTCGGAGGATCCGAGCTCCAGGTTGAGCACCGGGGCCGCCAGCACGCCGAGGATCACGACCGCGACGATCGTCGAGCGCCATGGGCGCGCCGCCACACCTCGCGCCCAGCGGGCCCAGCCGTGCGGCTGGTGATCGTCCGGATGGGTGCGGCCCAGCTTCACCCGCAGTGAGTTGATGCGGTAGTCGAGCGCGCCCAGCAGCGCGGGGAGGAGCGTGGTGGCGGCGAGCACCGCGACGACCACGGATACCGCGGCGCAGTAGCCCATCGTGCCCACGAGCGGGATGCCCGACAGGAGCAGCGACACCAGCGCGATCACCACGGTGCCGCCGGCGAAGACCACCGCGCCACCCGCGGTGGCGGTGGCGCGCGCGATCGACTCGCGGATGTCCATCCCGTCCTTGAGCTGCAGCTTGTGGCGGGTGACGATGAAGAGCGCGTAGTCGATCCCCACGCCCAGCCCGATCATCGTCGCCAGCGTCGAGGAGACGTCGGGCACCTCGGCCACGTGGCCGAGCAGGCGGATGATCGACAGCGAGGCGACGAGGCCGAAGATGGCGGTGATGATCGGGAGGACCATCGCCGTGACCGTGCCGAACGCGAACAGCAGGATGATCACCGCCGCGGCGATGCCGATCGCCTCGCTGTTGCCCTCGTCGGCCTTCGACACCGCGTTTCCGAGGTAGCCGCCGGCCGACACGTCGATGCCGGCGTCCTTCGCCGGGTCGGCCGCGTCGATGATGGTCTCGGCGTCGTCCTTCGTGAGGTCGCTCGGGCCCTCGTCGAGCGTCACGGAGATGTAGCCGATCGTCTTGTCCTTGCTCAGGGCCGCCGCGCCGTCGCTGCTGAGCGGGCTCACCACCCGGATCACGTGGTCGGCCTTCTTGAGCGAGTCCACCGCGTCGTCGACGGCCTTCTTGTTCTTCGAGTCGGTGAGCTTCCCGCTCGTGGACTCGAGCACCACCGGGTTGGTCCCGTAGGCCTGCTTCGGGAGGTCCGACGAGAGCAGGTCCTGGGCGCGCTTGGAGTCCGTCCCGGGGAGGGACAGGTTGTCGCTGTTCCGCTCGCCGGCCGCGCCCGCCGCCAGGACGAGCACGAGCGCCGCGAGGATCCACGCGCCGACGACGGGCCAGTGATGACGGCTGCAGGCCCGACCGATCCGATACAGCGGGCCAGTCATGCGAGAGCCCGGACCCTAGCCCGGCGGGGCCGGCAAGGCAAGCACCACGGTCCAGCGCCCCGTCCGCGCCACCGGGCTGACCGCGACGAGTTGCCCGCGCAGGCTCGGGCGCGGTCCGGCGAAGAGCGGCGGCGCCCGGAACACGAGAGCGGGCGGCGTCCAGTTCGGATGCACGGGCGTGGACCCCCAGGTGGCCTGGATCCGCGAGATCGGAACGTCGAGCTTCCATGCGAGCGCGGTCTGCATCCAGGGGTTGATCGCCGGCCGCCCCGGGGCGAGGACGGCGTCGCGGCCGCCCGCGGCCTCGACCGCGTCGGACAGCTCGTCGAGCTGATCGTGCTGCTCTCCGGCGGCGCTGACCCAGTCGCCGCTCGAGCGCACGGGCGAGACCCAGAAGCCGGCCAGGACGATCGCCGCGGCCGCGCCCGCCGCAAGCCTTCGCGGTCCTGGCTCGAACGCGTCTACGAGCCAGCCCACGCCGATCCCGCCGAGCACCGCCAGGAGGCCGGCGGGTACCGCGAGGTAGCGGATGTTGCCGGTGAAGCCGAGCTCTGCCATCAGCGCGACGCCCGCCACCCACGCGCCCGTGGCCGCGCCGAGGACGACCACCACCCAGACCCTCCTGCGCAGGGCCAGAGCCACCGCCGCCACGGCGGCCAGCACGAGCGGCGCCGTCACGAGCTGGCCCGCTCGCCTGATCACGGTGGCGGCGGGCCGATCGGTGAGCGCGGCACTCTCCGGCGGCGTGCTGCGCGCCACGTTCCCGCCGTGGAACAGCTCGCCCGATCCCCACCAGTCGAGCCCGATCCAGAGGGCCGGCACGATCACGAGGGCCCCTGCCACGGCAGCCCGGAAGCCGGGGTCGGCGATCCACGCGTACACGCCGTAGAGCGCGAGGAGAAACCAGAGCTCGGGGCGGACGAGCGCGCCGAGCACCCCGAGGCCGAACGCCCAGCGGGTGCGTCCGCCCAGGTGCATGTCCACCGCTCCCAGCGTCAGGCCGATCAGCAGCGGCTCCGAGTACCCCAGGAGGCCGTGGCGCACCTGGCCCTCGGCGAGCGCGGTGGCGAGCGCCGCCGTGACTCCCCCGGCGAGTCCGGCGAAGCGCCCGGCCACCCGGAACGCGAACACCACGCCGAGCAGGCCGGTGGCGCGCACGATCAGCGTCCACAGCGCCGGGACGAGGTCGCCCGCCGGGGAGAGCGGGGCCGCGACGAGGGCGGGCAGAGGCTTGAACGACGGCCCCACCGTGGTCGACAGGTCGAGGTGCGCGAGCTCGCGCCCCCACACGAGCCATGCGTACGGGTCGTACCCGAGCCCCGACGGGAGCGCGAGCGAGGCCGCCGCGACGAGCACGCACAACAGCGCGGCGGGCGCGAGCGGAACTCGAGGCATGTTCGCCCCGGCGCTCAGAAGCGCCCGAGCGAGGTCAGCCGGCCGCCGGCGCCGACCTCGAGGATCTCGACGCTGTTGCGGCCGCGGTGGAGCGCCGTCTCGGGCAGCACGAGCGAGAAGTACTCCGGCGGCTGGCCCTCCAGCCGGAAGCTGCGCCCGACCGCCTCCACGCGGCCGTTCGCGGCCACGGCCAGGTCGCGCGTCACGCCGGGAGGGCTTCCGCTCAGCCGGCCCGCCACTCGGGTGGGGTACACGCGGCGGCCGGGGGCGACGTGACGGAGCAGCCGCGCGTTCGCGAGCCGCGCGCGGATCGTCGCGCTCGCGGCGGTCTCGGCCGGCGGGCTGGTGCCGATCAGCTCGGGGTGGGGCCCGATCCGGTACGCGGCCGCCCAGGGGTCACCGAGGAAAAGCCGGCTCGTGGCGCCGCTCCCGAACCTGCGCGCCCGCCACAGCCGGATCTCCCGGCGGCGGCTCTCGAGCTCCGCCCGGCCGATCGAGACCACGCGGCTGAAGTCGCGCCGCGGGATGCGCACCACCTGCCTGAGGCGCGTGGACCGCGCGAACGCCGAGCGGCCCTCGTGCGGCCACGGGATCCGAACGCCGAGCAGGTCCGCGATCGTGGGGAGGAAGTCCATCGTGCGAACGAGGCGGTCGTCGATCCGGCCCTTGCGCTGGCCGGGGGCCTTCACGAAGTACGGGACCGGGGCGATCTGAGCGATGTTCGTCTCGCTGACCTGGCGGCGATCGCTCGCGCCGACCTCGAACGAGTAGCCGTGATCGGCCACGACGGCGATGAGCGCCCGATCGAGCATGCCCTGGCTCCGCAGCCGCCGCATGAGAACCCCGATGTCGCGGTCCACGGAGCCCACCTGGAGGAGGTGGCGCAGGTGGTTGTGGTCGGTGAGCTCTGGGTCGTGGAACCCGATCGGGCGGTTGATGGCGCCCACGGGGTCCTTTCCCTGTGGCCGGTTCTGCCGGCCCGAGGGCAGGTAGATCCAGGGCTCGTGGGGCAACAGCGCGTGCTGCATGTAGAGGGTCGGTGCGGCCCCGCCGCGCATCGAGTCGATCCAGTCGCGCAGGCGCGCCTGGCGCTCGCCGCCGCGCAGGCGGTCCAGCACGCCCTCGGCCGTTCCCGGAGCGGAGCCCGGGCACACGCTGGGCGGGCAGAGCGGGGACACCGACTCCTCCGCGACGACGTCGTATCCGAGCGAGTCGAACAGCGTGAACACGTTCGCGGGGTGGCCCTGGAAGCCGGGGCCGGTGCCCTTGCGCGGCGCCCTGGCGTCGAGGATCGCCGGCACCGCCTTCGTGGTCGAGTCGAAGACGGTGGTCGCGCCCCGGAACCAGGTGGACGTGCGGGCGAGCGCGGCGAAGTTGGGGAAGCGGGCGGCGTCGATCTTCCCGTCGGGTCCGGTCAGCGCGTCCGCCGGGAACTCGTCGAACACGAGCAGCACCACGGGCGGGCGGCCGCCCTCGGCGGCCGCGGGACGGTCGCCGCGAGCGGCGGCGCTCACCGTCGCGATCGCCACGACGAGCAGCAGTAGGAGCGCACGCGTACGCACGCCCGAACCCTAGGTCAGGCCGCGGCTATCGCGTCAGGCCGGGACGGCGTTGGACACACGGTTGCCGCCCGCCCGCTTGGCGTCGTACATCGCGTGGTCGGCCCGGCTGAGCAGATCGTCGGGAGTCGGGACCTCGTCCCCGTTGCCGAACGTGGCCACGCCGACGCTGACCGTTACCGCGTCCACGCCCTCCAGGGAGAGGTCGGCCAGCCGCTCGGACGCCAGCTCGCGCAGGCCGCTTGCGACCTGGAACGCATCCTCAGGCGCGACCCGCCGGAGGAGCACCGCAAACTCGTCGCCGCCAAGCCGCGCGACCACGTCCATCGTCCGCAGCCGGCTGGTGAAGGTCTCGCCGAGGCGCGAGATCACGGCGTCGCCCACCGCATGGCCGAGCGTGTCGTTGATCGCCTTGAAGTGGTCCACGTCCAGCAGGAGCACCGCGCCGTCCCCGCCACGCCGTGCGGCGTGCCCGAGCTCGCGCTCCAGCTCCTGCTCGAAGCGCCGCCGGTTGAACACACCGCTCAGCGCGTCGTGGTCCGCGAGGTACTGGAGCTGCTCGGCGGCCAGCTTGCGCACGTCGATGTCGATCACCTGCGAGAGCCGGTACAGGGGACGGCCGTCCTCGTCCCGGACGAGCGAGGTGGTGAGGTCGACCCACACCCGCCCGCCGTCCGGGCGCCGGATGCGGAACTCGCAGCGGAAGAGCGACGTCTCGTCCTGACTCAGCGCCCGCATGCCGTCGGCGATGCGGTCCACGTCCTCCGGATCGGCGAGGTCGCGCAGGGTCTGCTTGCCCACGAGCTCCTCGACCGTCACGCCGATGATCTCCGCCAGGCTCTCGTTCGCCTGGATGATGAGGTTCGCCTTCTCGCCGTCGATACCCACCACGGCCATGCCCACGGCCGAGTCCTCGAAGGCGCGGCGGAAGCGCTCCTCGGCCTCGGCGCGGGCGCGCTCGTCGAGGCGCCGGGCCGTCACGTCCCGGGCGGACGCGTAGATCAGGCACTGCTCCATGTCGGCCTTCGAGGCCCACTCGATCCAGCGCCAGCCCCCGTCCTTGGTCTGGTACCGGTTCGTGAACGACGCGGTGAATTCGCCTTCGGTGATCAGCGCGGCCTCGCGCTCGGTCTGCTCGCGGTCGTCCGGGTGGACGAAGTCGAGGAAGGGCCGCGCCATCAGCTCCTCCGCGGTCCAGCCCAGGGTCTGCTCCCAGCTCCCGTTCATGTGGACCATGTAGCCGTCGAAGTTCGCGGTGCAGAGGAGGTCGCGGGCCACCTCGAAATGCCGTGAGCCGGCCTCCGCCCGCTTCATGGCCGCCCTCAGGCGGTCGGCCATCTGTCCCGTCACCCAGCCGACGAGCAGGAACACCGTTGCGCGCGAGAGGTAGCCCACGGCGTCGACCTGCTCCGGAGACTCGGTGAGCGCCCAGATCGCGAAGAGGCCGACGGCTCCCGCGCCCGAGACCAGGCCGGCCGTGCGGCCGAACTCGATCGCGATCATGACGATCGGGATCACGTACAGAAAGCCGACGCCGGTCCCGGCGGCGTCGTACGTCATGCGCACACCGAGCACGGCCACGGTGAGGGCCGCGGCGGTGAGCACCACGCGCGCGCGGTGGCTTGAGGCGAGCCGCCACATGCAGTGTTTATCGGGGTATCGAGGACGAAGCTTTACGTGCGGGCGCCGCCGGGAGCGGCTCTCACCACTCGACCAGCTTCCAGATCTCGGGTCGCGGCTCGCCGCCCTCCCCGATGTCCGCGAAGATCACGACGGCCCGCTTCAGGTGCTCCATCGCCTCCTCTGAGCGGCCCGCATCCTGCAGCAGATCGGCGAAGTTGTTCTGAAGCGCGGCCTCGCGATGGCGGTCCCCGACCGCCACGCTCAGGTCGAGCGCCGCCTGCGTGAGCTCGATGGCGCGCGACAGCTCGCCCTCGGTCCGGAGCGTCAGGGCGAGGTTGTTGAGGGCCGCGGCGCGGGCGCCGGGATCGTCCAGCTCCTCCGCCAGCGCCGCGCTCCGCTCGAGCTGGCGCCTCGCCTCGTCCGTGTCGCCGCGAGCACGGGCCAGCAGGCCGAGGATGTTGAGTGCGCGGGCCAGCGGCCGGCCATCGCCCTGGCGCTCGGCCAGCTCGCCCGCCAGCCGGGCGCGCTCGCCGGCAAGGTCCGCGTCGCCGCGCTCGTGGGCCGTCAGGCTGAGGTCGGCCAGGATCCGGGAGCGCGTGGCGTCATCGTCCTCGGCGGCCGCCGCGAGCGCGGCCTCGAGGTGAGCCTCGGCTAGCTCCCATTCGCCGCGCCGGTGATGAACGGTCCCGAGCTGATGCTCGAGCTCCGCGCGCCGCTCAGCGCCGCCGCGCGCGATGGCGACCTCGTAGCTCGTGAGGGCGCCACCGTAGTCGCCCATCAGGGTCTGCAGCTCGCCGATCGCCGCGTGGAGCGGGGCCGGCTCCGGGTGGTCCAGGGCGAGCGCCGCCTGGAAGTGCTCGAGGGCGTCGGCGTTCGCGTAGACCGAGCGGGCGCGCTCGGCGGCGCGCACGTACTCGAGGGCGGCGGCGCGGTCCTGCCCGGCCAGGCGCCGGTGACGGGCCACCATGGCCGCCTGCTCCGCACGGCTCGGCCCGCGGCGCGAGAGCGAGTCCGCCGCACGCCTGTGGAGCAGCCTGCGGCGCGCGAGGCTGGTCTCGTCGTAGACAAGCGTCCTGATCTTCTCGTGGCCGAAGTCGTAGGCGGGCGGCTGCCGCGGCGGCACGTCCACCTCCTGAACGAGCCCGTGACTCACCAGCTCCTCGAGCGCCGTGACGGTCTCGTCGTCGCTCCGTCCACCGGTCTCGCGGACGGCGTCGAGCCCGAACGAGCGACCGAGCACGGACGCCGACGCGAGTACCTGGCGCGCCAGTTCGGTCAGCGGCTCGATCCGGGCGCGGATGAGCTCGCGCGCGCTCACGGGGAGGCTCCACGAGGTGGACTCCGCCGGCGGCGCGGCCTCGAGCGCGGCGAGGTACTCCACGAGCAGGAACGGCACGCCCTCCGTCTCTTCGTAGAGGCGGCGGACCAGCTCGCCGCCCAGCGGCTCGAGCTGCGTGGCCTCCACCAGCTCGCCGACCTCCGCGGGCGTCAAGCGAGCGAGCCGCGTGGTCTCGGCCGCCGAGGCCCGCCTCGCCTCCGCCATCACCCGCCGCAGCCCGGGCTCGCGCGGCAGGCGCCAGGCGAGGACCAGGAGGAGCGGCCGGTCGGCGAGCCTGCGGACGATGTAGCCGAGGAGGCTGAGCGTCCCGGCGTCGGCCCACTGCAGGTCGTCGAGGAAGAGGATGCCGGGGGACGGGCCGGCTCCCGCCGCCGTCAAGAGCGTCTCGCTCAGGCCTTCCAGGAACCGGCCCTCCGCCCCGGGCCCTTCGAGCGCGGGCAGCTCGGCCAGATCCCCGCGCAGCTCGCCCAGCTCCGGCAGCAGTCGCGCGGCCTCCGCGAGCGAGCGGGCGGGCACGCTCGCCACCCATTCCGCGTCCCTGCGCACCCGGCCACGGAGCGCCTCCACCACGGGCGCGTATGCCAGGCCGGACTCCTCCTCGTAGCAGCGGCTGGTGAGGGTCACCGCGCCGCGCTCGCGCGCGTGGCTGAGGAACGCCTCGGCCAGGCGCGTCTTGCCGATCCCCGCCTCGCCCTCAACGACCATCGCGTGCCCGTGGGGTCCCACGCGCTCGTAAGCGTCGCCGAGCGCCCGCCACTCGTCCTGCCTTCCCACGAGCGGCAGCTCGGCAGATCGCGTGCCCGGGCGCGCGGGCGGCTCCACCGCGACGACCGCGGGGGGCTCGAGCCCTCCCTCGCTGATCCCCTGGTAGAGGTCGGTGGTCTCCGGGAGCGGCGCCACTCCCAGCTCGGAGCTGAGCACCCGCACGCAGGCGCGGTACTGCGTGAGCGCGGCCGCGCGATCGCCGTTCCAGGCCATCAGCCGGATCAGCTGCCTGTGGGCGGGCTCGTGGAGCGGGTCGAGCTCGAGTCGACGCTGGGCGTAGCGGATCGCGCCCCCGAAGTCCCCTCGGGCGGCGCGGGCGTCCACCAGCCGCTCGAGCGCGGCGTCGAGCTCGCGGCCGAGCGCGTCGGCCTCGAGGCGGTGCCAGTCCTCGAACGCCGGGCTGTCGCGCAGCGAGAAGCCCTCGAGCAGCTCCCCGCCGAAGAGCTCGACCGCCGCTTCGAGCTGGCTCTCGGTCGCCCCCTCCGGCGCCAGCCCCCGGAAGCGGCGGACGTCGATGTCGAGCGTGCCCGCGGTGGCGAGGCCGATGCGCTCGCGGGTGGACTCGATCTGCTCCTCGCCGAGGGCCTTCCGGAGGGTGGAGAGCGTGCGCCGGAGCGCGCCGCGCGCGTGCTCGTTGTCGCGGCCGGGCCACAGCAGTTCCGCGAGCGCGTCGCGGGAGTGGCTGCGCTCGGCCAGCGCCAGATAGGCGAGGAGAGCGAGCGCCTTGCGCGTGTCGAGCGAGACCGGGGCGCCGTCACGCTCGATGCGAGGCGGTCCGAGCAGGGACACGGTCAGGCTCATCGCCACGATTATCTCTTCACAGCGACTCTCGTAACGCTTTTCGGACGGACGAGCGCGATGGTCTCGACCGGTGAGGACCCCTCGTCCATTTACTTCCGGCTCGCGGGCGAAGAGAATCGGCCGCGGATGACCGACGGGCTGCGATGCGCCTGACGCTCCGGCCGGCACTCGCCGCCTGGACCGCCTGCGCGCTCTCGGCGACCTTCGCGACCGCCCGCCTGGCGCTTGCGATCGCGGACCCCGACTCCGCGGGCACCGCCGTCGACGGCCGCGTGCCCGGCGGCGGCATCCCACTTGCCCTGGTCGAGCTGGTGGTGCTGATCGCGTTCGCGGTGATCGGGGCCGTGGTCGCGTCGCGTCAGCCCCGCAACCCCGTCGGCTGGTTCCTGTGCGCCACGCCGGCGCTGCTGGGGCTCGGGCTCCTGGGCGAGCGCTGGTACTGGCATGAGGTGCTCGACGGCTCGGGTTCCTCGGATTCGGCCCATTTCGCGATCTGGCTGTCCAGCTGGACCTGGATCCCCGCGATGGTGCCGCTGTTCACGTTCGTCCCGCTGTTGTTCCCGACCGGCAGTCCGCCCACGCGCCGCTGGCGCAAGGTCGGCTGGGCGGCGGGCGCGGCGCTGGTCGCCCTCGTGGTGGCCCTGGCGTTCGGCGAGGGGACCCTCGACGAGCACCCCGGCGTCAGCAATCCGTTCGGTCTCCCCTTCGTGAACAGGGACGTGCTCGGGGCGATCGGGTTCCCGCTGCTGATCTTCGGCGCGGTGGGGTCCGCCGCGAGCCTGGTCGTTCGCTTCCGCCGCTCGCACGGCATCGAGCGCGAACAGCTCAAGTGGGTGGCCACCGCCGCCGCGCTGCTCGTGGTCGTCTGGCTGACGAACGTCGTGTTCGACGCCCAGGTGGACGACGACACCTCCTGGGCGATCTTCCTCGTGGCCCTGCTCTGGGTGGCCGGCTCGGTGGCGATCGCGATGCTCCGCTACCGGCTCTACGACATCGACGTGGTGATCAACCGCGCGCTGGTCTACGGCGTCCTCACCGCCACGCTGGCCGCTGCCTACCTGGCGAGCGTGCTGCTGCTCCAGCTGGCGCTCAGCGGGGTGACGTCGGACAACGGGCTTGCCGTGGCGGGATCGACGCTGGCGGTGGCGGCGCTGTTCAGCCCGGCACGGGCGCGGATCCAGGCCTTGGTGGATCGCCGCTTCTTCCGCCGCCGCTACGACGCGCAGCGGACGCTCGAGGCGTTCTCGGCCAGCCTGCGCGATCAGGTGGAGCTGGGCGCGCTCGACACCGAGCTGCGGGACGTGGTGCGCGACACGCTGCAGCCGGCGCACGTGTCGCTGTGGCTGCGGGAGGCTCCGCGGTGAGCGGACGCGCGGCCGGCCGCCTGGCCCTCCTCCTGGCCGCGGTCGCGGCGCTGTTGTTCGCCACCGGCGTCGTCCTGTACCTGGCCGGCAGCGGCCTCCCGAGCAGCCGCCTCTTCTCGCTCGTGTTCCTGGTCGTCTTCTCGGTGCTGGGCTTTCTCGTGACCTCGCGCCACCCGCGCAACGCGATCGGCTGGATCTTCTGCGGGTGCGCGGTGCTCAGCGGCCTCGCGACGCTGTCCGACGCGTACGCGAACTACTGGCTCGACGGCAAGGGCGCGACCTGGCTCGGCGAGGCGGCGGCGAGCTTCGAGACCGCCTCCTGGATCCCGGGGGTCATCATTCCCGCGACCTTCCTCCTGCTCCTGTTCCCCACGGGCAGGCCGCTCTCACCGCGCTGGCGCTGGGTCGTCTGGTGCGCGGGCCTGGGGATCGCGGGCTTCCTCGCGGCGGAGCTCATGAAGCCGGGCCCACTCGAGGACTTTCCCGGCGTGGACAACCCGTTCGGGGTGGACGGCCCGGTCGTCGAGCTGGCGGCGGGCCTCTTCGCGCTGATGGTCATCTTCGCGGTGGCGGCCTCGCCGGTGTCGCTGGTGCTCAGGCTGCGGCGCTCGAGCGGGCTGCAGCGGCAGCAGATCAAGTGGCTCGTATGGGCCGGAGCAGTGGCGGGGGTCACCGTCCTGATCGGCAGCACGGCCGGCTACGACTATGCGGGGGAAACGGTCTCGAACGTCGCGATTCTCACCAGCGTCATGATGCTCCCGCTCGCCACCGGCATCGCGATCCTCCGCTACCGCCTCTTCGACATAGACGTGGTGATCAACCGGACGCTCGTCTACACGGCGCTGACGGTGACGCTGGCCGCGGCCTACCTGGCGAGCGTGCTGCTCCTGCAGCTCGTCCTCGGAGCCCTCACCAGCGACTCGGGGATAGCGGTGGCGGGATCGACGCTTGCGGTGGCCGCATTGTTCCGCCCCGCACGGGAACGGATTCAGGCGGTGGTGGATCGCCGCTTCTACCGGCGCCGCTACGACGCACAGCAGACGCTCGAGGCGTTCTCGGCGCGGTTGCGCGACCAGGTGGACCTCGGAACGCTCAACGGCGAGCTGAGCGCCGTCGTCAGCGAGACGCTGCAGCCGGCCCACGTCTCGCTGTGGCTGCGTCCGTCGGAGGGCAGGTGAGAACGGAAGCGTTCGTGGAGCCGCGGGACGCCCTGGTCACCGCGCTGTTGCTCGACGTCGAGGGGTTCACGGACTTCGCCCACCGCGCCACCGCCCGCGAGGCGGTCGAGCTTCTCAACGAGCTGTTCGCCGTGACGATCCCGATCCTGGAGGCGCACGGCTGCCGCGTGAACAAGCTGCTCGGCGACGGCGTGCTGAGCGTCTTCGGCGCCCCCGAGCCGCTGCCCGACCATGCCGACCGCGCGATCGAGGCCGGCCTCGACCTCCTCGACGCGGTCGAGAACGACCTGGGCGGCCGTTGCCGGATCCGGATCGGCGTCAACTCCGGTCTCGTCCTCGCCGGCACGATCGGCGCGGGCACGACGTGGGAGCTCGGCGTGATCGGCGACCCCGTGAACGTGGCCGCCCGCGTGGAGAAGGCCACCCGCGAGATCGGCGAGTCGCTGCTCGTGACCCAGGCGACTCGCTGCCTGGCCGAGCGCACAGCCGCCGGCCTCGAGCCGCGCGGCACGATCACCGCGAAGGGCAAGCCCGACCCGATCCACGTGTTCGCCCCGCGACGAACCGGGCACGGCGCTCGTTCCCGTAACGATTTTCGGACGCACGCTCCATAGAAAGGGAGACGCAATGCCCGCACTGACCAGGATCCTCCGGCGCCGCGCCACCCGCACCGAGCAGCCGCCGCAGGCCGCGGGCGCACCGGCACCGGCGCCCGAGCAGGACACCAGCCCGGTGGACATCGGGCCGGCCGATCCGCTGCTCGCCTACTTCGAGAGCGCCACCGGTGCCGTGGACCTGGACGAGCTCGAGCTCGACTCGCCCGCGCTGCGCGACCTGAGGGCGGCAGGCGTGAGGCTCGCCGTGCCGCTCGTGAGCCAGGGAGAGCTGATCGGGGTGCTCAACCTGGGCCCGCGGCTCTCGGAGCAGGACTACTCCTCCGACGACCGCAAGCTGCTCGACAACCTGGCCGCGCAGGCGGCGCCGGCGCTGCGGGTCGGCCAGCTCGTGCGCCAGCAGGAGGCGGAGGCGCGCACCCGGCAGCGCTTCGAGCAGGAGCTCGAGGTGGCGCGTCTGATCCAGCAGAACTTCCTCCCGCGCGAGCTCCCCGAGCTCACGGGGTGGCAGGTCTCCGCCTACTACCGGCCCGCGCGCGAGGTGGGCGGCGACTTCTACGACGTCATTCCTCTGCCCGAGGGCCAGGTGGGCTTCGTGGTCGGTGACGTGACCGACAAGGGAGTGCCGGCCGCGCTCGTCATGGCCGCCACGCGCAGCGTGCTGCGGGCGTCCGCGCAGCGGCTGGTGGACCCGGGGGAGGTGCTCGAGCGGGTGAACGAGCACCTCTGCCCAGACATGCCGGACAAGATGTTCGTGACCTGCCTCTACGGGGTGCTCGAGCCGGCGACCGGCCGCCTGCGCTTCGCGAACGCCGGTCACGACCTTCCCTACGTAAAGACGGCCGACGGGGTGGTGGAGCTGCGCGCTCGCGGGATGCCGCTCGGGCTCATGACCGGCATGGCCTACGAGGAGAAGGAGTACGTGCTCGCCCCCGGCGACTCGGTGCTGCTCCACTCCGATGGCGTCGTGGAGGCTCACGCCCCCGACGGCGACATGTACGGCTTCCCGCGCCTGATGGACGCCGTGGACCGCCACCCGGGCGGCGGCGAGCTGATCGACCGCGTGCTGGCCGAGCTCGACCGGTTCACCGGCCCGGGCGCCGAGCAGGAGGACGACGTGACCATGGTCACCCTCCAGCGCACGGCGGGCGCGAGCCACATGGACAATGGCGCCGTGGGCAAGGATGCGGCCGAGAGGGTGCTCGCCGAGTTCGAGCTGCCGAGCGCGGCCGGGAACGAGCGCATGGCGATCGACCACGTGAGCTCCGCCGTGGCAGACCTGGGGCTCGAGGAGGCCCGTCGCGAGCGCCTCAAGACCGCGGTCGGCGAGGCCACGATGAACGCGATGGAGCACGGCAACCGCTACCAGGCCGACAGACCGGTCACGGTGCGAGTGCTCGCGACCCCCGATCGCCTGCGGGTCCTGATCACCGACCTGGGCGGCGCTCCGCCGATGGCCGAGCCGGAGACCCCCGACATCGAGGCAAAGCTCGAGGGGCTTCAGCGCCCGCGCGGCTGGGGCCTCTTCCTGATCCAGAACATGGTCGACGAGACGAGCGAGACGAGCGACGAGCAGCACCACACCGTCGAGCTCGCCCTACGCCTGCAAGGAGGCAACGATGGCAGCAAGTGAAGCCGAGGCAACGGTGCGGCGCCGCGACGGGATCGCCGTGATCGACCTGGTGGGCGACATCAACTCGGCCGCGGAGCAGACGCTCGAAGCGGCCTGGTCGCAGGCCACGAGCGAGCGGCCCGAGGCTGTCGCGCTCAACTTCGCCGAGGCCTCCTACATCAACAGCACCGGGATCGCCCTCATCGTCGGCCTGCTGGCCCGTGCGCGCGCCGACGGCATCGGAATGCGCGCCTGGGGCCTCACCGACCACTACCGCGAGATCTTCGAGATCACGCGGCTCGCGGACTTCATGCAGATCACAGCCGACGAGAGCAGCGCCCTCAACGGCGCGGAAGGGAGTACCGATGCCTGAGGCCACGGCGACAATGGAGGTGCGCCGGCTGGGCGGGGCGAGCGTGGTCGACATCGACGGCGACGTGACCTCCGGCTCCGAGGATGTGCTCATGAAGGCCTACGAGGAGGCCGGCGACGTGTCGGCGGTCATCCTCAACTTCACCGGCCTGTCGTACATGAACAGTGGTGGCATCGGGCTGCTCGTCACGCTGCTCGTGCGTGCCAACCGGCAGGGCCAGCGGCTGCTGGCCTTCGGTCTGAGCGACCACTACCGGCAGATCTTCGACCTCACCCGTCTCGACGAGGCCGTGGGCATCCACGACACCGAGGCCGAGGCGCTCTCCGCCGCGGGCGCGTCATGAACGGGGACAGCTGGGCGAAGCCGGTCTCGCGCCTGAAGGTGTCCAACGTCCCCGAGGGCGCCACGAACATCAACGTCGAGGGCCGCCGGCTCGCGGGGCCGATCCAGGGCTTCGGGAAGATGTGGCAGAAGACCTACCAGGTGCCCGTTCCGACCGAGCGCGTCTCGGCCACGGACCTGATCGCCGTCTGGAAGGAGCGCTTCCCCGACTTCTGGCCGGAGCGCAACAACTTCTACGCCCCGCTGACCGGCATCGCGCCGGGCGAGGTGGCCCTGCTCGGGATGACGCTGCCCGGGCGGATGAAGCTCTCGACGGGCGTGATGGTCCTGTACGCCGACGAGGAGTCGTTCACGCTCATGACGCCCGAGGGGCACATGTTCGCGGGCTGGATCACCTTCAGCGCCGCCGAGCGCGACGGGCAGACGGTGGCCCAGGCGCAGGTGCTGATGCGCGCGTCGGACCCGATCTTCGAGGCGGGTCTCACCTTCGGCGGGCACCGCCAGGAGGACCGCTTCTGGCAGCACACGCTGAGCAGCCTGGCCGCCCACTTCGGCGAGCCCGATGCCGAGGTGGACACCCAGGTGGTGTGCGTGGACAAGCGCCGCCAGTGGTCGAAGTCCCGCAACGTCTGGCAGAGCTCGGCGATCCGCTCGACGGTTTACACGCTGTCGGCGCCGGTGCGCTGGGTACGCCGCGGGCCTCGCCGCGAGTCCGCGCCGGGTGGCTGAGCCCACCCACGACGCGCTCGTCGTCGGCTCCGGGCCCAACGGCCTGGCGGCGGCCATCACATTGGCGCGGGCGGGGCGCTCGGTGCTCGTGCTCGAGGGCGCCGCGACCGTGGGGGGCGGCACGCGCTCCGCGGAGCTCACGCTCCCCGGCTATTTGCACGACGTGTGCTCGGCGGTCCACCCGCTCGTGGCCGGCTCGCCGTTCTTCAGAAAGCTGCCGCTGGCCGACCACGGGCTCGAGCTCGTGCACCCGGACGTTCCGCTGGCGCACCCGCTCGACGACGGGACCGCGGTGGTGCTGGAGCGCTCCGTCGAGGCCACGTCTGCCTCGATCGGCGGCGCGGACGGGCGTGCCTACGCGAGCCTGATGGAGCCGTCGCGCGCGACGCCGGGAAGCTCCTGCCCGCCCTGCTCGGGCCGCTGCGGCCGCCGCGCCACCCGGTGCCGTTCGCGCGCTTCGGCCTGAGCGCCGTGCGCTCGGCGTCCGGCCTGGCCGGCGCGCGCTTCCGTGAGCGTCGCGCTCCCGCGCTGTTCGCCGGCTGCGCGGCCCATTCCATGCTGCGCCTGGAGCAGCCGATCACCGCCTCGTTCGGGCTGGTGCTGGCGCTGCTCGCGCACTCGGTGGGCTGGCCGATCGCGCGCGGGGGCTCTCAGTCGATCGCCGACGCGCTCGCCGCGTACCTGCGTTCGCTCGGCGGCGAGATCCGCACGTCCAGTCCCGTGGAGTCGGTCGACGGCCTGCCGGCGTCGCGAGCCCTTCTTCTCGACCTGACTCCGCGTCAGGTGCTGCGGGTGGCGGGCAGCCGGCTTCCCGACGGCTACCGGCGCGCTCTCGGCCGCTATCGCTACGGCGCCGGCGTCTTCAAGCTCGACTGGGCGCTCGACGGGCCGATCCCCTGGACGGCGCCGGAGTGCCGCGGCGCCGGGACGGTGCACGTGGGCGGCACCCTCGACGAGATCGCCGCCTCCGAGCGCGCCGTGGCGCACGGGCGCGAGTCCGACCGCCCGTTCGTGCTGATGGCGCAGCCCACCGTCACGGATCCGAGCCGTGCCCCCGCGGGGAAGCACGTCGCCTGGGGCTACTGCCATGTGCCGGGCGGCTCCACGGCCGACATGACCGAGCGCATCGAGGCCCAGGTCGAGCGCTTCGCGCCCGGCTTCCGCGACCTGGTGATCGGGCGTTCGGCGATGGGGCCCGCGGACGTGGAGCGCCACAACCCGAACTACGTCGGCGGTGACATCAACGGCGGCGCGCAGGACCTGCTCCAGCTGTTCGCCCGCCCGGTGCCGCGGCCACAGCCGTACGCCACCCCGGCTCCCGGCATCTACATCTGCTCCTCGTCCACGCCGCCCGGGGGCGGGGTGCACGGGATGTGCGGCCACCACGCGGCCCGGGCGGCGCTGCGCCGGTCGCCCTAGGGCGTGCAGGTCACAGCGCCGTCCGTCAGGCCGTCCACGATCGCGCGGGTGTTGGCGGCGATCGAGCCCACGTAGGTGGCGCCGCTCGATCCCTCCGGCCCGAGCGAGTCCGCCCACAGCGACGACCCGACCGTCGCGCCGCTCTCACGCGCCACGGCGCGCTCCAGCTCCGGGTTGATGGAGCTCTCCGGGTAGATCGCCCTCACCCCGGCGCTCTCGATCTGGTCCACCAGCTCCTGGATGTCCCGCGCCGAGGGCTGCGCCTGCGTGGACAGGGAGGGCAGCACCGCGCCGATGACCTCGAGCCCGTAGCGGTCGGCGTAGTAGGCGAGAGCGTCGTGGGTGGTCACGAGCTTGCGTCCGGCGGCCGGGATGCGCTGGATGCACGCCGCCGTCCGGGCGTCGAGGCGGCGCAGCCGCGCCAGGTAGCGCGCCGCGTTCCGCCTGTAGACGGCGGCCCCGCCGGGATCGACCTCGGCGAGGCGATCGCGGATCGCCGCCACCGCCAGCTCCGCGTTGCGAGGGTCCTGCCACCAGTGCGGATCGACGTCGTCGCCGGCGCGCCGCGTGCGCACGCCGTCGATGAGGGTGAGCACGGGCGCGTCGCTGCCCGCGCTGTCCACGAGGTCGTCGAGCCAGTCGTCCACCTCGCCGCCGGAGCGGACCACGAGCTTCGCCTCCGTCAGTCCCTTCACGTCGCTCGGGCGCGGCTCGTACTCGTGCGGGTCGGAGTTGGGGCGGAGGATCTGGCGCACGTCGGCCCGCCTGCCGGCCACCTCGCGGAGGAGGTCGCCCACCTGGGTCGTCGTGCCCACCACCACGACCCTCCCGTCGCCGGATGACCCGGAGCCGCCGCCGCAGGAGGCGAGCCCGAGGGCGGTGCAGAGGAAGAGGGCTGCCACCATGCGCATGCGCAGCGGAGCGTAATGAGAACGATTCTCACTTGTCGAGCGGGGTGCGCCTGATCTCGCCGGGCGGCGCTCGCGTACAAGCCTTCATGCCCTCTCAGGCAGCCGACCTCAACTTCGAACGCTCCGGTGAGGGCGAGCCGATCATCCTGCTGCACGGCATCGGCGCCGAGCTCTGCGTGTGGGAGCCCGTGTTCGCCCGGCTGGCCGAGCACCTCGACGTGATCGCGGTCGACCTGCCCGGCTTCGGGCAGTCGCCCCCGCTGCCGGACGGCGTGACGCCCACGCCCCTGGCGCTCAGTCAGGCCGTGGCGCGCCTGATGGACGAGCTCGGGATCGCGAGCGCCCACCTGGCGGGTAACTCGCTCGGCGGCTGGCTGGCGCTCGAGCTCGGCAAGACGGAGCGCGCCCGCTCGGTCACCGCGCTCTGCCCGGCCGGTCTGTGGGGCGCTCCGCTCGACCCGGCGGGCGCCCCGGCACGCGGAGGCGCTCAGCGGGCCGCCCGCGCCGCGCGCCCGTTCCTCCCGCTGCTGATGCGCAGCCGGCGGGTGCGGCGGCTAGCCCTTGCGCACGTCGTGGCCGGTCCCGACCTCGTGCCCCGCGCAGCGGCCACCCGCATGGTCAGCTCCTACGCCCGGGCGGCGGCGTACGACGCCACCAACGCGGCGATGCGCCAGGGCCACTTCACGGGCGCCACGCGGATCAAGGTGCCGCTCACCGTCGCGTTCGGCGAGCACGACCGGCTGATCCGTCCCGTGCGCCTGCGCGTGCCCGGCGCCCGGACGCTCGTGCTGCCGGGCTGCGGGCACATCCCGATGTGGGATCGCCCGGAGCTGGTGAGCGATCTGCTTCTCGAAACGGCCCAGACAGACCCCCGGTCGGCTCCCAGCTCACTCCTCGTCGTGGACGACAAGCAGGCGGATTGAGACCGCGGGGAATGGCTCGGGTTGGACGCTTCGGCAGTCCAGGGAAGTGGCCCTCCAAAACGGCTAAGTGCCGCATCGGAATTGGCCTTGGTGTCCCTACCGGACCGGCAAGCCCTACCTTTGCGGTACTTTGAAGGGCAGGGTCCGGACGGAGCTGGCTAACCGTTTGGGGATCCCTGAGGGAACCGCGAAGGTCCGCCTCCATCGCGCTCGAAAACGACTAGAGACTGAACTTATGAAAGGACGATGGTGAGCTCAACGAAGGATGCATTGGTGGATCCGCGGGTCGCGAAGGCGCTCTCGCACCCTCTGCGAGCTCACGTTCTCGCCATTCTGAATGAGCGCGTGGCCAGCCCGAACGAGATGTCGGAGGAGCTCGGCGAGCCGCTCGGCAACGTCAGCTACCACGTCAAGGCGCTGGTCGAGCTCCAGTGCATCGAGCTCGTGAGCACGACGCCCCGGCGCGGAGCGGTGGAGCACTTCTATCGCGCGATCGAGCGCCCGTACTTCTCGGAGCGGGACTGGAGTCGCCTGCCGCGCTCGCTGCGCCAGGCGATCTCCGACGTGGGCCTGCAGCTCATCTGGGACGACGTGGCCGATGCGATCGAGGGCGGCACCTTCGAGGCGCGCGTGGATCGCCACCTCAGCCGCTACCCCCTCGTGCTCGACGAGCGTGGGTGGGAGGAGCTCGGCGAGCTGCTCACGGGGATCTTCGACCAGACCGTCAAGATCGAGTCGGAGAGCGCCGCGCGACTGGCGGACAGCGGCGAGGAGGGCGTGAGCAGCAAGCTTGCCGTCCTGCTCTTCGAGTCGCCCAACGGCGATGGCGCCAAGAAGGGCAAGGCGCCCGCCCGCAAGTCGAAGCGCACGGCCAAGCGCTAGCGGGGTAGGGGCCGTGCCGGTCGACCCGCCCATTCAGGGGATGCTGTCGCTGCTCGAGGCGATGCAGCGCCCGCCGCTCGCCCGGGGCAGCGTGGAAGCCGCCCGGCGCGGGTTCCGCATGCTGACCGTCGATCTGCGCCGGCCGGAGACGATCGTCCCGGTCGAGGCCGTCGAGGACACCGAGCTGCCCGGCCCCGCCGGAGCCCTGCCCGCCCGGATCTACCGGCCCGCCGCCAGGGGCGAGCTGCCGACGATCGTCTTCTTCCACGGCGGCGGCTGGGTGCTGGGAGACATCGACACCCACGACAACCAGTGCCGCACGCTCTGCGCGCAGGTGGAGGCGGTCGTGGTGAGCATCGGCTACCGGCTCGCGCCCGAGGCGCCGTTCCCGGCGGCCGTCGAGGACTGCATGGCAGCCACGCGCTGGGCCGCCGGGCACGTGGCCGAGCTCGGCGGGGACGCCGAGCGGATCGCGGTGGCCGGGGACAGCGCCGGCGGCAACCTCGCGGCGGTGGTGGCGCAGCAGGCGCGCGACGCGGGCGGCCCTGCGCTTGCGGCCCAGCTCCTCATCTACCCCGGCGTCGAGTTCGAGACCCGCTATCCGTCGGAGGAGGAGAACGGCGAGGGCTACTTCCTGACGCGCGAGGAGATGATCTGGTTCGCCGACCACTACACGGGCGACGCGGACCGGACCGATCCGCGCCTGTCGCCCCTGCGGGCGGCCGACCTCTCGGGGCTGCCGCCGGCCGTGGTCACCGTCGGGGAGTACGACCCCCTGCGCGACCAGGTCGAGGCGTACGCCGACGCCCTGGAGCGCGCCGGCGTGCCGGTCGTCAGGCGCCACTACGACGGCCTGATCCACGGCTTCTTCGACCTGACCGCCCTGAGCCCGGCGTGCACGGGCGCCGTGGCCGAGCTGTGCGCGGACCTGCGCGGCCTGCTCGAGCGCCGCGGGGCCGGCGTGGCGCCCCCGGCGGCGGCGGACTAGCCCCGCGCCGCCCGCAGCGCCAGCTCCAGCTCGAAGCGCGCGTCGGGATCGTCCAGCTGCTCGCCGAGCAGCTCGCGAAGGCGCGCCAGGCGGTAGCGGGCGGTCTGCGGGTGGAGGTGCAGCGCCCGGGCCATCGCCGCGGCGTTGCCGTGCTGCTGTACGAACGAGAGGGCCGTCTCCTCCATCCGCTCGCGGGCCCGAGGGGTCAGCTCGGCGAACGGGGCGAGTCGGTGCTCGGCGATGCGCCCGACCAGGTCGCGCGACTCGAACAGCAGGAGGTCCGTGAGCCGCTCCTCGGCGAGCACGAGCCCCTCGCCGGCGATGGCGCCGCTCTCGCGCCCGGCCAGGCCGGCCTGCGCCAGCGCCCAGGAGCCGGGCAGCGCCGCCGGCTCCCCCGCGGGGCCGAGCACCGCGGTCGCGCGGGCGCACGCGCGGACGAGCTGCTCCGGGCGGCCCGGGCCCGCGGGATCGGGCACCAGCGCGCAACCCACCCCGTCGAGCTGGGCGGTGAGCGTGTCCGCCGGCAGGCGCCGCGCCAGGCGATCGAGCTCGCCCTCCGCGCACGCGAGCGCGGCCACGGTGCGCGGCACGGTCCAGTCGGAAGCGGCAGCGGCGGCGCGCAGCTCCTGATCCTCGGCGGGCGGGTGGCGCAGCAGCAGGGCCACCAGCTCCGCGCGGCGGCGCTCGCGCTCCCCCGCGAGGCGCGACCTGGCCTCGGCGTATCCCTCCACCGAGTCGGCCGAGAGCTGGTCGATGTAGGCGAAGATCGACTCCGCGAGGAGGCTCAGGGTGCGGCCGTCGAGCCCGGCTGCCACCGCGGCGCCGGAGAGCCGGCGCCACGCGACGCGCGCGCCGACCCGGTAGGCCGATTGGAGCGCGTCCAGCGTGCGG
This sequence comes from uncultured Thermoleophilaceae bacterium, assembly GCA_963803245.1. Lineage (GTDB taxonomy): Bacteria > Actinomycetota > Thermoleophilia > Solirubrobacterales > Thermoleophilaceae > JACVRW01. The sequence continues at coordinate 185,422 of CAWDLI010000017.1, read as the reverse complement.
CCCTCGCGAAGCTCGCCGCGCCCGAGTCCCACGTACACCTCGCGCCCGGTGCCGCGGGCGCCCTCGGGGTCGCGGATCAGAGCGACGAACTGGCGGAGCGCTTCGCTCACACCGGTCCGGACGCCGTGCCCGAAGCTGCCCTCGAGCGGGCGTGCGTACTCCGGCACCTCGTGCGCGATCGCGGCGAGGATCTCGTCGGTGATCGCGCCGAGCTCCGGCTCGACCACGTCGGCCACGCTCGGGGGAAGCTCCCCCCACGGCTCGGCGACCAACAGCTTTGTCACTTAGATGAGTAAAACTCGTTGCAGATCACGCGGATGACAGTCTAGAGCGCAGCTGCGGACGCACATACGCTCCTGGTCATGTCAAAGCTTGAGAAGCGCGTGAACCTGGCCGCGGTCGTCCTGCCCTTCGCGGCGACGCTGGCGGCGATCCTCCTGCTCTGGAACCAGGTGGTGTCCACCACCGACCTCGTGATCCTGGGTGTGATGTACGTGTTCACGGCGCTCGGGATCACCGTGGGCTATCACCGGATGCTCACCCATCGCGCCTTCCAGTCGCCGAAGCCCGTCGAGTACGCGTTCGCAGTGCTCGGCTCGATGGCCGTGCAGGGACCCGTGATCAGCTGGGTGGGCGATCACCGCAAGCACCACGCGCACACCGACAAGGAGGGCGATCCGCACAGCCCCCACGTCGGGCACGGCGACGGTCCCGGCGCCGTCTTCCGGGGCCTCTGGCACGCCCATACCGGCTGGCTGATGAGCACCCACGGCACAGCGGGCAAGAAGTACGCGAAGGAGCTCTACGAGGATCGCGGCATGCGCATCATCAACCGCCGCTTCCCGCTGATCGTGCTCGCCGGGCTGGCTGTGCCGGCACTCGCGGGCTGGGCGATCACGGGCACCCTCGCGGGGGCGGCCACGGGCTTCCTCTGGGGCGGTCTCGTGCGCATCTTCCTCGTGCACCATGTGACCTGGAGCGTCAACTCGGTCTGCCACTTCTTCGGCACGCGCCGCTTCGAGACCGACGACGAGTCGCGCAACGTCTTCTGGCTCGCCCTGCCCTCGTTCGGCGAGTCCTGGCACCACAACCACCACGCCTTCCCGCGCTCGGCCGAGCACGGCCTGCGGCGCTGGGAGCTCGACCCCTCGGCGCTCGTGATCAGGGGGCTGGAGCGGCTGGGCCTCGCCAGGAACGTGGTGCGGATCGGAGCCGAGCGGCAGATGGAGCGCGAAGCGCACGTGTAGCGACGCGGCCGGCGCCCAACCGCCGCGCTGTGCGGACTAGGTGTTCGTATCGCACACTTAGGCCGCTCAGCGGCCGCGCTTCCGCTTGACCACCGTCAGCCGGGCGCGCATGCCCTTCGCCTCGTGGCCCTCGAGCGAGCAGAAGACCACGTAGCGGCCGGGGTGCCGCAGGCGCACCCGCAGCGTGTCGCCCGCTCCCGGGCTGACCTCGGGGATCGTGGCGAGCACGCGCCCGTCGCGGTTGCGGAGCGCCAGGTCGTGGTCGTCCTCGCCGTAGTTGTGAACGTTGAGCCGAACCACGCCGGTCGGCACGCGGGTCCGGTAGAGCGATACGCGCCACTCGCGCTCGCTGACCCCCACGGAGGTGGTCCGGGACCCGGACCCGAGGGCGACCGCGGCCGGCAGCGCCGCGGCCAGCGCCAGGCCGATCAGGAGCGCTGCGCGCCTCACCTCAGCAGCTGGACGCGGCCCAGGCGGCGCGCGTTCGGGATCACCGAGGCGGCGTCGGTGCCCAGCTGTTGCTCCAGCAGGCTCGCGTAGACGCGCCTGAAGTCGATCGTCACCTTGAGGTTGTCGCTGCGGTCGAGCTGGGACAGGCTCGGGTACTCGCTGTGGATCCCGGGCCGCGCGCGGTCGCCCTGCACCCAGGCGACGCCGCCGGCGCCGTGGTCGGTGCCGGAGCCGTTCTCCTCCGGGCGGCGGCCGAACTCGGACCAGACGAGGCTCACCGTCCGCTGGGACACCCCGCGGACCTCGAGGTCGGCCTGGAACGCCGCCAGGCACTCGCTCACCTCCGCCAGGGACTCCGTGAGCGACTTCTGGTCGTCGTGGGTGTCGAAGTCGCCGTCGGCCTCCACGTGCGCCACGCGGATGCCCAGCGGCTTCGAGATCATCGCCGCCAGGTAGCGCAGCCGGCGCCCGAAGTCGCTCTCGGCCGGGTAGGCGATCTGCGAGGCCAGCGGGTCGTTGCCGTCGTGCTCCGCGTACGGGGCGAGGCGGTCGGCCACGCCCTTCGCGAGGCGCACGGCGTCGCGCGATGCCTTGAGCGCCCTGCTGCCAGCGGGCCCGTGCCCGAGGCTCGAGTAGCTCTTCATGGCCTCGTCGTAGGGCTCGCCCCAGACGTCGCGGATCCAGAACCCGGCGTCGCCCGGCGAGGCCACCGCAGCCACCGGCGCTCGCGCCGAGCGCAGGACGGGGGAGAGGCCGTAGCCCATCGAGATGCCCTGGAGCGGGTTGTCTCTGTTGCCGGCCCGGTCGAGCCAGCGGCCGAGCCACCCGGGGGCCGAGCGCTCGGTGATGAGCCCCGTCTCCCAGAAGTGGCGCGAGTGGAAGTGGGAGAGATCGGGATCGGGATAGTCGATTCCGGGAAGGAAGCCGATCTTGCCGCGGTCCCACAGCCCCTTCACGCCACCGCCGACGCCGCGCGTGAGCGACGGGTGGAGCCCCAACCCGGAACCACCGGCCAGAGTCACGCCCTCGACCTTGAGATCCCTGTGCAAATCCGCGTAGCGGCCGTAGTCGTGCAGGGGCACGAGCGTGTCGAGCAGGTCCAGGCCGCCCGGCAGGAACACCGACACGAGCACCGGCGAGTTCGGCGCGGCGGCGGCGTCCGCGGCGGCTGCCTCGAACACGCGCGAGACCGGCAGCGCCTGGGCGGTGTAGAGCGTCAGGCCCGCGCCGAGTCCGCCGGCCAGCACCTGGCGGCGGGTGAGCGGGGTGCTGCCGAGGAAGTCCCGGCGCTTGGCCTCGGAGGTCCGGTGGAAGTCGTCGCAGGCGTTGTGGCGAGGCATCAGTGAACGTGGGCGTCGGGGCCGGAGAGGAGCAGCTGGCGGAGCACCCGCTGGCACATGTCGGCGCGCTCCTGCTTGTCCTGGCGCCAGTCGCCGTGCTTCAGCTTGCGCTCGGTGAGAAGGCGACGGGCCACGCGCAGCAGCTCGGCGTCGGTACGGGGGGATGTCCACGGGTCGCCCACGGCCCGCCGCGCACGCGCAACCGCGCGCCTGGGTGAGAGCCCCTCGGGCGTCGATCCGTTCTTAACGCGCAGTTGCGGCGTGTCGAGCAGGTAGTTGGCCACGTCGAAGCGCACGCGCATCGAGTTCGACGAGAGCCAGGCGGTGCCCCAGTCCCAGCCCGCGACGGAGGGCGGGTGGAACGGGTACTGGCCCATGCCTTCGAGCATCCAGCCCCAGCTGTCGCGATCGATGCCCTGGCCGGCGCCGCGCAGCGCTCCGGCGAGGTAGACCACCGGCGACTTCACCATTCCGGGGGCGTCGAGCTTTCGGTAGAGCGCCGGGTGGGCGAGGATCCGGGCCACCACGGGCTTGATCTGGTGGCCGGAGCGACGGTAGGCCTGCGCCAGCTGGCGGCGGGTGCCCGCGGGAATGGGGGTGCCCACGAAGTAGTCCCAGAGCTTTCCCACGAGGAACGGGGCGTGCGCGGGGTGGTTCACGCAGAGGCGCAGCACGTCCTGCCAGTCGTGGTGGCCCCGGTGGCCGAAGATCTGCTTGACCCCGGCGTCGTGCGCTTCCTTGTCGTAGTAGCAGCGCGGCGGGCCGTTCTCGTCCCAGTCCACGCGGAAGCCGGTGAGCGCCCGGGACGCCTGGCGGATGTCGCGCTCTGCGTATCCGTGCCCGAGCGTGAACAGCTCCATCAGCTCGCGTGCGTAGTTCTCGTTCGGCGCCTCCTTGTCGGAGTCGGCGAGCGAGAGGAAGAGCAGCATCGCCGAGTCGCTGGTCATCGCGCGCAGCAGTGACGGGAAGCTGCCCATCGCGTGCCGGCGCAGGGTCTGGTTCTGGGCCAGCATCAGCGGCGTGTCCTGATCGGAGGTGGCGAAGTGGTCGTGCCAGAAGAGCGTGAGCTTCTCCTGGAGCGGCCGCCGGGAGCGGACCATCCGGTCGAGCCACCAGAGGACGTCGTGGCTCCACTCGTTCTTCGGGTTGAGCCCGTGCCCGTCCACCCGCGGGGGCTTCATCCGGGGAGCGGGGGAGGGCCCACCGTTCAAGAGCCAGCGGATCGTGCGCGCCTTGCCGCGCCGCGCCCAGTAGTGAGCTTCCCGCGGCGTGGCGCCGAACCCGGCGCGCCAGAACAGGCGCCGCACGTGCGCCTCGGACCAGCCGCGCTTGCGGCGGCGCGGACGGCGACGTGCGTCCGCGGCGGGGATCTGGGCGGCGGCCATCTCCATCTCGTGTCGGCTCGGAGGAGCGGCGACGTAAGCCACCCGCCCCACGAGACGGCAGATGTCTAGCCGGGTGCCCCGGCCCGTGGGCTCTCTGCGCGGGATGCGGGCGGATCGACGGCCCGAGCCCGTGCGCTTTTCGTGCGCGGCATCACCCGAAAGGGCGATTTCGCTCCACCGGGCCGCCGTCGCGGCCTTGCCAGACTGCCGGGCCGTGCTCGCGCTCGCGCTCGCCCTCGGCTCGTCCGCCTGCTACGGCCTGTCGAACTTCATCGGCCCGCAGCTGGCTCGTCGCCACACGATCGTCACGATCCTCCTGGTCTCCCAGCTGGCGGCCCTGATCGGCTGCGCGCTCTACCTGGCGGGCGACCGCGGCCCGGCGCTGCCGGCCGGCAGCATGCTGCTGGCGGTGCTGGCGGGCCTGGGCAACGGCGCCGGCCTGATCGGCTTCTACAAGGCCGCGGAGCTGGGACCGCTGTCGATCGTGGCGCCCATCGGCGCCACCGGCGCGATCGTGCCCGTCGCCTACGGCCTGGCGACAGGCGACACGCTCAAGGCGACCCAGGTGGCGGGCGTGGTGCTCGCCATGGCCGGTGCGGCGCTGGCCGCCCGCGCCGAGCCGGTGGGCGCTCAGCGGGCTTCGCGCTACCCGGATCCGCGCGCGAGCGTGATCTGGGCGCTGGGCTCGGCGGTGGCGTTCGGCGTGTTCCTCACAGCCCTGCCGAAGGCCTCCGAGGACGGCCGCGCGTGGGCGCTCTTCGACGCCCGGCTCGCGCTGCTCGCGCTGATGGCGCTCTGGGCGGGGCGCCGCATCGGCAGCCTGCGCGTCTCGCGCGACCTCCCGCTCATGGCGATCCCCGGCGTGCTTCTCGTATGCGGCACGGTGCTCTATACGGTGGCCGCGGACCACGGCCAGCTCTCGCTCGTGTCGGTGGTCGGGTCGCTGTTCCCGGTCGTGACCGTCGGGCTCGGCGTGGCGCTCCTCGGGGAGCGCCTTTCGCGCGCGCAGGCGATCGGCGTGTCGGCCGCGATGGCCGGCGTGGTCCTGATCGCGCTCTGACGCGCGTCAGGCGCCTCGCACGTCGAGCACGACCTTGCCGGTCGCGCCGCGCGAGTCGATCAGCTCGAGCGCCTCGCCGGCGCGGTCGAGCGGGAAGCTGGCGCCCACGATCGGGCGCGCGATCCCCTCGTCCACCAGGCGGTTCACCGCCTCGCCGATCTCCTGATTGAGGTTCGGCTTGCTCATCACGAAGGCGCCCCAGCCGGCGCCCACCACCTCGGTGTTGTTGAGGAGCAGCCGGTTGACCTTCACCTCCGGGATCGAGCCGCCGGTGAAACCGACCACCACGAGCCGGCCGCCCTCGCCGAGGGAGCGCAGGCTGTCGAGGAAGCGATCCCCGCCAACCGGGTCGAGCACCACGTCCACGCCGCCGCCGGAGAGCTCCTTCGCCTGGTCCTTCCACGGCCCGTCGGAACGCACCACCTCGTCGGCGCCGGCAGCACGCGCCACGGCCTCCTTGTCGTCGCTCGAGACCACGGCGATCGTGCGCGCCCCGAGCCCCTTGGCCACCTGAAGCGAGGCCGTGCCGACGCCGCCGGCGGCGCCGTGCACGAGCACGGTCTCGCCCTCGGCGAGGCGGCCGCGGATGACCAGCGAGAACCAGGCGGTGTGGTAATTGAGGATCAACCCGGCGCCCTGCGCGTAGTCAAGCTCGTCGGACAGCGGGAAGGTGAGGAACTCGGGGGCGGTGGCCACCTCCGCGAAGCCACCGAGCGCGCACCAGGCCGCCACGCGGTCGCCCGCCTTCAGGGACGCGCCGTCGGGCGCGCTCCGAACGACGCCGGCCACCTCGCTGCCGGGCACGAAGGGGAGCGGCGGCTTGTGCTGGTACTCGCCGCGGCTCTGGAGCACCTCCGGGAACGACACACCCGCCGCGTGCACCTCGACCACCACGGCGCGGTCGCCCGAGAGCATGTGGGTGGGCTCCGGATCGGGCACGTCAACGACTCGGAGGGCCTCGGACGGCCCGCTCAGGTCCACGATCTGCACGGCGCGCACGGCGCGGGAGGCTAACTGCTCGGAGCGGTTGCCGGCTCGGCGACCGGCGCCGGCGAGCGCTCGGCGTCGCGCGGCACGAGCAGTGCGGCCACCACCGCGAACACTCCGCCGACGGCGGAGATCACGAACGCGGCGACGAAGGCGCCCTCGCTCGGGCTCGAGCTGCCCGCCACCACGCTGCCGGTGAGCACTGCGGTGGCCACCGCGGCTCCGAACGCGCCGCCGACCGTGCGCGTGACCGTGTTGATCCCGGTCGCGATCCCGACCTCGTTCTGGGGCACGGCGGCCACGATCAGGTTGGCCATGGACGCCATCGCGAACGAGATCCCGGCGCCGAGCAGGGCGCTCGACACGATGAAGTTCCACGGGTGCCCGTGCTCGAAGGCGAGCCACAGGAACGCCGCCGAAGCGAGGCCGGCGCCGCCCGCGAGCGTCGCTCGGAACCCGATCATCACGCCCAGCCGGCCGGCCAGCGGGCCGGCGAGAAGCTGGGCGATGGCAGCCGGCGTGAGCACAAGCCCCGCCTCGGTGATGGAGAAGCCGAAGCCGTAGCCGGTGCTCTCGGGCGCCTGCGCGAACTGCGGGATCAGCAGGAAGCTCGAGAACATCGCGAAGCCCACGAGCAGCCCGGTGAGGTTCGTGGCCGCCACGGCGCGCCCGCGCAGCACGCGCAGCTCGATGAGCGGCTGGGGCACCGACGCCTCGACCTTCAGCCAGAGGCCCAGCACCGCCACACCGCCGATCAGCAGGGCGAGCGTCCTGGGCGCGCCCCAGCCCCAGTCGTTCGCCTCGGTCACGCCGAGCAGGAGCGCGGCCAGGGCCATGGACAGGAGCAGCGCGCCTGCCAGGTCGAGACGCGTGTCCGGCACCGGCGGAGAGGGCGGCACGAGCAGGCGCGAGGCCAGGGCGGCGGGAAAGGCGATCACGCAGCCGATCCAGAAGAGCCACGACACGTCCAGGTTCTCGACGATCACGCCGGCGAGCGGCAGCCCGATCCCGGCGCCGATACCGAACATGGCGCTCAGCAGGCCGATCGCGCCCGGCACGCGCTCGCGCGGAAAGGTGTCCCGGATGATCCCGAAGGCGAGCGGGAACACTCCGCCCGCCACGCCCTGCACCACGCGGCCCGCGATCAGCAGCTCGATCGATGGAGCCAGCGCGCACACCACCGACCCCACGGAGAAGGTGAGCATCGTGAGCGTGAGCACGCGGCCCTTGCCGTAGAGATCGCCGAGCTTCCCGATCAGCGGGGTGGAGACCGAGGCGGAGAGGAGGAACCCGGTGAGGATCCACGAGGTGGCGGAGGCGCTCGCGTCCATCTCGCGTCCGATCTCGGGGAGCGCCGGCAGCACAAGCGTCTGCGAGAGCGCGAACGCCACGCCGGCGAGCAGGAGCACCAGGAGCACCGGGTTGGTGTGGTCCTTCAGCTCGGGTGCGGCGGTGTCCGGAGGCAGGTGATCGAAGCTAGCAGCGCTCTGGCGTCTCGCGGGAGCCTGCGATCCTGGCCCCGGTGAGCGCTCGTGCCTGGATCGCCTTCGCGTCGGTCTCGTTCCTCTGGGGAATCCCCTACCTGTTCATCAAGATCGCGGTGGACGACGGCGTGCCACCCGCCTTTCTGGCCTGGGTCCGGGTGCTGATGGCCGCGGTGATCCTCCTCGCGCTCGCCTGGCGTGGCGGGATGCTCGGGAGCCTCCGGGGGCGCTGGCGCTGGGTGACGGTCTACGCGCTCTTCGAGATCTGCGTTCCGTTCCCGCTCATCGCCGCGGGCGAGCAGCACGTGTCCTCGTCGCTCGCCGCGATCCTGATCGCGGCCGTGCCGCTGCTCGTGGCGCTGCTCGCCATCCGCTTCGATGCGGGCGAGCGGGCGCGCGGCCGGCGTCTCCTGGGGCTGGTGGTGGGGTTCACGGGTGTCGTGGCCCTGGTGGGCCTCGACGTGGCCGGTGACACGGACGAGCTGATCGGCGCCGGCGCGATCCTGCTGGCCGCTCACGGGCTACGCAGCCGGGCCGATGGTCCTGAAGCGGCACCTCGTCGATCTCGAGCCCGTGCGATGATGGGCGCGGCCACGGCAGTGGCGGCTCTGGTGCTCACCCCGGCGCCCTGCTGGTCGCCCGCCGGAGTCCACGCCGCCGACGGAGGCGATCGCCGCCCTGGTCGTGCTCGGCGTGTTCTGCACCGCCGCGGCCTTCGTGCTCTTCGGGTCGCTCGTCGCGGAGGTGGGGCCCGGCCGTGCGACGGTGATCACCTACGTGGCGCCCGTGGTGGCGGTGGCGCTCGGCGTGGCCGTGCTGGGCGAACGGCCGGGCGCCGGAGCGGCGGCCGGACTGCTCCTGATCCTCGCCGGCTCGTGGCTGTCCACCGACGGGCGCCTGCCGCCGGGGCTGGCCGCCATGTTCAGTCGCGGGCGGCGGTCGGCCGAGTCCGCGGCGCGCTAGTTCAGCCGCGCGCGCACCTGCTCGAGGCGCGTGCGCGCTCGCGCGAGGCCGCGCTCCTCGAACGGCAGGCAGACCCGAAGCTCGGCCGTGGTCAGCGCGTGATCGACTCGCCCGTCTCGCAGCCAGAGCGGCTCGAGCTCGTCGATGAGGAGGCCGCACGTCTCGTGCGAGCAGCGCCAGGTGAGCGGCGGCGGGACCTCGCGCGCGTCCACCACGGTTCCGCATCCCGGGCGCAGCAGGAGCGGCTCGCCGAGCTGCGTGTGCGCGTTCAGGTGGTCGCGCCCGTTGCTCACCACACCGACGGGGATCCCTCTGCGCGCGGCCACCTCGGCCAGCAGCACGCTCAGGACGAGCGGGTGAGCCGGTCGTCCCGCCAGCGCGGTCGGCAGCAGCAGCCCCCGGGGCCCGGGCGTGTGGTCGGCCGCGGGCCACGGTCCGTGGCGCACGAGCGCGGACAGGGCCACCAGCTCCTCGAGCGGATCGGGGCGCGCCGGGCCGGGCAGCGCCGCCGCCAGCCGTTCCACGGACTCGTCGGCCGCGACCGGGTCCACGGGTCCGAAGGCGCACGCCAGGGACAGCGCAAGCCCCGCGTGCGAGGGGTCGGGGCTGGTGGCGTGAAGGGCGAACGGCAGCGGCTCGAGCATCGGCGCTCCTCAGACGCGGCTGTAGAACTCGACGATCAGCTGCTCGTCCACGGGCGCCTGGATCTCGTCGCGGTGCGGGTCGCGCACCACCCGGCCGACGAGCGTCTCCTGGTCCACGAGCAGCCACGGCGCCACGCGGCCGGTGAGCTCCGACGCCAGCCGCGCGGCCACGCGCACGCTGCTGCCGCCGCCGATCGCCACCACGTCGTCGGTCCGCAGCCGCCGCGACGGGATGTCGCAACGGCGGCCGTTCACCTCCACGTGCCCGTGCACCACGAACTGGCGCGCCTGGGCTCGCGTGGCGGCGAATCCGAGCCGGACCACCGTGTTGTCGAGCCGCAGCTCGAGCAGCTGGAGCAGGCGGTCCCCGGTGAGGACGCCCACCGTTCGCTGGGCCTCTCGCACGTAGGTCCGGAACTGCCGCTCGCGCACCCCGTAGTAGCGCTTGGCCGCCTGCTTGGCGTTGAGCTGCAGCGAGTAGGTGGACGGCCGCCGGCCCGACGCCTGCCGTGCTCCCCTGGCGCGTAGGGACGCCGTTCCAGTCCGCCCTTGCGCGCGGCTCGGCGCTCGCCCTTCAGCTCCAGATCCACCCCGGCGCGGCGGGAGAGCCGCTCGCGCGGCCCCGTGTACCTACCCACTCGCGACCTCCTGTTAGGGCACCCTAAGTTAGGGTAGCCTAACTCAAGTCAGCCCGTAGGATGGCCGCGCGCGTGACGGCTCCGACTACGTGATCGTGGGTGCGGGGTCGGCGGGCTGCGTGCTCGCCAACCGGCTCACCGAGGACCCCGGCGTGAGCGTGCTCCTGCTCGAGGCGGGCGGGAGGGACCGCAGCCCCAACATCAAGATCCCGGCCGCGTTCCCGAACCAGTTCCACACGAAGCTCGACTGGGACTACCAGACCGAGCCGGAGCCGTACTGCGACGGGCGCTCGCTCTACGTCCCGCGAGGCAAGTCGCTCGGCGGGTCGAGCTCGATGAACGCGATGCTCTACGTGCGCGGCCGGCCGCTCGACTACGACCTCTGGGAGGCCGCCGGGGCGACCGGGCTGGGGCTGGGACGGCGTGCTGCCCTACTTCCTGAAGGCGGAGAACAACGAGCGCGGCGCCTCGGAGTTCCACGCCGTCGGCGGGCCGCTGAACGTGACCGAGCAGCGCTCGCCGCGTCCCCTCTGAACGCCAAGTTCCTCGCCGCCGCCGAGGCGGTCGGCATCCCCCGGATCGACGACTACAACGGGCCGGAGCAGGACGGCGCCTCGATGTTCCAGGTCACGCAGCGCGGCGGCCGGCGCTGGAGCACCGCCGACGGCTACCTCCGGCCGGCGATGGGTCGGCCGAACCTCCGGGTCGTGACCGGCGCGCACGCGCTGGGACTCGAGTGGACCGGCGGGCGCGATCGGCGGTGTGCGCTACGCGCGGCGCGCGCGCCCTGCCACGGTGGCGCGAGCGGAGCGCGAGGTGATCCTCGCCGCGGGCGCGATCGGCTCGCCGCAGCTGATGCTCCTCTCGGGCATCGGCACCCCGGCCACCTGCGCGAGGTGGGGGTGGAGGTGCGCCACGAGCTGCCGGGGGTGGGCGAGCGGCTCCAGGACCACCCGTTCGTGACGGTGCTCTTCGAGGTGAGCGACCCGGACACCCTCTACGGCGCCGACAAGCCGAAGCCGATGGCCGAGTGGCTGCTGCGCCGCTCCGGCCCGCTCACCTCCACCGCGGCGGAGGTGGTGGCCTTCGTGCGGACGCGCCCCGGGCTGGCCGGCCGCCGACATCCCGTTCCACATCGGAGCGCTCTACTACGAGGACCACGGCGCCACCGAGTTCGAGGGCCACTGCGCCACGATCGCGCCGGTGCTCGTGTGCACCCGCAGCCGCGGGCGGGTGTGGCTGCGCTCGAGCGACCCGCGCGACAAGCCGCGCATCCTCACCAACAGCCTGGCCGAGCGCGAGGACGTGGACTCGCTGGTGGCCGGCGTGCGCCTGGCGCGCGAGATGGCGGAGAGGAGCCGCTGGCCGGCACGATCGTGCGCGAGCTGAGCCGGGCGCCGACGCCGTATCCGACGAGGACATCGAGGCGGCCTGCGCCGCCGGATCGAGCTGATCTACCACCCGGTGGGCACCTGCGCGATGGGCGACGGCGAGACCCCGTGGTCGACCCCGAGCTGCGGGTGCGCGGGCTCGAGGGGCTGCGCGTGGTGGACGCGTCGGTGATGCCGTTGATCCCGGGCGGGAACACCAACGCGCCGACGGTCATGATCGCCGAGCGCGCCGCCGACCTGATCCGCGGAAGGGCGCCGCTGTCGTGAGGGTCGCGATCGTGGGCGCGGGCTTCAGCGGCATCGCGATGGCGATCGCCCTGAAGCGGGAGGGCATCGAGGACTTCACGGTCTTCGAGCGCGCCGGCGACGTCGGCGGCGTGTGGCACCACAACACCTATCCCGGCGCGGCCTGCGACGTGCCCTCCTACCTCTACTCGTACTCCTACGACCAGCGCCGCGACTGGAGCCAGCCGTGCTCGCCCCAGGCGGAGATCCTCGACTACCTCCGACGACACGGCGCGCAAGCACGGCGTGATCGACCGCGTGCGGACCGGCACCGAGGTGGAGAGCGCCGAGTTCGACGACGCCAGCGCGCGCTGGACGCTGCGCACGAGCGCCGGCGAGCGATTCGAGGCCGACGCGCTGGTGGTCGCCTGCGGCCAGCTCAGCCGGCCGCGCTGGCCCGCGATCCCGGGATCGGACGGGTTCGGCGGACACGCGTTCCACTCGGCCGAGTGGGACCACGACTACGACCTCGCCGGAAAGCGCGTGGCGGTGATCGGCACCGGCGCGAGCGCGATCCAGTTCGTGCCCCAGGTGGCCGAGCGGGCCGCGCGCATGGACGTCTACCAGCGCAGCGCGCCCGTACGTGCTGCCCCGCGACAACGGCCAGTACCCGGCGGCGATGCGGCGCGCCATCCGGTCGATCCCGGGTCTCCAGGCCGCGCGGCGCTACGGGATGTGGGCGTTCATGGAGACGTTCGTGGCGGGGCTCACGCGCATCCGCCCGCTCGGCTGGCTGCTGCGCGCCTGGTCGAACGCCCTTCATGCGCGGCACAGCTGAGCGATCCCGAGGTGCGCCGCAAGGCATCGCCCGACTACCCGTTCGGCTGCAAGCGGATCCTGTTCAGCTCCGACTACCTGCCCGCGCTCCAGCGGCCGGACGTGGAGCTGGTGACGGACGCGATCAGCAGCATCACGAGCACCGGGGTGGTCACCGCCGACGGCCGCGAGCGCGAGGTGGACTGCATCGTCTACGGCACCGGCTTCCGGTCCAACGACTTCGTGGTGCCGATGCGGGTGACCGGCGCCGGGCGGCACCGAGCTCCAGGAGGCGTGGTCCGCGGGAGCCGAGGCGCACCTCGGGATCGCGGTGTCCGGCTTCCCGAACATGTTCGTGCTCTACGGCCCGAACACCAACCTGGGCGTGGGGTCGATCATCGTCATGATCGAGGCGCAGGTGCGCTACGCGATCGACGCGCTGCGCACGGCGCGCAGGGCCGGCGCGGCGCTCGACGTGCGGCCGGAGGTCCAGCGCGCGTCGAGCGAGCGGATGCAGGAGCGGCTGCGCGACTCGGTCTGGGCGAGCTGCCGCAACTGGTACCGCGACCAGGACACGGGCAGGGTCGTGAACAACTGGCCCGGCTTCATGGTCGAGTACGTGCGGGCCACGCGCGCGATCCGGCCGGAGGAGTTCCGCGAGGTCCGGCCCGCGGTGGCGCCGTGAACCACCATCGCCAGGGCGCGGGCGAGCCGCTGGTGCTCATCCACGGGATCGGCTCGCGCTGGCAGATCTGGAGCCCGGTGATCGACGCGCTGGCCGAGCACTACGACGTGATCGCCGCCGATGTCCCGGGCTTCGGGCGCTCGCCGGCGCTCGGCCCCGGGGTCGAGCCGACGGTCTTCGCCTTCGTGGACGCCTTCGAGCGCTTCTTCGAGGAGCTGGGGTTGCGGCGGCCGCACGTGGCGGGCAACTCGATGGGCGGCGGCATCGCGCTCGAGCTGGCCCGGCGGGGCTCGGTCAGCTCGGCCACCGCGATATCGCCCGCCGGCTTCTGGACCGCACGCGAGCGCCGCTTCAGCCAGTTCGCGCTGGGGCTCTCGCACGACATTCCCGCCCCGGTGCGCAGGACCGTCCTGCCGCTGACGGGCGTGGGAGCCGGCCGAACGCTCCTCATGGGACATCTCTTCGCCCGCCCCTGGCGCATCCCCGCTGCGGACGCTCGCTCCACGCTCGAGGACTTCTGGGCCGCGCCCGCCTTCTCGGCGGCGCTGGCCGCGTTCAGCGGCTACTTGTTCCGCGCCGGACACGAGCTCCGCCACGTACCCGCCACGGTCGCATGGGGCAGCCGCGACCGGCTGCTGCTCTTCGGGCGGCAGGCCCCGCGCGCTCGGCGCGCGCTCCCCGACGCCCATCACGTCACCCTCACGGGCCTCGGCCACACGCCCTTCTACGACGATCCCGAGATGGTGGCCGGGGCGATGCTGCGCGGCACCGGGGCGGTGCGCCCTGCGTAGGCTCGCGACGTCCCTGATCCTGCTCGCCGCGCTGCCGGCCGCCGCGCAGGGGGTGCCCGCTCCGCTGTCCGGCGAGCGCGCCCGCGCGGACGTGTCCTCCACCTACGGGAGCGGCGTGTTCGGGCGCTGGTTCACCGATCGCTTCGGCCTGCCGGCCTACCGCTACCGGATCGACGAGGCGCGCGACCCCCGCGCCCGCCGGTCAGAGCTGGAGGACGTGGCCGACCCCACCGACGCGTGGTCGCAGCTCGGCAACGACCACGTGGTGGCCAACGCCTACAACCACGGCTACACGCAGCTCTGGAGCCAGGACCGCATCTACGAGTGGGTCAACCGCTACTCGGCCGCCGACGGCCAGTACGCGGGCGGCTTCGGGTATCTGCGCACCGGCGGCCGGACGATCAGCACGCTCTACGCGGACCGGCCACCCGGCGCACGTGCCGAGCGCGTGTTCGGCGCGGGCTACTCGCGGCGCACGCTCGCGGCGGCCGGCCTGGCCGTCGACGAGCACGTGTACGCCCCGTTCGGCGACGACCCGGTGCTGCTCCACGACGTGACCATTCGCAACACGACGGATCGGGCGCGGTCCGCGAGCTGGTTCGAGTACTGGGGCGTGAACCCCTGGGAGCAATCCGGCGGGCGGCCTCGCGGCCTCGACACGCCGAGCTGGGACGCACGGCGCCGAATCCTCTCCGTCTCACAGGCCGCCGAGGGCCCCGACCGCCGGCCGCTCCGCATCTTCGCGGCCGCGCTGCGGGGTCCGGTCGCGGGCCACGCCACCGACGCCACCCGCTTCTTCGGCGCGGGCGGCCGCGCGGCCCCGGCGGCCGTGGCCGCGGACCGGCTGGACGGACGGCCGGCGGCCGCCGTGGCCCCCGGCAGCGTGGGCCGCACGCTGTTCGCGCTGCGCGCGCCGCTGAGGCTGGCGCCGGGCGCCGCGGTCACGCTGCGCTACGCCTATGGCGCCGCCCAGCCGCGCGCGATCAGGGGGATCGTCGCGCGCTGGCGCTCGGCACGCCGGCCGCTCGCGAGCAGCCAGCGGCGCTGGGCGCGCTGGCTGCCGCAGGCGAGCCTCGGCGCGGGGCGCGACTGGCTCGCGCGCGAGCTCCAGTGGGCCGCGTACACGGTCCGCTCGGGCACCACCTACGAGGAGTGCGCGGGCAGCCACGTGATCTCGCAGGGCGGCTACTACCAGTACGGCGCGTTCGGCGACCAGATCGCGTTCCGCGACCCGCTCCAGCACATGCTCCCGATGATCTACGGCGCGCCGGGCCTGGCCCGCGACGTGCTCCTCTACTCCGCTCGCCAGCAGCCCGCCGGCGGCGGCCAGATCTCCTACGGCACGCAGTCGCTCTGCCGCCCCGCGGAGCTGCCGCCCTCGAACGACATGGACCTGTGGCTGCTGTGGTCCGCCGCGGAGTACGGGCTGGCCACCCGCGACCTGGCGACGTTCGACCGCAGGGTGCCGTTCCGCGGCGGCGGCGCCGCCTCCCTCTGGCGCCATCTGAAGCTGGCCTATGCGCACCAGGAGTCGCTGCGCGGGCCGCACGGGGGGTACCGCACCACCTCCACGGGCGACTGGTCGGACTTCTCCGGCGCGTTCCTGAACATGGACGAGTCCACGCTCGTCTCGGCTCAGCTGGCCTACGTGTATCCGCGCCTCGCCGAGCTGGCCGGGGCGCGCGGCGACCGCGCCTTCGCGGCACGCCTGCGCAAGCGCGGGGCGGAGCTCCGCAGCGTGCAGCGGGGCGAGTGGACCGGCCGCTGGTTCACCCGCGGCTACGGAGGCGAGCGCAGGATCGGCACCGGCGCGATCTTCGGCGAGCCGCAGCCGTGGAACATCCTCGCCGGGATTCCAGACCGGCGCCAGGCTCGCACGCTCGTCGCCGGCATCCGGCGCTTCCTGACCGGCGTGGGCTCGCCGCCCGGGCTGAACGGCCCGGCGCGGATCGGCTCCTCGATGTCGCCGGCCGCGGCGGATCCGGAGGTCGGCGAGCGCATGGGCGGGCCGGGCATCGGCGGCGGGAACGCGGTCTTCGTGGGCGGCGTCTGGTACGCGATCAACGGGTGGCTCACGTGGGCGCTCGGCGAGCTGGACGGCGTGGTCCCGCGGGCCGGCGCGTACGCGCTCGACGAGCTCGAGCGCAACACCCTCGCGGCACACGCAGCGGCCTTCCCGCAGCGCTGGAACGGGGTGCTCTCGGTGGACGACGCCTGCAACGCCTGGTTCGCCGAGGACCCCGGCGACTGCGGCATAGACCTGGACCACACCTACGCCGGCCAGATCATGCATCAGCCGGCCTGGACCCTCTACGCGGCCACTCGCCTGGCGGGCATCACGCCCACTGCCGGCGGCTACCGCTTCACCCCGCGGCTCCCACTGCGGCGCTTCTCGCTGCGCCTGCCGCGCGTGGGGATCGAGGTCCGTCCCGGCTCGGTGCGCGGGTACGTGCGGCCATCGGCCCGCGGCCCGCTCACGATCGAGGTGGCCCGCCCCGGCCGCGGCCGGGTGACCGCGTGGGTGGAGGGCCGGCGCGTGCGCTCCACGGTCCGAGCGGGCCTGGTGCGCTTCCGGCTGCCGGCGCGCGCCGGGCCGGGCGGCCGACTTCGCGGTCCTACCTTCCTGACTTTTGGTTGCTCTGCAACCACAGGGCAGGAAGGGTGGCGCGGATCTAGGCGCCTGGAGCCAGCCGCACGCGCGTGCGGTAGCGGCGCGTGGTGGCACCCCGCGTGTACTGCTGCGCGGCATTCCCCGGTCCAAGCCGTAGCCGGAGCGTCACGCGCCCGGCCGCGTCGGCCGCCAGGCGCAGGCGCCGCGCGGCGCCGCTTGCCGGCCGGACCGTCGCGAGCACCGGCGTGCCGGGGCGGAAGAGCCGCGCGCTCGTCACACCGGCGGCACCGCTGCCCGTCAGCGCGAAGCCGCCCGGGCCGGCACCGCTCAGCTCGCTCCACTCGAGCGCGGGCCGCCTGACCCGCACCCGCCAGCCGTAGACCTCGTAGCTGGGCGCGATCGTCCGGTAGCTGAACGGCGAGGGCGGCCTGCGCGGATGCGCGAATCCCCGCATGAGCCACGGCAGCGTCTGGCGCAGGTCGCGCCGCCAGTAGGGCCAGAGGTGCCCGCCCGGCCCGTAGTCGTCCCACACGTGCGGGATCCCGAGGGCGCCGAGGCGGTCGTGGAGGGCCACGCTCGCCCTGTGGACCACGTACTCGACCCCGTCGCCTCCGCCGAAGGGCCCGCCCGGCTCGCCGTTCCCGGTGCGGAGAGTGAGCCGCAGGCCGCGGAGGTTCGAGGCCAGGTCCAGGGGGTTGTTGCCGCGCCAGCGGATCTCCTGTGTGGCGAGCGGCCCGTAGGTGCCCGCCGGGGTCAGGGCCTGGATCGCGGGGTTGAGCGAGTCGACCGCGGCGGAGAAGCCGGCGGCGGCGGCGAACCTGTCCGGGTGGCGCGCGGCGTAGCCGAGCGCGCCGAATCCGCCCATGGACAGCCCGGCCAGGCCTCGGCCGGCGCGCCGCGTGACCGTGCGGTAGGCGCGGTCCACCCACGGGATCAGCTGAGTGACATGGAACGTCTCCCATGGCTCGCCGTGCAGCCAGTCCACATACCCGCCGAGGGGCCCGGTGTCCGGCATCACGACGATCAGCGGCAGGCCGGCGGTCAGCTCCTCGGCGCGGCCCATACGTGTCCAAGAGCGATAGTCGTCGAGGCCGCCGTGCAGCAGGTAGAGCACCGGGTAGCGGCGCGTGGAGCGCGCATAGCCGCGCGGGAGCAGCACACGAGCGTGCGTGCGCTTCGCAAGCAGGCCGCTGCGAAATGTCAGGTCCATCAGCCGGTCGCTCAACCGGCGCTTGCTCACGACCTCGATCCCGCCGCGGGCGGCATCGGCTGCCGGGGCGACCAGCAGGGCCGCCACCGTTGCGATCAGCGCGGCGGTCGCCCACCTCCTCATCGGCGCAACCTACCGGCTTGTGAGAGGCTCGCGCCGACGATGCGCGCCACGCTCACGCTCACGCTCGTTGCGCTCGCGTGTCTCGCCGGCACCGCTTCAGCCGCCCCGCCCGACCGGCTCGAGGTGCGGGCCAATCCCTACCTCTTCGGCCAGGCGCCGGACTGGCTCGATCGCGGGCACGTGGTCTACCACGACCCCGTCGGGCGCGACGAGGGGGCGGACGGCCAGGTGCACATCTACCGGGCGCGGCTCGACGGGCGCGGGCGGCGCTGCCTCACCTGCGGGCTCGACGGTCCGAACCAGGTGCCGGTGGTGCGGCCGGGTGGCCGCTGGATCCTGTTCCACTCCTGGAACGGGCGCGCGGTGCGGCTCGGCGGCGCCGGGTTCGGAGGCATCGGCTCGGACGTGTGGGCGATGACGCGCGACGGCAGGCGGCGGACGAACCTCACCCGCGGCCCTGAGTTCAGCGACAACTTCCACGCCTACTGGTCTCCCGACGGCCGTCACATCGTCTGGACCGCGCTCAACTGGAACGCCGCCGAGGGCGGCAACGGCCGCTCGGAGATCCGCGTGGCGCGCTTCGACCCGAACGGGCCTCGCGGACCGCGGCTGGTGGACGAGCACGCCGTGCGGCCCGGCAACGGCCACTGGTACGAGACGCAGTGGTGGGCCCCCGACGGCTCGGGCTTCCTCTACACGGAGACCACCGGCACCGCCATCGACCCGGAGCTCTTCTTCTGCCGGCTGCCGGATCCCGATCGCGGGCGCTGCCGCCCCTCGCGGCTCACGCGCAATCCGGCGTGGGACGAGCAGGCGATCTTCACGCCGGACATGGACCGGGTGATCTTCATGTCCTCGCGCGGCCTCCGCGGCGCCTACGACGACTGGTCGCGCGCGGCGCGCTTCCTCGAGCTGCCGGCCCGCTACGACTACCTGCTCGTCCTCTCGGTGTTCAGCGACAGCTTCCTGCAGCCGGTGCTCGGCCAGGCCACCGACCTCTGGTCGCAGCGGCTCCGCTGGAGCCCGCACCGCGCCCGTGTGCGCCCGCTCGGCCGGCCGCAGCGGCTCACACGCACCGGCGCGCGCGGCTGGATCGTGCCCGAGTTCGCCTGGGATCCGGCCGGCCGGCGGCTGCTCTGGACGGAGAACCGCTACCCGCCGGACGTGCGTGTGGACCAGAGCTGCGTGATGCGGCGGATCCGCGCCGGGGTCATCGACAGGCTCACCGGCGTCGACACCATCGGCGGGATCCCGTCGGACCTCGACAACGAGATCCGCGACGCGGTGGCGGAGCTGCTGCGCGACCCCTCCGGCTACGCGCGCAGGGAGCCCGGCTGCGGGGGCTCGCGGCCGGCCACGCCCGGCGTGTTCGACCAGCGAACCCGCATCGGGCGGCTGCGTCCCGGGTAGAGAGTCCATGCGTGCGCGCGGCGCTCTTCATCACCTGCATCGGCGACACGCTCTTCCCGGGTACCGGCCGGGCCGTGGTGGAGGTGCTCGAGCGCCTCGGGCACGAGGTGGACTTCCCCGAGGAGCAGACCTGCTGCGGGCAGATGCACGCCAACAGCGGCTACCAGCTCGAGGCGGTACCGCTGGTCCGGCGCTTCGTGGACGTGTTCGCGGAGGCCGAGGTGGTGGTCTCGCCGTCCGCCTCCTGCGTGGGCATGGTCCGCGAGCAGTACCCGGACATCGCCCGCCTGGCCGGGGATGACGGGCTGGAGCGCGAGGTCCAGGCGCTCATTCCGCGAGTGGTCGAGCTGAGCGAGTTCCTGGTGGACCGCCTCGGGGTGGAGGACGTGGGCGCGTCCTTCCCGCACGCGGTGACCTACCACCCGACCTGCCACTCGGCCAGGCTGCTGCACGTGGGCGACCGGCCGCTTCGGCTGCTCGCGGCCGTACGCGGGCTCGAGCTCGTCGAGCTGCCGGACGCGGAGGAGTGCTGCGGCTTTGGCGGCACGTTCGCGGTGAAGAACGCGGACGTGTCCACGGCGATGCTCGCGGACAAGCTGCGCGGGGTGCTGGAGACGCGCGCGGAGGTCTGCGTGGCCGCCGACAACTCCTGTCTCATGCACATCGGCGGCGGGCTGCGCCGCCAGCGCGCGGGCGTCAGGACGATGCACCTGGCCGAGGTGCTGGCGGCAACCGAGTGAGCGCCGAGGGCTTCCCGGCAGCCGCGCGCACCGCTCTGGCGGACAGCCAGCTGCGGCGCAACCTGCGGATGGCCACGACCACCATCAGGGCGAAGCGGGCGTCGGTGGTGGAGGAGCTGCCCGACTGGGAGGCGCTGCGCGACGCGGGCGCCGCGATCAAGGCGCGCGCGCTCGCCACGCTCCCGGAGCAGCTGGAGCGCCTCGAGCGCAATGTGGCCGCCGCCGGCGGCGTCGTGCACTGGGCGCGGGACGCGGGGGAGGCCAACGCGCTCGTGGCCGGGCTCGCGCGCGCACGCGGCGCGCGTGAGGTGATCAAGGTCAAGTCGCTCGCCACCGACGAGATCGGGCTGAACGCGGCGCTCGAGGCGGAGGGCATCGAGGCGGTGGAGACCGACCTCGCGGAGTTGATCGTGCAGCTCGACCACGACCGCCCGTCGCACATCCTGGTGCCGGCGATCCACCGCAACCGCTCGGAGATCCGCGCGCTGTTCGAGCGCACCATCGCCCGCGGCGAGCGGCTGCCCGAGGAGCCGGAGGCGCTCGCGGAGACCGCCCGGCGCTACCTGCGCGAGCGCTTCCTCAGCGCACCCATGGCCGTCAGTGGCGCGAACTTCGGCGTGGCCGAGACGGGCTCGGTGTGCGTGGTCGAGTCCGAGGGCAACGGCCGTTTCTGCACCACCGTCCCGCAGACGCTCGTCACGGTCATGGGGATCGAGAAGGTGCTCCCCGAGTGGCGCGACCTGGAGGTGATGCTCCAGCTGCTGCCCCGGTCCTCGACCGGTGAGCGGATGAATCCGTACACGTCGATCTGGACCGGCGTCCGCGAGAACGACGGGCCGCGCGAGTTCCACCTGATCCTGCTGGACGCCGGCCGCACGCGGGTGCTCGCGGACGAGGTCGGGCGTCAGGCCCTGCGCTGCATCCGCTGCTCGGCGTGCCTCAACGTCTGCCCGGTCTACTCGCGCACCGGCGGGCACGCCTACGGGTCGGTCTACCCGGGCCCGATCGGCGCGATCCTCACGCCTCAGCTCCAGGGGCTCGACAGCGCGCCGACGCTCCCGTACGCATCGAGCCTCTGCGGCGCCTGCTACGAGGTCTGCCCGGTCAAGATCGACATCCCCAAGGTGCTGGTGCATCTCCGCGGGCGCGTGGTCCGCGAGCACGCGGACGGAGGCCGCGCCGAGCGCGCGACGTTCAGGCTGCTGGCGGGCCTGTTCGCGTCGCGCCGCCGCTACGAGGCGGCCCAGCGGCTCGCTCGGCTCGGGCGCGGGCCGCTCACCCGGCTGCCCTTCGGGCCGCTGGGCGGCTGGATCAAGTCGCGCGAGCTGCCCGATCCGCCGGCCCAGAGCTTCCGCGACTGGTGGAGGACGCGCGCATGAGCGAAGCGCGCGCCGCGGTGCTGGCGCGGATCCGCGAGGCCCTGGGTCCGGCGCCCGAGGTGCCGGACGTGCCGCGCGCATACCGCGGTGCCGGATCGGCGCCGGCGGGCGACTGGGTCGAGCGCTTCTGCGAGCGCGTGGCCGACTACCGCGCCACGGTCCGGCGCGTGGCCCCGTCGGAGCTCGAGGCGGCGCTGGTGGACGTCTGCCGGGAGCGAGGCACGCGCCGGCTGGCCACGGCGCCCGGGGTCGACTGGGACGTGGCGGGCACCGAGCGCGTGGACGCTGCCGCGCTCGATCCGCGGGCGCTCGACTCGGTGGACGGCGTGCTCACCGGCTGCGCCCTCGCGATCGCCGAGACCGGCACGATCGTGCTCGACTCCTCTCCGGCCTGCGGTCCGCGCGTGCTCACCCTGGTACCGGACCACCACGTGTGCGTGGTGCGCGCGGGCCAGATCGTGCCGGGCGTGCCCGACGCTGTGGCGGCGCTGGCCGCGGCGGCGCGGGAGCAGCGCCCGATCACGCTCGTGTCGGGACCGTCGGCGACCTCCGACATCGAGCTGAAGCGCGTGGAGGGCGTGCACGGCCCACGTCGCCTGGACGTGGTCGTGGTGGACGGCTAGAAGGCCTCGGCCAGCAGCACGATCGCGCCGAACACGCCGGCCGCCGCGGCCACCCAGGCCACGACGCGCACGGGCGGACCGCCGTGTATTCCGGTCTCGTGGACGGCCGTGTGGCCCTTTCCGCGCGCGATCAGCCAGCGGTTCACCGGGAACGCGCAGAAGCCGGCGACCACGAGCGCGACCGAGAGCGTGCCCCAGAAGAGGGGGTCGCCCACCCCCGCGTCGAAGGCGCCCGGGACGGCGAGCACGATGGCGTTGTCCACGATCTCCATCGTGGCGATGCTGAAGGTGTCCGAGGCGAGGGCGATCGGCACGACAGCGGACAGCGCGAGGCCGGCCCTCAGGAGCGGGAGGCTCGTGAGGCCGTAGCCGAATATGAAGGCGAGCACGACGGCGAGGCCCACCGTCGCCCACGCCGACAGGCCGATCGCGGTCCCGATGACCATGCCGAGCACCTCGCCGATGGCGCACCCCGTGAGGCAGTGGAGCGTCGCGCTGAAGGCCACGGCGTCGAGGGCGCGGCCGGAGGTCGGCATCTCCTGATGCTCGTGGTGGGCGGGGCCGATCGCTTCCACGCTCACCGCCAACCCTAGGCGTTGGACCGCCGGTCCAGGGGCGTTCGACAAAGCGCGCAAATGCTTTGACCGCGCCGCCGCGGGCACCTACCGTCGGCTGATGCGCGGCGTCCGCCGACAGATCGTGGCGCTCGGGGGCGGGGGGTTCTCCATGGAGGCCGGAAACCCGCTGCTCGACGACTACGTGCTGGGTCTCACCGGCAGCGAGCGCCCCCGCGTCTGCTTCCTGCCGTCCGCCAGCGGCGACGCGGACCACTACATCGTGCGCTTCTATCAGGCGTTCGCCGAGCGCTGCGAGGCCTCGCACGTGTCGCTGTTCAGGCGCGGGGGCAGCGGCGACATGCGCGAGCACCTGCTCTCCCAGGACCTCATCTACGTCGGCGGCGGCAGCGTGGTGAGCCTGCTCGGCGTGTGGCGCGCGCACGGACTCGACGCGGTGATGCGCGAGGCGTGGGAGGCGGGGGTGGTGCTCTGCGGCGTCTCCGCCGGCTCGCTCTGCTGGTTCGCCGAGGGCATCACGGGCTTTCACGGACCGCCCGAGCACTACCGCGGCCTCGGCCTCCTCGGCTGCAGCAACACCGTCCACTACGACGCCGAGCACGCCCGTGAGGACGCCTATCGGGCTGCCCTCCGGAAGGGGATGCGGCCGGGGTACGCGGCCGGCGACGGCGCGGCGCTGCATTTCGCCGGCGAGCGCCTGCTGCGCGTCGTGTCGTCGCGCCCTGACGCGCGCGCCTTCAGGATGCGGAGCGTCCGCGGCCGGGTGATCAAGAGCCCGCTGCGCGTCTCCTATCTCGGGCACGCCGCGCCCGCGGTCGAGCCGTCCGCGCCCGCGAGGCTCGCCGCCCTGCCGCGGCCGCCCGCGCTCGCGAGCGCGGCCGTCGGCGGGCGCCGGGCCACCGGATGAAGGAGGAGGCGCGCCGCATCCTCGCGATGGGGGGCGGCGGGTTCTCGACATCGGTCGCCGATGCGCCGCTCGAGCGCTACATCGCCGGCCTGCCCGGCGTGGACCAGCCCCGCATCTGCCTGCTCCCCACGGCGAGCGGAGATCCCGACGACCAGATCGACCGCTTCCACCGGGCCTTCCGCGGGCTCGGCCGCCTCTCGCACCTCTCGCTCTTCCGGCTCGGCACGCATCCGATCTCGCCGCCCGAGCACCTCCTCGCCCAGGACGTGATCTATGTCGGCGGGGGGAGCCTCGCCAACCTGCTCGCCATCTGGCGCGTGCACGGGCTCGACGACACCCTCCGCGAGGCGTGGGAGCGCGGCATCGTGCTCTGCGGGGTGAGCGCGGGCTCGATGTGCTGGTTCGAGGACGGGGTCACGCGCTCGCACGGGCGCTCGCGCATGGGGGAGGGCCTCGGGCTGCTTCCGGGGAGCAACTCGGTACACCACTCGAGCGATCCGGAGCGGCGTGCCTGCTATCGCGCCGCCGTGCTCGACGGGCTCGCGCCCGGCTACGCCGTGGACGACGGCGTCGGGCTGCTGTTTGCCGGGACGCAGCTGATCGAGGTGGTGAGCGCCCGGCCCGAGGCGCGCGCCTATCGGGTCGAGGAGACCGGCGGTGACCTCGTCGAGACGCCGATCGAGCCGCGCGTGCTGGAGCCGGTGTCCGGTGGCGTCCACGACGCACCGGCCGAGATCGCGGAGTTCCGCGACGCGCACCGCCGCGCCCGCCGTGTAACCCGGCCGGTCCGGATGCATAGGAGCGGGCATGACCGAGATCGCAAGACGCCCTGACGAGGTTCGCGGACTCAGCGACCTCGCGTTCCGGCAGCTTGCCGACGCGATGGGCGGCATCGGCGCCATCCACCGCGCGATCGCCCAGCGGGCCTTCAGCAGCACCGGCCCGGCCGCGCGCCCGGTCCAGCTGATCCACGACACCGTCTCCGCGGGGGTCTACGCCGGGCTTCGCGGCGGCAGCGCGCTGCTCGGTCGCGGTGCCGGCGAGGCGCTGGCCCGGCGTGCGCGCGCCGAGGGTCGGGAGCTTTCCACCACGCCGCGCGGCAGCGCGATGCTCGCCGCGATCAACGGCCTCATGGGCGACGTGCTCGAGCGCGAGGACAGCGACCTGCAGGAGCCGATGGCCGTGCGCGTGAGCGGCCACGTCGTCAGGCCTGGGCCGGCGGAGCTCGCGCGGGCATTCCCCGAGGCCACGCCGCAGCTCGTGGTCTTCCTGCACGGCCTGATGGAGACCGAGTTCGCCTGGCGCCTCGGCTCGGCGCGGCAGGGCGGCACCTACGCGTCGCGACTCGCCGACGACCTGGGCTGCACGCCGGTCGACGTGCGCTACAACAGCGGCCGCCACATCTCCGAGAACGGGCGCTCGCTGGCCGAGCTGCTCGAGGCTCTGGTGGAGGCGTGGCCCGTGGAGGTCGAGCGGATCGCGCTGGTCGGGCACTCGATGGGCGGGCTCGTGGCGCGCAGCGCCTGCCACTACGCGGGCTCGGACGACATGCGCTGGGCCGGGCGGGTGCGGCACGTGGTCTCGCTCGGCTCGCCGCACATGGGCGCGCCGCTTGAGCAGGCGGTGCACGTGGCGAGCGCCGCGCTCGGGGCGCTACCGGAGATCCGGCCCTTCGGCGCGGTCCTGCGCCGCCGAAGCGCCGGCATCCGCGACCTGCGCCAGGGCTCGCTGGTCGACGAGGACTGGCGCGACCGCGATCCCGATGCCCTGCGCGCCGCGGCCGTGACGGAGGTGCCGCTGCTCGACGGCGCGACGCACTGCTTCGTGGCCGCCACGCTCACCAGCAGCCCCCGGCATCCGGTGGCCCGGCTCCTGGGCGACGTGCTCGTGCTGGAAGCCAGCGCTTCCGGACGCGGGCGCGACCGGAAGATCCCGTTCGAGGCCGAGCATGGGATGCACGTGGGCGGCACCCACCACCTGGCGCTGCTCAACCATCCAGAGGTCTACGAGCGGCTGCGCGCCTGGCTCGGCTGAGCGTTCAGGCTGTGACCGAGGTGCGTGTCCTCCGAGGACAGCACCGCGAAGATGAGGGCGGCGGCCAGCCGCTGACCGCCTTCGTCGAGCGAATCGTCCACGAGCTCGAGCAGTGCCTGGACATCAGGCGCGTCGCCGAAGTGGTACCAGGCCTCGGCGGTCTCGGCGAGCAGCAGCTCGCGCGAAGTGGCCTCGAGTGACCTGAACGGGCTCACTTTCCTGGGCGGCTGGTCCACGGGGCGGTATTCGACGGCGCCGCGGGCGACCCTGCGACGAAGATTCGTCCCAGCGGCTCAGGCCGGCAGGAGGGCGATCGCCTCGTCGGCGAGGCACACGCGGTCGCGCCCGGAGCGCTTGGCGTCGAACAGCGCCATGTCGGCCTCCCGGAACACGTCCTGATATTCGAACTGGCCTCCGCGCGGCGAGGCGCTCACGCCGAAGCTCATCGTCAGGCGCTGGTCGCCGCTGAAGTGCACCGCGGCGATGATCTCCCGCAGCCGCTCGGCGAGCCGCTCGGCCTGAGAGGCGTCGGCGCCGGGCAGCACCACGAGGAACTCCTCACCGCCGAGCCGGTAGGCCAGGTCGAACGCGCGCAGCTCCTTGCGCATCTCGTACGCGACCTCCTTGAGCACCGCGTCGCCGGTTGCGTGTCCGCAGGAGTCGTTCACGGCCTTGAAGTGGTCGAGGTCGCCCACCACCAGCCCGATCGGCTCGCCGCTCACGAGCGACTGCTGCTCGAGCTCGCCCACGCGCGTGGCGAGCGCCTTGCGGTTCAGCATCCCGGTGAGCGGATCGATGACGGTCTCGCTGCGGTGGTACACGTCCGAGCGCATCAGGGCGGTGGAGAGGATCGCCGTGCAGACCACGAGCGTCACCGGAGCCACGAGCAGCACGGGGTTGGCGATGATCGCGTCCGTGTCCGTGCCGAAGGCGACCGCGAACATCAGCACCAGGGTCACGCCCACGCCGAGGGCCACGCCGTTGACCGAGAAGCGGGCGCTCAGGGTCACGATCGGTATCGCGAGCCAGGCCAGCATCGGCGTCTCGATGTCTCCGGTGATCGCGACGGCGCCGGCGATCGCGATCTCGCTCAGGGTCCAGGCGCCGAACAGCAGGTACTCGGGGCGGCCGGCCGTGAGCGTGCGCCGCTCGGCGAGCTGGAAGGCGCCCGCGGCGATCGCGAGCGGGATCAGCGTCCACCAGCCGAGCCACGGCCCACAGGCGAGCAGGGCAAGCGCGATCACGCCGATCGACGCTCGGCGCACGGGCCCCAGACGCTTCTCCATGTCCAGCAGCCGCTCGCGGTCCATGTCGTCGCGGCAGAGCCACGACTTTGCAGCCATAAGCACTAGATCGGCACCCGGCGAGCCTCCTTTAGCCGCGGGAGTGGCCGGCGGTAATCTCCGCGCATGAGGCTCGAGGGGATCCACCACATCACGGCAATCACGGGCGACGCCCCCGGCAATGTCGACTTCTACGCGCGCGTGCTCGGCCTGCGCCTCGTGAAGAAGACGGTCAATCAGGACGATCCGACCGTCTACCACCTCTTCTATGCCGACGAGAGGGGCAGCGCTGGCTCCGACCTCACCTTCTTCGAGTACCCGGGCGCGACGCCCGGCCGCGCCGGTGCCGGGATGGTGCACACGATCGTCTGGCGCGTGGCGAGCCCCGAGGCGGTCGAGTTCTGGGCGGAGCGGCTGGCCGGGGAGGGCGTCGAGGCGACCCGTGAGGACGGGCGCCTGCGCTTCACCGATCCCGAGGGCCTGGCGCACGAGCTGGCCGTGGACGAGAGCGGCGACGATCCGCTGATGGCGGAGCACCCCGACGTCCCGGCCGAGAACGCGCTGCGCGGGTTCGACGCGGTGCGCGCCTACTCGGCCCGCCCCGACGCGAGCAGCGGGCTGCTCGAGGACGTGCTCGGGTTCCAGCGCGACGGCGACGGCTACGAGGCGCGCGGCGAGCGGCGTGGCGGCCGCTACTTCTACGACGACCCTCCCGAGTCGCCCGGGGTGCAGAGCGCGGGCACGGTGCATCACGTGGCGTGGGCGTCCACGATGGAGGAGCACGAGCCGTGGCGCGAGCGGTTGCAGCAGGCCGGGGCGCCAGTCACCCCGGTGATCGACCGCTTCTACTTCCGCTCGATCTACTTCCGCGAGCCGTCGGGCGTGCTGTTCGAGATCGCCACGCTCGGGCCGGGCTTCGCGACGGACGAGGACCCGGAGCACCTGGGTGAGCGGCTCTCGCTCCCGCCGAACTTCGAGCGCTACCGCGAGCAGGTGGAGCAGACCCTCACTCCGATCGAGAACCCGCGCGAGCGCTGGGCCGAGCGCTAGGCGCCCAGGCCGTGCGACAGCTCACCAGCGTCGACGCCCAGTTCCTGGCGCTCGAGTCCACCCGCCAGAGCGGGCACGTCGGCGGACTCGCCATCCTCGACCCCTCCACGCGGCCGGACGGCAAGCTGACGCTCGAGGCGGTGCACAACCTCATCGCGGAGCGCCTGCCGCTCCTGCCCCCGCTGCGCTGGCGCCTCGCGGAGGTTCCGTTCGGGCTCGACTACCCCTACTGGGTCGACGACCCCGACTTCGACCTCGACTTCCACGTCCGTGAGCTGGCGCTGTCGCCGCCGGGAAACGAGGAGAAGCTCGCCGAGCAGGTGGCCCGCATCGTGGCGCGGCCGCTCGACCGCTCGCGCCCGCTCTGGGAGGTGTACCTGATCCACGGTCTCGGAGCGAATCGCGTGGCGATGCTCACGAAGATCCACCACTCGCTGGTGGACGGCCTGTCCGGGGCCGAGATCATGGGCGTGCTGCTCGACCTGACGGCCGAGGGGCGTGAGGCTCCCGAGCCGCTCGACGGCAGCCTGGACGGCGACCCGTCCGAGCTGGAGATGCTCGGGCGCGGGCTGTTGGGCCTGCCGCGCTACCCGCTGCGCCTGCTGCGCGCGCTGCCGTCGGCGCTGCCCAACCTCGACGAGACGGCCTTCAGCACGCTGCCCGGCGCCGGTCTGGCGGCGCGAGTGGCGGGCCGGGGTGGGGCACGCTCTCAGCCGTGCCGAGGGTGGCCTGCTCGAGCGCACCACCCTCAAGGCGCCGCGCACGAGCTTCAACGGGCGCATCTCGCCGCACCGGCGCTTCGTGTTCGGGCGACTCTCGCTCGAAGCCGTCAAGCGAGTGAAGAACCAGTACGGCTGCACGGTCAACGACGTGGTCGTGTCCGTCTGCGCCGGCGCGGTGCGCAGGTGGCTCGACGAGCACGGCGAGCTCGTCGACGAGCCGCTCGTGGCCCAGATCCCGGTGTCGGTGCGGACCTCCGAGCAGGCCGGCACGTTCGGCAACCGGATCATGCTGATGAGCGCGCCGCTGTACACCAACGTCGCGGACCCGGTGGACCGCCTGCTGCGCACCCATGAGGCCCTCCGGGTGATGAAGGAGCGCCACCGGGCGCTGCCGGCCGAGCTGCTCCAGGACGTGAACCACTTCATCCCGCCGGCTGTGTTCTCACGCGCCGCCCGCGTGACCTTCACGCTCTCGAGCGGCGCCGCACGGCCCACGTGGAACCTGGTGATCTCGAACGTGCCCGGCCCGCAGTTCCCGCTCTACCTCGCCGGCGCCCAGCTCGAGGCGCACTACCCGGTGTCGGTCATCACCGACGGGATGGGGCTGAACATCACCGTGATGAGCTACCTCGGCAAGCTCGACTTCGGCATCGTCGCGGACCGCGATCAGATGCCGGACCTGTGGCGGCTGATGGACTGGCTCGACGACGAGCTCCAGGAGCTCGTGCTGCTCAGTTAGGAATCGGTGCGTAGCCGGCCGAGCCGGCTGCTTCCGCTAGGGAGCCGGTATGGGGCGCTCCGTGAGCGCCCGTGCGACTGCCACGAGATTCGCTGCGGCTGTCCGGCCGGTGGAGTGCGACCAGTCCTTGCCGGCGTCCGACTCCAGGTAGCTGTCCCCGGGTCCGGGGCCGCGGTTCCAGTAGGTCCAGGCCTGGCCCGGGACGGTGAAGCCGATGTCGCAGAGCCCGCCGGCCACCTCGCCGATCACGTGGTGGGCGCCATCCTCGTTCCCGGTGACCACGACCCCCGCGACGCGGTTGTAAGCGACGGGGCGGCCCTCGTCGTCCTCCTCGGAGAGCATGGCGTCCATCCGCTCCAGCACCCGCTGCGCGACGCTGGACGGCTTTCCCAGCCACGTGGGTGTGGCGATCACGAGGATCTCGGCGCCGAGCACCTTCTCGCGGATCGCGGGCCACTCGTCGCCGCCGCCCTCGTCCGAGGACACGCCCGGCTTCACGTCGTGGTCCACCACGCGCACGATCTCGGTCTCGACGCCCTGCTCCTCGAGCGCCTCCAGGACCACGCGCGCGAGCGCCTCGGTGTTCGACTCGGCCGGCGACGGCTTGAGCGTGCAGTTGAGCGCCAGTGCCTTCATGGGCGTTCCCGTACCCATGGGCGGGACCGGTACTCCTCAGGGGCGGGGCCCGCGCCCCTTGGGGCCCGTGGTCAGCTCCTGCGCCACGAGCTCGTGCGCACGCTCGGCCCAGTCGCACAGCAGCGGGCGTGTGTCGCGCGGGTCGATGATCTCCTCGACGCTGAAGTGCTCGGCGGTGCGGAAGGGCGAGCGCACGGCGTCCAGGCGGGCCGCGATCTCGGCGCGCAGCGCCACCGGGTCGTCCGAGGCCTCGAGCTCGCGCCGGTAGGCGGCCTCGAGGCCGCCCTCCATCGGCAGCGAGCCCCAGTCGCCCGAGGGCCAGGCGTAGCGGAGGTTGAGCCGCGACCCGTCGCCGTGCCCGGCGCCCGCCACCCCGAACACCTTGCGCACGAGCACCGAGACCCACGGAACGCTCGCCTGGTAGACCGAGAACAGCGCCCGGCCGCCTCGCCGGATGGTGCCTGCGCGCTCGGCCTCGGTGCCGATCACGAAGCCCGGCACGTCGACCATGTTCACCACCGGGAGGTGGAACTGGTCGCACATGTCGACGAAGCGCGCGAGCTTCTCGGAGGCGTCGGCGGTCACGCCGCCGCCGTAGTGCTCGGGATCCGAGGCGAGCACCCCCACCGGCCGGCCGCCGAGCCGGGCGAGCGACGTGATCACCGGGCGTCCGAACGCCGCCCCGAGCTCGAACACCGATCCGCGATCGAACACGGCGTCGAGGATGCGGCGCATCTTGTAGGGCCTGCGGCGGTCGCGCGGCACGATCGAGATCAGCTCCTCCTCGCGGCGGTCCGGCGGGTCGGTCGCGGCCAGCACCGGCGGCGCCTCCCATACGCTCGCGGGGAGGTAGGAGAGGAAGCGCCGCAGCTGGGCCAGCGCGTCGTCCTCGTCGGCCGCGATGTTGTCCACCGCGCCCGCGCGGGCCTGCAGGCGGGCGCCTCCGAGCGTCTCCTTGTCGGGCGTCTCGCCCATCGCGGCCGCCACCACCGGGGGCCCGGCCACGAACAGCTGGGCGCTTCCGCGCACGATCACGGAGAAGTGCGAGCACACCACCCGCGCCGCGCCGAGCCCCGCCACCGGCCCGAGCGCCGCGGCAGCCACCGGCACGATCGCCAGGTTGCGCACCACCACGTCGAACCCCGGGAGCGGGGGAACGTAGGAGAAGCCCATGTCCTCGAGCGACTTGACGCTCCCGCCGCCGCCCGTGCCGTCCACAAGCCGAACGAGCGGGATGCGCAGGTCGTGGGCGAGCCGCTCCGCGAAGATGGCCTTCTCCCAGATCGCGGCGTCCGCGGCCCCGCCGCGCACGGTGAAGTCGTCGCCCTGGACCGCCACCCGGCGGCCGTCGATCCGCCCCTGGCCCACGACCGTGTTCGCGGGCAGGAAGTCCTCGAGCTTGCCGCCGTCCCCGTAGGCGGCGCGGCCGGCCAGCGCGCCCGTCTCGTGGAAGCTGCCCTGGTCGAGCAGCCGCTCGATGCGCTCGCGCACGGTCAGCCGCCCGGAGGCGTGCTGGCGCTCCACCCGCTCGGGGCCGCCCATGCGGCGGGCGAGCTCCTCGCGGCGGCGGAGCTCCTCGAGCTCGGGCTCCCAGCTCATCGGCGGGGGAGCGTACCGGGGGGCGGGCCACGCCCCGCGAGCCGGTCTACTTGCGGAACGCCTCGCCGGTGGCCCGCAGGCGGTGCTCCTCCAGCTCGGCCTGCTGGCGCTCGGCCCGCTCCCGTAGGCGGTCGAGCTCGGCGGCGTCCAGCCGCGGCTCCTCGTCCACCAGCTCGCGCAGCGCCTTCCACAGCCCCAGCTTGCCGGTCACGCCGAGGGCGAGGCCCTCCAGCTCCACGACCCTGCTGAGGGGCGAGTAGCCGGTCAGCTGCCCGTTCGGCTTCAGCCGGCCGACCTTCTCGAACATCCAGGCGCCGAGCTTCTTCGGGATGTCCTCGCCGAACTCGAGGCGGCGCATGATGTCCCTGAGGCTCTCGCGGTCCTGCTCGATCTCCTTGGCCAGCTTGCGCAGGAAGGCCCCGTAGCCGGTGCCCTTGTTCGAGCCGGCGGAGCGCTTGGCCACCTCCATGCCCGCGGTGGACCCGGCGAGGTGGTCGTTGAGGTAGATCCCGAGCAGCTTGCGGTTGATCATGCTTCCCCTCTACCCGGCTCTCCGTCGGTCACGCGGAGTGTGCGGTCGGGCCCCACGCCCAGCCGGCGGCGGCCTGCAAGCAGCTCGCGCAGCTCGTCGCCCACCAGCTCGCGGCGCCAGCCGTCGGTCACGCGCAGGCCGTCGCCGTCCTCGCCGCGCCGTGCCGCTGTCACCAGGGCGGCCAGCTCGGACTGGGTGGCGATCAGCTCCACCGCCACGCCGCTCTCCATCGAGCGCTGGCGCACCAGGGCCTGGGCGAGCGACACGAGCGGCGCGTCGGCCGCGTCGCGAGACGGCGGGGTGGAGGGGCTTGGCGGCGGCGGGCGCTCGCCTCCGCGCTCGATGGCGGCCAGCAGCTGGTCCCCGCGGCGGTGAAGGGTCTGGGGCGGCAGCCCGCGGATCTGCTCCAGGCCGTTGCGGTCGGTCGGCGCCCGCCTCGCCAGCTCCATCAGCGCCTGGTCGGGGAGCACGAAGCCCGCGGGCCTGTCCATCCCCTCGGCGATCTCCTCCCGCCAGTCCACGAGCTCGCGCGCAACGGCGCGGCCGTGCTCGCCCAGCCGCGCCAGGCGCGGCAGCCGCTCGTACACGCGCTCCGGCGGTCGCTCGTCGCTCACCTCCTCGAGCATGCGGCACTCCTCGCGCGCCCACTCGAGCCGGCCCTTCTCCTCGAGCCGCTCCCCGAGGCGCTCCCCGAGGGTGAGCAGGCAGCGCGCGTCGTCGGCTGCGTACTCGAGCTGCTGGGCCGTGAGCGGGCGGCGGTCCCAGCGCGTGAACCCCTCCGAGCCCTTGAGCCGCGTGCCGAGCACCTTGCGCACCAGCGACTCGTAGCCCTCCTGGCTGCCGAGCCCGAGGAACCCGCCGGCCACCTGGGTGTCGAACACGTTTCGCACCTCGGTGTTCCAGGCGCGCCGCAGTATCGCCACGTCCTGGCGCCCGGCGTGCACCACGATCTCCACCTCCGGGTCGGCGAGCACCTCCGCGAGCGGGGCGGTGGACTCCGGGTCGAAGCCGTCGGCCAGCGGATCGATCACCTCGGTGCGCACCCCGTCGGGCCCGTCGGGATCGGGCACCGCCACCTGCACCAGGCAGAGCAGCGCCTTGTAGCGCCGCTCGGAGACGAACTCCGTGTCGATCGCGAGCCGGCGCCCGGACGACGCCCGCGCGGCTAGATCGGCGATCACATCGCGAATCTACTGGGCTTGCGGACCTCCGTGGGGGCGGCGGCCGTAGGGCGGGCATACTCGGACTGGTGCGGCTGGCCGCCATGACGCTCATCCTCTTCCTCCTCACGGCCGCGGTCTGGGTGCGGGAGACCCGTGACGGCGGCGCCGTCCCGCCGCGGCCCGCGGCCGCGACTCCGAGTGCCGACAGGCCTGTGGTGCTGCTCGGCCGGTCCGCCCGCGGCCGGCCGATCAGGGCCGTACGAGTGGGCAGCCCACGGGCGCGGGTAAAGCTGCTCGTCATCGGCTCCGTGCACGGCGACGAGACCGCGGGACGCGACATCGCGGCGCGGCTGCTGCGCTCGCGGCCGCCGCCCGGCACCGCGCTCTGGGTGATCCGGGACCTGAACCCCGACGGCCACGCGGCCGCCACGAGGCAGAACGCCAACGGGGTCGACCTCAACCGCAACTTCCCGTACCGCTGGCAGGCGGACGGCGAGCCCTTCGACACCTACCACTCCGGGTCCGCGCCGCTGTCCGAGCCCGAGTCGAGCGCGCTCGCCCGCTTCGTAAGGCGCGAGCGCCCGCGCGTGACGCTCTGGTACCACCAGGCGCTCGAGATCGTCGTGCGCTCGGAGGGCGACCCGGCCCTCGAGCGGCTCTACTCGCGGCGCTCCGGGCTGCCGCGGAAGCCCCTGCCGCGCTACCACGGCACCGCGACCGGCTGGCAGAACCACTCGTTCGGCGGCGACACCGCGTTCGTGGTCGAGTTGCCCGGCGGGCGCCCCTCGCGCCGCGCCGTCTCCCGGCACGCCGGGGCCGCGCTCGCGATGGCCGAAGCGGTGGCGCCGCAGCCAGTCGTCGCTCGTCCCATCCCGTTCGGGCAGACCCGCCGGAACGAGATGCGCGCCTACGCGCGACGCCACTACCGCCTCGACGACTTCCGGCTCAGGCGCCCGCGGGTGATCGTGGAGCACTACACCGCCACGTCCACGTTCGCGCCCGTGTTCAACACGTTCGCCTCCGACACCCCGGACGTGGAGCTCGGCGAGCTGCCCGGGGTCTGCTCCCACTTCGTGATCGACCGCGACGGCACCGTCTACCGGCTCGTGCCCACCGGCATCATGTGCCGGCACACCGTCGGGCTCAACTGGACCGCCATCGGCATCGAGCACGTCGGCGTGAGCGACGCACAGGTACTCGGGAACAGGCGCCAGCTACGCGCCTCGCTGCGGCTGACGCGGGCGCTGCAGGGCCGTCACGGGATCACCACCGGCAACGTGATCGGCCACAACGAGAGCCTCTCGAGCCCATACCACCGCGAACGCGTCGAGCGGCTGCGGACACAGACGCACGGCGACATGGCGCGCGCCACGATGAACCGCTACCGCCGCCTCCTCGGGCGCCTCCCCGCGCCCGCCAGCATGCGCTGACGCAGCCAGCGCGCCCAGAACACCGCGATGTCGGCCAGCGCGCTCCAAGCGTGGCCCGGCGGCCCGGTGGTGGCCCAGGCGGACAGGCGCTCCACGGGACCGCGACGGAGGCGGGGCACACCGCCACGCTATCTTCAGCGCCGTTATGGCCGCACCCGTGAAGACCACCGCCACCGACCTGAAGGACTCGCGCGTGCGCCTCGAGGTCGAGGTCCCGAGTGACGCGCTCGAGCGCGAGGTGCGAAGCGCCGCGGAGACGATCGGGCAGCAGCTCAAGGTGCCCGGCTTCCGGAGCGGAAAGGTGCCTCCACAGGTCGTCCTCCAGCAGGTCGGCCGTGAGGCGCTGCTCGACGAGGCCGTGCGCCGCGGGCTGCCCGGCTGGTACGAGGAGGCGGTCTCCGAAGCCGGGATCACGACCGTCGGCGACCCGAAGATCGACATGAGCGTCCTTCCGGAGAAGGGCGAGCCGCTCGCCTTCACCGTCGAGGTCGGTGTCGTGCCGCCGGCCAAGCTCGGCGACTACGACGGCATCGAGGTCGGCCGCCGCGAGCCCAAGATCGACCCCGACGAGGTGCAGACCGAGCTCGACCGCCTGCGCGAGTCGCTCGCCTCGCTCGAGACCATCGAGCGCGAAGCCGCCGGCGGCGACTACGTGGTCATCGACTTCACCGGCTCCGTCGACGGCGAGGAGTTCGAGGGCGGGGAGGGGCGCGGATTCGTGCTCGAGCTCGGGTCGGGGCGTCTCGTGCCCGGCTTCGAGGAGCAGCTCGAAGGCGCCGGCGCCGGAGACGAGCGCACCGTCGAGATCACCTTCCCCGACGACTACCCCGCCGAGCACCTCGCCGGCAAGCCCGCCCAGTTCGCCGTGACCGTCAAGGAGGTCAAGGAGAAGCGCCTGCCCGAACTCGATGACGACCTCGCCGTCGAAGCCGGCGGGTACGACAGCCTCGACGAGCTGCGCGCCGACATCGAGCAGCGCCTCAAGGAAGCCGACGAGAGCTCGATCGAGAGCGAGTTCCGGCAGGCCGCCGTGGACGCCGTCGTCGAACGCTCCGAGGTGGACATCCCCCACGAGCTGGTCCACGCCAAGGCCCACGAGATGTGGCACCGCACCTCGCACCGCCTGTCCGCCCAGGGCGTCGACCCCCAGCGCTACCTCCAGCTCTCCGGCAAGACCGAGGAGGAGCTCGTGACCGAGGCCGAGCCCGACGCCGAGCAGGCGCTCCGCCGCGAAGCCGTGCTCGCCGCGATCGTCGAGGCCGAGGGCATCGAGGTCAGCGACGCCGAGGTCGAGGAGACCCTGCGCGAAGCCGCCGGCCCGCAGGCCGGCGAGAAGCAGGTCAAGCGCGCCATCAAGCGGGCACGCTCACAGGGCGCCGACGAAGCCCTGCGCGAAGACATCGCCATGCGCAAGGCCGTCGACCTCGTCATCGAGCGCGCCAAGCCGATCCCGCTCGCCACCGCCGAGGCGCGCGACAAGCTCTGGACCCCCGACAAGGAAGCCGAGAAGGGGTCCGGCGAGATCTGGACGCCGGGCTCCTAGCGGAAGCAGCCGGCTCGGCCGGCTGCGCACCGACAGCATCCTGAGGGCCGGTCTGACCCGTCGCTAGACTGCCACGCCCATGACTCCACTCGTTCCCATGGTCGTCGAGCAGACCTCCCGCGGAGAGCGTGCCTTCGACATCTACTCGCGGCTTCTGAACGAGCGGATCGTCTTTCTCGGCACGCCCGTCACCGACGACATCGCCAACCTCATCGTCGCCCAGCTGCTGCACCTCGAGTCAGAGGACCCCGACAAGGACGTCTCCCTCTACATCAACTCGCCGGGCGGCTCCGTGTACTCCGGCCTCGCGATCTACGACACGATGCAGTTCATCAAGCCCGACGTGCAGACCATCTGCGTCGGCATCGCGATGTCCATGGGCGCGCTCCTCCTCTCCGGCGGAGCCGAGGGCAAGCGCATGGCGCTCCCCAACGCCAAGATCCTGATCCACCAGGTCTCCTCCGCCTTCCAAGGCCAGGCCACCGACATCGAGATCCACGCCAAGGAGATCATCGACGTCCGCCAGCGGCTCGACGAGATCCTCGCCAAGCACACTGGCCAGCCGCTGGAGAAGGTCTCCAAGGACACCGAGCGCGACTACTTCATGAGCGCCGATGAGGCACAGGAGTACAACCTCATCGACCGCGTCATCCACAAGCACTAGCCGGCTGCAGACCTTCGCATCGCGGCGTCCTCGGTCGCTCGCGTGCGATGCACGCCACGCTCCCTGCGTCCTTGCGCTGCTCGGTCTTCGCTCGGCTACTGCTTCTGGAACCTGACTGGTCGGACGTAAGAACTGCTCCGCTCGTGACGCCAATGCGTCATGAGCGTCAACGGCCACCGGGTTTCCGATCCCACCCATCGGCGGATCGACCATGAGGGCGTCCGGCGGGCGGCGTCGGACCTGCTCCGGGCGCTTGGGGCGGATCTCGATTCGGAGCCTTTGCAGGACACGCCTCGCCGGGTGGCCGACGCCTATGTCGAGCTGCTGACTCCCCAGCCGTTCAGGGCCACCACGTTTCCCAACGACGATGGCTACGACGAGCTGGTCGTGGCGCGGTCGATCCCGTTCCATTCGCTGTGCATGCACCACCTGCTCCCGTTCCACGGCGTGGCGCACATCGGCTATCTCCCGGGGGACCGGATCATCGGCCTCAGCAAGCTCGGCCGCGTGGTGGAGTTCTTCGGCCGTGACCTCCAGATCCAGGAGCGGCTGACCACGCAGATCGCCGACTGGCTTCAGCGGGAGCTCGAGCCGAAGGGAGTCGGTGTGGTCCTGGAGGCCGAGCACCTGTGCATGTCGCTGCGCGGCGTGCAGAAGCTCGGGGCGAAGACCGTGACCTCGGCGCTGCACGGCCTGGTCCGCAATGACGCCCGTACCCGCCATGAGTTCCTGGCCCTGACCGGAAGGACGACCCATGACCAGTGACGAGACGCACATCATCGCCGGGGCCGGCCTCGCCGGCGCCAAGGCCGCCGAGACACTCCGCGCCGAGGGCTTCGACGGGCGCCTGCTCCTGATCGGCGCCGAGGAGGAGCGGCCCTGTGAGCGCCCGCCGCTGTCGAAGGACTACCTGCGCGGCGAGGTGGGACGCGAGAAGGTCTACGTGCACGACGAGGGCTTCTACGCCGAGCACGGCATCGAGCTGCGCACCGGGCGCGCCGCGGAGCGCCTGGACACGGAGCGGCGCGAGCTGACCCTCGACGACGGCGAGACCCTCCGCTACGACCGCTTGCTGTTGACAATGGGCGCGGAGCCGCGCCGGCTGGCTGTTCCCGGTGCCGAGCTCGACGGCGTCCTCTACCTGCGCAGCGTGCGTGATTCCGACGCCCTGCGCGAGCGGCTGGACCGTGGTGGCGCCGTGGTGGTCGTGGGGGCCGGCTGGATCGGCGCCGAGGTGGCCGCCTCCGCACGCCGGCGCGGCCTCGAGGTCACCGTGATCGATCCCGCCTCGGTCCCGCTCGAGCGCGTGCTCGGCCCGGAGGTCGGGGCCGTCTACCGCGATCTCCACGCCGAGCACGGCGTGGACCTGCTCCTCGGCACCGGCGTGGAGGCGCTCGTGGGAGGGGCGACGGTCGAGCGGGTCCGGACCGGCGACGGGCGCGAGATCGAGTGCGACTTCGTCGTGGTCGGAATCGGCGTCGAGCCCCGCATCCAGCTCGCCGCGGAGGCCGGCCTCGCCCTGAACGACGGGATCCTCGTGGACGAGCACCTGCGCACCAGCGCGGCCGGAGTGTTCGCGGCGGGCGACTTGGCCAACGCCCACCATCCCTTCTACGGCGAGCACATCCGTGTCGAGCACTGGTCCAACGCCCTGCACCAGGGTCCGGCCGCCGCACGCAACATGCTCGGGCAGCCGACCGCATACGAGCGGCTCCCGTACTTCTTCTCCGATCAGTACGACCTCGGCATGGAGTACTCGGGCTTCGCCCGCGAGTGGGACCGGGTCGTGTTCCGCGGCGATCCGGCGGGCCGCGAGTTCATCGCCTTCTGGCTCGTGGAGGACCGCGTGGTGGCGGGCATGAACGTGAACGTCTGGGATGTCACGGAGACGGTCCAGAAACTCATCCGCGATCGCGCTACCGTCGATGACCGGATGCTTGCCGACCTCGACACCCCGCTCGAAGAGGTCGCTCCCGACAGGAAGGCAGCGCAGCTGTGAACCGCCTGAAGTCCCTTCATGACGCCGGGGTCTCGATCTGGCTCGACACGCTCTCGCGAGAGCTGCTCGTGGACGGCGCCTTCGCGGAGCTGATCGCCGGCTCGTCGGTCACGGGCGCGACCTCGAACCCCACGATCTTCGCCAAGGCCATCACCGGCTCGGACCGCTATGACGGCCAGCTTCGCGACTCCGTCGAGTCCGGCGTGAGCGGCGCCCAGGAGCTGTTCTTCGAGCTCGCGCTGGACGACGTCCGCCATGCCGCCGACCTGCTGCGTCCGACCTACGACGCGACGGACGGCCGCGATGGGTTCATCTCGTTCGAGTGCACCCCGGATCTGGCCGACGACACCGAGGCCACGATCGAGCAGGCGCTGGCGCTCTGGGAACGGCTCGCCCGGCCCAACGTGATGATCAAGGTGCCCGCGACCGACGCCGGGATCCCTGCGATCGAGGAGCTCACCGCGCGCGGGGTCAACGTGAACATCACGCTGCTCTTCTCGGTCGCCCGCTACGAGCAGGTGATCGACGCCTACGTCGCGGGCCTCGAACGGCGCGCGGCCGGCGGCCTCGCCCTCGACACCGTCGCCTCGGTTGCCTCGTTCTTCGTCTCGCGCATCGACACCAAGGTCGACCGGCTGCTGCCGCCGGGCTCCGACCTGCGCGGCCGCGTCGCGATCGCCAACGCCCAGCACGCCTACGCCCTCTTCCTGGAGCGCTTCGGCGACCACCGCTGGCAGGCGCTGGCCGAGCGTGGCGCCCGCCCGCAGCGACCGCTGTGGGCGAGCACCGGCACCAAGGACCCCGCCTACTCCGACGTGCTCTATGTCGAAGGGCTGGTCGCCCCGGATGTCATCAACACGATGCCCGACGCCACCCTGCGTGCCTTTGCCGACCACGGCGCCGTGGGCGCCCTCCTGCCTGCCGATCCGGTGGAGGCTCTGGAGACCCTCCGGGAGGCCGCGCGCGCGGGCGTCGACCTCGACGTGGTGACGGCGCAGCTCGAGCGAGAGGGCGTCGACTCCTTCTGCGCCTCGTATCGCGAACTGCTCGACTGCATCGAGGGAAAGGTCGAGCGCATGGCGCTCGCGCGGTAGCCCTTTCGGCTTGCGTATCGTCGGGGGCTTGCCCGACAACCGCTCCGCATACGAACGCAGGTGGAAGGCGCTGGCGCTTCTGGCGACGACCCAGTTCGTGGTCGTGCTCGACGCCGCGATCGTCAACGTCGCGCTGCCCTCCATCGGCACGGCGCTCGATTTCTCGCAGCAGAACCTTCAGTGGGTCGTCAACGCCTACGTGCTCACCTTCGGCGGCTTCCTGCTGCTCGGCGGGCGCGCGGCCGACCTGCTCGGACGCCGGCGCATGTTCATCCTCGGCCTGATCGTGTTCGCGCTCGCCTCGCTCGCGGGCGGCCTCGCGCAGAGCGACACACAGCTCATCGTGGCCCGGGCGGTGCAGGGGCTCGGCGGCGCGATCCTGGCCCCGGCCGCGCTCTCGATCGTGGCGGCCACGTTCGTCGAGGGCGCCGAGCGCAACAAGGCGATGGGCGTCTGGGGCGCGGTGGCCGGCAGCGGCGGGGCCGCGGGAGTGCTCCTAGGCGGAGTGCTCACGGAGTGGCTCGGCTGGGAGTGGGTCTTCTGGGTCAATGTGCCGATCGCACTGATCGCGGCGTTCCTCGCGCCGCGCCTGATCGCGGAGAGCCGAGACTTCGATCTCGAGCGCCGCTACGACGTGACAGGTGCCGTCACCGTGACGGCCGGCCTGTCGATCCTCGTCTACGCGCTCGTGGATGCCGAGAGCGCGGGATGGGGGTCCACGCAGACGGTCGGACTGCTCGCGCTGTCGGTCGCCCTGCTCAGCGCCTTCGTCGTGACCGAGCTGCGCTCGAAGCAGCCGCTGGTGCCGTTCCGGATCTTCCGGAACCGCCCCCTCCTCGCGGCGAACCTGACGATGCTCGTGTTCGTCTGCGCACTGTTCGCGATGTTCTTCTTCATCTCGCTCTACATGCAGCAGGTGCTCGGCTTCGAGCCGCTCGAGACTGGTCTCGCCTACCTGCCGCTGTCGGCCGGGATCATCATCGCGGCCGGCGTCGCGTCGCAGATGACCACTCGCTTCGGGGTCAAGCCGGTGTTGGTCCCGGGCCTCGTTCTCATCACGCTCGGTCTGGCCTGGTTCAGCCAGATCTCCGCTGACGGAAGCTTCGTGGCGGACGTGCTCGGCCCGTCCGTCGTGTGCGCGGTCGGCGCCGGGATGGTCTTCGTGCCGATCACGATCGCCGCGGTGGCGGGCGTGGAGGAGCGGGAGTCCGGTCTTGCCAGCGGGCTCATCAACACCTCTCAGCAGATCGGCGGGGCCATCGGTCTGGCGATCCTGGCGACTCTCGCCAATACCCGTACCGACAACCTCGCGGGCGGCGGGACTCCCGACGCCCAGGCGCTCACCGAGGGCTTCCAGCTCGCCTTCCTCGGCGCGGCGGGATTCGGGCTGGTGGCCACCGTGATCGCCGTGGTGCTGACGCCGCGGATGCGCGCGACGCCGGAGGGCGAGGCGATCGTGGCGGAGCCGGTCGTCGACGCAAGCTGACACGCGCTTGAAGGGACGTTCCCTCCCGCCGAGTATCTAGCTGGGGACCTGGGCTACCGCCCGCTGGTACCTTTGCGACGGGGAGACTCTTGCGTGGCGCGACCCACTGACTCCAACGAACAGCTCCTCTGCAGCTTCTGCGGGAAGTCGCAGCGGCAGGTGAAGAAGCTCATCGCCGGTCCCGGCGTCTACATCTGCGACGAGTGCATCGACCTCTGTAACGAGATCATCGACGAGGAGCTGACGGGCGCCCCGACCTTCGATCTCGAGAATCTCCCGAAGCCGAAGGAGATCTGGTCGGTCCTCCAGGAGTACGTGGTGGGCCAGGAGCCGGCCAAGCGCACGCTCTCGGTCGCGGTCTACAACCACTACAAGCGCGTCCAGATGATGCAGTCGGATGCCGAGCAGGATCTCGAGCTTCAGAAGTCCAACATCCTGCTGCTCGGTCCCACCGGCTGCGGCAAGACGCTGCTCGCCCAGACGCTGGCGAAGATCCTCAACGTGCCGTTCGCGATCGCGGACGCCACGGCGCTCACCGAGGCCGGCTACGTGGGCGAGGACGTGGAGAACATCCTCCTCAAGCTGATCCAGGCCGCCGACTTCGACGTGAAGAAGGCCGAGACCGGGATCATCTACATCGACGAGGTCGACAAGATCGCGCGCAAGGCCGACAACCCGTCGATCACGCGCGACGTGTCGGGCGAGGGAGTGCAGCAGGCGCTGCTCAAGATCCTGGAGGGCACCGTCGCCTCGGTGCCGCCGCAGGGGGGCCGCAAGCACCCCCACCAGGAGTTCCTCACGATCGACACCACGAACATCCTGTTCATCTGCGGCGGCGCGTTCGCCGACCTCGACCGGGTGGTCGAGCGGCGCATCGGCCACAAGGGCGTGGGCTTCGGCGCGGCCGTCCGCTCGAAGCACAACAAGGACACCGGCGAGCTCTTCGAGCGGGTGCTTCCCGAGGACCTCGTGGAGTACGGGCTGATCCCCGAGTTCATCGGCCGCCTGCCGGTCTGCTCGGTGATCCACCAGCTCACCCGCGACGACCTCGTCCGGATCCTCACCGAGCCGCGCAACGCGCTCGTCAAGCAGTTCCAGCGCTTCTTCCAGTTCGACGGCATCGAGCTCGTCTTCGCCGAGGACTCCCTGGGCGCGATCGCCGACAAGGCGCTCGCCCGCGAGACCGGCGCGCGCGGCCTGCGCTCGATCCTCGAGGAGACGCTGCTCGACGTGCAGTTCGAGCTGCCCTCGCGCCGCGACGTGAAGAAGTGCGTGGTCACCAAGGAGACGATCGAGAAGGGCCTGAAGCCCACCCTGGTGACCGAGGCTGCGCCGGAAGAGCCCGGCGAGCAGCAGGCCGAGTCGGCCTAGGCCAGGCTCACTTCGATCCGCTCGTCGGTCTCGCCGAGCACCCACCAGCGCTCCACGCTCGCGGCATAGAGCCGATGGCGGGCCGGGGCTCGCACGTCCTCGGCCGACCAGGCGGATGCGCCGCCCTCCACCGACGCCCTCGAGAGCTCGCCGATCGCCCGGCCCAGCCCCGGCTCGCCGACCTCGGCGGCTGTCGCCTCCATGTAGAGCGCCTGGCCGGTGTACGGGGGAAGGGTCGAGTCGAAGACGACGATGCTGATCTCACGGCGCACGGCGAGGTTCCGCGAGTGGAGGGCGCCGGGGGCCGAGACCCAGAGCAGGTCGGCGGGCGAGGGCGCCGCGAACCAGACGGGGGAGACCCATGGGCGGCCGTGCTCGTCGGCGGTGCCGAGGGTCATGTAGCTGTTCGAGGCGATCAGGTCCAGGGCGATCTCGTTGCGGTCGGCGCTCATGGCTACAGCTCGACCGCGATCCGCTCGTCGTGCGCGCCGAGCATCCAGTGCTGCGACACGCGGGCCCGGTGGAGCCGAAGCTCGGCGGGCGGGCTCACGTCCTCCGCGCTCCACTCGCCGGCCCCGCCCGCGAGCGCCGCCGCCGCGAAGACCTCGATCGCATCGGCGAGCTCGGACTCGTCCACCTCCGCGCCCACTGCCGCCATGTAGACCGCCTGGCCCTCGAACTCCGGCACCTGCGAGTCGAACACCACGATGCTCAGCTCGGGCCGCGCCGCGAGGTTGCGCGAGTGCCTCGTCTCCGGAGAGGACACCCAGAGCAGCTCGGCGTACCCGACCGCCGCGAACCAGACCGGGGACACCCAGGGCCGTCCCTCGGCGTCGGCGGTGCCGAGCGTCATGTACCGGTTCGAGTCGAGGATCTCCCGCCCGGCCGCCGCGAGGTCGCTGCGATCTTCGGTCACGGTCGATAGCTTGCCGGTTGGTGAAGGAGCTCGCACCCGGGGTCTGGCAGCTGTCCGGGTTTCCCCCCAACGGCATCAACGTCTTCCTCCTCGAGGACGTGCTCGTGGACGCCGCGAGCCGCCACGCCGGCCGCAGGATCCTGCGCCAGCTTCGCGGGCGCACGGTGACCGCCCACGCGCTCACCCACGCCCACCCCGACCATCAGGGCGCGAGCAAGGAGATATGCGAGGCGCTCAACATCCCGTTCTGGGTGGGCGAGCGCGACGCCGACGCGGCGGAGAACCC
This sequence comes from uncultured Thermoleophilaceae bacterium, assembly GCA_963803245.1. Taxonomy (GTDB): domain Bacteria; phylum Actinomycetota; class Thermoleophilia; order Solirubrobacterales; family Thermoleophilaceae; genus JACVRW01. Next base: position 141,191 of record CAWDLI010000017.1, on the reverse strand, counting down.
CGACCTGATCAAGGAGCGCCAGCCGGACCACCCGGTCGCGCGGTTCTACGACCGCATCTTCCGCGGGCCGGGGCGCCGGGTGGATCGGGTGCTGCACGAGGGCGACCAGGTGGCCGGCTTCACGGTGCTCGACTCGCCGGGGCACTCCGCGGGCCACGTGTCCTACTGGCGGGAGTCCGACGGCGTGCTCGTGCTCGGCGACGTGCTCAACAACATGGACGTGATCACCGCGGTGCCCGGCCTGCACGAGCCCAAGCCCTTCCTCACGCCCGATCCCGCCGAGAATCGCCGCTCCATCCACAAGCTCGCGGCACTCGAGCCGAAGCTCGTGCTCTTCGGTCACGGCGCTCCACTCAGGGACACGGATAAGCTGCAGCGCTTCGTGGAGAAGCTGCCCGCATGATGGAGGTCACCGGCTACGCGGTCGTGCCCGCGCCGCTCGACAAGGTCTGGGAGCTCGTGTGCGACACGGGCCGCTACGCCGAGTGGGTGGAGGGCACCGCCGAGGTCACGCGCACCGACGGTGCGGCCGCGCCGGGCTCCACCTACGACGAGATCAACCCGATCCTCGGCCCGTGGAAGGCGACGACCCACTGGACCGTCACGGAGTTCGAGGCGCCGCGCCGCATGGTGCACCGTGGAACCGGCCTGCCGCTCACCGAGGAGTTCGACGTGATCTTCGAGCTGGTTCCCGAGGGCGACTCCACCGGGCTCACTCAGACCCTGCGCGGCAAGCCCGCCATGGGACCCGTCGGCGCCGTGTTCGCCCGTCTCATGGAGGGACAGGTGGCGAAGGACAACCAGAAGTCCGTGGACAACCTCGCGGCGATCGCGGCCCGCGAGTTCCAGCCTCAGCGCATCTAGACGGGCGGCGCGGCGCGCGCTGCTGGCACACTTGCGCCCCGATGGCGGACGACCGACTCAAGCGCACGCGCTACGACCCCGGGGACGTGGAGGGCCGCGTGTTCTCCCTCTGGGAGGACGCGGGCATCTTCCATCCGGAGTCCGGCGGCGATCCCGGGGAGAGCTACTCGATCGCCATCCCGCCGCCCAACGTGACCGGCTCGCTCCACATGGGCCACGCTCTCAACGGCACGCTCCAGGACCTGTGCGTGCGGGTGGCCCGGATGCGCGGCCTGCGCACGAAGTGGATCTACGGCACCGACCACGCGGGCATCGCCACCCAGCGCGTGGTCGAGCGTGACCTCGAGGAGGAGGGCCTGACCAAGGAGGACCTCGGCCGCGAGGCCTTCGCCGAGCGCGTCTGGCGCTGGCGCGAGCAGTACGGCTCCACGATCACCGGGCAGTTCAAGCGGCTGGGCGCCTCGCTCGACTACGAGGACGAGCGCTTCACGATGGACCCCGAGTACGTCCGGGCCGTCACACACGTGTTCGTGGCCCTCTACGAGAAGGGCTACATCTACCGCGACAACTACATGGTCAACTGGGACCCGGGCCTCCGCACCGCGATCTCCGACCTGGAGGTGGAGCAGCGCACGGTCGAGGACACGCTCTACCTGATCGACTATCCGCTCGAGTCGGGCTCCGGCGCGGTGACCGTGGCCACGGTCCGGCCCGAGACGATGCTCGCCGACACCGCGATCGCGGTGAACCCGGAAGACGAGCGCTACTCGCGGCTGATCGGCGAGGCGGCGATCCTGCCGCTCGTGGGCCGCCGCCTGCCGATCGTGGCCGACGACTACGTGGACCCCGAGTTCGGCACCGGCGCGCTCAAGATCACCCCCGGTCACGACCCCAACGACTTCGACATCGGCCGCCGCCACGGGCTCGAGGAGGTCACCGTGATCGGCGAGGACGGCCGGATGACCGACGGGGCGCCCGAGCCGTTTCAGGGCATGGAGGTCGAGGAGGCGCGCTCCGCGGTCGTGGCCGCGCTCCGCGAGGCGGGGCTCGTGTCGGGCACGCGCCCGTACCAGCACGACGTGCCGCACTCGCACCGCTCCGGGCGGCGCATCGAGCCGCTCATCTCGCTGCAGTGGTTCTGCGACATGTCGGAGCTGGCGAAGCCCGCGGTCGAGGCGGCCCGGGACGGCCGGCTGCGCTTCCACCCCGAGCGACCGTGGACCAAGGTCTACCTCGACTGGCTCGAGAACATCCGGCCCTGGTGCATCTCGCGCCAGCTCTGGTGGGGCCACCAGCTGCCGGTCTGGTACCGCGGCGACGAGACCTACGTCGGCGCCGAGCCGCCCGAGGGCGATGGCTGGGAGCGCGACTCCGACGTGCTCGACACCTGGTTCTCCTCGGGGCTCTGGCCGTTCGCGACGCTGGGCTGGCCCGAGGAGACGCCGCAGCTGAGCGCCTTCTACCCGACGGACGTGCTCTCCACGGCGCGCGACATCATCTTCCTCTGGGTGGCGCGGATGGTCATGTTCGGGGTCGAGCTCACCGGCGAGCTCCCGTTCCGCGACGTGCCGATCCACTCGGTGGTGCAGGCGCCCGACGGCCGACGGATGTCGAAGTCGCTCGGCACCGGCATCGATCCGCTCGACCTGATCGACGGCGGCCCGCGGCCTCCGGTCTACGCGGAGGGCGGCGACTTCCCCGCATATGGCGCCGACGCGCTGCGCTTCGGGCTGATGGCGATGTCCTCGTCCCAGGACGTGCGCTTCAACGAGGAGCGCGTGCGGCAGGGCCGCGACCTGGCCAACAAGCTCTGGAACGCGTCGCGGCTGGTCCTGCTGCGCGTGGGCGACGTGACCCCGGACGCCGGGGCCGTCGAGACCGTCGAGGACCGCTGGATCGTCTCCCGGCTCGACCGCCTGACGGAGAGCGTGACCGAGCAGTTCGACTCGTTCCGCTTCTCGTCCGCCGCGCTCGAGCTGTACGACGCGTTCTGGTCTGAGCTCTGCGACTGGTACCTCGAGCTCGCGAAGCCGCGGCTCTACGAGGAGGACAACGCCCGGGTGTCCGCCGTGCTGCTGCACTCGCTCGAGCGGATACTCGTGCTGCTCCACCCGCTCATGCCCTTCGTGACCGAGGAGATCTGGTCGCTCCTGCCGGGCGAGCGCGGCATGCTCGCGGTCGCCGCCTGGCCCGAGGCCGACTCGAGCGTTCGCGACGCTGAGGCGGAGGCGGTGCTCGAGCGCTTCATCGCGGCGGTGGGAGCGCTGCGCAGCTACCGGGACCACGTCGGCGCCAAGCCGGGCACGGCGATGCGCGGGGTGCTCGTCGCGGACGGGTACGACGAGCTGCGCGAGCAGCTCGGGCGGCTGGGGCAGTTCGAGCTGGTGGACGGCGAGCCGGATGAGGAGCCCGTCGCGGAGCTGGACGTTCCGGGCGGCGTCGTGAGGGTCCTGCCCTCGGATGCCATCGACCCGGAGGAGGAGGAGCGCCGGCGAGCGGGCGAGCGCAAGCGCCTCGAAGCTGAGATCGAGCGGCTCGAGCGTAAGCTCGAGAACGAGAGCTTCGTGAACAAGGCGCCGCCCGAGGTCGTGGAGGGCGAGCGACGCAAGCTCGACGACTACCGCGAGGCGCTGCGGCGACTCGAGGACGAATGACCTTCCGCCAGGCCGAGGAGTACCTGCTGGGCCTCGAGCTGTTCGGCATGCGCTTCGGGCTGGACCGGATGCGCAGGCTGATGACGGTGCTCGGCCTCCCGCAGCGCCGCTTCGAATCGATCCACGTGGTCGGCACGAACGGCAAGTCGTCCACCGTCCGCTTCGCCGCCGCGATCCTCGCGCGGCACGGGCTGCGCACGGGCAGCTACACATCGCCGCACCTGCGCTCGTTCCGGGAGCGGATCGAGGTGGGGGAGGCGCCGGTGTCCGAGCAGGAGTTCGCGGCCGCGGTCGAGCAGGCCGCCCACGCGGCGGCGCTCGTGGACCGCACCGCCGATCCGGAGGACCTCGTCACGCAGTTCGAGGCGCTCACCGCCGCGGCCTACCAGGAGCTCGCCCGGCGCGAGGTGGAGGTGGCGGTGGTGGAGGCCGGTCTGGGCGGCCGCTACGACGCCACCAACGTGATCCCGTCGCGCGTGCAGGTGCTCACCGGCATCGACCTGGAGCACACGCGCTGGCTCGGTCCCCGGCTCGAGGACATCGCCGAGGAGAAGCTCGCGGTCGTGAGGGACGGTGCCACGCTCGTGGTGCCGCCGGACCTCGATCCGGCTGCCACGGCCGTGGCCGAGCGCGTGGCGGGCGAGCGCGGAGCGCGGCTCGTCCTGGCCCGGTCCGCCGAGGACGCCGGCCTGGACCTGCGCGCGGCGGGCGGCTTCCAGCGCGGCAACTTCGCGCTCGCCGCCGCCGCGGCCGAGGCGTACCTCGGGCGCGCCCTCGACCCGGCCGCGGTCACCGCCGCCGCGCGCGAGACGCGCGTGGCGGGCCGGATGGACGTGGTGGGCCAGGATCCGCTCACCGTGTACGACGGCGCGCACAACCCCTCGGGCATCGACGCGCTGGTCGCGTCGCTCGACGCCGTCCTGGGGGAGCGCCGCCCGCGCGTGGCCGTGATCGGGGTGCTGGAGGACAAGGACGCCGCCGCGATGTTGCGCACGCTGCTTCCGCGGTTCGACCGGGTCGTTTTCACGCGCTCCGCGAACCCCCGCGCTCTCTCGCCCGCCACGCTCGTGAGCCTGGCCGAGAAGCTCGCGCCCGATGTGACCGCCGAGGCGGCGCCCGACCCGCACGCCGCGGTCGAGCGCGCCCGCGCCGTGGCCGGTCCCGGCGGCGCGGTGATCGCCACCGGATCGATCTACCTGATCGCCGACCTGCTGCGCGAGGACCGCGACGCGCGGGCGTCGACGCTATAAACAGCGTGCCATGAGGGTCTTTCTCGCAGGCGGCAGCGGGGTGGTCGGCGGCCGGCTCATTCCCGCGCTCGGGCGCGCGGGGCACTCGGTCACGGCGCTGACGCGCTCGCCCGAGAAGGCGGACACCCTCAGGGCGCTCGGGGCCGAGCCGGCCGTGGCCGACGCCCTCGACCGCGAGGCGATAGTGGAGGCGGTGCGCGCCGCCGAGCCCGAGGCCGTGATCCACCAGCTCACCGCGATCCCCGACCGGCTCAACCCCCGGAAGACGGCCCGCGACTTCGAGCTCACCAACCGCCTGCGGAGCGAGGGCACCGACAATCTGATCGAGGCGGCCCGGGAATCGGGCGCCCGGCGCCTGCTCGCGCAGAGCTTCGCCGGCTGGCCATTCGCCCGCGAGGGCGGCCCCGTGAAGAGCGAGGACGAGCCGCTCGACCCGGACCCCCCGGGTGACATGGCGCCGCTCCTCGTCGCGATCCGCCACCTCGAGTCTGCTGTCACCGGTGCCACCGACCTCGAGGGAATCGTGCTCCGCTACGGCTTCTTCTACGGCCCCGGCACCGCGATCGCGCCCGACGGCGGCACCGGCCTCGAGGTGCTCCGGCGGCGGTTCCCGGTGGTCGGCGGCGGCGGCGGTGTCTGGTCGTTCATTCACATCGACGACGTGGCCGAAGCGACCGTGGCCGCCCTCGAGCGCGGCAATCCCGGGATCTACAACGTGGTGGACGACGAGCCGGCCAGGGTCTCCGAATGGCTGCCCGTGCTCGCCGAGGCGCTCGGTGCCGCCCCTCCGCGGCGGGTGCCGGGGTGGGTGGGGCGGCTGGCGGCCGGGCCGCACGGCCTGGCGATGATGACCGACATCCGGGGCGCATCCAACGCCAAGGCCAGGCGCGAGCTCGGCTGGGAGCCCCTGCATCCGAGCTGGCGAGAGGGGTTCCGCACAGCGCTCGGCTGAGCCGGGGCGTGCGAGGATTCAGGGCGAATGGACGGAGACGGACCGCGCTTCGGCGCGATGATCGGCCTCGTGGCCGTGGTGGTGGCGACCGTGATCCTGGTGTTCTTCGGGATCGGATACGCCCTCGGCCGCCTCTTTCTGTAGGGACCCCCCGTTACACTCGGCGCCTTCTATGGCCGTCCTTGCCGTCTTCGGCATCGAGAACGACGCGCTGAACCTGGCAGTGAACCTCTTGCTGCTGGCCCTCGTCGTGATCTACGTCGCGCTGATCTACTGGACCTGGGCGGACGCCCGGCGCCGGATCGACGATCCGATGCTGGTCGGATGCGCCACGCTGGCATCGGCGTTCCCGTTCATCGGACCGATCGTCTACCTGATCGTCCGGCCGCCCGAGTACCTCGACGACGTGCGCGAGCGTGAGCTGGAGATGGCGGCCGCCCAGGCGCGCCTGGCGAACCTGGACCAGCTCCAGTGCCCGCACTGCGGTTTCGACGTGGAGAAGGCGTTCCTGCGCTGCCCGAGCTGCCTGCGCCGCCTGAAGGAGCCGTGCAGCGTCTGCGGCAAGCCGCTCGACCCGCGCTGGAAGATCTGCCCCTACTGCGAGGCCGAGGTGGGCCAGGCTCCGGCGGAGCCGAGGCGGCCGCGAGCCAGACGCACAACGGCGGCCTCGCGGCCGGCGGCGAGCAGGGAGCCGCGGCCGGCGCGCCCGGCCCCGGTTCCGGGGGAGAGCGACGAGATCACCGCGACGGGCGAGCAGCCGCGCTCCGAGCGAGAGCGGCCCGCCCGCGCAGCGCGCGAGCGCCCCCAGTAGGCATCGGTGCGCAGCCGGCCGAGCCGGCTGCTTCCGCAGCTGAGAACATCGGTGCGCAGCCGGCCGAGCCGGCTGCTTCCGCAGATCCCCAAGCACCATCCAACCCGAATAGGAGAAGCATGGACCGGACCCTGATCCTGGTGAAGCCCGACGCCTTCGAGCGCCGGCTCACCGGCGAGATCCTCGCCCGCTTCGAGCGCAAGGGCCTGACGATCGCGGCGATGAAGCTGATGACGGTGGAGCGCGAGCTCGCCGAGCGTCACTACGCCGAGCACAGCGAGCGCCCGTTCTTCGGCGATCTCGTGGACTTCATCACCGGCGGTCCGCTGGTGGCGCTCGTTCTGGAGGGCCACGAGGCGGTCACCGCCGCGCGGCAGCTGATCGGGGCCACCAACCCGCTCGAGGCGGCTACGGGCTCGATCCGCGGCGACCACGGGCTCGAGGTGCAGACCAACCTCGTGCACGGATCCGACTCGCCCGAGTCGGCGGCGCGCGAGATAGGCCTCTTCTTCCCCGAGCTGTAGGCCGCCCGTGGGGGCTGCCCCACTCATCCTGGCATCGCGCTCGCCCCAACGCAGGGCCCTGCTCGAGCAGCTCGGGGTGGACTTCCGCGTCGAGCCGGCCGCCGTGGACGAGCTGCGCGAGGGCGATCCGCGCGAGGTGGTGGTCGAGAACGCGCTCCGGAAGGCCCGGGCGGTCGAGGGCGCGCGGGTGCTCGGGGCGGACACGGAGGTGGTGCTGGGGCGCGACCTGCTCGGCAAGCCGCGCGACGCGGAGGAGGCCGAGCGCTTCCTGCGCCGGCTCTCGGGCCGCGAGCACGAGGTCATGAGCGGGCTGGCGCTGCGGACCGCGGACGGGGAGCGAACCGGGGTGGCGGTGACCCAGGTGCGGTTCCGCCCGCTCAGCGAGCGGGATCTCGGCTGGTACCTCGACACCGGGGAGTGGCGCGAACGTGCGGGCGGATACGCGATCCAGGGTCGCGGAGCCGCGCTCGTGGAGTCGATTGTGGGCGACTACTGGAACGTCGTCGGGCTACCGCTTGCGGCTCTCCTGCGGCTGATGCCCGATCTCCTCCATTAGACGCCATCGGTGCGCAGCCGGCCAGCCGGCTGCTTCCGCTAAACGCCCTCCACTTTGCAGGGGTTTCGCCTTGCAAGCGCCCAAACGGACCCAGGCTGTCGTCTAGACTCCCGCGCGCCGGCCGGCGCGCAGTCCGCGCTCGTCCCTCATGTGGCGCCGGCGTAGCGCACGCAAGCCTCGGTGCCTATCCTCACGACGGACTTCTAATGGGATTTTTCTCACTACTGACCGGTATGGGCGGCCGCGATATGGCCGTGGACCTCGGCACCGCAAACACGCTCGTCTACGTGCGCGGACGCGGGATCGTGCTGTCGGAGCCGTCCGTGGTGGCGATCGACTCCCGCAGCGGCGAGGTGCACGCTGTCGGGATCGAGGCCAAGCGCATGCTGGGCCGCACGCCAGGCACGATCCAGGCGATCAGGCCGCTCAAGGACGGCGTGATCGCGGATTTCGACGTGACCGAGCAGATGCTGCGCCACTTCATCCAGAAGGTGCATCAGAACCGCTGGGCGCACCCGCGCGTGGTGGTCTGCGTGCCCTCCGGGGTGACCGGCGTGGAGAAGCGAGCCGTGGAGGAGGCCTGCCTGTCGGCAGGAGCGCGGCAGGCGTACCTGATCGAGGAGCCGATGGCGGCGGCGATCGGTGCCGGCCTTCCGGTGGGTGAGCCCACCGGCAACATGGTGGTGGACATCGGCGGTGGCACCAGCGAGGTGGCGGTGATCTCGCTCGGCGGCATCGTCGTGTCGCAGTCGATCCGCATCGGCGGCGACGAGCTCGACGAGGCGATCATCAATTACGTCAAGCGCGAGTACAAGCTGATGATCGGCCAGCAGACGGCCGAGGAGGTGAAGCTCGAGATCGGCTCCGCCTTCCCGCTTGCCGAGGAGGTACAGGCCGAGATCCGCGGGCGCGACCTCGTGTCGGGGCTGCCCAAGACCGTGGTTCTCACGAGCGAAGAGGTGCGGATGGCTCTCGAGGAGACCCTCCAAGCCATCATCGACGCCGTCAAGGAGACCTTGGACCGCACGCCTCCGGAGCTGGCTTCGGACATCATGGACCGCGGCATCATGCTCGCGGGCGGCGGCGCGCTCCTGCAGGGGCTCGACGAGCGCCTGCGCGACGAGACCCAGATGCCGGCGCACCTCGCCGAGTCACCGCTCACCTGCGTGGCGGTGGGGTCGGGTCGAAGCCTCGAGGAATTCGAGGCCATCCACCGCAGCAACAAGAATTCCCGAAACAACCGGCGGCGGTAGTCCCGCCGCGCGAGAGGGCGCAGCGTGTTCGACAAGAAGGTGGTCCGCCGTAGGAGGGCGGCGCTTGCGGTATTCGTGGCGCTCTCCATCGCGGTGCTCACCGCCTACTTCGGCGAGTCCGGCGGGGGCTTCTTCCACGCCTTCCAGCGCGGCGCCCAGGAGGCCTTCGCCCCGGTCGAGACCGGCGCGAGCCGGGCGCTCAAGCCCGTGCGCGACCTGTTCGGCTGGGTCGGCGACACCTTCGACGCAAAGGGCGACAACAAGGAGCTCAGGAGCGAGGTCGAGCGGCTGCGCTCACAGCTGGCGCGGGCGCAGACGGCCGAGCGCGACGCCGCCCAGCTCAGCCAGCTCGTGGGTCTGCATCGCGAGGACGTGTTCCCCACGGGCACCCGGCCCGTGACCGCGCGCGTGATCGCGCGCGCCCCGACGGTCTGGTACTCGAGCGTCAAGATCGACAAGGGCTCGAGCGACGGGCTGCGCGTGGACCAGCCGGTCATTGCGGCGAGGGGCCTGGTGGGCAAGGTCACGCAGGTCACCGGCGGCACCGCCGAGGTCCGACTGATCACGGACGCGTCGAGCGCGGTCACCGCCCAGGTCATGCCGGCGGGCGCCAGTGGCGTGGTCCGCCCGCTGGTCGGCAATCCCAACGATCTGCTGCTGGACCTGATCGAGGGCGACCGCCGGGTGACGGAGGACACGACGGTCGTCACCTCCGGGTTCACCTCCTCGAAGGTGGAATCGCTCTTCCCGCGCGGAATCCCGATCGGGAAAGTCACCGAGGTGGACCTGGACGAGTTCGAGCAGTATCAGCGCGTGCACATCGAGCCGTTCGCCAACCTGCGGCGCTTCGACATCGTGCAGGTGCTCACGCGCCGGCCGGAGAACGCTCAGGCCGCCGCGCTGCCGGAGGGCTCCACTCCGTGATCCTCTCCCCACTGGCGATCGTGCGGGTCGGCGGCCTGCTGCTGCTGGCCGTGATCCTCCAGGTGTCGGCCGTGAGCCAGACGACCATCTTCGGAGGCCAGGCGGACCTCGTGGTGCTCACGGTCGCGGCGATCGGCTACTACGCGGGCAGCATCTCCGGCTGCAGCGCGGGCTTCTTCGCCGGGTTCCTGCTCGACCTGGTCACCGGCGCGACCATGGGCGTCTCCTCGCTGGTGCTCACGGCCGTGGGCTATTCGGTCGGCCGGTTCCGCGAGGTGCGCGACCCGAGCCACGGCCTCACGCCGGTACCGGTGGGTGCCGCCGCCACCGCGGGCTGGGTGCTCACCTTCGCCGCCGTGTCGTTCATGCTCGACGTCGGCGCGCGCGTCAGCCCGTTCGTGATCCGCGAGATGGTCGTGACGGTGATCCTCAACGCCCTGCTCGCGATCCCGGTGTTCGTGGGCATCCGCCGAGTGCTCCGGCCCTCGCTCGTGGTCGACCCGATCGAGCTCGGCCGCCGCCGCCAGGCGCCGCGCGCCACCGGGCCGCTCGGTCTGCGCGGCCTCGAGATCTGATGTACCTCGACGACGACAGGCGCCCGACGCTCACGCCTCAGCTCGCCGTGCGGGTGGCGCTGATCGGCGGCATCGCGCTGGTGGCGTTCGCCGTCATCTTCTTCCGGCTCTGGTACCTGCAGGTGCTCTCCGGCGACCGCTACCTCGCGGAGGCGCGCGACAACCGGGTGCGCGAGATCAAGGTCCAGGCGCCGCGCGGCGAGATCGTGGACCGCGACGGCCGCAAGCTGGTGGACAACCGCCCGTCGATGGCGGTCGTGCTCTCGCCCGACAGGCTGCCCGAGGACATCGACGAGCGGCGTGCGCTCTACCGGCGCCTCGGGAAGCTGCTCGACGAGCGGCCGCGAGCGATCGCGCGCGACGTCGAGCCGCAGCTGAGCGCCCTTCCCTACTCCACCGTCACGGTCAAGCAGGACGTGCCCGAGGAGATCGGGTGGTACCTGCTCGAGCACGGCGACGACTTCCGGGGCGCGGACGTGGAGCGGGTGTTCCTGCGCGCCTACCCCCACCACGAGATCGGCGCCCACCTGTTCGGCACGGTCGGCGAGCTGAATCCGGAGCAGGAGAAGGATCCGCGCTACCGGGACGTGGACCTCGGCGACCGGGTGGGCCAGACCGGCATCGAGCTGCCAGTACGACCGCTACCTGCGGGGCAGGAACGGAGCGAGTCGGCTCCAGGTCGACGCGATGGGGAACCTGAACCGGCGCCTCTCGAAGAAGGAGGCGGTGCAGGGTCGCCAGCTACGCCTGTCGGTGGACCTGGACGTGCAGGAGGCCGGCGAGGAGGCGCTCTCCGGTGGGACCGGGCGCGGCGCGTTCGCGGTCATGAACATCAAGACAGGCGAGATGCTCGGCCTGGGCTCGGAGCCGTCGTTCGACCCCAACATCTTCTCGAAGGGCATCAAGAAGCGCGAGTACGCTCGCCTCCAGGACGAGGACAACGGGTCGCCGCTCACCAATCGCGCCATCCAGGGCCTCTATCCCACCGGGTCCACCTTCAAGCTGGTGACGGCCGTGGCGGCGCTCGAGGGCGGGCTCATCACGCCCGACACGCCGCTCTACGACCCCGGCTCGTACACCGTGGGCGACACCGTCTTCGAGAACGCCGGGAAGGTGGCGCACGGAACGCTCGCGCTCCGCCAGGCGCTCACCGTGTCGAGCGACGTGTTCTTCTACCAGCTCGGCGACCAGCTCAACAGCAGCGGCGACGGCCTGGGGCTGCAGCACTGGGCGCGCCGGCTCGGGATCGGCCGCAACACCGGGATCGACCTGCCCGAGGAGCTTCCCGGCCTCCTGCCCACGCCGAAGTGGCGCAATGCGCTCTACAAGGCGGGCGACACCCTGGAGCCGTGGACCCCGGGCCACAACGTCAACCTCTCGGTGGGCCAGGGCGACCTGCAGGCCGACCCGCTCCAGATGGCCGTGGCCTACGCGACGATCGCGAACGGCGGCCGTGTGCTGCGGCCGCGCCTCGGCCAGCGTATCGAGGACTCGTCCGGGCGCGCGATCCAGCAGCTCGAAGCGCCCACCGCCAGGCGCCTGAACATCAAGCCCGAGTATCGCGAGGCGATCCTCGAAGGGCTGCGCGGCGCCGCGAGCGCGCCGGGCGGCACCTCGACCGAGGTGTTCCAGGACTTCCCGATCCAGATCGCAGGCAAGACGGGCACCGCCGAGAAGGGGGCCGGCCGCGCCGACCAGTCCTGGTACGTGGCGCTCGCGCCCTGGCCCAGCCCCAAGTACGTCGTCGCAGTGACCGACGAGGCGGGCGGCTTCGGCGCCGATACCGCGGCCCCGATGGCGCGCCGCATCCTGGCGGCGCTCTTCAACGTCAACGAGGACCAAGCTCGTCGAGGGCGGAGGCTCCTCCGACTGATGTCAGCCGCCTCGCCGGTCACCGACTTCCGCGAGCGCGGGGTGCGCGTCCTGCCGCTCGACCCGCTGCTGCTCCTGGCCACGCTCGGCCTGAGCGCGGCGAGCCTGTACGTCGTCGGCACGGCCACACAGGACGACATCGCCGGCGATCCGAACTACTACGTGATGCGCCAGGCCGGCTACGCCGGGGTGGGGATCCTCCTCATGCTGATCATCTCGCGCTTCGACTACTCCCGCCTGCGGGAATGGAAGATCGGCATCTACGGCGCGATGATCGGCTTCATCCTGCTGGTCTACGGGCTCGGGTTCTCCGCGCGTGGCTCGAAGCGCGCCATCGAGCTCGGCTTCATCAACTTCCAGGCCTCCGAGCTGGGAAAGCTGTTGCTGGTGCTATCGCTGTCGGGCTTCGTGGTCGACAGGATGAGACGTCTGGACGATCGCGAGACCACGAGCAGGATCATGCTGTTGACACTGATTCCGGCGATGCTCGTGATCGGCCAGCCCGACCTCGGCTCGGGACTCGTGTACCTCGCGATCGCCCTTGCGGTGCTGTTCGTGGCCGGGACCAAGTGGACCCATTTCGCGGCGCTGGGTGCGATTGCCGTGGCCGCGGTGGCGATAGTGCTCGTCGCGGCCCCCGCCGTCGGCGTAGAGGTGCTCAAGCCGTACCAGGTGGATCGCCTCACGGCGTTCCTCAATCCAACCAACAACCCCAAGAAAGAGGGCTACCAGATCAACCAGTCGCTGACCGCGATCGGATCCGGGGGAAAAACCGGCCGCGGAGACCAAGCGACGCAGACGCGACTAGACTTCCTACCGGAGCACCACACCGACTTCATATTCTCGGTGGTAGGCGAAGAGCTCGGCTTTGTAGGGGCGGCATTGGTTCTGTCCCTGTTCGCGCTCCTGATCTGGAGAGCACTCCGAATCCTGACGATGTCCAAGAACCTGTACGGCGCACTGATCGCCGGTGGCATCACCGCGATGCTCATGTTCCAGGTCTTCGTCAACGTGGGCATGACCATAGGAATCATGCCCATCACCGGCGTTCCCCTGCCCCTGATGTCTTACGGCGGCTCGTCGGTGCTCGTTACCTTCATGGCCCTTGGCGTGATGCAGTCGATCTACGCGCGAGCGCGCGAGACGGCCACGGTGAAGGGCCTCTGACATGAGAGGTCTTCAACTTGAAGAAGCAGTTGCTCGTCACGGTGGACCGTGGCGAAACAAGAGTCGCCATCCTCGAGGCGGAGGGAACTCCCTCCGGCTCTAGAGACGGGCGGCAGAAGCAGGGCGACGACTGGCGCGTCGCGGAGCTCTACATAGAGCGACGCGGCAACCGTTCGATCGTCGGAAACATCTACAAGGGCAAGGTCGACAACGTCCTGCCCGGCCTCGAGGCCGCCTTCGTGGACATCGGCCTCGACAAGAACGGCTTCCTCCACGCGGACGACCTGGTCTTCCCGGGGGTCGAGCTCGCACGTCGCGGGCGCTCCGGCCGCACCAAGGGCAAGCGCATCGGCGAGGTGCTCAAGCCAGGGCAGGAGATCCTGGTGCAGGCGATCAAGGATCCGCTCAAGACCAAGGGTCCCCGCCTGTCCATGCAGCTCTCGATTGCGGGCCGGTACCTCGTGTACGTGCCGCAGGGCGAGGGTGTGGGCGTGTCCCGCAGGCTCGATGACAAGGAGCGTGACCGCCTCCGCAGGGCCGCCGGCAAGATCGACCTGCGCGGTGGTGGCGCGATTGTTCGCACCGCGGCCCAGGGAGCGAAGCGCGAGGACTTCGATCGCGAGATCAAGTACCTGCACAAGCTCCACGACGTGCTGCAGCAGCGCGGCACGGAGACGACGGCGCCGGCGATGGTCTTCCAGGAGGCCGACCTGTCGGTGCGCGTGGCGCGCGACATCTTCTCCGGCGAGTTCGAGCGGGCGATCGTCGACGAGCAGAAGCAGCACCACCGCCTCGAGTCGTTCTTCAACCGCACGGCTCCGGAGCTGCTCGAGCGGCTCGAGTTCTACACCGACGACGAGCCGCTGTTCGAGCGCTACAACGTCGAGGAGGCGATTCAGTCGGTGCTGCGGCGCCGGGTGGACCTGCCGAGCGGCGGCTACCTGATGATCGACTACGCCGAGGCGATGACGGTGATCGACGTCAACTCCGGCTCGTTCACCGGTCGCGGCAAGGGCGCGAAGCTCGAGGACACCATCACGCGCACGAACCTCGAGGCCGCGGACGCGGTGGTCAAGCAGCTCCGCCTCCGCGACATCGGCGGGATCATCGTCATCGACTTCATCGACATGGCGCGCGCCCGTAACCGGGATGCCGTGCTGAAGACGTTGCGCAAGTCGCTCGACGAGGACCGCACCAAGACCTACGTGGTCGAGATCTCGCCGCTCGGGCTGGTGGAGATGACGCGTCAGAACGTGACGGACGGCGTGCGCGAGATCCTCACCAAGACCTGCCCGGTCTGCGACGGCGAGGGCGTGGTGCTCTCCGAGGAGACCGTGGCGATCGACGTGGACCGCGAGCTGCGCGACCTGGCCGCGGAGCGGCCCGACTCGCCCGCCTTCTTGATCCGGGTCAACCCGAAGGTCGCTTCGAAGCTGGTGGGCGCGCACGGAATGCCGGGCCCGATCGCGGAGCTCGAGCAGGAGACCGGCCGCCACTTCCACTTCGAGGGCACGGAGGCGCTGCCGATCGACTCCTTCGAGGTGGTGCTGGAAGGCACCCATGAGGAGGTCGAGGAGCGCGCACTGCCGTTCCGCGAGGGCGAGGAGGTGCTCGTCTCGATCGAAGAGCCGCACATGTACAACGACGACGACGCGGTGGCCAAGCTCGACGGCTACATCGTGTCGGTGTCCGGCGCCGCACGGCTCGTGGGCGAGAAGACGCTCGTTCGGATCGACAAGGTGGACCGCTCGGCCGCGCAGGCCTCGCTGGTGAACCCGCCTCCGGGCATGGAGTCCGGCTCGCCCGACGCCGACGGCGACGCCCCGAGGCGCCGCCGCGGACGCCGCGGAGGGCGGGGGCGTAGGAAGAAGCCGGCGGAGTCTTCGTCGTAGGCGGAGTTCAGTTGTCGCTGCCGAGCAGGGCGCGAAGCCTGTCGCGCTCCTGCTCCAGGCGACCCCGCTCCGCCAGCGTCCAGTCGGCCACGCGCAGCTCGAGGAGGGCCTCGGCCTGACCGGGTCCGAGGTCGAGTAGCCGGCTGAGCTCCCGCACGGCCTCGGAGGTGTCGGATGCCTCGCCCACGATCCGGGCAACCTGCTCCCGGCTGTCGAACAGCGAGAGCTGGTCTTCGATGGTTCGCAGGCGCCTCGTGGCGTGGGCCGCCTCCTCCGCGAGCGCCCGTGGGTGGCCGAGCACGAGCAGCACGCGGTGGGGCACGTCCGTCGGCGCCGCGCCCAGGTCGAGCAGGATGCGCGCCGCCACGCCGTCGGTCTCACGGGTCAGGCCGAGCAGTATGTGCTCGGTCCCGATCATGTCCATGCTCAGCGACTGCGCCGCGGCCAGCGAGCGCTCGAGCACCTTCTTCGCCCGCGGGGTGAACGGGATCTGGCCGGACCCGCCCTTCTCGCCGCGTCCGACGATCCTCACGATCTGGAGGCGCACCTCCTCGAGCCGGACGCCCATCTCGGCGAGGACCTGGGCGCCGATGCCGTCCTCCACGCGCATCAGGCCCGCGAGCAGATGCTCGGTCCCGATGTACTTGTGATCGAGCAACCGCGCCTCCTCCTGCGCCAGCACGACCGTCCGCCGCGAGCCCTCGGTAAACCGCTCGAACATCCCGAACCAATGCTACGACCGCAGTCCCGCTTCGGAACAAGAAGACACACGGGGAGATGGGGCAGGTGACGCCCGCGTCGGGGCGGCGACGGCTGGACGCCGGAGCGCAAGCCCCGAACCCGAAACGCAAGAGGGCAGCCGCTAGCGTCAACCACACCCGTGAGTCGCCCGGCCGTTCTCGCCCTATACCTCTTCCTCGTCCTCATCTGGTCGAGCACCTGGGTGGCCATCAAGATCGGGCTCGAGGACTGTCCGCCGCTCCTCGGGGCGGGCGCCCGCTTCGCATTCGCGGGCCTCGTGCTGCTCGGCATCACACTGGCGAGGCGACGCTCGCTGCGCACCGATCCCGGCCTGGCGGCGCTGCTGGCGCTGCTGCCGTTCGCGTTCGCGTACGGGCTCGTGTACTGGGGGGAGCAGCACATCCCGTCCGGGCTCGCCGCGGTGCTCTTCGGCGTGCTGCCGCTCTACACCGCGCTGATCGGCGGTGTGCTCCTCCCGGACGAGCCGGTGCACCCTCGGCTGTTCGCCGGCGTGCTCATCGCGATCGCGGGGCTGGCCCTCGCGTTCGTCGAGAGCCTCGACCTCGGGAGCGACGACCTGGCCTGGGCGGGGGCGCTGGCCCTGCTGCTCTCCCCGCTCGGCGCCTCGGCGGGGAACGTGGCCATCAAGCTCCGCGCGGCCCACCTCGACGCCGTGGTCCTGAACGGCTGGGCGATGCTCGGGGGCGGTTTGCTGCTGCTCGTGGTGTCCGGAACGACCGAGGACTGGGGCGAGTTCGCCTGGACCGGCGAGTCGCTGGGATCGATCGCGTACCTGGCGATCGCGGGCTCGGCGATCGCGTTCGTGATCCTCACGGTGCTGCTGCGGCAGATCAGCGCGCGCTCGACGTCCTTCCTCGCGATGCTGCTGCCATTCGGAGCGCTCGCGTTCGGCGCGGCGCTGTACTCGGAGCCGGTCACCGCGCGTGCCGCCGCGGGCGCCGGGCTCGTGGCCGCCGGGCTGATGCTCGCTCAGGGAATGGGTCTGGGGAGCCGGGTGCAGGGCCCTGCCGCGGCCCCGGCCGATCGCTAGACTCGCCTCCGGCGCCCGAGCCTCGCGGCGCCTTTCCTCTTCATGTACGCGATCGTAAAAGTAGGCGGTAAGCAATACCGCGTGGAGACCGGCGACTCGATCGTCGTCGATCGCATGCGCGCGGACGAGGGCGACAAGGTCGCGCTCGAGCCGCTGCTCTTCGCCGACGGTGACAAGTCGGTGCTCTCCGGATCCGACCTCGAGAAGGTCAAGGTCGAGGCCACGGTCACCGGCCACGAGCGCGGCAAGAAGATCCACGTGCTGAAGTTCAAGCCCAAGCGCGGCTACAAGCGCCGCACCGGACACCGCTCGGACCTGACACGGCTCGAGATCGGCGCGATCAAGGTCGCAGCGCGCAGGAGCGCGAAGAAGGAGGACGCGGAAGATGGCTCATAAGAAGGGACTCGGATCGAGCCGGAACGGCCGCGACTCGAACGCCAAGCGCCTCGGCGTGAAGGTGTTCGCCGGCCAGACGGTCACCGGCGGCGAGATCATCGTGCGCCAGCGCGGAACCCGCTTCAAGCCCGGCGAGGGCGTCGGCATCGGGCGGGACGACACCATCTTCGCCGCCCGCCCGGGCGTGGTGCAGTTCTCCACCGGACATCGCGGCCGCGTGATCTCGGTGGACCCTCAGGCCGACTCGGCCGACTAGCCCGGAGGGAGGGGCTCGAGCCCCGGCTCCGGCTGCACCCCGACGGCGTTCAGCATGAACGCCACCAGGTGGTACTGGCCGACCAGCACGCACAGCTCGATGAGCTGAGGCTCGTCGAGCTCGCCGGCGACCGCCTCCCACGTCTCCGCCGAGAGCGTGTTTGTTTCGTGCAGCTCGTCGGCCGCCCGGAGCAGGGTGGACTCGCGTGGGCTCCATCCCTCGGCGTCCGGCCCCTCCGCCACGCGGTCGACCGCCTCGCGGCTGATGCCGCCGTTCAGCGCGATGCGCACGTGCTGGCCCCACTCGTACGGCGACCGGCAGTTGAAGCCGGTCCGCAGGATGAGCAGCTCGCGCTCGTGGAAGGGGAGCGTGCCGTTCGTGAGCAGGAAGCCGCCGAACGGCGCCCAGCTCTGGAACAGGGCCGGGTGCCGTGCGAGCGTCCGGAAGATGTTGAGGTCCCCCAGCGAGATGTCCTCGCCCGACGCGGCGAAGCTCGCGAGCGGGCGCATCTCCTCGCTCCACTCCTCCGGCGGGAGCGGCGCGATCCTGGGTCCGTCGGCGTCGGCCACGCGGCTACGCTATCGGGTCGCGATGCCACGCCCGACCATGCCCCTAGGACCTGAGTCACGCGGGGAGAGCGCCGGCCGCGGGCGCCTGGAGGGACGGCGTGTCCTGATCGTCGGCGGCGGCCAGCAGACGCACGGTCTCGAGGATCCGCCGATCGGGAACGGACGCGCGATGGCCCTGCTGTTCGCGCGCGAGGGCGCGGCCGTGGCGGTGGCCGACGTGGAGGCCGCGGCGGCTGCGGAGACCGTCGAGCTGGCGATGCGCGAGGGCGGGACGGCGGTCGCCATCGAGGCCGACGCATCCGACGAGCCCAGCGTGCGGCGCATGGTGGAGGAGGCGACCTCGGCGCTCGGTGGGCTCGACGGCGCGGTGCTGAACGTGGGGATCGGCGCCGGCATGGGGGTGGAGGGCACGAGCGTGGAGGACTGGGACCGGGTGCTCGCCGTGAACCTGCGCTCTCACTTCCTCGGCTGCAAGCACCTCCTGCCCGCGCTCGCCGATGGCGGTTCGATCGCTCTGATCGGCTCGCTCGCGGCGCTCGAGTACATGCCGATCCCGGCGTACGGAGCGTCGAAGGCAGCGCTCGAGAGCCTCACGCGCTCCGCGGCCGTCGAGGGCGCTCCGCGCGTTCGCGTGAACATGGTGGTTCCCGGACTGATCGACACCTCGCTCGGCCGGCTCGCCACCCAGCTGGCCCCGGATCGCGGGGCGGTGCGGATACCGCTGGGGCGCGAGGGCACGGCGTGGGAGGTGGCCTACGCGGCGCTGTACCTGCTGTCGGCGGAGGCCGCCTACGTGACGGCCCAGACGCTCGTGGTGGACGGCGGCCTCTCGCAGGCCCCGCGCCGATAGCCCTTGCGGAAGCCGCCGGCTCGGCCGGCGGCGCACCGATGGCTTCTCCGGCCGGCTCTACCATCGCAACGTGTTCCACGACCAGGCCAAGATCTTCGTGCGCGCCGGCGCCGGCGGTGACGGGGTGGTGTCGCTGCGGCGCGAGGCGCACGTGCCGAAGGGCGGGCCCGACGGCGGTGACGGCGGCCGGGGAGGCGAGATCG
Organism: uncultured Thermoleophilaceae bacterium; assembly: GCA_963803245.1. Taxonomy (GTDB): domain Bacteria; phylum Actinomycetota; class Thermoleophilia; order Solirubrobacterales; family Thermoleophilaceae; genus JACVRW01. Next base: position 121,831 of record CAWDLI010000017.1, on the reverse strand, counting down.
TCCTGGTGGCCGACCCGTCCCTGCGCGACCTGGCCGGCTTTCGCCGCGGATCGCATTTCAAGGGGGAGCGCGGCGGCCACGGGAAGGGTGCCGGCAAGCATGGGGCCACCCCCGACGCGCTGGTGCTGCGCGTCCCGCCGGGCACGGTCGTGGAGGACGCCGAGGGTGACGCCCGCTGGGACCTGCTGTCCCCGGGGCAGCGCGCCGTGGTGGCACGCGGCGGCATGGGCGGGCGCGGCAACCGGCACTTCGCCACGTCCACGCGCCAGACGCCGCGCTTCGCGGAGCGCGGGCTGCCCGGGGAGGAGCGCTGGCTCGAGCTGCGCCTCAAGCTGCTCGCGGACGCCGGCCTCGTGGGCCTGCCGAACGCCGGGAAGTCGTCGCTGCTGGCTCGCCTCACGCGGGCGGCCCCGAAGGTCGCCGACTATCCGTTCACCACCCTCGAGCCGGTGCTCGGCACGCTGGAGGCGGGGGAGCGCCAGCTGGTGCTGGCCGACATCCCGGGCCTGATCGAGGGTGCGAGCGGCGGCGCGGGCCTGGGCCACGAGTTCCTGGCCCACGTCGAGCGCTGCCGGCTGCTGGTGCACGTGCTCGACCTCCAGCCGCTCGACGGCTCCGACCCGGTGGACAACCACCGGACGGTCGAGGCCGAGCTCCGCGAGCACGGGCACGGGCTGGCCGACCTGCCCCGGATCATCTGCCTGTCGAAGAGCGATCTCCTGCCGCCGGAGCAGGTGGCCGCCGCAGTGGAGGAGTGGAGCGAGCGGACCGGAGCGGAGGTGCTGGCCACCTCCGCGGCCACCGGCGCCGGGCTCGAGGACCTGGCGTCCGCGATCGCCCGCCGCGTGCCGATGGAGGACGACGGGACCGGGGACGGCCGGGGCGGCGAGCTGCCGGCCACCCACAGGATCTACCGGCCGGGCGAGGCCGACGAGATCAGGGTCGAGCGCACGGAGGCGGGGGCCTTCGTGGTGCGCGGGCAGCGGCCTGAGCGCATGATCGCCCGCTACGACGTGACGAACGAAGAGGCGATGCGCTACGTGGAGGAGCGCCTGCGAGCCCTCGGAGTGATCAAGGCGCTCGAGGCCGCCGGTTTCGAGCCCGGCGACGACGTGGAGATCGCCGGCATCGTCTTCGAGCTCCATCCCGGTGCTCCGTTCCGGTAGAAGTCATCCGGTGCCCCGCGCCGCCGTCCCGCTCGCGCTAGCCGTCCTCGCGCTCGCCTCCTGCGGCGGCAGCGGCAGCGACGGCGACGAGCCCGAGCAGGTGGTGCGCGACTTCGTCGAGGCCACCAACGACCGCGACTCGGAGAAGCTCTGCGAGCAGCTGCTCAGCCCTGAGTTCATCGCGGAGTCCACGGGAGCCAAGTCCGGGGACACGGACACGTGCAAGGAGCAGATCGGAGCCGTGAAGGGCCTGCAGCTGCGGCTCGTGAAGATCGGCAAGAGCACGGTCGACGGCGACAACGCCCGGGTGTCGGCGGTGCTGAGGGTGAACGGCCAGCGCCAGGCGCGCCAGTTCCTGCTCGATAAGCAGGATGGGGCGTGGAAGCTGGCCGGCGGCTCCACCCCGGGCTCGTGACCACCGTCGTGGTCAAGCTGGGCTCGAGCATCGTCGCGGACGACTCGGGCGAGGTCCGCGCCGACGTGCTCGCCTCGGTGAGCGACCAGGTGGCCGCGCGCCACGCGGCCGGCGACGACGTGGTGGTGGTCACCTCCGGCGCGATCGCCCGCGGCATGGCGCTGATGAGCCTGCCGATGCGCCCGACGGCGGTGGAGGCGCTGCAGGCGGCCTCCGCGGTGGGGCAGGGCAAGCTGTACCGCACCTACGACGAGCTGCTCCAGGAGCGTGGCGTGCGCAGCGCCCAGGTCCTTCTCACCTTCTTCGACGTCTCGGCGCGGAGCCACTACCTCAACGCCCGGCACACGCTCCAGACCCTGCTCCGCTGGCGGGTCGTGCCGGTCATCAACGAGAACGACACGACCACGACGGACGAGATCTCGTTCGGCGACAACGACTTCCTGGCCGCGCAGGTGGCGATCCTGCTCGGCGCGGACAGGCTCGTGCTGCTCACCGACACCGGCGGCCTCCACAGCTCCGACCCAAGGAGCGACCCCGAGGCGCGCCTGATCACCGACGTGAACGAGGTCGGCGAGCTCGAGGAGTACGACATCGGGCTCTCCACCTCGCCGCTGGGCTCGGGCGGCATGCGCTCCAAGGTGGTGGCGGCGGAGATGGCCACCGCCGCCGGGATACCGGTGACGATCGCGAGCGGGGTGGACCCGGAGTCGATGGCCGCCGCGCTGGCGGGAGTGCCGACCGGCACGCGCTTCCACCCCCAGGAGGGCCGGGTCTCGAGCTTCAAGCTGTGGCTGCGCTACGCGAAGCCGACACACGGGCGGCTTACGGTGGACGAGGGGGCGGAGCGTGCCCTGCGCGAGCGCGGGACGAGCCTCCTCCCGGTGGGTGTGGTCGGTGTGGAGGGCAACTTCGAGGCGGGCGACGCGGTGGAGATCCGCTGCGACGGCCGCGCGGTCGGGAAGGGCATCGTCAACTACTCCGCGAGCGAGCTGCAGCGGATCAAGGGGCTGAAGACGGAGGCGGTGCGAGAGGTGATGCCGCGCGCGACCGAGGAGGCCGTGCACCGCGACTATTTCGTGCTCGATTGAGCCTGCGCTCACCGTACGACCGCGAGATACTGAGGCTCGCCGTGCCGGCGCTCGGCGCGCTGGCGGCGGAGCCGCTCTACCTGCTGGCGGACACGGCGATGGTCGGGCACCTCGGCACGCCCGAGCTGGCGGCGCTCGCTCTGGCCGGCACGCTGCTCACCGGTGCCTTCACGCTGTTCAACTTCCTCACCTACGGCACGACCGCGCACGTGGCGCGGCTTCACGGGGCCGGGGAGGAGGAGGCCGCCGGCCGGCTGGCGGCTCAGGCGCTGTGGCTGTCCGCGGGGATCGGGGTCTGCCTCACCGCCGTGCTCGCCGGCCTGGCGGCTCCGCTCGTGGAGCTGCTCGGCGGGTCGGGAAGGACGGGCGACCTTGCCACCACCTACCTCCGGATCGGATCGCTCGGCCTCCCGTTCGCGCTGATCGCCCTCGCGGGGCAGGGCTGGCTGCGCGGCATGTCCGACCTGCGCACGCCGCTCGTGATCGTGGTTGTGGCGAACGTCGTGAACGTCGTGCTCAACCTCGTGTTCATCTACGGCTTCGGCTGGGGGCTCGAGGGGTCGGCGTGGGCGACGGTCATCTCACAGGCCGGCATGGGCGCGGCGTTCGCCCTGCGGCTGCTGCGGGCGCCGGCCGACTCGCGGCGCCCGAGCCTCGCCGAGATGCGCCCTCTCGCCCGGATCGGCGGCGAGATCTTCGTCCGCACCGCGGCGCTCTACGGATCGTTTCTGGTGGCCAGCGCCGTGCTGGCGCGGATCGGGGAGGACTCGCTGGCCGCGCACCTGATCGCGTTCCAGCTCTTCGTGTTCCTGGCGCTCGTGCTGGACGCCGTGGCGATCGCCGGCCAGGTGATCGTGGGCAATGCCCTGGGCGCCGGGGACGCTGAGGGGGCGCGCCGGGCGGCGCGCCGGATGATCGAGTGGGCCGTGGTGGCGGGCGCCCTGTTCGCCGTGATCATGCTCGCGCTGATCGACGTGCTGCCGCATGCGTTCACCGGGGACGGCAAGGTCATCGACCGGACGCAGGAGATCTGGCCGCTGTTCGCGCTCATGCAGCCGGCCAACGGAGCCGTCTTCGCGCTCGACGGCATCCTCATCGGCGCGGGCGACACGCGCTTCCTCATGTGGGGGATGCTGGCGGCCGCGTTCGGGGTGTTCGTCCCGATCGCCCTGGCGTCGCTGGCGTTCGACCTCGGGATCGTGGGCGTCTGGGTGGGCCTGCTGGGGCTGATAGCGGCCCGGCTCATCACGTGCGGGTGGCGCTTCCGGAGCGGTCGCTGGGCCGTGATTGGAGCGGTCAGGGCGCGGGGGGCGGCGGCCTAGCGACCAGGCTGGCCGGTGGGTACCCTTGGCCGATGGCCACCACCGCCAGCGCGGTACCCGACATCTGCGCGCGGGCACGCGAGGCGGCTCGCGCGCTCGCCACCATCGACGGAGGCACGCGCAACACCGCGCTGGAGGCGATCGCCGACGCCGTGGAGGAGCGCACGCAGGAGATCCTCGACGCGAACGAGCGCGACATGGAGGCCGGCCGCGAGGCGGAGCTCCACGCGGGGCTGATGGACCGGCTCCTCCTCGACGAGCAACGGCTCGCGGGCATCGCCGCCGACGTGCGCGCGATCGTGGCGCTGCCCGACCCGGTGGGGGAGACCATCGACGGGCACCGGCTGGAGAACGGCCTGGACGTCCGCCGTGTGCGCGTCCCGCTCGGGGTGGTCGCGGTGGTCTACGAGGCGCGCCCGAACGTGACCGTCGACTGCTCCGCGCTCTGCCTCAAGTCCGGGAACGCGATCGTGCTGCGCGGCTCGTCCATGGCGACGCACTCGAACGCCGTGCTCGCCCAGGTGGTCTCGGCGGCGGCCACGGCGGCCGGGATACCCGAGGGTGCCGTGTCGATCGTCAACGGCGGGGACCGCGACGAGCTGCGACAGCTCGCCACCCAGGACGGGCTGATCGACCTGATAATCCCGCGCGGCGGCGAGGGGCTGAAGGCGGCGCTGAAGGAGCACGCCACCGTGCCCGTCATGTACGCGGCGGCGGGCAACTGCCACGTGTTCGTGGACAAGTCGGCGAACCTCGACGATGCGCTCAGGATCACCGTGAACTCGAAGGTGCAGCGGCCATCCGTGTGCAACGCGGCCGAGACGCTGCTCGTGCACGTCGATGCCGCGGCGGACTTCCTGCCGCGCGCCCTCGGAGAGCTGCGCGAGTCGGGTGTCGAGCTGAGGGTGGACGGACGCGCCCGCTCGCTGGCCGGGGTGCTCGGCGACTCGCTTTCAGAGGCGACCGAGGAGGACTGGTCCACCGAGTACCACGCGCTGATACTGGCCGTGAAGGTGGTGGACTCGGTCGACGAGGCGATCGAGCACGTGAACCAATACGGCTCGGGGCACTCGGAGGCGATCGTCACCGGGTCGGTCGACGCCGCGCAGGCGTTCACCGGCGGCGTGGATGCCGCCTGCGTCTACGTCAACGCCTCCACGCGGTTCACCGACGGCGGCGTTTTCGGCATGGGCGCCGAGATCGGCAACTCGACTCAGAAGCTTCACGCGCGCGGACCGATCGGCGCGCGCGAGCTCACCACCTACAAGTTCGTGATCGAGGGCTCCGGGCAGGTCCGGGAGTAGGTTGCCGCGGGTAGGCATCCTCGGCGGGGCGTTCAACCCGCCTCACCTGGGCCACCTCGTCTGCGCTCAGGAGGCCCAGGTCCAGCTCGAGCTCGACCGGGTGGTGCTGGTGCCCGTGGGCGAGGCGCCGCACCGGACGATCGACAACGACCCGGGCCCGGAGACGCGGCTCGAGATGACCGAGCTGGCGGTGGACGGCGACCCGAACCTGTCCGTCTCCCGGATCGAGGTGGACCGTCCCGGCCGCTCCTACACCGTGGACACCCTCGCCGCTCTTCGCGAGCGCTCGCCGGATGACGAGCTCACCCTCATCCTCGGGGGCGACCAGGCCGCGGCGCTGCCGGACTGGCACGAGCCGGAGCGCGTGCTGGAGCTCGCCCAAGTTGCCGCCGTCGCGCGGGTGGACTGGGCGCGCGAGAAGATCGTGCGTAGTGTCGCCGGCCTGACCGGCGCCGAGCGCCTGACCTTCGTGCACATGCCACTGATCGAGATCTCATCCAGCGACCTGCGCGACCGCGCGGCCCGCGGCGTGCCGATTCGCCACCTCGTGCCCGAGCGCGTGGCGGAGTACATAGCCGAGCACGGGCTCTACGCCGCGGGCGAGCGAACGGGGGCGAGCCGGTGATGGGCTCGGAGGAGCTCGCCGAGCGGATCGCGGCGATCGCCTCGGACCGCAAGGCGGCCGACGTGCGCGTGATCGACCTGCGCGGAATCGTGAGCTACACGGACTTCTTCGTGATCTGCTCGGGCAACACCGAGCGCCAGACGAAGGCGATCCACGACTCGATCCACGAGGAGCTGAAGAAGGAGGAGGGCCTGCTGCCGCGCCGCGCCGAGGGCCAGCGCGAGGCGAGCTGGATCCTGCTCGACTACCTCGACTGCGTGGTCCACATCTTCACGCCCGACGCACGCAGCTACTACCGCCTCGAGCAGCTCTGGGGCGAGGCCCCGGCCCGCTCCGTGGGCTAGCCTCCCGTCCGGCCCGTATGGGAACATACGTTCGTGTTGTCGGCGAACCAGAAGGGCGCTCTGGCCGAGCTGAAGATCGCCACCGAGGCGTGCGAACTCGGCGTGCCGGTCCTGCGCCCGATGCAGGAGCACGGCCGGTACGACCTGGCGTTCGAGATCGGCGACAGGCTGATGCGGGTGCAGTGCAAGTGGGGTGGCCTGATGCGCGACGACAGCGTCGTACAGGTCAAGACCCAGGGCTCGCGATGCACGCCCACCGGCTACGTGCGATCGAGCTACGCCGAGCATGAGATCGACCTGCTTGCGGTCTACTGCGGTGGCCTCGATCGTTGCTACCTTCTGCCGGCCGAGTTGGCCGTGCGGCGCAAGGAGATCTGGCTCAGAGTCAGGCCCACGCTGAACGGGCAGCGGGCTTGTCTCAACGATGCGTCACAATTCGAGTTTCGAGGGGCTGTAGCTCAGCTGGAAGAGCGCGTGGCTGGCAGCCACGAGGTCAGGGGTTCGAGCCCCCTCAGCTCCATACCCTCACCCGCGTTGCAGACCGGCTGCCACGAGTTCCGCAACCACTTCGGGTTCTACCTCGAGCAGGCCGCGGCCGGCCAGGAGATCGAGATCAGCCGCCGCGGCCGTCCCTACGCCCGCCTGGTTCCGGCCGCGCTCGCACATGCGTCCACGGATTCGCGTGCGCTCAAAGGCTCCAGAGCGTTGCGTCGATAGAGACCTCGAAGTCGCATCAGGGCAAACCCGACCGCGAGGCGGGGACGCAAAGCCAGGGGCCTCAACGAGGTAGCCCGGCCGCCGACGTCTGGACAACAGTCGCGCACCGCGCGCCGGCGATATGGAGATAAGCGTTATGCCCTATGTGATTCGTCCTTCGGTACGCAAGTCGCGCATCGGCGCCCTGGTCGGCGCTCTGGTGCTCGCCTCCTTCGCTCTCCCGGCCGTGGCCGGCGCCGCCTGCCCGACCACGCCGACCACGCAGGCGTTCAAGCGCTTCGGCGACAGCGCCGCCTACAGCCTCGTCTCGAACGGGGCGTTCGAATCCGGCACGTCGGGCTGGTCGCTGACCAAGGCCGCGGTCGTCGCCGGGAACGAGACCTTCAAGGTTCGTGCCGCGACCGACTCCAAGTCGCTCGCCGTTCAGCCGACTGGCATCGCGGTATCGCCCGCCTTCTGCGTGGGGGTCGAGCATCCGTCCTTCCGCTTCTTCGCTCGCAGGACGAGCGGCACCTGGGGCGTCATGAACGTCAAGCTGCGCTGGACCGGGACCGACGGCAAGACCAACGACACCGTCGTGGGCTCGCTCGCCGGAGACCCCTACAAGTCCTGGCTCGCCACGCCGTCGCTGCCGCTCGCGACCACGCTTCCGCTGTCGAAGAGCGGGCAGTCGCTGAGCGTCCGTCTCGTCTTCGATCCCGAGGACTTCGGCGGAGCCTGGACCATCGATGACGTCTATGTCGACCCCTACCGCCGCTAGGAGACTCGAGAGCGCCGAGGACCTTCGGGCGACGGCCGCGAGCGAGCGCCTCCTCGAGGATTCCTGGGACGCGCGCTCGCGCCGTGTCAGCCGCCGCGAGCTGGTCGCTGAGGCCGTCGCGGGGCTGGTGTTCCTCGCGGTTGCCGTCCCGCTGGCCGTTACGGCGGCCGCCGGGCACTCGGTCGACCCGTGGGTGGCCGGGCTGCTGGTCGCGCTCTACGCGATCGTCTCCCGGATCGAGTTCCCGATCGGCGCGGGCTACGTGGTGCCCTCGTACCTCGTGCTGGTCCCGATGCTCGTGCTGCTCCCCCCCGGGCTGGTGCCCCTGCTCACCGCCGCGGGCCTCCTCCTCGGCGCGCTCGCGCAGTGGCTCGCCGGCCACGGAAAGCCGGAGCGGCTCCTCTTCTCGATCCCCGACGCCTGGCACGCGGTGGGCCCGGCGCTCGTGCTCATCGCGTTCGCCGATGTGGACGGAGGCATCGCGCTGCCGGCGGTGTACGTCGGCGCATTCCTCGCGGCGTGTGCCTTCGACCTGGTCTCCGCCACGCTGCGCGAGGCCGCGGCCATGGACGTCCCGCCACGCGTTCAGATCCGGGTGCTCGCGCGTGTCTGGGTGGTCGACGCGTGCTTTGCGCCCATCGGCCTCCTCGCGGCCCAGTCGGCTCTCGACGCGCCCGGCCGCGTGCTCCTCATCCTTCCGCTTGGAGCGCTGCTGCTGATCCTGGCGCGCGACCGCAGCGCCCGCATCGCACAGGCGCACCGCAGGCTCGAGCAGGTGTTCACCGACCCGCTCACCCAGCTCGGAAACCGGCGGCTCCTCGCCGGCGACCTGCGCGACAGCATGGAGGCCGCCAGCGACGAGCGGCCGGCGGTGCTGATGCTGTTCGACCTCGATGGCTTCAAGCGCTACAACGACACCTTCGGCCACGTGGCCGGTGACGCGCTGCTCGCGCGGCTCGGCGCCAAGCTCGCCGACGCGGTCAAGCCCGACGGCACGGCCTACCGGCTCGGCGGAGACGAGTTCTGCGTTCTCCTGGAGGCACGAGCGGACGAGCTGGACGGGAAACTGTCGGCGGCGGTCGACGCGCTCACCGAGAGCGGCGAGGAGTTCTCCGTCACCGCCTCCTACGGGGTGACCCTGCTGCCGCACGAGTCCGACGACCCGGACCACGCCATCCAGCTTGCCGACGAGCGGATGTACGCGAGCAAGCGCGGCCGCAACGCCGGCGCTCGCGAGCAGGCCCGCGACGTGCTGATGCGCAGCATGGACGTGCGCGAGCCGGCGCTCCACGAGCACTCCGGCGACGTCGCGGCGCTGGCCGGGCGGATCGGACGGCGGCTGGGCATGGAGGCCGAGGACGTGGACATCACGGTGCGCGCGGCCGAGCTGCACGATCTCGGCAAGGTCGGCGTTCCGGACGCCATCCTCGACAAGGCCTCAGAGCTCGACGCCGACGAATGGGAGTTCATGCGCCAGCACACGATCCTGGGCGAGCGCATCCTTAACGCGGCCCCGGCCCTGCGCCCGGTGGCGCGGATCGTCCGCGCCACGCACGAGCGCTGGGACGGCGCCGGCTACCCGGACGGCCTTGCCGGCGAGCAGATCCCGCTCAGCGCGCGCATCGTGGCGGTCTGCGACGCCTACGAGGCCATGGTCACCGACCGCGCCTACCGGCGCTCGCTCGGCCACGTGGAGGCGTGCCGCGAGCTGCGGCGCGAGGCCGGCCGGCAGTTCGACCCGATCGTCGTGGAGGCGTTCCTGGCCGAGCTCGAGGCCGGCGAGGGCCCCCCGGCCAGTCGGCCGCCGAAGGATCCCGAGGCACGCGCCCTGGACGAGGTCACCGCTCACCTGCGCGAGCTGCTGACCCTCCGTCGCCACACCCCAGACGCTGTCGCGACGCCCGCCGACCGCTAGCCCGGGCCGCCGCCGGCGTGCTCGGCTCTCACCTGCCGGCGCGTCTCTCCGTAGCGGAGCGCCTCGAACGCGATCACGGCGGACGCCACGGCCGCGGCCAGCCCGAGGGCCACGAGCGCGTCCACCTCGGTCCCGACCGGGATGAGCGCCAGGCAGGCGAGCGCGGCGATCAGCCGCTGGCGGTTGACGCTGCCGAACATCCGCAGGCGGAAGCCCACGTGAGCGCCGTGGTAGAGCGCCACACCACCGAAGAGCGCCACCGCCGGCACGGTCTCGAGCGGCGCGTCCACGTGCCCGATCGTCTTCTTCACCCCGAGCGCGACCAGCACGATGCCGGCGATCATCGGCAGGTGGAGGTAGCTGTACGCGTCCCGCGCGACGCGGGCCAGCTCGTCGCCGGACGCGTTCCGGAAGCGCTCCTCCGCCACCAGCGCGATCACGTCGAAGTACGCCCACCAGAGCGCGCACGCGAGCACGAGACCGAGCAGCGCGGCGACGATCACCCCGCCGTCGAGGTCACCGGTGAGGCCCGTCCCGATGGCCACGATCGACTCGCCGAGCGCGATGATCACGATCAGCGAGAAGCGCTCCGAGAAGTGACCGGGCGACACCCGGAAGCCGCGCACGCCGAACACGTAGGGACCTGAGAAGTCGATCGCCAGCGCCAGGATCCAGAGCGCGGCCTGCAGCGTTCCGTCGGTGAGCCCGGCCACGATCAGGAGCGCCGGTCCGGGGAGCGCGGTGCGGGCCAGGCGCGCGATCGCCTGGCCGGTGTCCACGTCGTCGTTGGCCTCGGCGAAGATGAAGATGTGGAGCCAGCGGGCGGCCGCGTAGGCGAGTCCGAAGATGAGCGCGTCGTCGCCGAACGCCTCCGGAGTGGCCAGGGCCACCACGAGGAAGGCGCCCATCACGGCGAACATCAGGAGGCGCTCCTTGCCCTCGTCCGCGGCGATGTAGTTGGTCAGCCAGGCGTACGCGCCCCACGCCCACCAGAGCGCGGCCAGCACCAGCATGCCCTGCCCGAGCCGGTCCCAGGTCGGGTCCTTCGCCATCAGCGCGGTGACCTGGGTGAGGGCGAAGACGAAGACGAGGTCGAAGAACAGCTCGAGCGGCGCGACTCGCTTCTCGGCGACCTCCGTCACGGTCGCGCCAACTAAAGCAGGCGACTCTGCACCGAATCTGCTGCCTATGTAATGCTTAGGCAACAGATGGCACGCGACCCAGGCCTTCTCCTCGGTGACGCGGCCCAGGCCATCGGCGTCAGCGTCGACACGCTGCGCCGCTGGGAGCGCGCCGGAAAGCTGCACACGGAGCGCGACTCGGCCAACCGGCGCCGGGTTCCCCGGCGTGAGATCACTCGCCTGTCCCGGCGCCCCGACCGCCATCGCACGGGCGACACGTTCTCGGCCCGCAATCGCTTCCCCGGCGTGGTCCGGTCGGTCGAGGTCGATGGCGTGATGGCCCTGGTCGAGATCGAGGCCGGTCCCCACCTCATCGTCGCGGCGGTCACTCGCGACGCGGTGGAGGAGCTCGGGCTGGCCCCCGGCGTTCCGGCCACGGCCGCGGTCAAGGCGACCTCGGTGATGGTGGAGCGCACGTGAGGCGCCTGGCCATTCTGCTCGCGCTCGGGGCGCTCACGATCGCCGGCTGCGGCGACGACGAGGACGACGGCGGTTCTGGCGGCGGCGACGCCAAGCCCCGGCTCGTGGTGTCCGCCGCGTCGTCGATGACCGAGGCCATCACCTCCTGCGCCAAGGACTACCCGGATGCGAGCGTCAAGCTCTCGTTCGCGGGCTCGGACGAGCTCGCGGCCCAGATTCGCCAGGGGGCGCCCGTGGACGTGTACGCGGCCGCCAACACGAAGCTCCCTGACGAGCTCGAGCAGGAGGGGCTGCTCGACACGCCGGTGGAGTTCGCCACCAACACCTTCGTGCTCGCGGTGCCGAAGGGCTCGGACATCGACTCCATCGAAGACCTCACCGAGCCCGGCGTGAAGATCGCGATCGGCTCCGAGTCGGTTCCCATCGGCTCCTACGCCCGCGAGGTGCTGTCGCGGCTGCCGGCCGACCAGGAGAAGGCGATTCTCGCGAACGTCCGCTCGAACGAACCGGACGTGAAGGGCATCGTCGGGAAGCTCTTACAGGACGCCGTGGAGGCCGGCTTCGTCTACGTGACGGACGTGAACGCCGCCGGTGACTCGCTCGAGGCGATCGAGCTTCCGGAATCGCTGCAGCCGCAGGTGACGTATGCGGCGGGTGTCGTGAAGAAGGCCAAGGAGCCCGGGCCCGCCGCCACGTTCGTGGACGGCCTGCGCGAGGGCACCTGCGCCGACGCCCTGCAGAAGGCGGGCTTCGGGCCGGCCCCTTGACGGCGCGCTCGGTCTGGTTCCCTCTCCTGCTGGCCGCGGCGCTCGCGGCAACGCTCACGTTCCTGACGCTGCCGATCGTGGCCATCTTCGTGGACAGCAGCCCCGGGCAGCTGCTGGACAGCCTCGGCGAGCCGGACGCCCTCGACGCCCTCTGGCTGAGCCTCCGCACGACCGCGGCGGCAATGGTGGTGATCCTGGTCGTGGGCACGCCCGCCGCCTACCTGCTCGCCACCCGCAGGTTCCGCGGTCATGCCTTCCTCGTGACCCTGATAGAGCTCCCGCTGGTGCTGCCGCCCGCCGTGGCCGGGATCGGGCTGCTGGCCGCGGTCGGGCCCACGGGGATTCTCGGCGGAACGCTCGACGCGGCGGGGATCGAGCTCTCGCTGACCACGGCCGGCGTGGTGGTGGCGCTCACGTTCGTGGCCTCGCCGTTCTACATCCGGCAGGCGATCGCTGCGTTCGCGGCCGTGGACCCCGGGATGCGCGACGCTTCGCGCACGCTGGGCGCCTCGGAGGCCCGCGGCCTCGTGCGCGTGATGATTCCCGTGGCGATGCCCGGCCTCGCGGCCGGCGCCGCCCTCGCCATGGGGCGGGCGCTGGGAGAGTTCGGCGCCACGCTCATGTTCGCGGGCTCCTTCCAGGGCGTCACGCAGACGGCGCCGCTCGCCATCTACGACCGCTTCGCGACCGACTTCGACGCCGCGCTGGCGCTGTCGGCCGTGCTGGTGGCCGTGGCCGGGGCGATCCTGCTGTCCGTGAAGCTCGTGGCCGGTTCGGAGGCGCTCGGTCGTGCTCCACGTTGAGCTGGGCACCCGGCTGGGCGCCCTCGACCTCGACGTGTCGCTGGAGGTGGCAGGAGGGGAGTGCCTCGCGCTGGCCGGCCCCTCGGGCGCCGGCAAGACCAGCATCCTGCGCGTGGTGGCGGGCCTCTTGCGTCCCGAGCGGGGCGTGGTGCGCTGCGGCGGCGAGACCTGGCTCGACACGGCCACCGGGCGCGATCTCGGCCCGGACCTGCGGCGCTGCGGGTACCTCTTCCAGGACCACGCGCTCTTCCCGCACCTGAGCGCCTGGCGAAACGTTGCGTACCCGCTGCGCGAGCTGCCGCGTGCGGAGCGCCGCTCGCGGGCGCTGGAGCTGCTCGCGCGATTCGGGATGGAGCGCCTCGCGGATGCCAGGCCGGCAACCCTCTCGGGAGGTGAGCGCCAGCGCGTGGCCCTTGCCCGAGCACTGGCGCGGCGGCCCGACGTGCTCCTGCTCGACGAGCCGCTGTCGGCGCTCGACTCGCGCACGCGCGCGAGTGCCGCGCGCGAGTTGGGGGCGGTGCTGCGCGAGGTCGAGGTGCCGGCCCTGCTCGTGACTCACGACTACCCGGAGGCCGCGCTCCTGGGCGACCGGGTGGGCGTGATCGACGCCGGACGAGTGGTCCAGGAGGGCAGTGCCGGGGAGCTGGCGGCCGCTCCGCGCACGTCGTTCGTGGCGGACTTCACCGGCGCCGTTGTGCTCACCGGCAGCGCGACCGCGGGTCCGGAGGGGCTCACACAGGTGGCGCTGGACGGCGGCGGCTCGGTGATGAGCACCGACGCGGGAGACGGCGCGGTGGCCGTCAGCGTCTTCCCCTGGGAGATCGCCGTGCGGCCGCTCGACGGGGCGGAGCCCACCGGCTCGGAGCAGAACCGCCTGGAGGCCGAGATCACGTCGATCACGGAGCTGGGCAACCGTGTGCGGCTTGGTCTGGCGGCGGGACAGCCGCTCGCCGCGGAGGTCACGCTCGCGTCCACTCACCGGCTGGAGCTGCGCGAGGGCACGCGCGTGGTCGCCACCTGGAAGGCGGCCGCGACGCGGCTCGTGGTTCGCTGAATGGGGCTCCGCTACGCCACCCGGGGCGGGCAGAGCCAGCGCAGCGCGCCGTTGAGCACGCCGGCGCGCTCCCACTGGAGGAAGTGACCCGCGCCCTCGACCACGAACGGGCCGGCGCGCTCGGGGAACGCCGCCTCCATCCGCTCCATGAAGTCGCGCGGGATCACGTGGTCCTCCGGCCCGTAGAGGATCAGCGTGGGGGTGGGGTTCACCTCGGTGAGGCGTATCCACTCGGGCGACTTGCGCGGGCCGCCGGCGTACTCGTAGTTGGCGATCGAGGCCCGGAAGTGATCGGCGTCGGCGAACGGCTCGGTCATGAAGTCCACATCCTCGCGCTCGAAGGTGCCGGGCGCGGCCCAGAAGCGCGAGCCGTAGAACTGCGCGACGTAGCGGCGTCGCCGCTCGGGGGTGTCGAGCTCAGCCGCGAGGCCGTCGGCGTCGTGGGCGTGGCGCAGGAAGTAGTCGGCCGCCATCCGCACTTCGCGCGGCACTCCACGCGGGCCGTCGGGCAGGACGGGCGGGATCGTGTTGAAGAGGACGAGCCGGTCCACGAGTCCCTCGAACCGCAGCGACAGGTCCTGGGCCACGACCCCGCCGAGGTCGCCGGCGCAGACCGTGACCCGCTCGTGGCCGAGCTCGCCGCGGACGAGCGCCTCCATGTCGCGGGCGTGCGCCGCCGCGTCGTAGCGGTCGTCGCTCGCCAGGCCCGACTCTCCGAAGCCCCGGAGGTCGGGCACGATCACCTCGAAGCCGGCCGCGGCGAGCGGCTCCACGTTGCGCCACCAGATGCGCATGGTCTCGGGCCAGCCGTGGATCAGCAGCAGCGGATGGCCGCCCTCGCCCTCGCGGAGATAGGCGATCTCGGTCGCATCGAGGGCCAGTCGCTGGGGAGCGAAGGCGCTCGGGTCGGGCGCGGTCACGGCGGCAGTTTATGACGGCGATTTCGTGCGGAAGCCGCCGGCTCGGCCGACGGCGCACCGATGGATACCCTCATCGGCCATGGCGGACCAGCGCTACGACCCGAGGGCCATCGAGGCCAAGTGGCAGCGCGTGTGGGCGGACGAGCACACCTGGGAGGTGTCGAATGACCCGGACGGGCGGCCCAAGTCCTACGTGCTCGAGATGCTGCCCTACCCGTCGGGCGAGCCGCACATCGGCCACCTGAAGACGTACTCCGTGGGCGACGCCGTGGCCCACTTCAAGCGTCGCAACGGCCACCGCGTCCTGCACCCCATGGGCTACGACGCATTCGGCCTTCCCGCCGAGAACCACGCGATCAAGACCGGCAGGCATCCGCGCGAGTCGACCGAGGAGTCGATCAGCGAGTTCCGGAAGCAGTTCCGCGAGTGGGGCATCTCGATCGACTGGACGCGCGAGTTCGGCACGCACCAGCCCGAGTACTACCGCTGGACCCAGTGGATCTTCCTCCGCCTGTTCGAGCGCGGACTCGCCTACCGCAAGGAGGCGGCGGTCAAGTGGTGCCCCAACGACCAGACCGTCCTGGCCAACGAGCAGGTGATCGACGGCCGGTGCGAGCGCTGCGGCCACCTGGTGGAGGTCCGGCAGCTGGAGCAGTGGTTCTTCCGCATCACGGAATACGCGGACCGGCTGCTCGAGGACATGCGCGAGATCGACTGGCCGCGCAACGTGGTCACCATGCAGAAGAACTGGATCGGCCGCTCGGAGGGCGCCGAGGTGACCTTCCGGTGCGAGGAGCTGGACATCGACTTCCCGGTGTTCACGACCCGGCCCGACACGCTCTTCGGAGCGACCTTCTTCGTCCTGGCCCCCGAGCACCCGGACGTGCTGCGCCTGCGCGACAGCCCGGAGGTGCACGAGTACGTGAACCGGGCGATCACGGAGTCGGCCGAGGACCGCGGTGACGAGCACAAGGAGAAGACCGGCGTGCCGCTGGGACGCACCGTCACCAATCCGGTGAACGGCGAGGAGATCCCGGTGTTCGTAGCGGACTACGTGCTCTTGGAGTACGGCACCGGAGCCGTGATGGCCGTGCCGGCGCACGACACGCGCGACTACGAGTTCGCCCAGAAGTTCGGGCTGGAGATCCGCCGCGTGGTCGACTGCGGGGACCTCCCGTGCACGGATGACGGGCCGCTCGTCAACTCGGGGCGCTTCGACGGGAAGAACAACCGCGAGGCCTACGAGGGGATCGTGGACTGGCTCGAGGAGGACGGCAAGGGGACGCGCGCCGTGAGCTACCGGCTGCGCGACTGGCTGCTCTCACGGCAGCGCTACTGGGGCTGCCCGATCCCGATCGTCCGCTGCGAGCGCGACGGGCTCGTGCCGGTGCCGGACGACCAGCTGCCCGTCAGGCTGCCCGAGATCGAGGACTACGCGCCCAAGGGCCGCTCCCCGCTGGCCACCGCCGAGGACTGGGTCGAGACCACCTGCCCGAAGTGCGGTGGGCCGGCGCGGCGCGAGACCGACACGATGGACACCTTCGTCGACTCCTCCTGGTACTTCATGCGCTACTGCGACCCGCACAACGACCAGGCGCCCTGGGATCGCGAGGTACTCGACTCCTGGATGCCGGTCGACCAGTACATCGGCGGCGTGGAGCACGCGATCCTGCACCTGCTCTACGCGCGCTTCTTCGTCAAGGCGCTGAACGACCTGGACCTGCTGGGTGCGAACGAGCCGTTCGCACACCTCTTCACGCAGGGGATGATCACCCGCGACGGGGCGAAGATGTCCAAGTCCAAGGGCAACGCCGTCTCCCCGCAGGAGCTCGTCGCGAGCCACGGGGCGGACACCGCCCGTTGCTACATCCTCTTCATCGGGCCGCCGGAGCACGACGCCGACTGGCAGGACGAGGGCGTGGGCGGCGTCAGCCGCTTCCTGACGCGGCTGTGGACCATCGCGCACGAGGTGGCTCCCGCAAGCCCGTCTGGCGCTGCGGCCCCCGCGGAGGCGACGCCGCTCGTGCGCAAGGCGCACTGGGCCATCGACAAGGTCACCCGCGACATGACCGGCCGCTTCTCCTTCAACACCGCGATCGCGGCGGTGATGGAGCTGGTCAACGAGATCTACCGGGGACGTTCGAGCGAGTCTCCCGAGGCCATGCGCTTCGGCGTGGCCACCGCCGGCTCGCTGATCTCCCCGTTCGCTCCGCACCTCGGCGCCGAGGTCTACGAGCTGATGACCGGCGAGCGCGTGTGGGAGCAGCCCTGGCCCGAGGCGAACCCGGAACTGCTGGTGACCGATGAGATCCAGCTCGTCGTGCAGATCAACGGCAAGGTCGTGGATCGGCTCGTCGCTCCCGCGGGGGCGCCCGACTCGGAGCTCGAGGAGATCGCGCGCGCGTCCGAGAAGGTGGCGAGCCGGATGAACGGGCGCCAGATCGTCAAGGCCGTGGTCGTGCCCGGCAAGCTCGTGAACTTCGTGGTTCGGTGAGCCCGCGCGAGCGGCGCATCCCGCTGGGACCGCTGGTGGGCACGATCGGGGCCTTGATGCTGGCGGTGAGCCTGTTCCTCGACTGGTGGGACGGGGTGACCGGGTTCACGGCCTTCGAAGCGCTCGACCTCGTCCTCCTGGCCCTCGCGGCCGGCACCGCGCTGGCGCTGGTGGCCGACGCGGGCCTTCGCGTGCCCGCCACGCCGGTGGCGGGACGAGCGCTGCTGCAGGCGGTGGTGGCCCTACTGATCGTGCTCGTGCAGCTCGTGAACGATCCGCCGCTCGTGGTGGGACCTTCCGGGCCATCCCATGACACGGGCATCTGGCTGGCGCTCGCCGGCGCCGTCCTCATGACCGCGGGCGCGCTCGTGACCGCCTCGCGCATCTCGCTCGCGGTGGACGTGCGGCGCCGCGACGCGCCGGCGCGCGACGAGTCGGAGGCGGAGACCCGGCGAGCGGACGAGGGGTCCTGAGCCGGACGCCCTACGTGGCCGTGGTGGGGCCGCACGACGGCGGCGCACGGCTCGCGGCCGAGGCCGAGGCAGTGGGGGCGGAGCTCGCGCGGCGCGGCGCCATGGTGGTCTGCGGAGGACTCGGCGGCGTGATGGAGGCGGCCTGCCGGGGTGCCAAGGGCGCGGGCGGCTCGACGCTCGGGATCCTGCCTGGCGAGGACCGCTCCGCCGCCAACGAGTGGGTGGACGTGGCCGTGGCCACCGGGCTGGGCGAGGCCCGCAACGCGCTCGTGGTGCGCGCTTCCGACGCGCTTGTCGCGGTGGGCGGCGGCTATGGCACCCTCTCCGAGGTGGCGCTTGCCCTGAAGACGCAGCGCCCGGTGATCGGGCTCGACAGCTGGGACATTCCGGGCGTGGTGGGCGTGGCCTCTCCGGCGGACGCCGCCACCGCCGCGCTCGAGGCGGTGTCGCGATGACCCCCCCGTCGCAGTCCGACACGCCGTACCTGGACGCTCTGCGGGCCTACGCGGCGCGCGAGCCGGGGCGCTTCCACGTGCCGGGGCACAAGGGCGGGCCGGGAGCCGACCCTGCGCTGCGAGACGCGCTTGGACCCGCGGCCCTGGCGCTCGACATCCCGGCGCTCACCTACGGCATCGACGTGGGCACCGACCCCACGCCGTACGAGCAGGCCCAGATCCTCGCGGCCGAGGCGTGGGGGGCCAGGCGCGCATGGTTCCTCGTGAACGGCGCGTCGCAGGGCAACCACGTCGCGCTGCTCGCCCTCGCCCACCACGGGCGTGAGGTGATCGTCCAGCGCAACGCGCACTCGAGCACGATCGACGCGCTCGTCCTCTCCGGCCTGCGGCCCACGTTCGTGGCCCCGGAGCTCGACCCGGCGCTGCACATCGCCCACTGCATGACGGCGGCCGCGCTCGAGCGCGCACTGGACGAGACGCCCGGCGCGGTCGGGGCGACCGTGGTGTCGCCGACCTACTTCGGCGCGGTGGCGGACATCGCCGCGCTCGCCGAGGTGGCGCACGGCCGGGGCGTGCCGCTGATCGTGGACGAGGCGTGGGGGGCTCACCTGGCCTTCCACCACGCGCTCCCGCGGCACGCGCTCTCGCTGGGCGCCGATCTGGTGGTGTCGAGCACCCACAAGATCGTGGGCAGCCTGACCCAGGCCGCGATGATCCACCTGGGCCACGGGGACCTGATCGAGGAGCAGGTCGTGGACCGCTGCGTGACCCTGATCGAGTCCACGAGCCCCAGCTCGCTCCTGGCGGGCTCGCTCGACGCGGCGCGCCGCAGCGCCGCGGTGCGCGGCCAGGAGCTACTCGACGAGACGCTCCGCGGCCTGGCGGCGACGCGGTCGGCCGTGCGCGAGGTGCCCGGGCTCGACGTGCTCGACGAGCGCCTGGCCGGTGCCCCGGGCGTCTTCGACTACGACCCGCTCCGCCTCGCGATCGACGTGCGCGGCACCGGCCACAGCGGCTACGCGCTGGCGCGGCTCGTCCGCGAGCGCGACGACGTGAACCTGGAGCTCGCCGGAGAGAACGTGATGGTCGCGGTCTTCGGCATGGGCGAGGACGTGACGGCGGCCGGTGCTCGCCTGGTCGCGGCGCTCCGCGGCGGCGTCGATGCGCTGAGCGAGACCCCGGAGGATCGGACCGAGGAGCGTCGTGCGCAAGCGCCCGGCTCGGCCGGGTGCGCAGCGATCCCCTTCGCGCCGCCGCCGCCCTGGGGCGAGCTGGTGATGACC
The DNA here is from genome assembly GCA_963803245.1 of uncultured Thermoleophilaceae bacterium. Lineage (GTDB taxonomy): Bacteria > Actinomycetota > Thermoleophilia > Solirubrobacterales > Thermoleophilaceae > JACVRW01. The sequence continues at coordinate 102,325 of CAWDLI010000017.1, read as the reverse complement.
CCCCGGGACGCGTTCCTCGGCCCGCAGGAGGTGGTGCCGGCGCGCGCGGCGGTCGGCCGCGTGGCCGCGGAGTCGCTCGCCGCCTACCCGCCCGGGATCCCCAACGTGCTCCCGGGCGAGCGCCTGACGGCGGAGACGCTCGACTACATCCAGCAGGCCCTCGACCACGGCGGCAGCCTGCGCGGCGCCAGCGACCGAGGGCTCGCGACCCTGCGCGTGGCGCTCGAGCCCTAGACGATCTCGCCGGCGATCAGCTGCCGCGCCACGTCCGCGTAGGCCGCGATCGCACGCTCCAGGTGCGGCTCCGGGGTGTCCTCCTCCTTCGTGTGGCTGAGCCCGCGGGTCGAGGAGGTGAAGACCATCGCCGTCGGCACGTGGCGTGCCATCTCGGCGGCGTCGTGGAGCGCGCCGCTGGCGAGCGTTCGATCGCTTCCGGTGGCCGAGCGCACCGCGTCAACGATGCGCTCGTCGAAGGCGATCGGCTCGATGCTCCAGATCTCCTCCTCCGACAGGGAGCAGCGCCGGCTCATCGCCGCCGCCCCCGCCGAGGACCGGACCGTCTCCAGCATCGTGGACAGGACGTCGGCCCGCGGGTGGCGCAGATCCACGCTCAGCTCGGCCGTTCCCGGCACAGCGGTCACCACGCCTGGGTCCAGCCGGAGCGCTCCCGTCGTGCCCACGCCATCGTACCGCCGGGCCACTCCCTCCACGGCGATCGCGGCCGCCGCCGCCGCCAGGCCTGCGTCCTGGCGCTGCTCCATCGGCGTGGTGCCGGCGTGGGCGGTCTGCCCCTCGAAGCGCAGGCGATGGCGCTCCACCCCGACGGTGCCGGTCACCGCCGCGGCCGGGATGCCCTCGCTCTCGAGCACCGGACCCTGCTCGATGTGCAGCTCGAGATAGGCGGCCAGGCCGTCGCGCATGCGCGCCGCGCGGGGCGCGGCGTCGACGTCCACGTCGTGTTCCGAAAGCACCTCACGAATCGACCTGCCCTCGGGATCCCTGAGATCCCCGAGCGCGGCCGGGTCGAGCGTGCCCGCCACCGCCGAGCTGCCGAACAGGCTGCGACCGAAGCGCGCGCCCTCCTCGTCGGCGAAGTCCACGAGCGCCACGGAGCGCTCCGCGCCGTCCTCGGCGGCCACGCGCAGCACCTCGAGGGCGGCCATCACGCCCAGCGCCCCGTCGAGCCAGCCGCCGTTCGGAACGGAGTCGAGATGGGAGCCGAGCGCCACGGTCTCCTCCCGGCGCCCGCCGAGACGGGCCCACAGGTTGCCGGCCTCGTCCACCTCGGCGCTCACGCCGTCCAGATCGGTGAGCCGCTTGTGGAGGAATGCCCGCGCGGCGCGCCACTCATCGGTCCAGCAGACCCGCCGTGCCCCGTCGGGACCGCCCGTGCGCTCGTCCAGCTCGCGCAGGTCCGCGATCACCCGACGCGGATCGGCGGGCATCAGCCCACGCGCCCGCGGCGGATCGCCTGCATGAGGCAGTGGGCGCCCCCGCCGCCGAGCGTGAACGCGGAGAGCTCGGGGTCGTAGACCGTCAGCCCGAGCGCGCGCAGCCGCTCGTTGAGATCCTTCGACTCGGCCGTCGAGAGCACCCGGTCACCGCCGAGCGCCACGCCGTTCACGCCGAGCTTGAGCGCCGCGGCGAGGGTGACGGGCACGATCTCCACGCCCTTCGACTCGAGCCACGTCACGAAGCCGTTCGAGGCCTGCTCCACGCAGACGGCGGCGAGCTTCTCGCCGAGCATGCAGGCGAGCACGTCGATGTGGAGGAAGTGGGGCGGGATGCGCTCCACGCGCACCTCCCAGCCCTCCGCCTCGAGCCACGCGGCCACCTGCCGGGCCGCCTGCTCCTGCGTGCGCTCCTCACCCGTCCCGATGGCGGCCACGCCCGGCTCGACGATCATCAGGTCGCCGCCCTCGAACGAGCCCGCCGTGACCATCTGCTGGATCGGGATTCCGGTCTCCTGGTAGAAGCGGATCACCGCCGCGTACTCGCCCCGCCGCCACCACTGGGCGCACTGCGTGACGATCGGCCCGGCGGGCACGTTGATCGACGAGTCGCGCGCGAACACCTGGTACGGCAGCGCGGGGTCGGGCTGGAGCATGTGCACGCGCACGCCCGCCTCCTCGTACACGGAGACCATCTCGGCGTGCTGGCGCACGGCGTCGTCGTGGTTGAACGCGACCCCGGCGGCGAGTGTCGCGCGCGAGATCGCGCTGGTCGGGAGCCAGCGGAAGTGATCTGGGGGACAGAGCAGGACATCGAGCAGCGGCCCATACTCCGAGTCCACGCCCCAGGCGGTCTCTGCTCCCGCCGCGGCCTCCATTCAGCCCAACCCCTTTCGTCGTGAACGCACGGAGAGTATGAGCGAGCCCACCCGCGTCCGCGTGGTCGTACACGGCCGCGTTCAGGGAGTGTTCTTCCGGGACACCATTCGCCGCGCCGCTCGCGAGCGGGGCGTGGCCGGATCGGTGAGCAACCTGCCGGACGGCACGGTCGAGGCGATCCTCGAGGGCGAGCGGGACGCCGTGGCGGCGCTGGTGGAGCTGTGCCGGGAGGGCCCGCCGGGCGCGCACGTGGAGCGCGTGGAAGTGAGCGAGGAGCCGCCCGAGGGGCTGTCGGGGTTCGCGGTGGCCTGAGGCCCCGCTTCGGCGCCGCCGTCCGCTCCGCCGCAGACCTCTCGCGCTTCGCGCTCGTTCGCTCGCCCTTCGGCTCGCTCTGACACGGTCTGCGTCGGAGTGGACCACGGCGCCTGCTCGATCGCCGCGGTGCACGCGTTTCGTCACGCGGCTGGTGCACACGTCACCCACGCGTCAAGCGTCTCGACCTACCGTCGGCGTGTGTCCGATCGCTCGACCGGAACCCTGCTCGCGTGGATGGCCGCGGCCGCCCTCGGTGTGCTGGCGCTGACCCGCCTCGTGGGGAGCGGGGAGGACGCCCCACGGGCGCCGGTGAAGATCCGCTCGGGCGCGCCCGCCGCGTCTGGAGGCCCCAGCGCGCGGCCCTCGGGAGCCCTCGTCCACGTGGCCGGGGCGGTCCGCCGGCCGGGGCTGGTGCGGGTCCCTGAGGGCGCGCGCGTTGCTGTGGCGGTCAGGCGCGCGGGCGGTCCGAGCGTCCGCGCGGACCTGAACGCGCTGAACCTCGCGGCGCGCGTGGACGACGGCCAGCAGGTGGTGGTGCCGGCCCGGGGCCCGGCCGGCGCCGGCGGCGCACCGGCCAAGCTCAGCCTCGGCTCCGCCACGGTCGAGGAGCTCGACGGAGTCGACGGCATCGGTCCCACCCTCGCCGAGCGAATCGTGGAGCACCGAACGGCCAGCGGCGGATTCGGCTCGCTAGGCGAGCTGAGTGAGGTGGACGGCATCGGCGAGGCGCGCCTGCAGGCGTTGCGAGAGGCGCTTCAGCCCTGACGGGCCGTGGTCATCGCCCACCGCCCATGGCACGCGGCGATGGCCGCCGGGGCGCTCGGCCTTGCGCTGGCCGGGTCGCCGAGCTACGCCGTGCCGGCGGCCGCCGCCGTAGCCCTCGGCGTGCTCGCGGCGCTCGGAGCCCCCCGGCTCGGTGCGCTCACCGCCACGCTGCTGGTGCTCGGGGCGGCCGGCGGCCACCAGCGGCTGGATGCCCTCGACGCGCCGGCCGGGCGGATCCGGGACGGCGCCCACGTCGAGCTGCTGGCGGAGCTCGTCACGCCGCCGCGGCCGGGCCGGTTCGGCTCCTCGGCCGAAGCCGAGATCCGCACAGGTCGCCTACGCGGCACGCGGCTGCTGGTCCGAGCGCCCACCTGGAGCCCGTTCCCGCGCCGGCCTGGGCGCGGGCATGGAGCTGGCGCTCGCGGGCCGCTTGGGCGCGCTCGCGGCGTCCGGCCAGGACGACTTCGACGACTACCTGCGTGGCCGCGGGGTGGCGGGCGAGCTTGCGCTCGATCAGGTGCGCGCCACCGGGCGCCGGCGGGGTGGCGCGGCGGGGTGGCTCGACCGCATGCGCGTCCGCGCCGAGCGGGCGGTGAGTGCGGGACTGCCGGCCGCGGACGCCGCGCTGCTGCGCGGGATGGTCCTCGGTCAGGACGGGGCGATCGACCCGGTCACACGCGAGGACTTCCGCGCGAGCGGTCTGGCGCATCTGCTGGCGGTCTCCGGCCAAAACGTGATGCTGCTGGTCGCGCTCGCCCTGCCGCTTCTGCTGCTCACAGGCGTGGCCCCGCGCGCACGTCTGCTGGTGCTCGCCGCGCTGATCGCGATCTACGTGCCGCTGGCGGGCGCGGGGCCTTCGCTGCAGCGCGCGGGCGTGATGGGCCTGGCCGGGCTGGCGGCCATGGGAGCGTCGCGGCCGGCCTCGCGCTGGTACGCGCTGCTGCTCGCTGCAGTCGCGACACTGGCGTGGAACCCCAGGAGCGCCGCCGATCCGGGCTGGCAGCTGTCGTTCGCGGCGGTCGTGGGCATCCTCGTCCTGGGCGTGCCGCTTGCGGCCGCGCTCGCCCGTGCATGGACGGAGCTCCTGCCACGCCGAACCGGGACAGCGCACGACGGCCACCCACGCCAGGCCGTTCGCGCGCTCGCCGACGGGGTGGCCATCACCGTGGCGGCCACGCTGGCCACGGCCCCGCTCCTGGCGCACCACTTCGGCTCGGTGTCGCTCGCCGGCCTGCCGGCGAACCTGCTCGCGCTGCCCGCCGTCGCGCCGGCGATGTGGCTCGGCATGGTCAAGGCCGCGCTGGGCCAGGCGGGGCTGACCGGGGCCGCCGAGGCGCTGGGCTCGCCGGCGGGGCTGGCGGTCGGCTATCTGGCCCGCCTGGCGGAGCGCTTCGCCGACCTGCCGGCCGGGCAGCTCAGCCTGAGCCTCCGATCGCCCGCGCAGGTGCTCGGCGCCTACGCGGGGATCGCGGCGGTCGCCTACGGGCTGAACCGGTCCGCCCGCCGGCTGCCGGCTCACCATCACGAGGCGGCCGCGCGCTGGCGGCGGCTGCCCCGGGCACGGCGCGCCGCGGTCGCGCTGGCCCTTGCCTTGCTCGTCGCCGCCGCCGGCGCCACGGCGCTCGATCGTCCCGGCGCCCCGAGTCGGCTCACGGTGCGCTTCCTCGACGTCGGACAGGGCGACGCGACGCTGATCCAGCACCCGGACGGCTCGGCGGTGCTTTTCGACGGCGGACCGCCCGAGGCGGGCGCGGCGCGGCTGATCAGGCGCGCGGGCGTGACCCGCCTCGACGCGGTCGTGGCCACGCACGCCTCGCGCGACCACCACGGCGGGCTCATCGAGGTGCTGCGCCGCTTCCCGGTCGATCTCCTGTTGGACGGCGGTGACGGCAGCGCCGATCCCGCGTTTCGGGCGCTGGAGAGGGAGGCGAGCGCCCGTCACATCCCGCGCGTGCCGGCGATAGCGCCGCTCACGCTCAGCCTCGCCGGCGGAGAGCTCCTGATCGACGTGCTCTCGCCTCCGCGGCGACCGCACGGGCCTGCTCCCGAGGACCCGAACCCGCGGGCCGTGGTCGCGCTGGTTCGCAGCGGCGGGTTCGGGCTGCTGCTCTCCGCCGACGCCGAGAGCGAGCGCTGCTCCCGCTGCGCGCTTCCCCACGTGGACGCCATGAAGGTCCCGCACCACGGCAGCTCCGACGCGGGCCTTCCCGAGGTGCTCGCCAGGCTGCGCCCCGGGCTTGCGGCGATCGAGGTGGGCGAGAACACCTACGGGCACCCGGCACCGTCGACCCTTGCCGCGCTGCGGCGCGCGCGGGTGCCGATCTACCGCACCGACCGGGACGGCACCGTCACGCTCACCGTGGACGCGAGCGGCCCCCGCGTGGACACCGAGCGCTGAGGCGGCCCGCCCGGACCGCCGCCTACACTGCGCCGGTGGCCGACCTGAAGCCCGTCTACCTCGTCTGCGGAGACGACGACGCGAAGATCGACGCCTGGCGCCTGCGCCTGCGGCAACGGGCCGAGGAGGAGCGCGGCCCGGGCGGGCTCGAGACGTTCGACGCCCGCGCGAGCGAGCCGGCCGAGGTGGTCACGGCGCTCTCGAGCCTCACCTTCGACCCCGGCGTGCGCTACCTGCTCGTGGACGACGCGGGGGCCTGGAAGGCCGGTGAGCTGGGGCCGCTCGACGCGGCGCTCGCCGACCTGCCGCCCGACACCGTGCTGGTCCTGATCGTCCGCGGCAAGCCGCTCAAGGCGCTTCGCGACGCAGCCGAGAAGGCCGGGGGCGATGTCCGCGACTGCGCCGCCCCGAAGACCTGGGAGCTGCCCAAGTGGGCGATCGAGCGCAGCCGCGAGCTGGGGCTGCAGCTGGACGGCGAGGCCGCCAAGGAGCTCGTGTCGCGGGTGGGCCCGAGCCAGCAGCGGCTCTCGCGCGAGCTGGAGAAGCTGACGATCGCGCTGCATCCGTCGGCGCACGCGGGAGCGGAGGACGTGGAGCGGCTGACCGCGGGCGACAACGCCCCACAGGTCTACGACCTCGCGGACGCGCTCGTGGCCGGTGATCTGCGCGCGACGCTCGGGCTCGCCGAAGAGCTCGAGTCGCACGGTGAGCGCGCGGGCCGGCTCGTGTTCCCCGTCGTCAGGCGGCTGCGCGAGGTGCACCGCGCGGTGGCGCTGCTCGAATCCGGAATGCCGGAGCAGAAGGTGGCCGGGTCGCTCGGAGGCCCGCCCTGGCTCGCGAAGAAGACGATCGCCCGGGCGCGCAAGGCTGACCGCGTGACGCTCGAGCACGCTCTGGAGATCTTTTCCGAGCTCGAGGTCGACATGCGCGGCGGCGGCGAGCTCCAGCTCGACGAGGACACGGCGTTCTCGCTCGCGCTGGCCCGCGCCACGGCCTGATCGGGGCGCGCGGACGCGCTCAGGCGCCGTGCGGCGGCCCGCCGCCGCCGTAGGGGTACCACCACTCCTTGGCCTCGATCTTCGTCTCGATGTGGGCGTGCTTGGTCTCCTGGAACGCCTCGAGGCCCTCCTGGCCGAGCTCGCGGCCGAAGCCGGACTGCTTCATCCCACCGAACGGCCCGGCGTCGTTGTCGGTGAGCGGATCGTTCACCCACACGGTGCCGGACTTGATCTCGCGCACACAGCGCAGGGCGGTCTCGAGGTCGCGCGTGTAGACGTTGGCCCCGAGGCCGAAGCGGGTGCCGTTCGCGAGCGCGATCGCCTCGTCGAGCGAGTCCACGGGCACGATCGGAGCCACCGGGCCGAAGGTCTCCTCGCGCAGGAGGTCCGTCTCGGCGGGGGCCCCGGTCACCACGGCGGGGGAGTAGTAGTGGCCTCGCTCGAGGCCGGCCCTGTCGCCGCCGACGACCAGCGAGGCGCCGGCGGCCACCGCCGCCTCCACCTGCGCCTCGACCTTGGCGCGCTGGGCGGCCGACACCATCGGCCCCACGTCGGTCGCGTCGTCGAGCGGGTCGCCCACGCGGAGCGAGCGGGCGTGCTCGACGAACACTTCCACGAACTCGTCGTACAGCTCACGCGCCACGTAGAAGCGCTCGGCCGAGGTGCACACCTGCCCGGCGTTCAGGTAGGCGGCCCAGGCGCCGCCCTTGGCAGCCACGTCCACCTGGCCGGCCACGTCGGCGCAGACGATGAACGGGTCCTTGCCACCCATCTCGAGGTTCACCCGCGCCACGCGCTCGGCGCACGCCGCCGCCACGCGCTTGCCGGTGGCCACCGAGCCCGTGAAGGCCACGCCGTGCACGCGCGCGTCGCGAACGATCGCCTCGCCCACGTCGCCGGCGCCGGCGACCGCGTTGAACGCTCCCCTCGGCAGGTGCTCGAAGCAGGACGCGAGCATCAGGGTGGAGAGCGGCGTGAGCTCCGACGGCTTGGCCACCACCGTGTTGCCCGCGGCGAGCGCCGGCGCCACCTTCCAAGCGAGCAGCAGCAGCGGGTAGTTCCAGGGCACGATGCAGCCCCACACGCCGATCGGCTCCTTCAGCACGAGCGCGAGCTGAGTCGCCTCGATCGAGGGGATCACGCGACCGGCGAAGTTGCGGCCCATCTCGGCGTAGTAGTCGAACGCCGCGGCGGTCCAGCCGACCTCGTCGCGGTTCTCGAGCAGCGGCTTGCCACCCTCGAGCGTCATCACCCGCGCGATCTCCTCGGTACGGGCGCGCAGTGCGTTCGCGACCTCGTGGAGCAGCTCGGCGCGCTCCACGGCCGGGGTGGTGCCCCAGCCCGGGGCTGCCTCCGACGCGGCCGCGATCGCCGCGTCCACCTGCTCCGGGGCGGCGGCGTGGAGGCCGGCGAGCGTCTCCTCGGTGGCCGGATTCTCAACCGCGAGCGCAGGTCCGGCGCCCTCGGCCTGCTCGCCGCCGATCAGAAGTCGCGTCTCCACGCGGGGCGACTCTACCGGCGGCCCAACATGATCAGGGCGCGGCTGCGATCGCCTTCTTCATCGTGTCCGGGTTCTGGAAGATGAAGTCGGGCGTGGCCTCGTAGACCGGCACCTTCTGCTTCTCCGCGACACGCGCGAGCTGCGCGAGGTCGCTTGCGTGCGACTCCTCCGAGTCCTCGATGTCCTGACCGCCGAGCGCGCAGGGCCGGGTGAGGATCACCGGCGGGTCCGGCAGCTCGGCCGGCTCGAAGTCCGTCTTGCCCCAGAAGTCGAAGGCATGTCCGATGTTGTTCGCGTACTTGTGACGCTTGTTCAGGAACCCGAGGCCGAAGCGGTAGCTGATGAAGCTGAGGATCGACTCGTGCGCATACGTGCCGTGCTCGACGCGCCAGGTCGGCTTGAACCACCAGCCGCCGAAGCGCCCCTTCTGCGTCACGCCGCGATTGCGGGTGTACGGCGAGACCGCCACGGCCGGCACGCGGAAGCCGAGCTGGCCGAAGTCCTCGCTCTGTATGGCGCTCGCCCGGTCGTCCGGCACGCGCGGTGGCCGGACATGGTCGAAGAAGCCGCCCCACTCGTCGTAGATCTGGAAGAGCGCGCCCCGGCGGTAGTTGGGGGAGTGGGTGAAGGCGTTGACCACGTCCGCCTGGAACGCCTGGCCAAGACGGACGTCCCCGAGCGGATGCTCGTCGGCGGAGAGTCCGTCGCTGCCGCCGCCGTCGCCGTAGGCCGGGTCGACGATCGCGATGTTCGGCAGCTTGCCGGCGGCCGCGTCCTCGTAGTACTGCGTGATCGGCGCGACCCACTTGGTGGCGCGATTGCCGAACAGCAGCCCGAAGGGCAGGTCCGAGTAGTAGTACTTCGCGGTAAGCCCGGCCGCGAGCGCGCGGTCGAAGATCGTCTCCCAGCTGTTCCCGCCGGGCTCGAGCGTGTTGGTCTTGATTCCGCCCGACTGCGCGGACCACTTGTAGTACCGGTTCGGCCAGGTGCCCGCGAGGATCGAGCAGAAGTACCGGTCGAAGAGCGTGTAGTTCCGCGCCGCCTCGTGAATGAAGCCGAGGTCGCCGCGGTTGTAGTAGCAGAGCGCGAACTCGTCGTTGCCGCTGCCCTGGGCGAGGAAGCCGCCGTTCAGCTGAGCGCGGCCCGAGGTCCAGCCGTGACCCGGGTCGGGATGCCCGCAGCCCTTCCACTCGACGCCGCCGCTGCCGAGCGTGGAGGCGTGGCGCGTGGCCACGAGCTCGCCCTCGGTGTTCGGGTAACGCTGGTTCTGGCGCGCGTCCGAGTAACCCTTCAGCCAGCCGAAGTAGTGGTCGTACGACCGGTTCTCCATCATCAGGAGGACGAAGTGGTCGATCGGCACGTTGCGCGGCTTCGGCAGCGGCCTGAAAGCGGCCTCGGCGGCCTGGGTCAGGATGGCGTCGGCCGAGAGCCCGGTGGCGCCGGCGAGCCCCGCGGCGTAGGCGGTGCGCTCGAGAAACTCCCGGCGGGAGTGGCCCGAGGTGTCGGCGGAGCGGTCGAGCGCCATCGGCGTGAAGACCCTAACCGCTCCGCAGGCGGCTGTGTGTCGGTTGTCTTGCCGGATTTAGCCGGAAATACGGGCACGCATGCGCGCGGCGCGGGCCTTGCGGCGCGCTCCGGCGTTGCGGTGCAGTGCCCCCGACTTGACCGCGCGGTCCACGCGCGAGACGAGCTCGCGGAGCTCCTCGTCGGCGCGGGTGGCATCGCCGTCCTCGACGGCGGCTTCGAGCCTGCGGATCCACGTCTTCACCTGCGAGGTGCGCTGGCGGTTCTCTATCCGCTCGCGCTCCGCCCGATGAATCCGCTTTTCTTGTGATGCGATGTTGGCCATAGAAGCACTGAAGCCGCGACCGGCAGGGCGGCGCGGCGGGCGCTTAGTGTAGCGCTCGTCTCATGGAGACCGACGCGCCGGTGCGGCGCGGAACCGCCCGCCGCCTGGGCCGCAGCACGGCCTTCTTCTCGTTCGCCACCGGCCTGTCGCGCGTCCTCGGCCTGATCCGCGAGGTTGTGGCGGCGAGGTACTTCGGGGTCAGCGGCGCGATGTCGGCGTTCACGATCGCATTCCAGGTGCCGAACCTGGTGCGTGCCCTCGTCGCCGACTCGGCCCTGCAGGGCGCATTCGTCCCGGTGTTCACCGAGCTGCTCGAGCGCGGCGAGCGCAAGGAGGCCTTCCGGGTGGCCTCCAGCCTGTTCTTCCTGATCCTGCTGATCCTGAGCGCGGTCACGGCGCTGTTCGTGATCTTCGCCGAGCCGCTCATGACGGTGCTCGCGCCGGGCTTCGACGACAACCCGGCGCTGCAGGACCTGACCGTCAACCTCGCCCGGCTGATGTTCCCGATCGTCGTGCTGCTCGCGCTCTCGGGCCTGGTGGTCGGCATGCTCAACTCGTTCGACCACTTCAGCGTCCCGGCGCTCGCCCCGGTGGCCTGGAACGCCGTGATCATCGCCTGCCTCGTCGGCCTGGTGCCGGTGCTGCCCGAGGACGACGAGATCTACGCGTACGCGATCGGGATCCTGTTGGGGACGGTGGTGCAGTTCCTGCTGCCGCTCCCGTGGCTGCGGGGCCGCGGCGGCAGCCTCACGTTCCGGATCGACTGGCGCGACAAGCGCGTCAGGCAGGTCCTCAAGCTGATGCTCCCCGTCACGCTCGCGCTCGGGCTGATCAACCTGAGCCTCCTGATCAACTCGCTCTTCGGCACGCTCGTCTCCGACCAGGCGCCCGCCGCCATCGACAAGGCGTTCCGGATTTACCAGCTTCCCCAGGGGCTGTTCTCCATCTCGATCGCCACGGTGCTGTTCCCGACGCTGGCCCGCTTCGCGGCGCGCGGCGCGCACGACGACCTGCGGCGCACGATGGCCAACGGCGTTCGCCAGATCTGCCTGCTGCTGATCCCGAGCGCGGTCCTGATGGCGGTGCTGGCAGAGCCGATCACCCGGCTCGTGTACCAGCGCGGCGCCTTCGGCCCGGAGGCCACCGACCTCGTGGCCGAGGCGCTGGTCTGGTGGTCGATCTCCCTTCCCTTCCAGGGAGCGAGCCTGCTGTTCTCGCGCACCTTCTTCAGCCTCCAGCGGCCCTGGGCCACCACCGCGCTGGCCGGGGTCAACCTCGCCGTGAACGCAAGCCTGGCCGCCGCGCTGTACGGCCCGTTCGGGATCGGCGGCATCGTGCTCGGCACCGTGGCGGGCACGGTCGTCATGTGCGTCGCCCAGGGCCTGATGCTGCGGGGCGACCTCGGGGGAGTGGAGGGGAGGCGCACGATCGGCGCCGCCCTTCTGATGCTGCTCGCCGCCGTGCCGCTCGCGGGCGCCGCGTACGGGGCCTGGTACGGACTGGACGCGCTGCTCGGCCACTCGTTCCTCGCCCAGGCCGTCGCCGTGCTGAGCGCGATAGCCGCCGGAATCGCCGTCTACGCGGCCGCGGTGTGGGCGCTGCGGGTGCCCGAGGCGAGGCAGATCGGGCGGCTGCTTGTTAGTCGCGGCCGCCGGAGCGGGTAAGAGCCGGGCCATGTCACCAGAAGAGACAATGGACGTGGAGGCGCAGATCGAGTGCCTCAACACCGCGCTGCGGCTCCAGCACCGCTCGGTGCTCATGTACTCGGTCACGGCCGGCAGCGTGATCGGGCTCGAGTACCAGGCCCACGCCGAGAAGATGCGCCAGCACGCGCTCTCGGAGCTCGAGGACGCCACCCGGCTGGCGGAGAAGATCACCGCGCTCGGCGGCCAGCCGACCACCGAGGTGGCCGAGTTCAGCTTCCAGGCCGACCCGGCGCACGCCCTCGACCAGCTCGTGGACTGCGAGGGCGAGACGCTCGAGGCCCTGCAGGCCGCGATCGAGCCGACGGGCCGCGAGGCCGCGTCCGAGGCCGTTGAGCACCGGCTCGAGCACATCATCATGCGCAAGCAGGAGCAGGTGGACTACCTCCTGCGCGCACGCAGGAGGCCGTAGGAGAGACACGCTCGGAGCCCCTAGGCTCGCGGCCATGGAGACGCTCACGCGCGCTCGGCTGACCGCGGCGCTGGCCGCCCGCCAGCTCCTGCTCGAGCGCCGGCGGATGGCCCCGGACGAGGCAATCCGTCACCTCACGCCGCTGCAGGCGCAGCACCCGCCCGCTCCATACATCACGCTGGCCGCGCGGCTGGACGGGTTCTCGCGCGAGGCACTCGAGACCGCGATCGTCGCGCGCAGCGTCGTGAAGACCACGATCAGCCGGCTCACGCTCCACCTCGTGGCGGGCGAGGACTACCCGGCGTACGCGCAGCTGACCCGCCAATCGCGAATGCGGGCCTGGCGCAAACGCCACGCCGGCCTGGACGAGGAGCAGGTCGCCGCCGAGCTCGGTGACTGGCTGCGAGAGCCGCGCACCAACACCGAGATCCGCGAGCGAGTGGCGGGCTACGAGGGCGTGACCGGCGAGCCCTGGGCGCCGATCGTCTTCGCGCGAACGCTGCTGCCGCTGGTGCAGCTGCCGCCGGGAGGCTCGTGGGGGGACCGCGGACGCGCGAGCTTCGTCATCGACCCGCGGCCACTCCCCGATCCAGCCGACGCGGCCGCCCTGGTGCTCGAGCGCTACCTCACCGCCTTCGGCCCGGCGAGCCGCCGCGACATGGCCGCCTGGGCCGGCGTGGCGCAGCGCGACTTCGCCGAGGCCCTGTCGCGCCTGCCGACGGTGTCGTTTCGCGACGAGCGCGGCACCGAGCTGCTCGACCTTCCCGGCCGGCCCCTGCCGCCCGAATCCACGCGGCTCCCGGTGCGGCTGCTCGGCCGCTGGGATCAGCCGCTGCTCGCGTACGAGGACCGCGAGCGGATCATCCCGGCCGAGGTCAGGCCCCTGCGGCTGACGCTGAGCGGAGACCAGACCGTGACCGTCGACGGCCGCGTGGCCGCCAGCTGGCAGCTCGAGCGCGACCGGGACGCGGTCCGCGTGAACGTGACCCCCCACGTCGAGGTGCGCCGCGCGGCACGAGCGGAGATCCGGGCCGAGGCCACGCGCACGGCCCGCTTTTGCGTGCCTGAAGCCCGCAGCGTCAGCGTGGCGGGCATCTAGCCGGAGATCGCCCTGCGGCACTACTCTCGAAGGTCGCAATGAGCGCCCCGGCAGCCAACATCCGCAACTTCTCGATCATCGCCCACATCGATCACGGGAAGTCCACGCTGGCCGATCGCATCCTCGAGATCACCGGGGCGGTCGACCCGCGCGACCACCGGCCGCAGCTGCTCGACTCGATGGACCTCGAGCGCGAGCGCGGCATCACGATCAAGGCCCAGGCGGTGCGGGTCGAGTACACGGCGCGCGACGGCAAGCTCTACCGCCTGCAGCTCATCGACACGCCCGGCCACGTGGACTTCACCTACGAGGTGTCGCGCTCGCTGGCCGCCTGCGAGGGCGCGCTGCTGCTGGTGGACGCCTCCCAGGGCGTGGAGGCCCAGACGGTCGCCAACACCTACCTGGCGATCGACGCCGGCCTCGAGCTGATCCCGGCACTCAACAAGATCGACCTGCCCGGAGCGGAGCCCGAGCGCGTCGCACGCGAGATCTCGGAGCTGCTGGGGGAGGACCCCGACAGCGTGATCCGCGTGTCCGCCAAGACGGGCGATTCCGTGTCCGAGCTCCTCGAGGCGGTGGTCCAGCGGATCCCGCCCCCGGAGGGCGACGCCGGCGGCGCGCCACGGGCGCTGATCTTCGACTCCGAGTTCGACCAGTACCGCGGGGTGGTGGCCTACGTCCGCGTGGTGGATGGGGAGCTCCGCAAGGGCGACCAGGTGGTGGCGATGCAGTCCGGCACCGAGGCCGGCGTGGACGAGATCGGCTTCTTCGGCCCGCAGATGACTCCGGTCGAGTCGCTGCGCGCCGGCGAGGTGGGCTACCTGATCACGGGCATCAAGGACGTCTCGCTTCTGCGCGTGGGAGACACGCTCACCGCCAAGGGCAACCCGGCGGCGGACCCGCTGCCCGGCTACCGGGAGGTGAAGCCGATGGTCTTCTGCGGCATCTTCCCGGTGGACACGGATCAGTTCCCGGACCTGCGCGACGCGCTCGAGAAGCTGGCCCTCAACGACGCTGCGCTCTCATGGGAGCCCGAGACCAGTCAGGCGCTCGGATTCGGCTTCCGCTGCGGCTTCCTCGGGCTGCTGCACATGGACATCGTCCGCGAGCGGCTCGAGCGTGAGTACGACCTCGAGCTGCTCGCCACCACGCCGACCGTCGAGTACGAGATCACGCTCACCGACGGCACCGAGTCGGTGGTGCACTCCCCGTCCGACATGCCCGACCGGTCGACGATCGAGGAGATCCGCGAGCCCTACATACGGGCCACGATCCTGGCGCCGCGCGAGCACGTGGGCGCCGTGATGGAGCTCTGCCAGGAGCGCCGTGGCGTGCACGTGGACATGGGCTACCTGTCCGAGCAGCGCGTGCAGATCCACTACGACCTGCCGCTGGCGGAGATCGTGCTCGACTTCTTCGACCAGCTGAAGTCGCGGACGAGGGGCTACGCGTCACTCGACTACGAGCTCCTCGGCATGCGGGCGGCGGATCTCGTGAAGCTCGACATCCTCCTCGCCGGCGACACCGTGGACGCGCTCTCGATGGTCGTCCACCGCGACAAGGCCTATGCGGCCGGCCGCGCGATGGCCGAGCGCCTGCAGAAGCAGATCCCACGCCAGCAGTTCGAGGTCGCGATCCAGGCGGCGGTGGGCTCCAAGGTCATCGCCCGGGAGTCGGTCAAGCCGATCCGCAAGGACGTGATCGCCAAGTGCTACGGCGGCGACGTGACCCGCAAGCGCAAGCTCCTCGAGAAGCAGAAGGCCGGAAAGAAGCGCATGAAGCAGGTGGGCAGAATCGAGGTGCCGCAGGAGGCGTTCCTGGCGGTGCTCGAGCTGGGCGACGGCGACTCCTGACCGCTCTGGGGCACGGTTTGCGCCCCGTCTGAGGATTTAACTCGCCCTTAGGACGCGGCCGTAGGTTGGCCCCCGTGACCCCGGAAGCTCTCGTATCCACCGCCCCAGATCCCACGGTCGACGCGCTCCAGCAGCTGCTCGACGGCATCGCCGCGACGCCGCTGCTGACCGCTGACGAGGAGATCTCACTCGCCAAGCGCATAGAGCGCGGCGACCTCGACGCCAAGGACCACATGACGCGCGCCAACCTGCGCCTCGTGGTGTCGATCGCCAAGCGCTACCGCAACCAGGGGCTGCCGTTCCTCGACCTGATCCAGGAGGGCTCGATCGGGCTCGTGCGCGCCGTCGAGAAGTTCGACTACCGCAAGGGCTTCAAGTTCTCGACCTACGCGACCTGGTGGATTCGCCAGGCCATCTCGCGGGCGATCGCGGACAAGGGCCGGACCATCCGGATCCCCATCCACATCGACAACATCATCAAGAAGCTCGACGGCGCTCAGCGCAAGCTCGAAGCGGCCGGCGATCGCGATCCGACCGTCGAGGAGATCGCGGAGCTCGCGGGCGTGGACCCGGTGGAGGCCGACGTGCTGATGCGCGCCGCGCAGCCGCTCGTGTCACTCGACAAGCCGGTGGGCGACGACTCCGACGCCGCCCAATTCGGCGAGCTGATCCCCGACGAGAGCACGATGTCCCCCTTCGACGCGGCCGCCGAGACGCTCATGCACGAGCGGCTCGCGCGGGTGCTCGACAACCTTCCCTACCGCGAGCGCCGCATCATCACGCTGCGCTACGGCCTTGCCGGCGAGCCGCCCCGCACGCTCGACCAGGTGGCGCGGCTATTCAAGCTCACGCGCGAGCGCACGCGGCAGATCGAGGAAGGCGCGATCCGCAAGCTCGGCACGCTCGCCGAGGCGCAGGCGCTCCGCGAAGTTGCCTAGCCGCGGTCTTCGGATCGCGCACTAGACTGGCGCGCCGTGCCGGTCAACGCAGACGCAGTCGGGAAGGCCTACCCGCCGTACACCTACGAGGTGGGCAAGGAGAAGATCCGCGAGTACGCCTTCGCGGTGGGTGAGGACAACCCCGTCTACTTCGATCGCGAGCAGGCCACGGCCGCGGGCTTTCGCGACGTGCCCGCGCCACCGATGTTCGCGGTCGTCTACTCGGCCGGATCGGTGGGTCCGGCGGTGCTCGACCCCGAGGTGGGCATCAACTTCCCGATGATGGTCCACGGCTCCCAGGAGTTCGTCTGGGGCGAGCAGGTGTGCGCCGGCGACGCGATCACCACCGAGACCACCGTCAAGGACATCGCCGAGCGCGGTGGGATGGGCTTCTACGTCTTCGAGTCGGTGTCCCGCAACCAGGATGGGCAGGAAGTGGTGCGGGGCACCTGGACCAACATCGTGCGAGGGGTGTGAGGGTGAACGTCGATCTGAAGGTCACGCCGGACAAGTACCTCCCGCACCGCTACGCGGGGGCGTCCGGAGACTTCAACCCGATCCACATCGATCCGGAGTTCGCGAAGCAGGTGGGCCTGCCGGGGAACATCCTGCACGGCCTCTACATGATGGCCCAGGTCGCGCGCGCCAACGTGGCGGCCGCCGGCGGGGACCCGCGCGCGCTGAGGCGGCTCTCGGTCCAGTTCCGCGGGATGGGGTTCCCCGAGCAGGAGATCTCCGTGACCGGCTCGGTCAAGGAGGAGCGCGACGGCGTCGTGGTGGTCGAGACCGAGGCGGAGCAGGGCGGGAAGCGCATCATCCGCAACGCAGAGGCCGAGCTTCAAACGTCCTGACGGGCGAACGGCGGGCCGCCCGCCACAATAGGACCGTGGATATCTCCGAGCGCCAGAGCTTCCTTCTGCGGAAGGTCGTCGAGGGACACGTGTCGCTCGACCAGCCCGTGGGCTCGAAGTGGATCGCCGAGCAGGTCGACATCCCATGGGGTCCGTCGACGGTGCGGGCCGAGCTGGCCCGCCTGGAGGAAATCGGGCTGCTCGAGCACCCGCACACCTCGGCCGGCCGAGTGCCCACAGACCGCGGCTACCGCTTCTACGTGGACGAGGTGCTCGCGGAGGGCCGGCTGCCGGTCCCCCGCAAGGCGGTGGAGCTGACGTTCATGCGGCGCGAGGTGGACGAGGCAATGCGCGCCACCACGGAGCAGCTCTCCCAGGTCACGAACCTCCTCGCGCTGGTCACCGCGCCGCCGATCGAGACGGCCACGATCCGCCACGTCGAGGTCCTGCTCATGCAGCCCCAGGTGGTGATGGTGGTGGTCATCTCCTCCACCGGCGGCGTGACCAAGCGGGTCGTGTCGTACGACGAGCCCGTCGATCCCGGCCTGATCGACTGGGCCGCGAGCTACCTCAACGAGGCGCTCGGCGGTCTCGATGTGGGCTCGCGCCTCGTCCAGGCCCGGCTGACTGAGCCACAACTGTCGAACGGCGAGCGAACCTTCCTCGGCACGCTCGCACCCGCGTTCACCGAGCTCGAGGACACTGCCGAGAACACGCTGTTCATGGAAGGCGCCGCGCGGCTCGTGTCGGAGCACCGCTTCCAGGAGCTCTCGCAGCTGGCCTCGATCCTCGAGGTTCTGGAGCACCGCCGCGCGCTGCTCGCGGTGCTGCGACAGTCGCTCTCCGAGCCGAGCGTGTTTCTCAGGATCGGCGAGGAGAACCTGGCGCCCGAGCTGCGCTCGCTCAGCATCGTCGGAGCCAACTACGGCCTCGCCCGCCGCAACCTCGGCGCCGTCTCGGTGATCGGGCCGGTCCGGATGGACTACCCGCGGGTGATCATGGCGGTGCGCCAGGCCGCCTCTGAGCTGTCGCGCTTCGTGGCCGAGGTCTACGACGAGTGAGGCGCGACCCGTACGAGGTCCTCGGCGTCGGCCGAGACGCCGACGAGCGCGCCGTGAAGAAGGCCTTCCGGGCGCTCGCGCGCGAGCTGCACCCGGACGTGAACAAGCACGATCCGGAGGCCGAGGAGAAGTTCAAGGAGGCCGCGGAGGCGTACGAGATCCTGTCCGACGCCGACCGCCGCGCCACCTACGACCGCTACGGCTTCGAAGGTCTCGAGTCGGGCGGCTTCGCCTCCACGGCCCACGGCTTCGGGTCCTTCGGGGACATCTTCGACGCCTTCTTCGGGGGCGGTGACCCGTTCGGGGGAGGGTTCGGGGGAGGGGCCGGCCGGGTGCAGGGCGGCGATGTGGGCGTGGAGGTGGAGATCAGCCTCGAGCAGGCGGCGCGCGGGGAGACCGTCGACGTGGCCTACGACCTCGTGGATGCCTGCGAGCGCTGCCACGGGAACCGCGCCGAGCCGGGCACGCCGATCGAGACCTGCACGCGCTGCGACGGCGCCGGGCGCCTGCGGGCGGTCACGCGCACGGCGTTCGGACAGCTCGTGCGCGAGCAGGCCTGCGACGTGTGCGACGGCGAGGGCAAGATCCCGTCGCAGCCGTGCGAGGCGTGCGGCGGCCGCGGGCGCAAGGCGGTGCGCAAGACGCTCTCGGTGGACGTGCCGGCGGGGATCGCCGACGAGCAGCGCATCCGGCTGACCGGCCGCGGCCATGCGGGCGAGCGCGGCGGTCCGGCTGGAGACCTCTACGTGCTGGTGCGCGTGGCGACGGACGAGCGCTTCCTCCGCGACGGCAGCGACCTGGTCACGGTCGTGGACGTGCCCGCCCCGGCCGCGGCGCTGGGCACCACGGTCACCGTGCCCACGCTCGACGGCGACGAGCAGCTGGACGTGGCGGCCGGAACCCAGCCGGGCACGGTCGTGACGCTCCGCGGCCGCGGCATGCCGGCGATCGGCCGCGGCCGGCGCGGCGACCAGCGTGTGCTGATGAACGTGGTGATCCCGCGGAACCTGTCGACCCGCCAGCAGGAGCTGCTCGAGGAGCTGCACGGATCGCTCACGGACGAGAACCTGGCCGAGCCGAGCGACGAGTCCCTGCTGTCCAAGGTCAGGCGCGCGTTCCGCTGATCCGGCTGGCCGTGAGGGCGCCCGCGGCGGACGCCGAGCGAGTGCTCGCGGCACTGCTCGACCTGGCTCCCTCCGGGGTCGAGCAGGTCGACGGGGACGGCTTCGTGGAGTACGCCGTCTACGGCGCTCCGGGGGAGCTGCCAGCCCTGCCGCGCGGCGAGGCGGAGGTGGCCGGCGTGCGCGTGAGCGTGAGCGGCGACGAGGTGGCCGACGACTGGGCCGAGCGCTGGCGGCGCTTCCACCGGCCGGTGGTGGTGGGTGGGCGGCTGCGGGTGCGCCCGCCGTGGGAGCCGCCCCTGAACGAGCCCGGCGTGCCCGAGCTCGTGGTGGACCCGGGTCAGGCGTTCGGCACCGGCGCGCACGCCACCACGCGGCTCTCGCTCGAGCTGCTGCTCGGCGTCGAGGCGCGCGGGTCGTTCGCCGACCTGGGCTGCGGCTCCGGCGTGCTGGCGCTCGCCGCCGTCCAGCTCGGCTTCGCGCCGGTGAGCGCGCTGGACAATGAGCAGGCCGCAGTGGACGCGACGCTCGAGAACGCGCGCGTGAACGGCATCGCGCTCGACGACGTGCGCCGTGCCGACCTTCGCGAGGGTCCGGCGCCGAAGGCCGACGTCGTGGCCGCCAATCTGGTGCGCCCGCTGCTCCTCCGCGTGGCCGAGCTGATGGAGCACCCGCCGGTGGTCCTGATCGTGTCGGGGCTGCTCGTGGGGGAGGAGGACGAGGTGGCGGCGGCGTTCGCGCCGCTGCGGGAGACGGCGCGGCTGACGGAGGCCGGGTGGAGTGCGTTGCTGCTCCACGCCTACACTTGAGCCATGTCCGTGCTCGAACAGGTCAAGACCGACGTGACGACCGCCATGAAGGCGGGCGAGCGTGAGCGCGTGAGTGCGCTGCGGCTGATCCTGAGCGAGCTTCAGAAGGCCGAGAAGGACGGCGGGAGCGACGACCTGGAGGTGCTGCAGCGCGAGCGCAAGCGCCGCCTGGAGGCCGCCGAGGCATACCGCGACGGCGGCCGCGAGGACCTGGCCGCCGGCGAGGAGCTCGAGGCGGAGCTGATCGCGGGCTACATGCCGGCGCAGCTGTCCGACGAGGAGCTCGAGGCGATCGTGGGCGACGCGGTGGCCGAGTCCGGTGCCACGTCGCCGGCCGAGATGGGCAAGGTGATGGCGCTCGTGATGCCGCAGGTGAAGGGCCGCGCCGATGGCAAGCGCGTGAGCGCATCGGTCAAGGAGAAGCTGACGCCCTGATGGGGCTGGTGTAGTGCGCACCCAGATCGAGCTCGACAACGAGGTCGCCGCCGAGCTGGCGGGGCCCGGTGACGTGATCATGAAGACGCTCGAGCAGCATCTGGACTGCGACGTGTTCCTGCGAGGCAACGTGCTCACGCTCGACGGGGCCGACGACGACGTGGCGATGGGCCGGACCGTGGTCCGCGAGCTGAGCGACCTCGTGCGCGCCGGTCACGACATTGCCCCGGGCACGATCGAGGCGATCGCATCGGCGCTGGACCGGCACGAGAGCCCGAGCCGCATCCTCGAGGACGTGGTCTGGCGCCACCGCGGGCTGCGCGTGGCTCCCAAGACCGTCAATCAGAAGCGCTACGTGGACGCGATCCGGCGCAACACGATCTCGGTGGGCATCGGTCCCGCCGGCACCGGCAAGTCCTTCCTTGCGGTGGCGATGGCCGTGGCCGCGCTGTCGCGCCGCGAGGTCAACCGGATCGTCCTCACGCGCCCCGCGGTCGAGGCGGGCGAGCGGCTCGGGTTCCTGCCCGGCGACCTGATG
This sequence comes from uncultured Thermoleophilaceae bacterium, assembly GCA_963803245.1. Classification (GTDB taxonomy): domain Bacteria; phylum Actinomycetota; class Thermoleophilia; order Solirubrobacterales; family Thermoleophilaceae; genus JACVRW01. Next base: position 81,349 of record CAWDLI010000017.1, on the reverse strand, counting down.
GCGAAGGTCGACCCCTACCTGCGGCCGCTCTTCGACGCGCTCTACGACATGCTCGAGCCGGAGAAGGTCAACCAGCATCTCGAGCGAGGCGTGATCGAGGTTGCGCCGCTCGCCTTCATGCGCGGCCGGACGCTGAACGACTCGTTCATCATCCTCGACGAGGCCCAGAACACGAGCCCCGAGCAGATCAAGATGTTCCTCACGCGGCTCGGCTTCAACTCGAAGATGGTCGTGACCGGCGACGTGACCCAGATCGACCTTCCCAAGGACCAGCGCTCCGGCCTGCTCGTGATCGGCGACATCCTGGAGAACGTGGAGGGCATCGAGTTCGTGCGCTTCGGCGGCGAGGACGTGGTGCGGCACAAGCTCGTCCAGCGGATCGTGGCCGCCTACAACGAGTACGCGGAGAAGCAGGCCCCGCCGCTCCGCGAGGCCCGGCGCCACGGACAGGCCTGATCGAGCTCGACCTCATCGACGCTCCGGATGAGCTGCGCGCGCCGGCCGAGGCCGCGTTGCGTGCCGCCGGCGTGGCGAACGGGCACCTGGCGGTCACGCTCGTGGGCGAGGACGAGATCAGGCGCCTCAACCGCGAGCACCGCGGCATCGACACGCCCACCGACGTTCTGGCGTTCCCGGTCGACGAGCTGGGTGAGAGCGCCGGGCCGCGCGAGCTGGGCGACGTGGTCGTCTGCCCCGAGCACACGACCGATCTGACGGAGGCGGTGGTGCACGGCGTGCTCCACCTCTGCGGATACGACCACGAGCGCGACGCCGGGGAGATGCTCGAGCTTCAGCAGGAGGTCATGTCCGGCCTGGGGTCCCGATGACGCGCTCCGGGTTCGTGGCGCTCGCAGGACGGCCGAACGCCGGCAAGTCCACGCTCGTGAACGCGCTCGTGGCCGACAAGGTGGCGATCGTGTCCGACAAGCCGCAGACCACGCGCCGCGAGGTGCGCGGCATCGTGACCGGCCCCGACTGGCAGCTCGTGCTCGTGGACCTGCCCGGGGTGCAGCGCCCGCGCGACACGCTCACGGAGCGGATGCAGCGCCAGGTGGAGCGCGCGCTGGCCGACGCCGACGCCGCGCTCTTCGTGTTGAACGGCGAGCACTCCGTCGGACCGGGCGACCGGTTCATCTCGCGCGCCATCGCGCGGGCCGGCGTGGCCAGCGTGACGGTGGTGAACAAGGTGGACAGCCTCGACAGGGCCGGCACGGTCCAAGCCCTCGCCGCGGCGGGCGAGATGGGGCTGCCCGGGGAGGTGTTCCCGGTGAGCGCGCGCAAGGGGACCGGGGTGCCCGCCCTCCTGGAGCACCTAGTGACGCTCCTGCCGGAGGGCCCGTTCCTCTACCCGCCGGAGGACCACACGGACATGCCGGAGACCGTGCGCCTGGCCGAGCTCGTGCGCGAGCAGGTGCTGCGGCGCACGCGGCAGGAGCTTCCGCACGCCGTGGAGGTGGAGGTGCTCGAGCTCGAGCAAAGGGCCGACGGGCTGCTCATGGTGCGAGCCCAGGTGTGGGCCGAGAGCGACTCGCAGAAGGCGATTCTGGTGGGCTCGGGGGGCCAGATGATCAAGGCGATCGGTACCGCGGCGCGGAAGGAGATCGAGCGTATGCGCGGCGAGCGCATGCACCTGGACCTCCAGGTGCGCGTCCGGCGCGGCTGGCGCCGCGACGAGGGCCTCCTCGACCGGCTCGGCATCGAGTGACCGAGCTGGAGCGCATCGAGGCCTTCCTGAACGCCAGCGAGGAGGCCGCCTGCGACGAGGTCCGGCCCGCACGCTGCGGCACCGCGCTGCTCTCGCCGAGCCTGCCGAAGGTGTGGCAGCTGAACGCGCTGCGCGTGGAGGTGCCGGGGGTGGGTCCTGAGGAGGTGGCGGCCGAGGCCGACGAGCTGTTCGGCGAGCTCGCGCACAGGCAGCTGTTCGTGCCCGACCGCGAGGCGGGCGCCGCACTGGCCCCGGAGCTCGCTCGACGGGGCTGGAACGCGACCCGCCTGCTCGTGATGGTCAGCCGGGGCGACCCCGATCGTCCGGCATCCGCCGGCCTGGGCGTCGAGGTGGACCGGCGCGCCGGTGCCGAGGCGCTCGCAGCGTTCCGGCGCGAGCAGCCGCTGGACGGCGGCGCCGAGACGATCCGCCAGCTCGAGGAGATGGACGAGCGCTTCACCAGGGCGAGCACGGGCCGCGACTTCGCGTCCCCGCCGGAGGAGCGCTACTCGTGCTGCCGACTGCTGGCCGGGGACGGGGTCGGGCAGATCGACCAGGTGTGCACCCTGAAGTCCCACCGCAACCGTGGCTACGCCCGCGCGGCGGTGCTGGCGGCCCTGGACGCCGCAACGGCGGCGGAACTCGATCCGGTGTTCCTCCTGACCGACGCGGCCGACTGGCCCCAGCACCTCTACCGCCGGCTCGGCTTCGAGCCGGTGGAGGTGCAGTGGGAGTTCCTCAAGCTGTCACTGCGCTCCGCATCTCCATAATCACCGCGATGGACTCGATCCCCGACGAGCAGCTGGCCTGGGACAAGGGACCGCTCCCCTGCGTCGTGCAGGACTGGCGCACCGGCGAGGTCCTCACGGTCGCGTACATGGATCGCGAGGCGCTTCGTCGCACGCTCGAGAGCGGCGAGATCTGGTTCTGGAGCCGCTCGCGGCAGGAGCTCTGGCACAAGGGCGCGACGTCGGGCAACATCCAGCGGGTGCGCGGTCTGCGCTGGGACTGCGACGCCGACGCCCTGCTAGCGCAGGTGGAGCCGGCCGGTCCCGCCTGCCACACCGGCGAGCGCACCTGCTTCCACAACGGCGACAAGACGCCCTCTCCGGGCGAGGCGATCGGGACGCTCGAGCGAACGGTGGCCGAGCGCGCCGGGGCGTCCACCGGCGACAGCTACACCGCCCGGCTCCTGGGCGACGCCGAGCTGCGCTCCGAGAAGGTGCGCGAGGAGGCGGAGGAGGTCACGCGCGCGGCCGCGGAGGAGTCGGACGAGCGGGTGGCGGAGGAGGCGGCCGACCTGGTCTACCACCTCGACGTGCTGCTCGCGGCCCGCGGTCTGAGCCTCGCCGATGCCTTCCAGGTGCTGAATGACCGTCGCCGCTGAAGCGGCCGAGCTGCGGCTCGTGCCCTCGCTCGAGGAGGTGCGCCGGCTCGCGCGCGACCACTCGCTCGTCCCGCTCAGGCACACCTTCATCGCGGATTGCGAGACGCCCGTGTCCGCGTACCTCAAGCTGCGCGGCGGGGCACCGTCGTTCTTGCTCGAGTCGGCCGAGCAGGGACAGCGGGTCGGGCGCTGGTCATTCCTCGGCTTCCGGCCGCGCAGCGTGATCCGCATGGACGGCGGCCGCCTGACCGTCGACGGCGAGGAGCGCACCGCGGACGATCCATACGCGCTCGTGGCGGAGGAGCTGGGTCGCTGGCGCACGGCTCCGCTGGAGGGCCTGCCGCCCTTCGCCGGCGGCGCGGTCGGGCTGTTCGGCTACGACCTCGTGCGCACGGCGGAGCCGACGGTCGGGGACCCTGCGCCGGACGACACCGGCATGCCCGACCTCGCCCTGATGGTTTCCGACGTGCTGGTCGCCTTCGACCACCTGCGTCACGAGGTCACCGTGCTGGCGAACGTCGTGGCCGGCGACGACGTGGAGCGCTCGTACCGCGAGGCCGCCCAGACGATCGCCGACGTGCGCGAGCGCCTGGCGGCGCCCGTGCCGCGCGCGCACGCCGGGGCGCGCGAGCCGGCGGAGTTCGAGTCGAACCTCGGAGCGGCCGGCTACGCGGCGGCGGTGGAGCGCTCGAAGGAGTACATCCGCGCCGGCGACGCCTACCAGATCGTGCCGAGCCAGCGGTGGAGCGCCGCCTGCCCGGTGGAGGCGTTCTCCATCTACCGCGGGCTGCGCGCGGTGAACCCGAGCCCGTACATGTACTTCCTGGACTTCGAGGACTTCGAGATCGCCGGGGCCTCGCCCGAGTCGCTCGTGACGGTCTCCGGCAGGCACGCCCGGCAGCGGCCGATCGCCGGCACCCGCCCGCGCGCGGAGTCGCCGGAGGCCGACATCGAGCGGGCGCGCGAGCTGCTCGCGGACGAGAAGGAGCGCGCCGAGCACGTGATGCTCGTGGACCTGGGCCGCAACGACCTCGGCCGCGTGTGCGAGTACGGCAGCGTCGTGGTGGACGAGCTGATGGGGGTCGAGACCTACTCCCACGTGATCCACATCGTCTCCTCGGTGTCCGGCACTCTGCGGGAGGACGTGACGCCGATGGACGCGCTGCGGGCCTCGCTTCCCGCGGGGACGCTGTCGGGGGCGCCGAAGATCCGGGCGATGCAGATCATCGACGAGCTCGAGCCCGTGAAGCGCGGGCCCTACGGCGGCGCGGTGGGCTACCTGTCCTACACGGGCGAGCTCGACACCTGCATCTACATCCGCTCGGCGCTGGTCAAGGACGGGCGCGTGCACGTGCAGGCCGGCGCCGGGATCGTGGCCGACTCCGACGCGGACTACGAGACGCGCGAGACCGAGGCGAAGGCCAACGCCGTGTTCGAGGCCATCCGGCTGGCCTGCGAGCAGGGGGACTGGCCGTGACGCGCGTGCTGGTGGTCGACAACTACGACTCGTTCACCTACAACCTCGTCCAGTACCTGGGGGAGCTGGGGGCGGAGATCGAGGTGGTGCGCAACGACGAGCGCGACGCCGCCGCTCTGCTCGAGCGCACGCCGGACCGGGTGGTCGTGTCGCCCGGTCCCTGCACCCCGGCCGACGCGGGCGTGTCCGTGGACGCCATCCGCGCGTTCGCCGAGGCGGGCGTGCCGGTGCTCGGCGTGTGCCTCGGCCATCAGGCGCTCGCGGCCGCGTTCGGCGGGCGCGTGGTGCGCGGCGAGCCGGTGCACGGCAAGACCGCCTCGGTCGAGCACGACGGCAGGACGATCTTCGCCGGGCTCGAATCTCCGCTCGTGGCCGGGCGCTACCACTCGCTGGTCGTGGATCCGGAGCTGCCCGACTGCCTCGAGCGCTCCGCGGTCGCGGGCGACGTGGTGATGGGCCTTCGCCACCGCGATCTGCCCGCCGAGGGCGTGCAGTTCCACCCCGAATCGGTGCTCACCGAGCAGGGCAAGGCGCTCCTCCGCAACTTCCTCGGATGAGCAATCCGGTTCTGACCGAGGCCATCGACCGGGTGGCGAGCCGCGAGGACCTGTCCGCGGACGAAGCCGCCCGCGTGCTCCACGAGATCATGGCCGGCGACGCCTCCGAGGCCCAGACGGCCGCGTTCCTCATCGCGCTCCGCACGAAGGGGGAGAGCGTCGAGGAGATCACGGGGCTGGCGCGCGCCATGCGCGAGCTCGCCGTGCCGGTGGACGCCGGCGACGGCCTCGTGGACACCGCCGGCACCGGCGGCGGCCGGCCCACCTTCAACGTGTCGACCACCGCGGCGCTGATCGCCGCCGGCGCGGGCTGCCCGGTGGCAAAGCACGGCAACCGCTCGGCCACGAGCCGCTGCGGCTCGGCCGACGTGCTCGAGGCGCTCGGGGCGAAGATCGACCTCGGCCCGGAGCGCGTGGCCGACTGCATCCGCTCCGCCGGCTTCGGGTTCATGTTCGCCCCGCTGCACCACCAGGCGATGAAGCACGTGGTGCCCGTCCGCAAGGAGCTGGCCGTGCGCACCGTGTTCAACTTCCTGGGGCCGCTCACGAACCCGGCGGGAGCGACCCGCCAGGTGATCGGCGTGTCGCACCGCGGAGCCATCGAGGAGATCGGTCACGCGCTGCGGGCCCTCGGCACCGAGAGGGCCCTGGTAGTGTCGAGCGCGGATGGCCTCGACGAGTTCTCCGTTGCCGGGCCCACCCGCGTGGTCGAGCTGACGGACGACGGATTCGACACATATGACGTGGGCCCCGAGGACTTCGGGATCGAGCCGGCGGATGACGCCGCGGTGGGTGCGGGCACCCCGGACGAGAACGCCGGTGTGCTCCGTTCCGTGCTCGCCGGCGAACCGGGCACGGCGCGTTCGATGGCCGTGATGAACGCCGGCGCCGCGATCTACGTGGGCGGCCGGGCGGACTCGCTCGCCGACGGTGCCCGCAGCGCCGAGCAAGCGATCGACTCGGGCGCCGCGCGCGACGTGCTCGAGCGCTACGTGGAGCTGAGCCGGTCGTGAGCGCGCGTCTCGACGACCTGGTGGATGCCACTCGCGACGCGCTCGACCGGCGCAAGCACGAGCGGCCGCTGTCCGAGCTCGAGCGCGAGGTCGACACGGGGCGCGAGGGGCGTCCGTTCGCCGAGGCGCTGTCGCGGCCCGGCACCTCGCTCATCGCGGAGCACAAGCGCCGCTCGCCCTCGGCCGGGTCGATCCGCGAGGGAACCGGGTGCGCCGACATCGTTCAGGCCTACGAGCGCGGCGGCGCGGCCGCAATCTCGGTGCTCACAGAGGAGGCGCACTTCGGCGGCTCGCTCGCGGACCTGATCGAGGCCCGGTCGGCCACGGAGCTGCCGATCCTGCGCAAGGACTTCACGGTGGACCCCTACCAGCTCTACGAGGCGAAGGTCGCCGGGGCCGACGCGGTCCTGCTCGTGGTCGGCTCGCTGCGGCCCGAGGAGCTGGCCTCGCTCTACGCGCTGGCCCAGGATCTCGACCTCGACGCGATCGTCGAGGTCTCGCGCGACGACGAGCTGGAGGCGGCCCTCGAGATCGACGCTGACGTGCTCGGCATCAACAACCGCGACCTCGAGGACCTGAGCGTGGACCTTCACCGGACGTTCGACCTGATCGCGGACGTGCCCGCGGGCAAGGTCGTGGTCTCCGAGTCCGGGATCCACGCCCGGCACCAGATCGACGAGCTCGAGCAGGTGGGAGTGGACGCCGTGCTGATCGGGGAGACGCTCATGCGCGCGCCCGATCCCGAGGCCGCCGTGCGCGAGCTGGCGCGGTCTGAGGAGTAGCCGGCCACACCCCCCTACTATGGGGCGACATGGCGACGCTCCCGGATCTTGACCCGCGAGGAGTAGCCGAACTCGGCGCGCGCCTCAGGGAGAACGTCGCCCGCGCCGTGAAGGCGCCCGAGCAGGCCCTCAGAGACGTGGTCGTGGCCGTGATCGCGGAGGGCCACGTGCTGATCGAGGACTATCCGGGCGTCGGCAAGACCGCCCTCGCACGGGCGCTCGCGCGCTCTGTCGACGCCGAGTACGCGCGCGTGCAGTGCACGGCCGACCTGCTGCCGGCGGACATGGTCGGCACCAACGTCTTCAACCAGCGCGAGAACCGCTTCGAGTTCCGGCCCGGTCCCGTGTTCGCCAACGTCGTGCTCGTGGACGAGGTCAACCGCGCCTCTCCCAAGACGCAGTCGGGCCTCCTCGAGTGCATGCAGGAGCTGCACGTGACGGTGGACAAGCACACCCACGAGCTGGCCCGGCCGTTCGTGGTGCTGGCCACGCAGAACCCGATCGAGTACGAGGGGACCTATCCGCTGCCGGAGGCCCAGCTCGACCGCTTCATGGTCCGGGTCTCGCTCGGTTATCCCACGGCCGCACAGGAGAGCGACATGCTCGCCGACCACGGCGAGCGCGACCGTGTGCTCGACCTCGGGCCGGTGGCCGACGTGGGCGACATCCTGGCCGCTCAGGTCGCGGCCGCCGCCGTGCACGGCAGCGAGGCCCTGCGCCACTACATCGTCGCGATCCTGGCGGCGACCCGCGAGGACCCTCGGGTGGAGCTGGGCGGCAGCCCGCGCGCCGGGCTGATGCTGTTCCGGGCGGCCAAGGCCAAGGCGGCGCTCGACGGGCGCGACCACGCCCTGCCCGACGACGTGCAGGAGCTGGCCGCATCGGTGCTCAGCCACCGCCTGCTCCTCACCCCGGGGTGCGGGTCGGAGGAGCGCGCCGCGGTCGTGCGCGACGCGCTCGAGCGAGTCCCGGCCCTCTGAGGTCTGGCCGGCCGTGACGCGGGCGATCGCCACCGCGTTCCTCGGGGTCGGCCTCTGCCTCTCTGCCGCGACCTTCGACTCGCCCTCGCTGTACGTGCCAGGTGTGGCGCTCGCGCTGCTCGCCGCGGGCGCGGCCATCTGGGTGCCGCTCGCGGCCCGGGGGGCGACGCTCACGCGCAGTCCCGGGCCGCCGCGGATCGTCGAGGACGACCCCTACCCGCTGCGGGTGGTGCTGCGCACAGGGGTGCTCCCGGCCCCGGCCGGCGAGCTCATCGAGCCGCTGCTTGGCTGGCCCGTGTCGATCGCCGGCCGCTACTCGCGGCGGGTGCGGATCAACGTGCGCTTCTCCCGTCGCGGGCGCCACGTCTTCGAGCCCGGGCGCCTCGTGATCAGGGACCCGCTCCGCATGTGCGAGCGCATCGTGACCGGCCAGGGGGAGGGGGAGGTGCTCGTGCTGCCCCGGGTGGAGCCGGTAACCGCTCCCGGCGGCGCGGGGGCGGGAGCCGGCGCCGAGGCCGGCATCGGCGCGGCCCCGGGCCTGGCGGGACGGCGCCTCGACGCCTCCACGGCGGAGCTCGAGATCGACGGCCTGCGCGCCTACCGCGAGGGATCGCCGGCATCGCGGATCCACTGGCCCACGGTGGCCCGCCGCGGTGAGATGGTCGAGCGCAGGCTCGTGGCCGAGCTGGACTCGGCCCCGCTCGTGGTGCTCGACTGCTCCTCGCCGGCGAGCGAGGAGGCGCTCGACATGGCCGTGCGTGCGGCCGGCTCGCTCTGCGTGCACCTGGCGCGCTCGACCGGCTGCGCGATCCTGCTGCCGGGCGAGCGCCGGCCGGTGGAGATCGGGCACGACCTGGGCGCCTGGCCCTCCGTGCACGTGCGTCTCGCGCTCGCCGAGCCGGGACCACAGCCGTCGGCCGCCGCGCTCGCCCCGCGCAGCGGCGCCGTGCTCTGGGTCACCGCGGCCGATCTCGCGGGCGTTCCGCGGGCGCTCGAGCGCCTGCCCGCCGGGGCGCGCTTCGTGGTCAGCCCGAACGCACCGCGGGGAGCGTCGGTGGCCTTCGAGGTCGCGGGCTGCAGCGGCTTCAGGCTGGGCCGCGCCGGCAGGAGGCTGGCCGCATGAGCGGCGCGCTCGCCCCTCCGCTTCCACACGGCGGAGGCACAGCACGCACGCTCGCCGGCACCCGGTCGGCCGCCCCCGCGCGCGACACGTTCCCGCTGCGGCTGGCCACCTTCACCGCCCTCGCCGCGTTCGGCGCGGGCCACTGGGCCGGCCTCGTGACCGATGCATCGGTGGGCCGCACGCTCCTTCAGGTTGCAGCCGTGACCGCGGGCGCCGCGGTGCTGGGGCTGCTCGGCCGTGCCCGGCTCCCGCGTCCGGCGGTGCTGGCGCTGGCCACCCTCACCACCATGGCGATGTTCGCCGCCGCGCTCGGCGCGGCCGGGTTGTCGCTCCGGCTGCTGGGCCCGCGTGGCTGGGACGAGCTCGCCGACGGGCTCATACGGGGGATGGAGGGCATCCAAACGATCGACTGGCCCTACGCGGGTCCGGACGAGTGGATCCGCCTGACGATCCTCCTCGGAGCTCCCGCCCTGATGGCCGCTGCCGCCGCACTCGCCTTCTTCCCGGTGCGCCGCGGCGCGCGCGTGTTGAGGCTCGCCGGCCTCGTGCTCCTGCTGGTGCTCTACGGAACCGCTGTGACGGAGCACGACCCGGGCGCTCCGCTGCTGCGCGGCTTCGTGCTGCTGGTGCTCGTGGGCGCGTGGCTCTGGCTCCCGCGGCTGACGCTCCGCGAGGGCCTCGTCGGCGCCGCCGTGATCGCCTCGGTGGGGATCTTCTCCGTGCCCGTGGCCGCCGCCTTCGACGCCGAAGAGCCCTGGTGGAACTACCGCGAATGGCAGTGGTTCGGCGACGGCCGGGCCGTGACCTTCGACTGGACCCACTCCTACGGGCCGCTCGACTGGCCGCGCGAGGGCACCACCCTGCTCAACATCAGGTCGGACCGGCCGCACTACTGGAAGGTCGAGACGCTCGACGGCTTCGACGGGTTCCGCTGGCTGCGCACCGACGCCAGCAGCCCGAGCCACGAGCTCCCGGGCCTGCCGCCCACGCGCTCGCGCGAGGGCCCGACTTGGAACTACTCCGAGTACAACCCGCGCTGGGACGAGAGCTTCCGGGTCACGGTCCGCTCGCTCTCGAGCCAGCTCGTGGTCGGGGCGGGGATCACCTATGACGTCGAGGGCGCGGGGGACACCATCAGCGCGTACGACGGCACGACCTTCCGCACCGACGACGATCCGCTGGAGCGCGGCGACTCCTACACCGTGCGCGCCTACGCGCCCGATCCCACGGCCGGACAGATGCGCGGCGCGCCCGAGGCGAGCTCCCAGTCGCTGCTCCAGTTCACGAGCCTGGCGCTGCCGGTGGCGGGGGAGAGCGCCCTCGAGCCGAGGTCGACTCCCCCCGCGGCCTCGTTCGATCGCGCGCCGGTGCAGGTGCCGCTTCGCGGCACCGAGAGCTTCACGGGCGCGGACGCGGAGGCCGACGCCGCCCTGCGGGACTCGCCGTACAGCCGTGTCTACCGCCTGGCGCTCGAGCTCACCGCCGGCGAGGAGACCACCTACGACGCCGTGAAGGCGGTCGAGAACTACCTGCAGCGCGACTTCCAGTACAGCGAGCGGCCGCCGAGCGCCGACCTCCCGCTCGCGGCGTTCCTCTTCGAGGACAAGATCGGCTACTGCCAGCAGTTCTCGGGCGCCATGGCGCTCCTGCTGCGAATGTCGGGAATCCCCGTGCGCGTCGCGGCCGGTTTCTCGCCCGGCTCGTTCAACCGCGACAGCAGCGAGTACCGGGTGCGCGACCTCGATGCCCACTCCTGGGTCGAGGTCTACTTCGAGGGGATCGGCTGGGTGCCGTTCGATCCCACGCCCACCGCGGCTCCGGCGGAGTCGCAGTCGAGCGGGTTCGGCGCCACGAGCGCGGCGGCCGCAGACGCGGGGGAGGTGCGCTCGCGCACGGGCACGGCCGCGTCCGAGCGCGCCGCCGGCGGCGATGCCGGCACGGGCGACGCCGGCGGAGATGGGCGAGCCTGGTGGCCGCTGGCGCTCCTCCTTTTGGTCGCGGCCGGCGCCGCGGGCGCGGTCCGCTTCGTACGCACGCGCCGCCGGCGGCTCGGCGGGGACATGGCGGACGCGCAGCTCGCCGAGCTGCGCCGGGCGCTCGTGCGGCTCGGCTTCTCGCTCCCCGCGGCCACCACCCTGCTCGGCCTGGAGCGGCGCCTCGACCGGAGTGTCGGCCCGGCCGCGGCCCGTTACGCCGCAGCACTGCGCGCCCATCGCTTCGATCCGCGGGCGCCGGAGGGCCCCGGCCTGGCCGAGCGTCGTGCGCTCCGGCGGGAGCTCAGCTCGCGCGGCGGCCTGCCGGCGCGGGTGCGCGGACTGCTCGCGATTCCGCCTGGCGGTCCGCGCCCGCTTTAGTTAGTTCTTACGTTGCCGACCTATTAAGGGCTACACATGACGCGCTCCGCGACTCTTCTCTCTGGTGCCATCGGCGGCCTTGTCGTGCTGCTCGTCGGAGCCCTGCTCATCGCCACCGACGTCGTGGACGTGACCGATACGAAGACCGTGGTGCGCCAGACCCCGGTGGCGCAGCCGACGTCGGCGAGCGACTCCGATGGCAAGACGGTCGCCGAGATCTATCGCGAGGAGGGCCGCGGCGTGGCATTCGTCTCGGCTCGCGGGGTGCAGGAGGAATCCTCGCTGTTCGGCCTCCCGCAGGAGGGGGAGGGCACGGCGACCGGCTCCGGCTTCCTCGTCGACGACGACGGCACGATCGTGACGAACGGCCACGTCGTCGAAGGATCGAACGACGTGACGGTGAGCTTCGAGGAGGACGGCGAGCAGATCAAGGCGGAGGTCAAGGGACGCGATCCCTCCACCGACCTCGCCGTCCTGAAGGTCGACCCGGCCAAGCTCGGGAACGCCCGCCCGGTGCCGCTCGGAGACTCGGCGTCAGCGCAGGTCGGCGATCCGGTGGTCGCGATCGGCAACCCGTTCGGCTTCACGCGCACCGTGACCACCGGGATCGTGTCCGCCGTCGCGCGCGAGATCAAGGCGCCGAACGGCTTCTCGATCTCCAACGTGATCCAGACCGACGCCTCCATCAACCCCGGCAACAGCGGCGGCCCGCTCATGGACGCCGACGGCCGCGTTATCGCCATCAACTCCCAGATCGCCACCGGCGGCGGGAGCGGCTCCGTGGGCATCGGGTTCGCCATCCCGATCAACACCGCCAAGAGGCTGCTGCCCCGGCTGCGCCAGGGCGGGAAGATCGAGCGCGCCTACCTCGGCATCGTGATGTCTCCGGTGTCCGCCGACCTGGCGCGCGATCTCAACCTCCCCACCAGCGAGGGCGCGCTCATCACCTGCGTGGGCAAGGACGGCCCGGCCGAGAAGGCTGGGCTGCGTGGCGGGCGCACGGGCACGTCGACCGGCATCGAGGCCGGTGGCGACCTGATCGTGGAGGTGGACGCCCAGAAGGTGAGCACGCCCGAGGACGTGTCGGCCGCGATAGCGGACGACAAGCCCGGCGATACGGTCGCGGTCACCTACTACCGCGGCAACGACCGGCGGACGGCGAGGGTGAAGCTCGGTCAGCGCCCCACCAACTCGGACGCGGGCGGCTGCGGCAGCTCGGTCACCACGCCCTAGCGGACCGGGCCTACCATTGGCGCGGTGACGCGCGTAAAGATCTGTGGAATCACCTCGGCGCCCGACGCACGCGAGAGCGCCGAGCTCGGCGCCTGGGCCGTCGGCCTGATCTTCTGGCCCGGCAGCCCCAGGCTCTGTGCCATCGAGGACGCCGAGCGGATCGGGGCCGAGCTGCATCGTCGCGCGGAGGTCGCGGGCGTGTTCGTGAACGCCACACTGGACGAGGTGGCCTCGACGGCCGATCGCTGCGGCCTGACGCTCCTTCAGCTGCACGGTGACGAGGGTCCCGCCTACTGCCGCGAGGCCGCGAGGCGCACCGGCTGCAGGGTGATCAAGGCGGCGCGGGTGCGCGACGCCGCCCAGGTGCGCGCGCTCAGGCCCTTCCACACCGACTACCACCTGCTCGACGCGCACTCGCTCAACTCCCCCGGCGGCACCGGCGAGAGCTTCGACTGGGCCCTGACCAAGCTGCACGAAGGCGACCCTCCGCTCGTGCTCTCCGGCGGGCTCACCCCGGAGAACGTGGCCGAGGCGATCGCGTCCACGCGGCCGTTCGCGGTGGACACCGCAAGCGGCACCGAGGCGGAGCCGGGGCGCAAGGACCCGGCCAAGCTGGCCGCGTTCTTCAAAGCGGTGGCGAGCGCCGACGCGCGCGCGGGCGCCGCGGCATGAGCACGCAGCCGCTCGAGCGGCGCTTCGGGCCCTACGGGGGTCGCTACGTGCCGGAGACGCTCGTGCCCGCGCTCGACGAGCTGGAGCGCGAGTGGCTCGCGGCTCGCGCCGACCCAGCGTTCCAGGAGGAGCTCGGGCGGCTGCTGCGCGACTTCGCCGGCCGCCCCACGCCGCTGTATCGCGCTCCGGGCCTCTCGGCGGCCACCGGCGGCGAGGTGTTCCTCAAGCGCGAGGACCTGCTCCACACGGGGTCGCACAAGCTCAACAACGCCCTCGGACAGGGCCTGCTGGCCCGCCGGATGGGCAAGCCGCGCGTGATCGCCGAGACGGGCGCCGGCCAGCACGGCGTGGCGAGCGCCACGGCCTGCGCGCTGCTCGGGCTCGAGTGCGTCGTCTACATGGGCGCCGAGGACATGCGCCGCCAGCGCCCGAACGTCCAGCGCATGCACCTGCTCGGCGCCGAGGTGCGCCCGGTCGAGGCGGGCGCCAAGACGCTCAAGGAGGCGGTCTCGGCAGCGATCCGCGACTGGGTCGCGAACGTGGAGACCACCCACTACGTCATCGGCTCGGCCGTGGGCCCGGCGCCCTACCCGGCTCTCGTGCGCGACCTGCAGCGCGTGATCGGCGACGAGGCGCGTGCCCAGATCCGCGAGGTCACGGGCCGCCTGCCCGATCGCGTGATCGCCTGCGTGGGCGGCGGCTCCAACGCGATCGGCACCTTCGTCCCGTTCGCCGACGACCCGGCGGTGGAGCTGATCGGCGTGGAGGCGGCGGGGGAGGGGCTCGACACGCTGCGCCACTCGGCCCCGCTCACGACCGGAGCGCGCGGCGTGCTGCACGGCGCCCTCTCGGCGGTGCTCCAGGACGAGGAGGGGCAGATCCTCGAAGCTCACTCGGTGTCGGCGGGGCTCGACTATCCGGGCTCGGGGCCGGAACACGCCTACCTGCGGGACACCGGCCGCGTTCGCTACGTGGCCGTGGGCGACGACGATGCGCTGGCGGCCTTCAGGCGGGTGGCTCAGCTCGAGGGCATCCTGCCGGCGCTCGAGCCGGCGCACGCGATCGCATGGCTGCTCGCGCACCCTGAGCCCGGGCTCTCGCTGGTCACGCTGTCGGGCCGCGGCGACAAGGACCTGGCCGAGGTGCTGGGCGAGTGAGCGTGGCGGCCACCGGGGTCGACCGCATCGCCTCGGCGTTCGCGGGACACGGCAAGCGGGCCGCGCTGATGCCGTATCTCATGGGCGGATTCCCGGACGTGGAGTCGTCGCTGGCCGCGGGCGAGGCGGCCGCCGCGGCCGGCGCCGACCTGATCGAGCTGGGAATCCCCTTCTCGGATCCGCTGGCCGACGGGCCCGTGATCCACGACGCCGCCACGCGCGCGCTGGCCGCGGGAGCCACCCCGCACTCCGTCCTCGGCGTTTGCGAGCGCCTCTCAGCGCGGCTCCCCGTAGTGCTGATGGTCTACGCGAACGTCGTGCTCGCGGCGGGCCCCGAGGCGTTCGCGCTGCGTGCCGCGTCAGCCGGCGCGGCGGGGCTGATCGTGCCCGACCTTCCACACGACGAGGCCGCCGAGCTGCGAGCCGCCTGCGATGCCGAGGGCCTCGCGCTGGTGCCGCTGGTTGCGCCCACCAGCACGCCCGAGCGTGTGCGCGAGATCGGGGCCGACGCACGCGGCTTCGTATACGCGGTTGCGCTCACCGGCACGACCGGCGAGCGCAGCGCTCTCCCGGACGACCTGACGGCGACGGTCGAGCGGGTGCGCGAGGCCGGCGAGCTGCCTGTGGCGGTCGGATTCGGCATCTCGACCGGGGATCAGGCGCGCGCCGTCGCCGAGCTCGCCGATGGCGTGATCGTCGGCAGCAGGATCGTCCGCGCGGCCGGCGAGGGCGGGCCGGCGGCGGTCTCCGCGGTGGTCGAGGAACTGGCCGCCGCGCTGTCCTGAGCGCCCCGAATTCGAACCCGCCGATGGCGCTGGTAGATTGCCGCCCCCATATGGCCCAGGCGACCAGAAACGGCCCCGGGGCGGCATCCACCGCGAGCGCCGAGGCCCCGCCGCGCCGCCGAATCACGAAGCGCAAAGTTGTCGAGGACTGCGCGCGCAGCTACTTCGACGCCCTCGCGGCCCGGGACCCGGCCGCGATGGTCGAGCACTGGGTCGAGGACGGCGTGGCGGACATCGTCCCGTACGGGATTCTCCGCGGCCAGGCCGAGATCGGGGCGTTCTTCAGAAGCATGTTCGCCGCCCTGCCCGACGTGGAGACGACTGTCGAGCGCATCGCCGCCACCGCCCACCTTGCGGCGGTCGAGTGGCGGTTGGGCGGCCACTTCACCGGCGCGCCGTTCATGGAGCTCGTGCCCACCGGCCGGCGCATCGACATCCGCGGGCTCGACCTCATCGAGATCGAAGAGGGCCGGATCGTGGGCAACACGGCCTACTACGACGGCGCTTCGTTCGCCCGCCAGGTCGGGATGCTGCCCTCCGAGGGCTCCGGCGCGGAGCGGGCGATGAAGGGCGCGTTCAACGCCATGACCAAGATGCGGCGTAGAGTGGGCTGAGCATGTCCGTCTATGTCGCACTCACCGTCGGCCTCGTCTGGTGGATCACCGCCTGGGCCTTCGGCATCAAGGCGTTCGACGCCTTCCTCCTGACCGTGGCGCTCGTGGTCACCGTACAGGCGGCACGGATGATCAAGCCGTTCATGGATCAGCTCTTGAGGCGCGACACTCCGGCGCCCCAAGAGCCCGGCGCTTTCTAAGAGCCGCCTGCAAACCGGCGCCTGGCCGTGTCCTCGGTCGCTCGTGTGCGATGCACACGTCGCTCCCTGCGTCCTTGCCAGGCTTGGTTTTCGGCGGCTACGGATTGGCGCTATCCGAAAAACGTGGCGGCGACTTCGTAGTCCGCCGGCGGCACGGTGCGCAGCTGCGCCACGGCCTCGGCCAGCGGCACGAGCTCGATGGCCGTTCCCCGTAGCCCGGCCATCATTCCCCAGCGACGCTCCTCCACGGCGTCGATGGCGGCCACGCCGAGGCGGGTGGCCAGCACGCGGTCGAAGGCGGTGGGCGTGCCGCCGCGCTGGGTGTGGCCGAGGATGGTGGCGCGCGTCTCGTACCCCGTGCGGCTCTCGATCTCCCTCTCGAGCCGCTGCCCGATGCCCCCGAGCCGGGCGTGGCCGAACTCGTCCTCGCCGGCGGTCACGACCTCCATGGTGCCCTCGCGCGGCGCGGCGCCCTCCGCAACGACCACGATCGAGAAGGAGCGCCCGCGGGCGTGCCGGCGCTGGATCAGCCGGCAGACGTCGTCGATGTCGAACGGGCGCTCCGGGATGAGGACCACGTCGGCGCCTCCGGCGATGCCCGAATGGAGCGCGATCCAGCCCGCGTGGCGCCCCATCACCTCCACCACCATCACGCGGTTGTGGCTCTCGGCGGTGGTGTGCAGCCGGTCGATGGCCTCGGTGGCCACCTGCATGGCGGTGTCGAACCCGAAGGTCATGTCCGTGCCGCCCAGATCGTTGTCGATCGTCTTGGGCACCCCGACGATCGGCAGGCCGTGCTCAGCGTGGAGGCGGGCCGCGGCGCCGAGCGTGTCCTCACCGCCGATGGCGATCAGGCCGTCGAGGTTGAGCGAGCTGAGGTTCTCGCGGATCAGGTCCGGCGAGCCCTCGCGCGCGAGCGGGTTGGTGCGCGAGGTGCCGAGGATCGTCCCCCCGCGCGGCAGGATCCCGGCGGTGGACTCGACCGTCAGGTTCTCGAAGGCGTTCTCGAGCGGGCCGCGCCAGCCGTCGCGAAAGCCCACGATCGCGTGTCCGTAGCGGTCGATGCCCTTCCGGACGATCGCCCGGATCACGGCATTCAGGCCGGGACAGTCGCCGCCTCCGGTGAGCACGCCCACGCGCACGACTTGCACGTTAGTTGGCCGCCTGCGCGGAGGTAGTTACCGTCAGGCCGGTGCTCCGGAGGGGAACAGCTCCGCTCTGCGCGGTCCTGCTCGCGCTGACGGCCGCCGGCTGCCTCGGCGACGACGGCGACGATCCGCCGCAGGCCCCCCGGGGGGTGCTCACGGTCTACCTGAGCCTGCCGGGGCGCGGGCTGTCGGCCGACGAGGCCGCCGCCGTCGAGGCGGGGGCGCGGCTGGCGTTCCAGCGGGCGCACGGCAAGGCGGGCCCGCACACGGTGCGCCTGGTGCGCCTCGACTCGACCAGAGCGGCGGGCGAGCCCTGGGATCCGGGCCAGGTGCAGGCGAACGCCGAGCGCGCCACCGACGACCCGAGTGCCGTCGCCTACATCGGCGAGCTCGGGCTCGGAGGGTCGGCCATCTCGGTGCCGGTGACCAACGACGCCGGACTCCTCCAGGTGTCCCCGTTCGACTCGCTGACGAGCCTGACCCGGGCGCCGCCGGGCAGCGCGGGCCGCGGCGCCCCGGAGCGCTACTACCCGACCGGAAAACGCACCTTCCTGCGCCTCACGCCGAACGACCTGCGCGAGGTGGAGCTGCTCACGGGCCGCATCGGCGCGCTCGGGGCCAAGCGCGTGGCGCTCGTGGCCGGTGAGGGCGTCTATGCGGAGGAGCTGGTCAGCCAGCTGGCCGAGCGGCTGCGCCGCGCCGGGCACACGCTGCTGCCGATCGACAACCTGACGGATGACCCCACGGCGCCGCGCGCGCGTGTGGAGCAGGTGGTGGCGGAGCGTCCCGACGCGATCGTCTACGCCGGCCTTGGAGACCGCCCGGCCGAGCGCCTTCTCGCCGAGCTCGCGACCGCGCTCCCCGAGACGCCGGTGTTCGTGGGGAGCGGCGTGATCGACCGCGCTCCTCTGCGCTTCGGTGCCGCGCCGGCGCGCGTGCAGGCGTACAGCTCGCTGCGACCCGCGGCAAGCTATGGCCGTGGGGCGCGGCACGTGCTGAAGGCCGTGCAACGCGTCTCCGGGGCGAGCGTCGCGCGCACGGAGGCGCTCTACGGCTACGAGGCGGCGCGGCTCGTGCTCGACGCCGTGGCCGAGGGGGGCAGCCGGCGCCCGGCCGTGGTGCGGGCGGCCCTGCGCCCGCGGTCGCGTCGCTCGGTCGTGGGGACCTACGAAATCAACCGCTCCGGCGACGTCACGGGCCCGCCGCTGACGCTCTACCGCCTCGAGGACGGCCTCTTCCGGCCTCTTGTCGAGCGCGGTTAGCGAGCGTTAAGGCCTCGTAGAGGTTCGTCCACCCCGTTTGAAACGACCCCCTCGGGGTCTAGGATCGCGCCTGGTAGTTGCGGTCATCCACTAGGAGGGACACTTTGCGAGTACGTTGGCTGGCAGTCTTGACCTGCCTGCTCGGCGCATTTGCCCTGGGCGTAACGGCCTGTGGCGATGACGACGAGGACAGCGACGCCGGCGGGGCAGCAGCCGTCTCCGGCGACACCCTGACCATCTATTCGAGCCTGCCGCTTCAGGGCACCTCGAAGGGCCAGTCCGAAGCCGTGATCAGCGGCGAGCGCCTCGCGCTCGAGCAGGCCGGTGGCAAGGTCGGCAAGTACAAGATCAACTACGTATCGCTGGACGACTCGACCGCGCAGAACCCGGGAACCGCCGATGAGGCGCAGACCGGTCAGAACGCGCGGAAGGCCGTTCAGGACAAGACCACGATCTTCTACCTCGGCGAGTTCAACTCGGGTGGTACGAAGGTCTCCCTGCCGATCCTCAACAAGGCGAACATCCCGCAGATCTCCCCGTCCAACACGGCGGTCGGTCTGACAACGGATGAGCCTGGCGCCGACCCGGGCGAGCCGACGAAGTACTACCCGGCTCAGAAGCGCACGTACGCCCGCGTCGTGCCCAAGGACACGATCCAGGGTGCAGCGCTCGCCACCACGATGAAGGAGGACGGCTGCAAGTCCGTCCACATCTTCAACGACAAGACCACGTACGGCGCCGGCCTGGGCCGCAACGTGGAGTTGGCGGCGGAGAACATCGGCCTCACGGTCGAGGGGAACGACGGCACCGACAAGACGTCGGCCAACTACCGCTCACTGGCGTCCGGCATCAAGGCCGACTGCTTCGTGGGATCGGGCGTGACCGGCGAGAACTACGTCCAGGTGTTCAAGGACGTGGCGGCAGCCTGCCCGAACTGCAAGCTCTACGGACCGGACGGCGTGGCCGAGGCCGCGTTCACCGATCCGAAGGAGGGCGGAATCCCCGCCGACGTGGCGGCCCGGACGAAGGTGACCGTGGCCACCCTGTCCCCCGAGGAGTTCCAGAAGCAGGGGATCGACAAGGCGGAGAAGTTCTTCGCTGACTACAAGGCGAAGTACGGCGGCAGCGGCCTGCCCGATCCGTACTCCATCTACGGCTACGAGACCATGCAGCTGGCCCTCGACACCCTCAAGGCAGTGGGTGACAAGGCCAACGACCGCGAGGCGGTGCGCAAGCAGCTCTTGGAGAACACCAAGGGCCGCGACAGCGTTCTCGGCACGTACGACATCGACGAGAACGGCGACACGACGCTCACCGACTACGGCCTCTACACCATCGAGAACGGTCAGCTGACCTTCTCGAAGGTGATCAAGGCGCAGGGCTCCTAGCCGGTCGGATTCACAGCGCACGGGCGGGGAGGGGCAGGTCGCCCTTCCCCGCCCGCCGCGTTTAGACATAGACTGCGCGCGGATCTACCTTGGAAGCCGCAACAGTCCAAGCTGAAGCGCCGAAGCCCAAGACCTCGGACGTCGTACGGGAGTTCATCTCCAGGTACGGGCTGATCGCGGTCCTACTCGCCCTGCCGGTCTACTACGGCATCCAGGACCTCTCGGAGGACGGGAACCTCTCCCGCCTCGGAAACAACCTCATGGACGGGCTCTCGAACGGGTCCATCTGGGCGCTCGTGGCGCTCGGCTACACGCTCGTCTACGGGATCATCGAGCTGATCAACTTCGCCCACGGCGAGATCTTCATGCTGGGCGCGTTCACGTCATTTGCGCTCTACGGCACGTTCGGCCTCACCCCCGAGACGGCAACGGCCGGGCTCGTGGGCGGCCTGCTGGTGACGCTCGTGGTTGCCATGTTCGTGAGCGCCTCGGTGAACGTGATGGTCGAGAGGGTGGGGTACCGACCACTCCGGGGGGCGCCGAAGCTGGCGCCCCTGATCACCGCGGTCGGCTTCTCGTTCATCCTGCAGAACGTCGGAATCCTGTGGCTCGGGGCCTCGCAGCGTGCCGTGCCGGACCTGATCGGATCCCAAAAGGAGGTCTGGGACATCGCCGGCATCTCGATCTCGCGAGGCGACCTGCTCGCCATCCTGGCCACGATCCCGCTGGTGCTGCTGCTCACCGCCTTCGTGTCCGGCAGCCGGCTCGGCAAGGCGATGCGCGCGACGGCACAGGATCCCGAGGCGGCGCGGCTGATGGGGATCAACGTGGACACCACGATCTCCCTGACGTTCCTGCTCGGCGGGCTCCTGGCCGGCGCCGCGGGTCTGATCAACACGCTCTACCAGACCAGCGTCTGGTACTTCCAGGGCTTCACCGCGGGGCTGATCGCGTTCACCGCGGCCGTGATGGGCGGGATCGGCAACCTGCGCGGCGCCGTGCTCGGCGGGCTGATCATCGGCTGCATCCAGCAGATATCCGACAACCGCATCGGTAACGAGTGGACGCCGGCCGTGATCTTCGCCTACCTCGTGCTGATCATGGTGTTTCGCCCGCAGGGGCTAATCGGCGAGGAAACGCGCGAAGCCGGATGAGCGCGCTCCGCGAACTCCGGCGGAAGCCCTGGGCGAAGTACGTGCTGCCGGGAACGGCACTGGTGGCCGCGGCGCTGCTGCCGTTCTTCCGGCCGCCGCTCGACGGCTTCATGGACGATTGCATCCTCGCGCTGATCTTCGTGGCGATGGCGCTCGGGCTGAACCTGATCGTCGGCTTCGCGGGCCTGCTCGACCTGGGCTACGTGGCCTTCTACGCGTTCGGCGCGTCGGCGGTCGGCTGGTGGGCATCGGATTTCTTTGCGAATGTGAACGATGAAAAGGGCATTCACGTGGGGGTCAGCGATTTCGCCGGGTCGCTGCCCGGAATCCACCTGAACTTCCTTCTCCTGCTGATCGGAGCCATGCTCGTCTGCGCGATCGCGGGGGCCGTCATCGGGCTGCCCACGCTGAGACTGCGGGGCGACTACATCGCGATCGTCACCCTGGCCTTCGGCGAGATCGTCGGCCGCTTCATGCAGAACGGCGAACAGGTGGAGGTCATCAGCGGCTACCCGCTGTCGAACGGCCGCGAATCGATCTCCCCGCTCGACCAGATCGACCTGCCCTTCCTGGCGCCGTTCGACTCCGCAACGAATCTCCGCCCGTTCTACTGGACCATGCTCGCGATCGTGCTCGTCGTCCTGCTCGTGAACATTCGCCTGCGCGACTCGCGACTCGGACGGGCGTGGATCGCGCTCCGCGAGGATGAGGTGGCGGCGGCGAGCATGGGGGTGCCGCTGGTCAAGACCAAGCTCACCGCCTATGCGACCGGGGGGGCGTTCGGCGGCATCGCGGGCGCCTTCTACGGCGCGTACCTGAACAGCGTGAACGCCAACCAGTTCCAGTTCGGGTTCTCGATCTTCATCCTGGCCATGGTCATCCTTGGCGGCCTCGGCAGCATCTGGGGCGTGGTGATCGGCGCGGTGGCGCTCGCGTTCGTGAACAACCGGCTGATCCCGGACGTGCTCGACCAGGGCGCGGTGAACGACTTGAAGAACGACCTGGGCCTCGAGTTCACGTTCAGCGAGATCGCGTTCGGGATCTTCGGCTTCGTCCTCGTCCTCATGATGGTGCTGAGACCCGAGGGCATCCTTCCCGAGCGCCGCCGCCAGATGGAGCTCAAGGAGGGCGCCGACGAAGCCATCATCGAGGCGCGGATATGAGCGACGGACAGGCGGAATCGGGAGCGACCGGCGTGGCGGAGCCCACGACCGACGGCGCGCTGCTCGCCACCGACCGGGTCAGCAAGGCGTTCGGCGGGCTCGTGGCCGTCAGCGGGGTCTCGATCGCCGTGGCGTCCCAGTCGATCGTGTCGATCATCGGCCCGAACGGAGCCGGCAAGACGACCTTCTTCAACATGCTGACCGGGCTCTATCAGCCGACGGCGGGCCGGATCACGTTCGACGGCAAGGACGTGACGGGCCGCCGGCCGGACATCATCACGTCGCTCGGGATCGCGCGCACCTTCCAGAACATCCGGCTGTTCTCGACGATGACCGCGCTCGAGAACGTCATGGTCGGAGAGCATTCGCGGATGCGCGCGGGCCTGTTCGGCTCGATCCTCCGGATGCCGGGCGTCCGGCGCGAGGAGCGCGAGGTTCGCGAGCGGGCGCGCGAGACGCTCGACTACGTGGGGCTGAGCTCCGCCCAGGTGGACTCGCTCGCCATCAACCTCTCCTATGGCGATCAGCGGCGGGTGGAGATCGCCCGCGCTCTCGCCTCCGGCCCGAAGCTGCTCCTGCTCGACGAGCCGACCGCGGGGATGAACCCACAGGAGTCGGCCCGGCTGACCGAGTTCATGGAGCGGATGCGCAGCGAGCGCGGCCTCACGATCCTCCTCATCGAGCACGACATGAAGGTCGTGATGGGCGTCTCCGAGCACATCACGGTGCTGGACCACGGCGAGAAGATCGCGGAGGGCCCTCCCCAGGAGGTCCGCAACAACGAGCGCGTGATCGAGGCCTACCTCGGGAAGCAGGGAGGCTGACCGTGCCGCTGCTCGAGCTCGACGACGTCCACACCTACTACGGGAACATCGAGGCGCTGAAGGGCATCTCGATCACCGTCGAGGAGGGCGAGATCGTGACGCTGATCGGCTCGAACGGGGCCGGCAAGTCGACCACGCTGCGGTCGATCTCCGGGCTCACCCCGCCTGCTCAGGGTTCGATCACGTTCGCGGGCGAGGAGATCTCCGAGACCGCGCCCCAGGACATCGTGCGGCTCGGCATCTCCCAGTCACCCGAGGGCCGCCACTGCTTCCAGCGGATGTCCGTGCGGGAGAACCTCGACCTGGGCGCCTTCCTACGCCGGGACGACCGCGTGGCGGGGGACCTCGACCGCATCTTCGAGCTGTTCCCGCGCCTGAAGGAGCGCGAGCGCCAGAAGGCGGGCACGATGTCGGGCGGCGAGCAGCAGATGCTCGCGATCGGCCGGGCGCTGATGGCGGACCCCAAGCTCCTTCTGCTCGACGAGCCCTCGATGGGCATCGCGCCGATCCTGGTGGAGCGGATCTACGAGACGATCGCGGAGATCAACCGCCAGGGCACCACCATCCTGCTCGTGGAGCAGAACGCCAGCTTCGCGCTGGGCGTGTCCCAGCGCGGCTACGTGCTCGAGACCGGGGCGATCGCGCTCGGCGACGAGTCCGCCGCTCTGCGCGACAACCCCGATGTGCAGAAGGCCTACCTGGGCGTATGACCGTGATAGCCGCCATGGGCGCCACCGCCCTCTATCTCCTCTACGCCTGGCTCGCGTCGGCGATCATCGCCTCGTACCTCTCAAACCGGAAGGGCTACGGCGAGAAGCCGGGGCTCGCCGCGGGCCTCATCCTCAGCGTCGTCGGCGTGCTGGTCTGGCTCGTCTGGCCGGCGAAGCCCGATTCGCGCTGGAAGCTGCAGGGCGTGTTCGGTAGCGGCGGCAAGACCGTGGCCGAGGCGCGCGCGGAGCGCGCCGACTCCGCGGGCGGGGAGGGAGGGTCGTGAGCACCAGCTTCTACTACCCGCTCATCCTGTTGGGCCTCGCATACGCCGGCCTCTCGATCGCCGCCGGCAGAGTGGCGAATCGCGGGGACGCCGAGCGGAGCGAGCGCTATCGCGACCTGGCCTTCGGGGCGGCGCTCGGGGCCGCCGCCTACACGGCGGTCCTGCTCATCTTGGCCGCGTTCGATACCCCTGAGCGCTTCGTGGACGCGCTCACGATCATCGCCGTGATCTGCGGGTTCTTCGCGCTGCTGCTCGTCCTGCTCTACCTGATCGCCCAGGGCGTGGGGATGCTCCGGCGCAGGCCGGAGCGGTAGCTCCCCGGGACCGATACGAGCCGCTCCCGGGCCTGCTGGCGCTGCCCGGGTTCCTGATCCGCAAGCTGGGCCCGCGCGGACGCGTGGTCGCGGCCGTGCTCGGAGCTCTCGCGCTGGCCGGGCTGGTGCTCGCCGGAATCGTGCTCGTGCCCGAGATCGGCGAGACCAAGCGCGAGAACGCGGCATCGGAGCGGCGTGAGACCGCCGCCGCGCAGGAGCGCCAGCGGCGGCGCCTGATCGCCGAGCAGCGTCCGCGGAGGGCCGTGAGCGCGATCGCTCCCGCCACCACCCCCGCCGAGCGTGCCGAGGTCGTCACGCAGATCGAGGCCCACGTGACCCGCGACCAGCGAGCGCGCGTTCGGAGCGGAGCCCTCGACCCGCCTCCCGCGCGCTACTCGACCTGTGAGCCGTTCGCCGGCGAATCCCCCGGCGCGCGCGTCAGCCGGCTCTCTTGCACGGCCGTCACGAGCGAGATACGCAAGGAGGGCGCCAAGGCCGGCGTGCTGGGCCATCCCTTCCTGGCTCGCGTGGACTACGCGACGGGCCGCTACGCGTGGTGCAAGGTCAGCGGCCAGGCGGGGGAGGGGTCGTTCCGGCGCACGGCCGGGGTGAAGGTGCCGAGGGAGTGCGGAGGGAGCTGAGGGGGTCGCCTCCGCCTCCGCCCGCACGGATGGCTCCGGCGTCTACCGCGGCTGGGTGAGGAGTCGGTCCACCCGGCGCCCACTCACGAGTCGGACGAGACCAAGGTTGAGCTGAATAATTCAGCTCAAGTCGGGTCTCGCTCCCGGGTCGGTTACAGCGGGCCGCAGGAATGTGACGCGACGGCCGCCCACGGGAGCGTACTCGCCCGCGGATGAACGCCCTACGCCCGGTCGCCTCGCGCAGCGCGTCCTCCAGGTCCGGCCGGCGGAACTCGTAGCCGAGCTCCAGGAGGCGCGCCGGCACCGCGCGCTGCCCCGTGATCACGATCCAGGCCATCTCGCCGTAGAGGAGCTTCACGGCCAGGCCGGGCACGGGGGCCACGGCCGGCCGGTGGAGCACGCGGCCGAGGACGTGCGAGAGCTCGCGGTTGGTCACCGGCTCCGGGGCGCTCAGGTTCACGGGGCCGGTCGCCGCCGGCGTGTCGAGGGCAAACAGCATCGCTCCCAACACGTCGTCGAGATGGATCCACGGGACGTACTGCTGCCCGCCCGCGACCGGGCCGCCCACGCCCAGCTTGAAGGGCGGCAGCATCTTCTCGAGCGCGCCGCCGGACTCGGCCAGAACCACGCCGGTGCGCGTGGTCACCACGCGCAGGCCCAGCTCCTCCGCGGCCCGCGCCTCCGTCTCCCAGCCCAGCGTGACCTGGGCGAGGAAGTCGTCGGCGGCGGGCACCGACTCGTCGAGTCGCTCGTCGCCGCGGGCGCCGTACCAGCCGCTCGCCGACTGGGACACCAGGGTCGCCGGGCGCTCGGCCTCCGGGAGCGCCGCCAGGCCGGCCACGAGGTTGCGCGTGCCGAGCACGCGCGAGTCGCGGATGTCGCGCCTGGCGTCGTCGGTCCACCGCTGCGCGACCGGCGCTCCCGCCAGATGCACCACCGCGTCGCGGCCGCGAAGCGCGTCCGCCGGGGCTACCTCCGAGAGCGGGTCCTTCCAGCCCACGGCATCCACCCCGAGCTTGCTCGCGGCGTCGTCGGGCGAGCGCGAGAGGACGGTCACCTCGTCGCCGCGCTCCACGAGGGCGCGAACCAGGGCACTGCCGATCATTCCGGTGGCTCCGGTGACCACAACCTTCACGACCGACCTCCTGTCCTCGAGAGAGTTGGCTAGCTGACGGCGGCGGTCTCAATGGTGGGCTGGTCCACCGCATCGCGCCCGGGCGCGCGCGAGGAGCCAGACCGCTCCGCCACCTCTGCTACGGCCGCCGCCACCGCTCGGCTCACATCGCGGTTGAAGACGCTCGGGACGATGTAGTCCTCGGCGAGCTCGTCGTCCTCCACCACGCTCGCGATCCCGTGGGCGGCCGCCAGCTTCATCTCTTCCGTGATCGCCGGGGCGCGCACGTCGAGGGCGCCGCGGAACACGCCCGGGAAGGCGAGCACGTTGTTGATCTGGTTCGGGTAGTCGGAGCGGCCGGTGGCCATCACCCGCACGTACGGGGCGGCCTCCTCGGGCCGCACCTCCGGGTTCGGGTTGGCCATGGCGAACACGAACGGGTCCGGCGCCATCCGCTCGAGGTCCTTGGCATCGATGATCCCCGGTCCCGACAGGCCGATGAAGAGGTTGGCGCCCTCGATCACCTCGCGCGGCGAGCCGTCGCGGCGCCCGGCGTTGGTGTTCTCCGCGAGCCAGCGCTTGGGCTCGTTCATCGAGCCGGCCTCGTAGTCGTCGCGGCCGCTGTGGATGGCGCCGTAGCGGTCGCAGGCGACGATCGAGCGCACGCCCGCGTCCATGAGGATCTTCACCACCGCCACCCCGGCGGCACCGGCTCCGACCATCGTCACCTCGAGATCCTCCATCGCGCTGCCGGTGAGCCGGCAGGCGTTGATGAGTGCCGCGAGCGTGACGATCGCCGTGCCGTGCTGGTCGTCGTGGAACACGGGGATGTCGAGCGCCTCCTGCAGGCGCTGCTCGATCTCGAAGCAGCGCGGAGAGGAGATGTCCTCGAGGTTGATCCCGCCGAACGTCGGCGACATCCGGATGACGGTCTCGACGATCTCGTCGGTGTCCTTGGTGTTCAGGCAGATCGGAAACGCGTCCACGTCGGCGAACTCCTTGAAGAGCATCGCCTTGCCCTCCATCACGGGCATCGCCGCCTCGGGGCCGATGTCCCCGAGCCCGAGCACGGCCGTGCCGTCGGACACCACCGCCACGGTGTTCGCCTTGATCGTGTACTTGAAGGCCTTCTGGCGGTTCTCGGCGATGGCGCTGCACACGCGCGCCACGCCCGGCGTGTAGGCCATCGACAGGTCGTCGCGCGTCTTGATCGGCAGGTTCAGGCCGGTGTGGATCTTTCCGCGCCGGTGCGCCTCGAACGTGCGGTCGGTGATCTCCACCACGCGCGCGCCGCGCACCGCCTGAACCGCTGAGATGACCTGGCCGCGGTGGTCCACGCCCGAGCACTCCACGGTGATCTCGCGCAGGGTGTGGTCGCCCTTCGCCTCGACCGTGTCGACCGCCACGATCGCGCCGCCGGAGCGCCCGATGGCCGCTGTGACCTTTCCGAGCACGCCGCCGGGGCCGGACGGGAGCTCGACTCGCAGCGTGAGGGAGAATTGTGCGCTTGGAGCGGCCAGGGGGCCGATGATACGGACGGTCCCGCCGCTAGGGTTGAGCCGTGCCCGAGGAGAAGCCCCGCGAACTGTTCCTGATCGACGGGAACAGCCTCGTGTACCGCGCCTTCTTCGCCCTTCCGGAGTCGATCGCCACGTCGCGGGGCTTCCCCACCAACGCGATCTTCGGCTTCGCGTCGATGCTCGTGAAGCTCCTCACCGAGTACGGCCCCAAGCCGACCCTGGTGGCGTGGGACGCGGGCATGTCGGGCCGGCTCGAGACCTACGAGGAGTACAAGGCGGGCCGGCGCGAGCGGCCCGACCTCCTCAAGGAGCAGTGGCCGCATTTCCATCCGCTCGTCGACGCGTTCGGGTACACGAACGTGCGCGTGGAGGGCTTCGAGGCCGACGACGTGATCGCGACCCTCTCGCGCGAGGCGCACGAGCAGGGCATCGACGTGATGATCGTGACCGGGGACCGCGACCTCTTCCAGCTCGTGGAAGACGGGGTTCGCGTGATGGCCACCGGGCGCGGCATCACCGACACCACGGTCTACGACACGCAGGCGGTGCTCGATCGCTACGGCATCCCGCCCATGCTCGTTCCCGACTTCGTGGGTCTCAAGGGGGACACCTCGGACAACATTCCCGGGGTTCCCGGGATCGGGGAGAAGACCGCCACGCAGCTGCTCCAGGAGTACGGAGACCTCGAGGGCGTGCTGGCGAACATCGACAGCATCTCGGGCGCGAAGCGCAAGGAGAACCTGACGGAGCACGCGGAGGACGCGCGGATCTCGAAGCAGCTGGCCACGGCCCAGCGCGAGATCGAGGTGGGCGTGAACCTCGTCGAGTGCATCGCCCGGGAGCCCGATCGCTCGCGCCTGCGCGAGGTCTTCCGGGAGTTCGAGCTTCGTGCGCCGCTCGAGCGGCTGGAGGAGGCGCTCGGCTCCGACGAGGCTGCGCCCGAGGAGCGGCACGCGGAGGTGGTCACGGTCACGGCCCGGGCCGTGGAGGTGGCCGAGCTTGGAGCTCTCGACGGTGAGCTCGTGGCCGTGGCGGCCCTGCGGCCCGGCGAGGAGCTCGACCAGCCGCCCCCGCCGCCCGACCCCGAGGAGGAGCTGGCGCTCGAGGACGACGCGGCCGCCGAGGCCGTGCTCGAGGAGGAGCCGGTGGCGGCGGCGCCCGCTGCGCCGGCCGCGCCCGCCCAGGGGACGCTCGACTTCGAGGGCTCGTTCCGTGGCCCGCTCACGGTGGCCGCGTACGCCGGCGACGACGTGCTGGTGGCGGAGGCGGAGACGCTCGCCGCGTTCGCGCTCGCCCGGGGCGACCGCCCGGTGGTGGCCCACGACTGGAAGACGTTGGCGATGGCGGACGAGGCCTGCGACGCGCCCCCGCTCGCCCACGACACCATGGTCGCGGCGTACCTGATCGATCCCGCCCGCCGCGGCTATCCGCTCGACGAGCTGGCCGCCGAGGCCGGGCTGGGCGTGGAGGTGGACGGCGCCGACGGGGTGGCCAGGCGGGCCGTGCTCACGCGCCTCGTGGCCGAGCGGCAGCGCGAGCGGCTCGAGGAGGACGGGCTCACGCGGCTGCTCGATGAGATCGAGCTGCCGCTCGTGGACGTGCTCGTGGAGATGGAGCGCGCCGGCGTGAAGCTGGACGTCAAGCGGCTGCGGGAGATCGCCGGCCGCTTCGGCGAGCGCGCGCGCGACCTCGAGCGCCGGGTCTGGGACCTGGCGGGCGAGGAGTTCACCATCGGGTCGCCGCAGCAGCTCGCGCCGATTCTGTTCGACAAGCTCGGCCTGTCGAAGAAGCGCCGCGGCAAGACAGGCTTCTCGACCGACGCCCGGGTGCTCCAGGCGATCCGCGACGAGCACGAGATCGTGCCGGCGATCGAGGAGTGGCGTGAGGTCACCAAGCTCAAGTCGACCTACCTCGATGCGTTTCCCGAGCTGATCGCGGACGACGGGCGGCTGCACACCACTTTCAACCAGACCGCGGCCACCACCGGCCGGCTGTCGAGCACCAACCCGAATCTGCAGAACATCCCGATTCGCACCGAGCAGGGCCGGGAGATCCGGGCCTGCTTCGTGGCCGAGGCGGGCCACAGCCTGATCTCGGCCGACTACTCCCAGGTGGAGCTGCGCCTGCTGGCGCACATCGCCGACGAGCCGGTCCTGAAGGAGATCTTCCGGCGCGGCGAGGACGTGCACACCGCCACCGCCGAGGCCATCCTGGGAGGGAAGACCGATCCGGGCACGCGCTCCAAGGCGAAGATGGTCAACTACGGGATCGTCTACGGCCTCTCGGCGTTCGGACTCGCCGATCGGCTGCAGATCGAGCGCGAGGAGGCGCAGGAGTTCATCGACCGCTACCTCGAGCGCTTCCCGGCCGTGGCCGCGTTCATCGCCAACACGGTCGAGCAGGCCACCGAGGACGGGCACGTGACCACGCTCTTCGGGCGCATCAGGCGGGTGCCCGAGCTGCGCGCGCGCAACCGGCAGACGCGCCTGCTCGGCGAGCGGCTCGCGGTGAACATGATCATTCAGGGCACGGCCGCGGACATCATCAAGGTCGCGATGGTCCGCGCCCGCGACCGCCTGCGCGAGTCCGGGCTCGACACGCGGCTGGTGCTCCAGATCCACGACGAGCTGCTGTTCGAGGCGCCCGACGCGGAGGCGGACGCCGCCGTGGAGATAGTGCGTCCCGAGATGGCCGGCGCGTTCGACATGGACCCGCCGCTCGAGGTGGACGTGGGCGTGGGCCGGAACTGGCTCGAGGCCAAGTAGTGGACCGAGGGGTCGCGGTACTCCTCACCGCCATGGCGGGCGGGCTGGTGGCCATGCAGGCGCCGATCAACGCCAACCTGGGCCGCACCGTGGGGAGCCTCCCCGCGGCCTCGATCTCCTTCGCGATCGGCCTCGTGGCGCTCGTGAGCATCACCCTGCTCGCCGGAGGCGGCTTCGGCAGGGTCGGCGAGATCAGCGAGCTCTCGTGGTACTACCTCATCGGCGGGCTGCTCGGCGCCGTCTATGTGACGACGGTGCTGATCTCGGTCAAGACACTCGGGGCCGGTGGTGTCACGGCCGCGACGATCGCGGGCCAGCTCACGCTGTCCGTGATCCTCGACCGGCTCGGGGTGCTCGGGCTCGAGAAGCACGGCCTGTCCGCCGGGCGCATCATCGGAGTGGCGCTGCTCGCGGCGGGCACGTTCCTCATCGTGCGGGGCTGATCTAGACGGCCAGGTCGCGCGTGACGCCGACCGCGGCGCGCTGGCCTGTGGCGAGCGCTTGGACGACGGCGGGTGCGGGGGTGACGAGGTCGCCGGCGGCGTAGATACCCGCGGCGGATGTCCGGCCGAACGCGTCCACGGCCAGCAGGTCCGCTTCGGCGCGCTCGAGCGCCAGGTGGGAGAAGGCGGAGTCTCGAGGGGCGGGCGGCGCGGCGACGAACAGGACATCACGCGGGACCTCCGTGCCGTCGGCCAGGATGACCGCGCTCAGCACGCCGTCCTCGGCGCGCAGGCCGGCGACGCTGTCGAAGACCTCGATGTCGGCCGAGATCCGGCTCAGCAGCGGGACGAGGTGCCCGGCGTGCTCCTCACCGGCTGACAGCAGCCCGATCCGCTGGTCCCGCGCTTCCCAGCCGTGGCAGAACGGGCAGTGGATCACAGACGTTCCCCACAGCTCGCCCATGCCAGGCAGGTCGGGGACCGCGTAGTTCGCCCCGGTTGCGAGAACGACGGCGCGCGCCGCAAGGGCGCTCCCCTCGGCCAGCGTCACGGTGTGATCCGCGTCGACGGTGCTCGCCTCGCCGTCGATCAGCCGGACCGTCGGCAGCTCGGCGAGCTGCGCGCGGCCCGTCGCCAGGAGGGCTGCCGGCGCGACGTCGTGCGAGCCCAGCAGGCCGCCGATCTCGTGCGCGGGCGCGTTGCTGGGATTCCCGGCGTCCACCACGACCACGTCGAACCGCATTCGGCCGAGCGTGAGCGCGACCTGAAGGCCCGCGCTTCCTCCGCCGATGACGACCACGTCCGTATCCATGCATTCGACGGTTGCACACGCATGCACGTTCTGGCAACCTTGCTTGCTGATTTGGCAACGAACGAGGACCGCATCCGTGGGCGGCTGCGAGCGCTCCGCGAGGAGCGCGGCCTGTCGCTCGACACCGTCGCAAACGCCGCGGGCATGGCGCCGTCGACGCTCAGCCGGCTGGAGAACGGCAAGCGGCGCCTGGCCGTCGACCACCTCGGCCCGCTCGCGCGAGCGCTCGACACCTCGGTGGACGCGCTGCTCGCACCGGAGCCCCAGGGTGACCCCCGCGTGCGCCGGCGGGCGCGGAAGGTCGACGGCATGCGGGTCCTGCCGCTGAATCGCGATGGGACCAGCGGGCCACGCGCGTACCACCTGACATTCCCCGAGCGCGGGGAGCCGGAGCTACGGTCGCACGAGGGCCACGACTGGCTCTACGTCCTGAGCGGCCGGCTGCGGCTGATCCTGGGCGAGGAGGACCTCGTACTGGAGCCCGGGGAGGCGGCCGAGTTCAGCACGTGGACGCCTCACTGGCTGAGCGGATTCGAGGGGCCCGCCCAGGTGCTGATGCTCATGGGGCACCACGGCGAGCGCGCGCACCTGCGGGTCGGGCTACGCGGCGATGGGCTCGGCGATTCCTGAGCGTCGCCGCGGCGGGGCCGCGGTGACGATGTCCGGCGGCGCGATCCGCAGGTAGTGCCCGAACGCCCAGTCCACGAGCGCCTGCGCGCGTAGGGACGACACGACGCCGTTCAGCAGCGGCGGCCAGACCCGCGGCACGATCCGCTGGGCGCGCAGCATCCACCGGAACTTCCACTCGTGCGAGTCGCTGAAGTCCGAGTAGCGCCCGAGCGCCTGCGCGTGGGTCTGGCGGCCGTCGAGCACCGAGCGCAGCTCGCGACCGCACGCGATCCCGAAGTAGAGAGCCGTCCGGATCCCCTCGGCCGTCAGCGGCAGGCAGTGGCCGGCGGAGTCGCCGACGAAGAAGATGCCGTCCTCGGTCGCCGGTCGCAGCTTGTGCGGAATCCAGTTCCCCTGGAAGCGGACCGGCTCGGAGCCGAGGTCCTCCGCCAGCTTCACGGTGTTGTCCTTCACGTGGAAGCGCGGGTCGAACGAGCCGACCCCGATCCGCAGCTCGTCGCGCGCGGGGAAGCTCCACCCGTAGCCGGCGGGCACGATCGAGCGGTCGATCCAGACTTCCAGGTCGTCCGAGCGTCCGTGCGGATGCACCTCCAGCCCGCGCGAGAGCGGCGCGTCCGGCGGCTGGTAGCCGCCGTTCCCGGCCAGCATGCGGCGCCAGCCGAGCGCGTCCACGATCAGCGGGGCGCTCAGGTCGCCGCGATCGGTGTGCACCGTGTCTCCGGTGCGCCCGTTCACCTTCGCGGTCTCGAACTCGCAGTCGCCCTGGGCGCGGAGCAGCCGGCACAGCTCGGGGTAGTCGAAGGTCGCGAAGGTCCAGGGCAGCGGCCAGCGCGAGGATCCGTGCGGGGTGCGCACCACGAGCTCGCCGAAGGTCTGGCGGTGAGCGCCCATCAGGTCCAGCGCCTCGAGCCACACGGTCGGGATGCCGCACGCCGAGGTCTGGCGCTCACCCACCTCGTAGCGGTCGATCATCAGCACCCGCGCCGGGGCGCCGTCGGCCCTCACAGCACCCGCGAGCTCGCGCGCGATGGCCAGCCCGGCGAAGCTGGCGCCGCAGATCAGGACGTCATAATCGCCGCCGAGCGGAGTTCGCTCGGCGCCGCGCTTCGTGCGCCGCTCCGGCATAGACCGACCAGGGTATCTGGACCTACCGGCGCGACGGCCTGGGGGTCGCTACCCTCTCAGGCCGCGTGCAGGAACTCGAAACGCCCCCAATCGCCACGGCAGTAGCCGGCTCAGACGGCCTGCTGCTCGAGATCGACGGCCAGATAGTCCCGAACTACGACGCGACGATGGTCCTCTTCGAAGAGGGCGACGTCGTGAGCGGGAACGTCGTGCGCATCGATCAGGACGAGGTCCTCGTGGACATCGGCTACAAGAGCGAGGGCGTAATCCCCATCAACGAGCTGTCCATCCGCAAGTCGGTGGACCCGCACGACGAAGTGCAGCTCGGCGAGGAGGTCGATGCGCTGGTCCTCACCAAGGAGGACCAGGACGGCCGCCTCGTGCTGTCCAAGAAGCGCGCACGCTTCGAGAAGGCCTGGCGCCGCATCGAGGCCGCCGCCGAGTCGGGCGAGCCGGTCGAGGGCACGGTCATCGAGGTCGTCAAGGGCGGCCTCATCATCGACCTCGGGGTGCGCGGCTTCCTGCCGGCCTCGCTGGTCGACATCCGCCGCGTGCAGAACCTCGACGAGTTCCTCGGGCAGAAGATCGAGTGCAAGGTCATCGAGCTCAACCGCTCGCGCAACAACGTGGTCCTCTCGCGCCGCGCGGTGCTCGAGGAGGAGCGCAAGGAGGTCCGCCAGCAGATCCTCGACCGCCTCCAGCCGGGTCAGGTCGTGGAGGGCGCCATCTCGAACATCGTGGACTTCGGCGCCTTCGTGGACCTGGACGGGATCGACGGCCTGATCCACATCTCCGAGCTCTCCTGGAGCCACGTGAACCACCCCTCCGAGATCCTCTCGATAGGCGACGTGGTGCCGGTGAAGGTGCTCGACATAGACCGCGAGCGCCAGCGCATCTCGCTCGGCCTCAAGCAGACGCAGGCCGACCCCTGGCAGCGGGTCATCGAGACCTACCAGGTGGGCGACGAGCTCGAGGGCAAGGTCACCAAGGTCGTCACCTTCGGCGCGTTCGTCGAGATCATGGACGGGGTCGAGGGCCTCGTGCACATCTCCGAGCTCGCCCAGCACCACGTGGAGAACCCGCGTGAGATCGTCGAGCCGGGACAGGCCGTGCGCGTGAAGATCCTCGAGATCGACTCCGAGCGCCGGCGGCTCTCCCTCAGCGTCAAGCGCGTGGAGGATCAGCTCGAGCACATCAAGACAGCCGCGGCCGCCGGTGCGGCCGCCAGCGGCGCCGACGAGCTCGGGGACGTGCCGGATCTCGGCCTGTCCGAGGACGTCTTCGCCGGCCCCGACGTGAGCGGCGTGGCCGATCTGCGCGCCGCGATGCAGGAGGCGCAGGAGAGCGCCGACGCGGCCGAGGCAGAGGTCGTGCCCGCTGACGAGGCCGCGGCGGAGGAGCCTGTCGCCGACGCCGAGGAGCCCGTCGCCGCGGCGGAGGAGCCCGTCGCCGAGGTCGAAGAGGCCGAGGCCGAGGAGCCCGCCGCCGAGGAGCCTGTGGCAGAGGAGCCTGTGGCAGAGGCGGACGAGGCCGACGAGGCTGAGGAGCCCGCCGAGGCCGAAGAGCCCGCTGCGGAAGGGGACGGCGACGCCGACCCCTCCGAGACCGCCGAGACCGACGAGGCCTAAGTGGCCAGCCCGGTCCGCCGGGTGCCCTTCATCGGGCTGACGGGCGGACTCGGCGCCGGCAAGTCCGAGGCGCTCCGGGCGCTGGGCGAGCTGGGAGCCGCGACCCTGTCCACCGACGAGGTGGCACACGAGGTGCTCGCGTCCGAGCGCGACGCCGTGGTCGAGCGGCTGGGACCCGAGGTGGCGCCCGGCGGGCAGATCGACCGGGCGCTCGTGGCCGAGCGCGTGTTCGGCGACGAAGAGGCGCGCGCCTGGCTCGAGGGTCTGCTCTGGCCGCGCGTGGGCGCCCGCGTGCTCGAGTGGAGGACCGAGACGGACGCCGCCAGCCCCGCTCCGCGGGCGGCGGTGGTGGAGGTGCCGCTGCTGTTCGAGTCGGGGATGGAGACGGTGTTCGACGGCACGATCGCCGTGGTCGCTGACGAGGCCGAGCGCGAGCGGCGCGCGGCCGCCCGCGGGCACGCCGCGGTGGCGGAGCGCGAGCGGCGCCAGCTGTCCCAGGCGGAGAAGGCGGAAAAAGCGGACTACACGGTCCGCAACGACGGCACGCTCGAGGAGTTGAGGGACGTGCTGTCGCACATCCTTGCAACACTCGAATCCGACTCGTGAGCCAAGCAGCAGCACGCACGCGCACCCGAGCCCGGCCCGGCCGGCGTGGTTCGCGCGCGGCGTCGCGCCGCCGGCTCGGGCTTGCGGCCGGCGTCGCGGCGCTGATCGCGGCAGGCGGGATCGCGATTCTCGTGACCGGCGGCGGGCCCCTCAGCGACACCCTCAGGGAGATCACGCTCCCGCTGCGCCACGACGACATCATTCGCCAGCAGGCGGCCGACAAGGACCTCGACCCGGCGCTGCTGGCGGCGATGATCTACGAGGAGTCCAAGTTCCGCGACCAGACCTCGCACGCGGGCGCCCGCGGCCTGATGCAGATCACCCCGGCCACCGCCGACTTCATCGCGCGGCGGACGGGCGGCACGCGCTTCGTGCAGGCCGACCTCGCCACCCCGCAGATCAACATCGCCTACGGCGCCTACTACCTCCGCTATCTGATGGACCGCTACGACCAGAACGAGGCGCTGGCGGTCGCGGCCTACAACGCCGGCCACGGCAACGTGGACCGGTGGGTTCAGTCGGCGGGCGGCCCGGACGCGTTCGACGTGGAGCAGGACATCCGCTTCCCCGAGACGCGCGCCTACGTGGAGAAGGTTCTGGAGCGCCGGGGCCAGTACCGCGACCACTACGGGAGCGAGCTAGGCCTCTGAGCCGCCGTTCCTGGCGGTCGCCTCCTCCCAGCGGGCGTAGGCCTCCTCCACGGCGCGCTTGGCCGCTGCGTGCCGCTCCGCCGACTCGCCGGTGACGTCCGGCGAGCCCCAGCGCGAGGGGTCGGCCAGCTCGTCCTCGAGCTTGCGGAGCGAGGCCTCGGATCGCTCCACCTCGCGCTCCAGCTCGACGAGCTGCCGGCGCGCGTTCTTGGAGGGACCCGACTGCTTCGCGCGCTCCCGCTTTGGCGTGGGCGCCCGGCGCTTGGTGGGCGCGGTGCTGCGCTCCTCGCGGGCGCGCAGGTACTCCTGCCAGCCGCCGTCGTAGCTGCGCAGGTTGCCGTCCTCGAGGGCCACCGTTCGCGTGCCGACCGCGTCCAGCAGCGCCCGGTCGTGGGACACCAGCAGCAACGCGCCCTCGAAGCCCATGAGCGCGTCCTCGAGCGCCTCGCGCGCGTCGAGGTCCAGGTGGTTCGTGGGCTCGTCGAGGATCAGCACGTTGGCGTCGGAGGCCACGAGGATCGCGAGCGAGAGCCGGCGGCGCTCGCCCCCGGACAGCCCATCGAGGGGCTTCTCGGCCTCCCGGCCGGAGAACAGGAAGCGGCCGAGCAGCGCGCGCGCCTTGCCGGGGGAGAGGCCCGTGGCGCGCTGTGCCGCCTCGAGCGCCGTCCCGCTGGAGCCAAGCTCCGAGGAGTGCTGGGTGAGGTAGCCCAGGTTCACGTTGTGGCCGCGGCGCACGCGGCCGGCGTCGAGCTCGCGGTTGCCGGCGATGGCCTCGATCAGCGTGGTCTTGCCGGCGCCGTTGGGGCCCACGAGGGAGACGTGCTCCCCGCGCTCCAGCCACAGGTCGCCGTCCTCGAGCAGCGTGCGCTCTCCGGCCTCGAGGCGGGCTCCCTCCACGTCGAGCGCCACCCGCCCGCTCCGCTCGCCGCTTCCGAAGGCGAAGCCCAGGGCGCGTGTGTCGCGCGGATCGCGGGTCACGGTCTCCATGCGCTCGATCGTCTTCACGCGCGATTGCACCTGGCGGGCCTTGGTCGCCTTCGCGCGGAAGCGCTCGATGAAGCGCTCCATGCGCTCGATCTCGGCCTGCTGCTTGTCGATCGCCCGGCCTAGCTGCAGCTCGCGCGCGGCCGCCTCCCGCCGCCACGCGTGCCACGAGCCGGGGAAGAAGCGCGAGCGGCCCGCCTCCAGCTCCAGGACCGAGGTGCCCACGGCCTCGAGGAACCAGCGGTCGTGGGCCACGAGCACGACGGCCGCGTCCAGGCTCTCGAGATAGCCCTCGAGCCACTCCAGCGAGGTGATGTCCAGGTGGTTCGTGGGCTCGTCGAGGAGCAGCAGGTCCGGATCGCCCGCGAGCGCCCGCGCGAGCGACGCGCGGGTGAGCTCCCCGCCCGAGAAGCCGTCGAGCCGGCGGTCGAGGGCCTCGTCCGCGAAGCCCAGGCCGTGGAGCGGCCCGAGGGCGCGCGCCCGCCAGTCCCAGCCGCCGGCGTGCTCCAGCCGCGCCTGGGCGCGCGAGTACTGGTCGAGCAGCGCCTCGTCGTCTGGCCGCTCGCCCATCGCGCCTTCGAGCTTCGCGAGATCGTGCTCGAGCTGCACCAGGTCGCCGCATCCCGAGAGCACGTAGTCGCGCAGCGTGAGCGTGCGCTCGCGCGGCGGCCGCTGGTCGTGGAGCGCGGCGCGGGTGCCCTTGGCGAGCACCAGCTGGCCGCCGTCGATGCCCGTCTCCCCGGCGAGAATGCGGAGGAGCGTCGTCTTGCCGGCCCCGTTGCGGCCGGCGAGCGTCATGCGATCCCTGCGCTCGAGCTTGAACGAGACGTCGCGGAACAGCGGCGAACCCGCCATGTCCTTGTCCAGCGCAGATGCGATCACCACGGCCATGTCGGCATCCGAGGCTAGCCGTCACACGCTCGTCACACGGGCGCGTTGAGCCGTCACACGAATCGCGGCACTGTGGGCGTGTGGCCCGAGAAAGCGACTCATATGGCGCGCAAGTCGGGCCACACTCGGGGCTTGGACTCCGGGTGGCCGATCTGGCGCGGCGCCAGCACGGGGTCGTCTCCTCGGCGCAGCTGCTCGCGCTGGGGGTCACGAGCCACGCGATCAGACGCTGGCTTCGCGCGGGACGACTCCATCGGCTCCATCGAGGGGTCTACGCGCTTGGGCATCGCGCCCTCTCGGCACAGGCGCGCGACCTCGCGGCGGTGATCGCGTGCGGGGACAGAGCACTCCTGAGCCACCGGTCGGCGGGCTTCCGCTGGGGACTGGTGAGAGCGAGCCGCGGCATCGAGGTCACGGCGCCTCGCTCAGTCGGGCGGCACGCGGGCGCGGTCGTTCACGCCACGCGATCGCTCGTCGACGAGGACCGTGTCCTCATCGACTCCATCCCGGTCACCAGCCCCGCACGGACCGTCGTGGACCTTGCCGATGTGCTCTCCGAGCGCCGTCTGGCCGATGCGCTCCACCAGGCCGAGGTCCTCAGGCTCCTGGATCTCCGGCAGATCGAGAACACGCTTGTACGACTCCCTGGCCGCCGGGGCCGCCACCGGCTGCGCCGGGTCATCGCGGCCTACGGCGGAGGGCCGCCCCTGACCCGCAGCGAGGCCGAGGTCCGCTTCCTCCAAGTGTGCCGTGACCACGCCGTCGCCATCCCGCAGGCCAACGTGTCCGTGGGCGGCTATGAGGTCGATTTCCTGTGGCGGGAGGCCGGTCTCGTCGTGGAGGTGGACGGCGCGGCCGCTCACCAGACGCGTAGGGCCTTCCACGAGGACCGCAGCCGCGACCGAGCGCTCGCAGCGCAGGGGATTCAGGTCCTCAGGATCACCTGGCGCGACCTTCGGGATGGCGCGGCGCTCGCGCGGCAGATCGAGGCGATCCGGCGCGGCCGCGCCGCCTGACCGCGCTGCTAGCTTCAGACATGTGCCCGATTTTCGCGTCAATGCGGCCTACCGGCCGGTAGCCGATCAGAAGACCGCCCTCGCCGGGCTCGCGCAGGGGATCGGGGACGGCGACCGGTTTCAGACCCTGCTCGGGGTCACCGGATCGGGCAAGACGGCGACGATGGCGTTCACGATCGAGGAGGTCCAGCGGCCTTCGCTCGTGATCGCGCACAACAAGACGCTCGCCGCCCAGCTCTGCAACGAGTTCCGCGAGTTCTTCCCGGACAACTCGGTCGAGTACTTCGTCTCCTACTACGACTACTACCAGCCCGAGGCGTACGTCCCGGCGCAGGACCTCTACATCGAGAAGGACTCCTCGATCAACGAGGAGATCGACCGCCTCCGCCACGCCGCCACGGCGGCCCTGTTCGCCCGCCGCGACGTGATCGTGGTGGCCAGCGTGTCCTGCATCTACGGACTCGGCTCGCCCGAGAAGTACGACTCGCAGGTCGTGCTGCTCAAGAAGGGCGAGATGGTCGACCGCGACGAGCTGCTGCGCAAGCTCGTGGACAACATGTACACCCGCAACGACTCCTCGCTCGGCCGCGGCACGTTCCGGGTCCGCGGCGAGACCCTCGAGGTGTTCCCCGCCTACGCCGAGTCCGCCTACCGGGCCGTCTTCTTCGGCGACGAGATCGAGACGATCCAGCACTTCGACCCGCTCACCGGCGAGGTGGTCCAGGAGCTCGGCCACGCCGGCATCTGGCCGGCCACGCACTACGCCACCGACCGGCCGACCGTCGAGCGCGCGATCGGCGAGATCCGCGACGAGCTCGAGGGGCGCACGAAGGAGCTCGAGGAGCAGGGCAAGCTGCTCGAGTCCCACCGGCTCCGCCAGCGCACCCAGTTCGACATGGAGATGCTGCGCGAGCTCGGCTTCTGCAACGGGATCGAGAACTACTCGCGCATCCTCGACAACCGCAAGCCCGGCGACCGGCCCTACTGCCTGCTCGACTTCTTCCCGGACGACTTCGTCTGCTTCATCGACGAGTCACACCAGACCGTGCCTCAGATCGGCGGCATGTTCGAGGGCGACCGCTCGCGCAAGCAGACGCTGGTCGACTACGGCTTCCGGCTGCCGAGCGCGATGGACAATCGCCCGCAGACCTTCGACGAGTTCCTCCAGCACACGCCGCAGATCGTGTTCGTGTCCGCCACGCCGGGGGACTTCGAGCGCGGCCATTCCTCGCGGATCGTCGAGCAGATCGTGCGCCCCACGGGCGTCGTCGACCCGCAGGTGGACGTGCGCGAGACGAAGAACCAGATCGACGACCTGATGAACGAGATCCGCATGCGCGTGGAGGCCGAGGAGCGCACGCTGGTCACGACGCTCACGAAGAAGATGGCCGAGGACCTGACGGACTACCTGCTCGAGTACGGCCACAAGGTGCGCTACCTCCACTCGGAGATCGACACGCTCGAGCGGATCCAGATCATCCGCGAGTTGCGGCTCGGCGAGTTCGACGTGCTCGTGGGCGTGAACCTCCTGCGCGAGGGGCTGGACCTCCCGGAGGTGTCGCTTGTGGCGATCCTGGACGCCGACAAGGAGGGCTTCCTGCGCGGCGAGACCTCGCTGATCCAGACGATCGGCCGCGCCGCGCGGAACATCCGCGGGAAGGTGATCATGTACGCCGACAAGGAGACCCAGGCGATGCGCAACGCGCTGGGCGAGACCGACCGCCGGCGGGCGATCCAGGTCGCGTACAACGAGGAGCACAACATCACGCCCGCCACCATCAACAAGGGCATCTCCGACATCGGCGACTTCCTCGCCATCGAGTCGAAGGTCCCGGCCGGGCGCAAGCGCAGGCGGGCGCGCGAGGAGGCCATGACGCCGGACGAGATCCGGCGCACGATGGTCGAGCTCGAGGAGGAGATGCTCGCCGCCGCGGAGGACCTGCGATTCGAGTACGCGGCCAAGCTGCGCGACGAGATCAAGGCACTCGGCCGCGAGCTGGCCGAGGCCGAGGCAGGCGCGGCGTAGCCCACGTGTATTTGCACTCTGAACGCAAGTAGGTAGGATGCCGGGCGTGTCTCGTGCGTTGAGGGAGGTCATCGCAGCGACTGTCGCTGCCAGCTTGATGCTCGTGTTCGCCTCGTCGGCGAGCGCGGCCACCGCAGGCGCCGCCGTTCTCAACGGCACGCGGATGCTCTCGGGCGAGCAGAGCACCGTCACCACGACGAAGCTCCCGAACGGCCAGAAGCGGCTCAAGTACGAGATCGGCCCGTTCAAGGTCATTCCCGGCCAGAACGAGATCGGCTACGAGCCGATCACCGCCAAGCCGAAGGTGGACGGCTACATCACGCGCATGCGCCCGGACCTCACGTACCTGGACGGCACGGTCCCGCGCGTCGACGTGCTCCACCTCCATCACGGCGTCTGGGTCAACCTCAGCCGTCAGAACACGACTAACAACCTCCCCGAGCTGTTCTTCGCGGCGGGCGAGGAGAAGACGATCTTCCAGCTCCCCAAGGGCTACGGGTACCGCTACGAGGCGACGGACGACTGGCTCCTCAACCACATGATCCACAACCTCACGCCCATCGCGAAGGAGGTGAAGATGGTCTACGAGATCGACTTCATCCCCGACAGCTCGCCGGCGGCGAAGAAGATGAAGCCGGCGCGGCCGATCTGGATGGACGTGGAGAGCGGCAAGATCTACCCCGTCTTCAACGTCCTCAAGAACTCAGGCAAGAAGAACATCTTCACCTACCCGAACGACGACCCGGACGCCTATCCCGCGGGCACCCGCCAGCGCAACGCCTGGACCGTGGACCGCGACGGGGTTCTCCTCGCGACGGCGGGCCATCTTCATCCGGGCGGCCTGCACACAGACCTGTGGCTCGAGCGCGACGGCGCCAAGGTGAAGTCGGCCAAGTGCGGTCAGGCCAAGACGGCCAAGGCCGCCAAGAAGTGTCGTCTCAAGTCGCCACGCGGCAGGGGCGACAAGGTCCACCTGTTCAAGTCGACGGCCAAGTACTTCGAGCCCGCCGGCGCGGTGTCATGGGACGTGGCGATGACAGCGACGAGGCCTGACTGGAAGGTCGCGGTCAAGGAGGGCGACGTTCTGACCACGACCGCCACCTACGGCACCAAGCGCGGCGCCTGGTGGGAGTCGATGGGCATCATGGTCGCCTTCATGGCCGACGATGCCAAGGGCAAGAGGAACCCGTACCGCACCCGCGTCGACCTCCCGGGCAAGCCCACCCACGGGCACCTGCGCGAGAACCGCAACCACGGCGGCAAGAAGACCAACCTTCCGGACGCGCGCAAGCTGAAGGACGGCGCGTTCAACCCCGGCTCCGTCGACATCCTCGGCTTCAACTACCGATTGGGCGACCTCCGCCTGCCGGGTCAGGGAGGCCTCCCGCCCGTCATCAGGCCCGGGCAGAGCCTGACGTACGTGAACCAGGACAACCCGCAGAAGATCTACCACTCGATCACCTCGTGCAAGGCCCCCTGCAACAAGTCCACGGGCATCGCCTATCCGATCGCGGACGGCCCGATTCAGTTCGAGTCCGGCACGCTCGGGACCAATCCTCCGATCACCACGGCCGGCTCCAACAGCTTCACGACGCCGAAGAACCTCAGGGCCGGCACCTACACGTACTTCTGCCGGATCCATCCGTTCATGCGCGGCGCCTTCCGCGTCAAGAAGTAGCGCCCACCGCCCAAACCCGCGGCGGCTGACGGCTACGCTGAGGCGCGAGTGGACCTGACCCGCAAGACGATTGAGCGCGAGGACTTCCCGCGCGCCGCCGACGGCCTCGACCCGGAGGCCGTGGCCGAGCACCTGCGCGCGGTGGCGGACGCCCTGGAGGAGCTGAGGCGGGCCGGAGCGCCGTCGAGCGGCGAGCGAGTTCGCGCCATCGTGGACGCGGCGGAGCGGAGCGCCGCCGAGCTCGAGGCCGCGGCCCGCGCCGACGCCGAGCGCATCCGCGCCGAGACCCGCGCAGACCTCGAGCGAGTCAGGCTCCTGGCGGCCGAGGTGGGGGAGCGCGCGGCGACCGCCGAGCTCGAGCTCGGAGCCGCGATCGCCGAGCCTCCCGCGGCACCGCCGGAGCAGCCGGCGCCCGCCGAGCCCGTGGTCGCTCCGGAAGCGCAGGAGCAGCCGGCCCGCAAGGGCGGCGACGCGCCGCGCCTGATCGCCCTGAACATGATGCTGGACGGCTCCTCGCGCGAAGAGGTGTCGCGCTACCTCGACGAGAACTTCGACCTGGACGACCCGGGCGAGATCCTCGACGAGGTCTGGGACCGGTCCAACCCCTGAAAACGTCGCTCTTTGCGGGGCGAACGCGAGTTCTGGCGCATACGAACGCCTGTTCCCACGAAGGCGGCCGAACGCCGCTCTAGACTCGACGATCGTGGCCGCTCAGCAGGATCGCATCATCATCTCGGGAGCCCGGGAGCACAACCTCCGGGATCTCCACCTGGAGCTGCCCCGCCACGCGCTGATCGTGATCACGGGGCTGTCGGGGTCGGGCAAGTCCAGCCTCGCCTTCGACACGATCTACGCCGAGGGGCAGCGCCGCTACGTGGAGTCGCTCTCGGCGTACGCCCGCCAGTTCCTCGGCCAGATGGACAAGCCCGACGTCGACTCGATCGAGGGGCTCTCACCGGCCATCTCCATCGATCAGAAGACCACCTCGCGCAACCCGCGCTCGACGGTCGGCACGGTCACGGAGATATACGACTACCTGCGTCTGCTGTGGGCGCGGGTCGGCCACCCCCATTGCTACAACTGCGGCCGCGCCATCGAGGCCCAGTCGGCCGAGCAGATCGTGGACCAGATCATGATGCTGCCGGAGGGGAGCAAGTTCATGGTGCTGGCCCCGGTGGTGCGCGGTCGCAAGGGCGAGTTCCGCGACCTGCTCGAGGGCATGCGCGCCGAGGGGTTCACGCGCGTCAAGGTCGACGGTGAGCTGAGGCGGCTCGAGGAGGACATCGACCTCGACAAGAAGCGCAAGCACGACATCGCCGTGGTCGTGGACCGGCTGGTGATGCGCTCCGACCTGCGCAAGCGCCTCACCGACTCGATCGAGACGGCCGTGGCGCGGGCCGAGGGCATCGTGGACGTCGAGCAGGTCGACACCGGTGACCTCACCACCTACTCGGACCGCTTCATGTGCCTCCACTGCGGCACCTCGATGCCAGAGCTCGAGCCGCGGATGTTCTCCTTCAACTCCCCCCACGGGGCCTGTCCGCGCTGCACCGGGCTCGGGTCGCAGATGGAGATCGACCCCGAGCTGATCGTCCCTGATCCGAGCCTGTCGCTGGCCGACGGCGCGATCCTCCCGTGGTCCACGAGCGCCTCGAACTACTACGAGCAGATGACGCAGGCGATCGCGGACAAGTGGGAGGTGGACATGAACACCGCCTGGGAGGACCTCCCCGAGGACGTCCGCCACTGCTTCCTCTACGGCACAAACGGCGAGCGGGTCTACGTCTCATACCGCAACCGCTACGGACGCCGGCGCTCGTACATGACGAACTACGAGGGCATCGTCCCGAACCTCGAGCGCCGCTATCGCGAGACGGACTCCGACTGGTCGCGCGAGAAGATCGAGGAGTACATGACCCTCCGGCCCTGCCCGGCGTGCCACGGGGCGCGCCTGCGGCCCGAGTCGCTGGCGGTGCTGGTGGGCGGCCTCGGCGTGCACCAGTTCACGCGGATGTCGGCGCGGCGGGCGATCGAGTGGCTCGACGCGCTCGAGCTCACCGACACGGAGCGCCAGATCGCCCGGCTGATCCTCCGCGAGATCGACGAGCGCCTCCGGTTCCTCGACAACGTCGGCGTGGGCTACCTGT
This sequence comes from uncultured Thermoleophilaceae bacterium, assembly GCA_963803245.1. GTDB lineage: Bacteria > Actinomycetota > Thermoleophilia > Solirubrobacterales > Thermoleophilaceae > JACVRW01. The sequence continues at coordinate 36,388 of CAWDLI010000017.1, read as the reverse complement.
CGCTCGACCGCGCGGCCGCCACGCTCTCGGGCGGTGAGGCGCAGCGGATCAGGCTGGCCACCCAGATCGGGTCCAGCCTCGTGGGCGTGCTCTACATCCTCGACGAGCCCTCCATCGGGCTCCACCAGCGCGACAACGAGCGCCTGATCGGGACGCTCGAGCGGCTGCGCGACCTCGGGAACACCGTGATCGTGGTGGAGCACGACGAGGGCACGATGCGCGCTGCGGACCATCTGGTCGACCTGGGCCCGGGAGCGGGCGAGCACGGCGGGCACCTGGTGGCCCAGGGCACCCCCGCGCAGGTGATGCGCGTGCCGGGCTCGGCCACCGGGCAGTTCCTGTCGGGCAAGCGCGAGATCGCCGTGCCGAGCCGCCGGCGCCGACCCTCCGGCTACGTCGAGATCGAGGGCGCCGCGCAGCACAACCTGCGCGGCATCGACGTGAAGGTCCCGCTCGGGGTGCTCTGCTGCGTGACCGGGGTGTCCGGCTCGGGCAAGTCCACGCTCGTGAACGAGGTGCTCTTCAAGGCGGTGGCCAACCGCCTGCACCGCGCCAAGCAGCGGCCCGGAGCGCACCGGCGCATCAGCGGGCTCGACCAGGTCGACAAGATCATCAACATCGACCAGTCGCCGATCGGGCGCACACCGCGCTCGAACCCGGCGACCTACATCGGGCTCTTCGACCACATCCGCGAGCTCTACTCGCGTACGCAGGAGGCGCGGGCACGGGGATACAAGCCGGGCCGCTTCTCGTTCAACGTCAAGGGCGGGCGCTGCGAGGTCTGCCGCGGCGACGGCCAGATCAAGATCGAGATGCACTTCCTGCCCGACGTGTACGTGCCGTGCGAGCAGTGCGACGGCAAGCGCTACAACCGCGAGACGCTCGAGGTGCGCTTCAAGAGCAAGACGATCGCGGACGTGCTGGACATGACCGTCGAGGAGGCGGTCGGCTTCTTCACCCACATCCCGAAGATCAGGCGCCGGCTGCAGGCGCTGCACGACGTGGGGCTCGACTACATCCGGCTGGGGCAGCCGGCCACCACGCTCTCCGGCGGCGAGGCCCAGCGCGTCAAGCTTGCCAGCGAGCTGTCCAAGGTCGCCACCGGGAGAACCCTGTACATCCTGGACGAGCCCACCACCGGCCTCCACTTCGCCGACGTGGAGCGTCTGCTCGAGATGCTCGACCGGCTCGTGGAGGGCGGGAACACGGTGGTGGTCATCGAGCACAACCTCGACGTGATCAAGACGGCCGACCGCATCATCGACCTCGGACCCGAGGGCGGCGAGGAGGGCGGGCTGATCGTGGCGCAGGGCACGCCCGAGCAGGTGGCGGCCAACGATCGCTCGTACACCGGCAGGTTCCTCGCCGAGATCGTGGAGCCGGCGAAGCGCCGGACGCGGCGCCGGGTCGCGGCCGCGGCCTAGGCTGCCGGCGTGGGAGCGGCTCGGCTCTGGTGGCAGAAGTGGCTCTGGTACGAGCGCAACTCGCTGCCGTGGAACCGGGCACGGATCCATCGTGAGTTCATGCGCCGCCAGGCCTTCGCCCGCTGGCCGCTGCACGGCAACGTCCTGGAAGCGTTCCGGGACGGCCGGCTCGAGGTGGGCGAGGGAGTCCTGCTCGAGCCGCACGTGTGGCTCACGGCGCCCGACGAGGCCCGCATCCGCATCGGCGCCGGCAGCTTCCTGAACGTGGCCGTGATGGTGGCCTCCGTCGAGCTGGTGGAGATCGGCGAGCACTGCATGTTCGCCAACGGCTGCTTCGTCACCGACGGCAACCACCGCTTCGACGATCCGGACAAGCCCGTGCCCTGGCAGGGCTTCAGCACGAAGGGGCCCACACGGGTGGGCGACAACGTCTGGTGCGGCGCAAACGTGGTCGTGGCCAGCGGCGTCACGATCGGCGAGCGCTGCGTGATCGGCGCGAACAGCGTCGTGACGGAGGACGTGCCCCCGTTCTCGATCGCGGCCGGCGCGCCGGCGCGGGTGCTGCGGAAGGTCGAGTACGGGGTGGCCGAGGGACCGTCGGCGGACGGCCCCCCGGGCCCCGAGCTCAGCAGCTGACGATCAGGTGGAACGGCCGGTCGCCGGTGGCCTGGCCGTTCGGGCCCCAGGTGCGCACCGAGACGCCGTTCCCGCTCGTGCTCAGCGAGGCAGTGGTGATCTGGGAGCCTCCCCCGAGCGGTGCGGCGCTCGTGTCTCCGATCGTGGCGTAGTAACCGCAGTTGCGCACGTCCGACGAGAAGATCACCTGGTAGCGCCCGGCGCCGGTGCGGGCCACGGAGCTCACGCTGCGGCCGCGCGCCAGGGTGCCGGCCCCGGTGACCACGGCGAAGCGGGCGCCGCCGAACGAGATTCCGGCAGACCCCACGGTGCCGAGGCTGCTCTCCTTGATCGCCCCGCCGCCCAGGGAGTCCTTACCCACGTCCTTCGCCTTGAGCGTGCCGTTGCGGATGTCCTTGCCGGTCACCGTGTTGTTCCGGATCGTCTTGCCGGTGACCACCAGGGCGTAGGCGGAGCCGCCCAGGGCGAGGAACAGCGCTGTGAGCGCCACAACCATCGCCGGGGACGGCACGAACCGCCGAAGCTTTCGCGTCATTTGGACCTCCATAGCTCGAGCTGAGCGCGCCACGCTAGCCCGTAATGGCCCTGGAAAGTGGGCGATTCAGCCCAGGACGTTGACCAGCACGACGCGTTGCCGCGGGCGATCGTCGAAATCGACGAGCACCAGCTGCTGCCAGGTGCCGAGCTCGAGCCGCCCGTTGCGCACGGGCACGGTCTCCGACGGGCCGACGATCGCCGCCCTGATGTGGGCGTGCGAGTTGGTGTCGGCGTTCAGGCGGTTGTGCTCGTAGCGCCCCTCGCGGGGGACCAGTCGGTCCAGTGCCTCGCGCAGGTCGTGGATGCCGCCGGGCTCGTACTCCATGGCCGTGATGGCCGCGGTGGCGCCCGGGACGAACACCGAGACCACGCCGTTGGCCACGCCCGCCGACGCCACCACGCTCTCCACGCCCGCGGTGATGTCGACGACGTCGCCGTCGCCCTCGGTGGAGAAGCGCAGCTGTCCGGCGCCTGCCGTCAGAGGCTGAAGCCGCCGGTGAAGGGCTCGCCGGTCTGCTCCGCGAGCAGATCCCGCAGCCGCTCGACCTCGTCGGGCGCCATCGTGTAGCCGTGGTCGGGCTCGGGGTAGCGGCGCTCGCGCACGTCCGCGGCGAAGGCGCTGACGCCCTTCACCATCTGCTCGCGCACGTCGGCGTAGCGCTTGACGAAGCGGGCGGCGTGGCCGTCGTAGATCCCGAGGAGGTCGTGGAACACCAGAACCTGGCCGTCGGCCGCCGGTCCGGCGCCGATGCCGATCACCGGGATCTGCATGCGCGGCATGATGAGCTCGGTCAGCTCGCTGGGGATGGCCTCGAGCACCAAGGCGAAGCAGCCGGCGTCCTGAAGCGCGACGGCGTCGCGGATGACGTCGAGACCGCGCTCGGCCGTTCGCCCCTGGGAGCGGTACCCGCCGAGCGCCGTGGCGGTCTGGGGCGTGAGCCCCACGTGGCCCATCACGGGGATGCCGGCGCCGACGATGGCGCGCGCCCGCTCGATCGACGTGCCGCCGCGCTCCAGCTTCACGGCATCGCAGCCGGTCTCCTTGACGAACCGCTGCGCGGTGCGGATCGCGTCCTCGTTCGACACCTCGTACGAGCCGAACGGCAGGTCGCCCACGAGCAGCGGGGTGGAGAGGCCGCGGCGCACCGCCGCGGCGAGCATGAGCAGCTCGTCCAGCGTCACGGGGACGGTGGAGGGGTAGCCGAGCACGGTCATGGCGCCGGAGTCGCCCACCAGCACGACGTCCACGCCGGCCTCCTCGGCCACCTGCGCGCTCGGGTAGTCGTAGGCGGTGACCATCGCGATCGGCTCCCCGAGCGCCTTCTTGCCCGCGAGCGTGGAGAGCGTAACGGCCTTGCCCTTGGCCGGGGGAGCGCTGGCGTGTGGACGTGAGCTCACTTGGCACCTCCGAGGATCGTGTTGTCGATGAGCCGGGCGCGGCCCACGCGGGCCGCCACGGCAAGCAGGGTCGAGCCATTCACTCGCTCGACCGGAGAGAGGTCCGATGCGGACCGAAGTTCGAGGTACTCGGGCTCGACGCCGGCGTCGCGCAGCTCGGCGCGCGCGGCGTCGAGAACCGGCTCGGCGTCCAGCACGCCTGCGCTCACCTGAGCCTCGGCAGCCCGCAGCGCGCGTGACAGCGCGCCGGCGCGCGCACGCTCGTCGGCGTCGAGGTAGGCGTTGCGCGAGCTGAGCGCCAGCCCGTCGTGGTCGCGCACCGTGGGGCAGACGGTCACGCGGACCGGGATGTCGAGGTCGCGCACGAGCCGCCGGATCACGAGTGCCTGCTGGGCGTCCTTCTGGCCGAAGTAGGCCACGTCGGGCTGGACCATGTTCAGCAGCTTCGCGACCACCGTGGCCACCCCGGAGAAGTGCTCCGGGCCGCGGCCGGCCGGGTCGCCCTCGAGCACCTCGGTGACCCCGCCGACGGAGATCGTGGTCGCGAACCCGTCGGGGTAGATCTCGTCGCCCGGCGGGGCGAAGAGCACGTCCACGCCCTCCGCGCCAGCGAGCGCCGCGTCGCGCGCCTCGTCGCGCGGGTACGCGGCGAAGTCCTCGCCCGGGCCGAACTGGGCGGGGTTCACGAAGAGCGAGACCACCACCACGTCGCAGTCCTGGCGCGCACGGCGCACGAGCGAGAGGTGGCCCTCGTGGAGTGAGCCCATCGTCGGCACCAGGCCGATGGAGCGCTCCGCGCGCCGCTCGGGGCGGAGGGTCGCCCGCAGGTCGGCCACCGTCCGCACGAGCTTCATGCCGGCACCCCGCGGCCGGCGAGCGACCGGGTCTCACTCAGAAGCGAGTCGAAGAGCGGGAGCAGATCGGGCGCGGCGGCCTCGACGGCCGCGCGCTGGGCCTGAACGGTGAGCTCGTCGCCGCGGGCCACCGGGCCGGTGAGCGCCCGCTCGGGCCCGAGGGCGATCCAGTTCTCGACGGTGCCGCGGACGAGCGGGGCGAGCAGGGCGCGGGCCTCAGTGGCCTCCAGGCCCGCCGCGCCGGCCACGCGCTCGGCCGCCGCCTCCAGGGCGAGCAGGAAGTTGGACGCCATCGAGGCGGCGGCGTGGTAGGCCGCCCGGCCCTCGTCGTCGATCTCGAAGGGCTCCATGCCCAGCTGGAGCGCCAGCTCGCGGGCGAGCGCCAGGGCGGCGGGGGAGGAGCCGGCCACGGCGCAGCCGGCGCCGGCGAGCTCGGGCACGGCAGGTGGGGGAGCGAAGGTCTGGAGGGGGTGGAGGCCGAAGGTCTCTGCACCCGCTCTGGCCGCGGGGTCCAGGGCTGTGAGCGGGGTGGCGCCGCTCACGTGGCCCACGAAGGGGGCCGCGCCGGACACGGTCTCCGCCGCCGCGCCGATCTCGGCGTCGGGAACGCAGAGGACGATGGCGCGACAGCCTCTGGGCGCTTCGCCGCGGCCCACCGGCCCCTCGACGGCGAGCCCCGCCGCACGCATGGCGGCGGCCAGGGCGCTTCCGAGGCGTCCGGCACCAACGACACCCACGGGGGCGTCCAACGGTGTGTTCTGGCGGGCTTGCATTGGCTTGCCGGTCCACTCCTTGCGGAGGTAGCGGCCGACGTGTTCAAGGATACCCTCGACTGCGTCGGACGGCGCGCCTAGGCTTCCCCGCATGCAGAGCCGTTCCGCCGCGGAGCGCCGCGAGGACCTCGTGGCGCTCTACAAGGAGGCTGCCGCCTGCGAGCGCTGCCCGCTCGCGGCCACCCGGACCCGGGTCGTGTTCGGGGCCGGCAACGCCGACGCGGACCTGATGTTCGTCGGCGAGGCGCCCGGGCAGCAGGAGGATCTCCAGGGCCTGCCCTTCGTGGGGCGGGCGGGCAAGCTGCTCGACGAGCTGCTGGCGGAGGTGGGCCTGTCCCGCGACGAGGTCTTCATCACCAACGTCCTGAAGTCCCGGCCGCCCGGCAACCGCGACCCCCAGCCGGACGAGATCGAGGCCTGCCGGCCATACCTCGACCACCAGATCGAGCTCATCGAGCCGAAGGTGATCTGCACGCTCGGAAACTTCGCCACGAAGCTGCTGACCCGCTCGAGCCGCGGGATCACGGGCGTTCGCGGCCGCCCCCAGGTGCACGAGATCGGCGGCCGCACGCTGCGCATCTATCCGCTCTTCCACCCCGCGGCCGCTTTGCGCACGCCGCGCGTGCTCGAGGAGCTGAGAGAGGACTTCGCGGGCCTGCCCGACCTGCTCGGCGAGCCGGCTCCGGTGCCGCTTGGCGCGGTGGGCCCGGTCGCGCCCGCGCCCGCGCCGCGCCCTCAGCTGGACCTGTTCGGATAGCTCCCGGTGGTCCTCGAGAGTGCCGATCCGCGCGAGACGGAGGCGGCGGGCGCGGCGCTCGCGCGCCGGCTGACCGCCGGCGACGTGGTGCTCGTGAGCGGTGAGCTGGGCTCCGGGAAGACCACCTTCGTGCGCGGCGCCTGCCGTGAGCTGGGCGTCTCCGAGCCGGTCACGAGCCCGACCTTCACGATCGGGACGGTCCTCCGCGGGCGCGACCTGGAGGTGGCGCACCTGGACCTGTATCGCCTGTCCTCGCTGTCCGGCGAGGATCCGGCGCTGCTCGACGACTACCTGACCCCGGACCGGATCGCGTTCGTGGAGTGGCCCGGCGTGGCGGAGGAGCTTCAGCTGCCGGTGGCGGCGCGCGTGCGCCTGGAGCACGCCGGCGGGGATCACCGGCGCATAACGGTCGAATGACCCTCCTCGGGCTCGACACCTCCACCGCCGCGTCCACCGCGGCGGTCCTGCGGTCGGATGGGCGCGAGTTCGAGGTGCGGCCCCCCGCCGCGCGCCTGCTGGAGCCGCCGGCGCACGCTCGCGAGCTGATGCCGGCGGTTCGGGAGGCGATGGAGCGGGCCGGGCTCGGCTTCGCCGACCTCGACGGCATCGCCGTGGGGGTCGGCCCCGGTGGATTCACGGGGCTGCGGATCGGCATCGTCACGGCGCGGGCCCTGGCCCACGCGGCAGGGCTGGCGCTGCACCCGGTCTCGTCGCTCGCCGCGTTGGCCGGCGGCGCCGGCAGGGGCCTCGTGCTGGCCCTGATCGACGCGAAGCGCGGCGAGCTGTTCGCGGCTCTGTACGAAGACGGCGCCGAGCGCTGGGAGCCGTTCGCGGCCACGCCGGGCGATCTTGCCGGCCGGGTGCGCTCCGCCGGCATCGCCCCGCTGGCCGTCGGAGACGGCTCGGTACGATTCAGAGAGGAGCTGGAGACGTCCGGGATCCGGGTGGCACCGGTCGAATCGGGCTCTCACGCGGTCAGCGCCCTCCAGGTCTGCCGGCTCGCGTCCGGCACGCCGGGAGTGGCACCGGAGACCGTCCTACCGCAGTACCTGAGAGCACCCGACGCAAAGCCCCGATGAACGACCTCGACATCCGCCGGCTCACCTACGCGGACCTTCCGCACGTGATCGCGATCGAGCGGCGGGCGTTCCCCACGCCCTGGTCGCTGGCCATGTTCGTGCTCGAGCTGTCGAAGCCGTCCGGCATCTGCCTGGCCGCGGTGTCGGAGGAGCGACTGGTCGGCTACCTGGTCTGCTCGCGCTACGACACGGTCTGGCACCTGATGAACGTGGCCGTCGACGACCGCCTCCTGCGTCGCGGGATCGGGCGCTCCCTGCTCACCCGCCTGTTCGAGTTGGCCGACCCGGCGAGCATGCAGTACACGCTCGAGGTCAGGACCTCGAACGACGCGGCCATCCGGCTCTACGAGGGCTTCGGCTTCAAGGCCGCGGGGCGCCGGCGCGCCTACTACCACGACAACAGCGAGGACGCCCTGATCATGTGGCGCACCGCACCGCAGCGCGCCACCGCTTGATCCTGGCGATCGAGACCAGCTGCGACGACACCTGCGCCGCCGTCGTGACCCGCGACGGAGAGGTGCGGTCGAACGTGATCGCCTCCCAGGGGCTGCTCCACGAGCGCTACGGAGGCGTGGTGCCCGAGCTCGCGGCACGCCGGCACCTGGAGCTGGTGGACGCCGTCACCGCCGACGCGCTCGAGCGAGCGGGACTCGAGCTGGGCGACGTGGAGCAGGTGGCCGTGACGCACGCCCCGGGCCTGATCGGGGCGCTGCTCGTTGGACTGTCCTCGGCCAAGGCCCTGGCGGCGGTGCACGGCCTGCCGCTCGTGCCGGTGGACCATCTGCACGGCCACGTGGTGGCCAGCACGCTGCAGCCCGATCCGATCGAGCCTCCCTACCTCGCGCTCGTGGCCAGCGGGGGGCACACCTTCCTCGCGCGCGTCGACGACCCCGCGCGCTACGAGCGGCTCGGCGGCACGGTCGACGACGCCGCTGGGGAGGCGTTCGACAAGGGCGCTCGCCTGCTGGGGCTCGGGTATCCGGGCGGCCCGGAGATCGACCGCCTGGCGCGGGATGGCGACCCCTCGGCCTTCCAGTTCCCGCGCGCCGCCCCCGGCGAGCTCGACTTCAGCTTCAGCGGCCTCAAGACCTCGCTCCTCTACCGGGTGCGCGAGCTGGGAGAGGCCGAGACCGAGAGCAGGCGAGCGGACCTCGCCGCCTCCTACCAGCGCGCGATCGTGGACGCGCTCGTGGCGCGCGTGCGCCGCGCGCTCGAACGTGAGGGCCTCACCCGACTGGCGATCGGCGGCGGGGTGGCGGCCAACTCGGAGCTCCGGCAGGCCGTGGCGGGCATCGGGGCGGAGGTGTGGATCCCGCCGCTCGAGCTGTGCACCGACAACGCCGCCATGATCGCCGCGGCGGCCCGATTCCTCGAGCCGCTGCCGCATCCGGGATATCTGGACCTCGACGCGTCCGCGCGCGTCGCCTGAGCCCTCAGGGCTCGATTCGCGACTCCTCGAGGTCCAGCTCGCGCTCGATCCGGCGCCGGACCTCATCGCCGATCGCTCCGTCGTTGCGAAGCGATAGGAGCGCCTCGCGCTGCGCGTCGAACAGCTCGTACATCAGGCGCCGATAGGCGTCGGTGCGCTCCTCGTACGGCTCGCCGTCGCCATCGGCCTGGGCGCCGAAGCGCCGCTGCCGGTAGCGGTAGATCCCGCTGACCCGCTCCACGGTGTCGTCGCGCACCCAGTCCTCGCTCGACAGCTCGTCGATGCGCGCCAGGGCCGCGGCCGACGTCTCGAGGCGGGCGCGCACCTCCTCCTCCTGCTCGCCGTCGTCGCCGCGGAGGCCGACCCACCTGATGAGCGGGCCGAGCGTGAGCCCCTGGCCCACGAGCGTCGCCACGATCACCGCGAACGCCAGGAAGATCAGGAGATTGCGTTCCGGAAACGGGGCTCCGCTGTCGGTCTGCACGGGAAGCGCGAGCGCCGCCGCCAGCGACACGGCCCCGCGCATGCCGGCCCAGCCGATCACCAGGCGCTGGCTCACGGTCGAGCGCCGCTCGCGCTGAATCGCGCGCCGGTCTACGGCGCGAAGGAGGTAAACGACGGTGAACTGCCAAGCCAGCCGAACCCCGATCACCACGGCGCTCACGAGCACGCCCCAGAGGATCAGCTCGCCGGTGGTGTGCCCGGAGATGTTGTCCAGCACCGTCGGCAGCTGCAGGCCCACGAGCAGGAAGAGGACCGCGTTGAGGAGGAACATCAGGATCTCCCAGACCGCCATGGTCTGGATCCGCATCACGGCGGTGGTGAGCTCCGGGGTGTGCCAGCCCATGTAGACGCCGACGGTCACGGCGGCGATCACGCCCGACAGGCCGAGCTCCTCCGCCGGCAGGTACGCCGCGTAGCCGCTCAGTATCGAGATCGTGATCTCGATTGGGGGATCGTCAAGGCGCCTGCGCACCTCGCGGATGACCCGCCCCACGGCCAGGCCCACCAACAGGCCGCCCACGCCGCTGACCACGAACTGGAACGACGCCTCCGCCAGGGAGAAGGAGCCGGTGACCACCGCCGCCACGGCCACGCGGTAGAGCACCAGGGCGGTCCAGTCGTTGGTGAGGTTCTCGCCCTCCACGACCGCCAGGAGCCGCCGCGGCGCGCCCACTCGCCGCATGATCTCGGCGGGGGCCACGGCATCCGTGGGCGAGACGATCGCTCCCAGCACGAAGGACTCCGCCCAGTCCAGGCCGATCACCTCGTGCGCCAGCACGGCGACGGCGCCCATCGTCGCGAACACCACCCCGATCGAGAGCAGGGCGATCGGCCGGGCGTTGTCGCGGAGGTCCCGGAGCGAGGTGAAGAACGCTGCGCCGTACAGGAGCGGCGGCAGGAAGATCAGGAGCACCAGATCCGGGTCGAGCTCCACCTCCGGCACGCCGGGGACGAATCCGATGATCGCGCCGCCGACCACCAGCGTGACCGGGTAGGGCACGCCGATCCGGCCGGCCAGGGCCGCCAGCGCCGGGATCACGAGCAGGATTCCGAAGATGAGCAGCTCGAGGTGCTCCACGCGGCAAGATTCGCAGCCGCGCCAGAATGCGAGGCATGGCACGCGTGGTGCTCTACGGCAAGCCTGGCTGCCACCTCTGCGAGGACGCGCGCGCGGCCGTGCTGGCGGTGGCCGCCAAGCGCCCGTTCGAGCTCGAGGAGGTCGATGTGTCGATCGATCCCGAGCTCCACCGCCGCTACGGGGAGCGCATTCCGGTGGTGACCCTGGATGGCGAGGAGGTCTTCGAGCACTTCGTAGACCCGGACGCCCTGAATGAGCGGCTCGATAGAGTGGACGCGTGAGGTACGACCAGCCCACGGGAGGCGCTGTCGGCCTACAGCCGGCGAGGCCGGAGGCCGAGCAGGACGGCTCCGAGCGGCTCTCGCTGGGTGTGGCGGCACGACTCTCCCGCTACCTGCAGGTCCTGATCCAGGCCAAGAAGATGGGCCGCGAGACGATCTCCTCGCAGGAGCTCGCCGACTACACCCACGTCAACTCGACCCAGATCCGGCGCGATCTGTCCGGCTTCGGCAAGTTCGGCAAGCGCGGAGTGGGCTACAACGTCGACTCGCTGGTGTCGCAGATCCGCAAGATCCTGCGCACCACGGGCAAGCACAACATCGCCCTGTTCGGCGCGGGCAACCTCGGCCAGGCGATCGCGGGCTCGGACATCTTCGCCGACCACGGCTTCCGCGTGGTGGCGCTGTTCGACACCGACCCGGCGAAGGTCGGCCAGAAGGTGGGCGACGCGCTAACCGTGCGCCCATACGACGAGCTCGAGCGCGTGGTCAGCGAGGAGGACGTGGTGGTGGGCGTGCTCGCCGTTCCCACGGCCGCAGCCCAGAGGGTGGCCGATGACCTCGTCGAGGCCGGCGTGAAGGTCATCTTCAACTACTCGGAGGCCCTCCTGCAGGTGCCGCCCGAGGTCACCGTGCACACCTCCAGCCCCGCCGTGGACCTGCTCTACGCGTTGTACTTCTATCTGACCTGAGGACCCACCAGCGTGCTGGACATGGGCAGCGTCAAGGAGGTCTTCGAGGCCTCTACGGACTTCACGGTCGGGATCGAGGAGGAGTTCGCGATCCTCGATCCGGCGACACTTACCCTGGACCACCGCTTCGCCGAGCTGCAGGAGGCCGCGGCCGAGGACGAGATCCTGGCCGACGCGGTGGCGGGGGAGCTGATCCAGTCTGAGATCGAGATCCGCTCCGGGCGCGGCGAGGACCTCGCCGACGCGGTCGCCCGCCAGCGCGAGGCACGGGCGCGGCTGTTCAAGCTCGCAGCCGATCGCGACGCGCTGCTGGCCGCCACAGGCACGCACCCCTGGAGCCCGTGGCAGGACCAGCGGATCATCGACACCGACCACTACCACCGCGTGGAGCGCGACCTCCAGTACGTGGCGTGGCGGAACAACACGTTCAGCGTGCACGTGCACGTGGGCGTTCGGGGCGCCGACCGGGCCGTGCTCGTGTGCGACCGGCTGCGCACCGTGCTCCCCGAGGTGCTGGCGCTGTCGTCCAACTCGCCCTTCCTCGACGGCCGCGACTCCGGCCTCCAGTCGGCGCGCAGCCAGATCTTCACCAAGAGCTTCCCGCGCTGCGGGATCCCCGAGCCCTTCGGAAGCTTCCGGGCCTATTCCGACTACGTGGACTTCCTGGTGCGCACGCGTTCGATCGTCGAGCACACCCAGCTCTGGTGGAGCGTGCGCCCGCACCACGCCTACGGCACCGTCGAGGTGCGCATCTGCGACGCCCAGACGAGTGCCGAGGACTCGACCGCTCTCGCCGGGCTGATCACCGCCTGCGTGGCCCAGGCGGCCCTCGACCTGGACGAGGGAGTCGTTCACGAGCCGCCGCCCGGACGTCTCATAGAGGAGAACTTCTGGCGGGCGATCCGCTACGGCCTCGACGGCAAGCTGATCGACCTCGAGCGCGCCGAGGAGTTCCCGGCGGCGGCCATCGGCGATCGCCTGCTGGCGTGGACGGCCCCCGCGCGGGCCGCGCTGGGCATGGACCTCAGCCTGCCGGCGGAGAGCGGGGCCCAGCGCCAGCGCCGGGCGCTCGAGGCGGGCGAGTCGATCGAGCAGGTGTACGCGGCCGAGGTGGCCGAGACGCAGCGCACCTACGCGGCACAGGGGGTGGCCCGCTGAGCGAGCAGGAACAGGGCCCGCAGCCGCCGATCGACGAGGAGCAGCTCCGCGAGGCGCTGCGGAAGCTGAAGGTCGACGACGTGCTCCTTCAGACCGTGGTCACGCTGGTGAACCTCGGCGGACGGCGCCTCACGGTGCCGGAGGAGAAGGACAAGGAGCAGGCGCACAAGGCCATCGAGGCGATTCGCGTGCTGCTCCCGCTCTGCCCGCAGGAGGAGGTGGCGCCGATCAAGGACGCGCTCTCCCAGCTGCAGATGCTCTACGTCAAGGAGACCGACGAGCGCGCCAAGGCCCGGTCCAAGATCTGGACCCCTGGCGACGCCGATCCCAAGCCGTGATCGGCGTATTCGGCGGATCCGGCTTCTACCGCTTCCTCGACGACGTGGAGGAGGTGGCGGTGGACACCCCCTACGGCCCGCCCTCCGCCCGCGTCCGGCTGGGCGAGATCGACGGGACGCCCGTGGCCTTCATGCCTCGCCACGGCGACGACCACTCGCTCCCGCCGCACCGCATCAACTACCGCGCGAACGTCTGGGCCATGCGCCAGGTGGGGGTGCGGCGGATCGTGGGACCGTCCGCGTGCGGCTCGCTCAAGCCCGAGCTGAGCCCCGGGACCTTCGTGATCTGCGACCAGTTCGTGGACCGCACCTCCGCACGCGAGGACACCTTCTACGACGGCCCCCAGACCACCCACGTCTCGGCGGCGCACCCCTACTGCGCCGATTTGAGCGGGACCCTGCTCGAGTCGGCCCGTGAGGAGGGGATCGACGCCGTGGACGGCGGGACCGTCGTCGTGATCCAGGGTCCGCGCTTCTCGACCAGGGCCGAGTCGCGCTGGTTCGCGGCCAACGGGTGGGATGTGGTCAACATGACGCAGTACCCCGAATGCTGGCTCGCCCGAGAGCTGGGGCTCTGCTACGCGAACGTCTCGCTCGTGACCGACTACGACGCCGGATTGGAGGCGATGCCGGACGTCGAGCCGGTGTCCGCAAAGGCGGCCTTCGGAGTATTCCGCCAGAACCTCGATAGACTCCGCGCGCTCTTGTTCCGGGCGGTGCCGAAGATCGGGCCTCAGCCGGACGACGCCTGCGCTTCGGCGCTGGAAAACGCGATCGTTCACCACTAGTGCGGCGCCGCCCGCCCATTGATTTAGACGGAGGACACCCTTTTGGAATTCCTTACTGACTGGGGCGTGGTTATCGCGCTCGTCTGCTCGGGCGCCGCCGTGGTCTACGGCGTGCTCACCTCGCGCTGGCTCCTAGCTCTCTCGCCCGGAAACGACGAGATGCAGCGGATCTCGCGCGCCGTGCAGGAGGGCGCAAGCGCGTATCTGCGCCGCCAGTACACGATCATCGGCGGGGTCGCCGTGGTGCTGGCGATCGTGCTGGCCGTGGCCCTCGAGGCCCAGGGATCCGAGGGCATCCTGATCGCCATCGGCTTCCTGATAGGCGGCACCTTCTCCGGCGCCGCCGGGTTCATCGGCATGAACGTCTCGGTCCGGGCCAACGCCCGTGTGGCCGAGTCAGCCCGTGGCGGAGTGTCCAAGGCACTCGAGGTCGCCTTCAAGGGCGGCGCGGTGACCGGCCTGCTCGTCGCGGGCCTCGCGCTCCTCGGGGTGGCCGGCTACTACGGGGTGCTGATCCTGGCCGGGACCGAGGAGCGGGACGCCATCGACGCTCTCGTGGGCCTCGGATTCGGCGGTTCCCTCATCTCCGTGTTCGCCCGTCTGGGCGGCGGCATCTTCACCAAGGCGGCCGACGTCGGCGCCGACCTGGTCGGCAAGATCGAGGCGGGCATCCCGGAGGACGACCCCCGCAACCCTGCGGTCATCGCCGACAACGTGGGCGACAACGTGGGCGACTGCGCCGGCATGGCCGCGGACCTGTTCGAGACCTACGCCGTGACCGCGGTCGCGGTGATGCTCCTCGGAGTCCTCACCTTCAACGAGATCGGCACCGTGGCCGTGTACCCGCTGGTCCTCGGCGGCGTGTCGCTGCTGGCGTCGATCGTCGGCACCTTCGCGGTGCGGAGCGCCGCCGGCAACGTGGAGCGCGCGCTCTACCAGGGCCTGATCGTGTCCGGCGGCCTGGCGGCCCTCGCCTTCCTGCCGATCACGCTCGTCCTCATGGACGACCTCAGCTACCAGAGCGACGTCTCCGACCTCCTGCGGGCCGGAGCCGCGGCGCCGAGCGGCCTCGACCTCTGGTTCTGCACGCTGGTGGGAGTCGGCATCACGGCAGGCCTGTTCGTGATCACCGACTACTACACGTCCACCCGCTTCCGTCCGGTGCGCACCACGGCACGCGCGTCCCAGACGGGCCACGCCACCAACATCATCCAGGGCCTCGCCCAGGGCTTCCAGTCCACGGCCGCCCCGGCGATCCTGCTGGCGCTCGGCATCCTGGTCGCCAACGAGCTGGCCGGGATCTACGGCATCGGCATCGCGGTGATGGCGCAGCTGTCGCTGACCGGCCTGATCGTGGCCCTCGACGCGTTCGGCCCGATCACCGACAACGCCGGCGGCATCGCCGAGATGGCGGACCTCCCCGAGGAGGTGCGCAACGTGACCGACCCGCTGGACGCGGTCGGCAACACCACCAAGGCCGTGACGAAGGGTTACGCGATCGGCTCCGCCGTGCTGGCGGCGCTGGTCCTGTTCGCCGCGTTCATCGAGGAGCTACGCGAGGAGGCGGCGGCCGACGGGAAGACGCTCGAGGGCTTCGACATCTCTCAACCGGAGGTGCTGATCGGGCTGCTGATCGGCGGCATGATGGTCTACCTCTTCGCCGCGCTGGCGATCGAGGCCGTGGGCCGGGCCGCCGGCGGCGTCGTGGAGGAGGTCCGCCGGCAGTTCAAGGAGAAGCCGGGGATCATGGACCACACCGAGAAGCCGGACTACGCCCGGGCGGTGGACATCGTGACCCAGTCGGCCCAGCGCGAGATGATCATCCCCGCGCTGATCCCGATCATCATCCCGGTGATCGTGGGCATCCTGTCCTACCAGGCGCTCGGCGGCCTGCTGATCGGCGTGATCGTCGTCGGCTTCTTCGCCGCCGTCTCGATGACCTCGGGCGGTGGCGCGTGGGACAACGCCAAGAAGCTGATCGAGGACGGCGAGTACGGCGGCAAGGGATCCGAGGCGCACGCGGCCTCGGTCACCGGCGACACGGTCGGCGACCCCTACAAGGACACCGCCGGACCGGCGATCAACCCCATGATCAAGGTCGCGAACATCGTGGCGCTCCTGATCGTGCCGTTCCTGGTTTAGGGCGCTTCGGCTTGGGGCCCCGCGCCGCGAGGTGCGGGGCCCTGTCTCATTCGAACTGACCCGACTTTCATCCACCCCTCGGCTGAAAGTCGGGACAGTTCGCGCGCGCCAAGGCCACGGCCACCCCCGGGAGTAGCTTTCCGAGCCGCAGATGGCCGAGTTCAGACCCAAGAACCGCGGGCTCGAGCGCGTACTGGGCACGGGCGCGCTGTTCGCCACCGCCTACGGCAACGTAGGAAGCTCGATCTACTACGCGCTCGGCCTGGTGGCGATCTACGCCGCCGGCATGACGCCCGTGGTCTTCGTCATCGCCGGGCTGATCTTCGCCGCCACGGCCGCCACCTACGCGGAGGCCACCACGATGTTCCCGGAGGCCGGCGGCTCCTCCAGTTTCGCGCGGCGCGCCTTCAACGAGTTCTGGTCCTTCTTCGCGGCGTGGAGCCAGATGCTCACGTACATCATCACCATCGCCATCTCCGCGTTCTTCGTGCCGCACTACCTGGGTGTCTTCTGGGAGCCGCTCAGCGAGTCGCCCGGGGACATCATCGGCGGCATCGTGGTGGTGGGCCTGCTCGGGCTGCTCAACATCGTCGGGGTGAAGGAGTCCGCCGGCGTGAACATCGGCTTCGCGATCGCGGACTTCATGACGCAGGTGCTCCTCGTGGCCATCGGCATCGTGCTGGTGCTCGACCCCGATCTGCTCGTGCGGCAGGTGGACTTCGGCACCACGCCGACGGTCGGCGACTTCCTGATCGCGATTCCGGTGGCGATGGTGGCCTACACGGGCATCGAGACCATCTCGAACATGGCCGAGGAGGCCCGCGACGTGGGCAAGACGATCCCGCGCGGGATCGGCCTCGTGGTCGGGGCGGTGGCGGTCATCTACGCGTTCCTGCCCGCGGTCGCGCTCTCCGCCATGCCTGTGAAGGACGGGCAGACCATCCTCGCGCTGCCGAAGGAGGAGGGGGGATACGCGGACGACCCCGTGCTCGGGGTGGTGGCGAACATGGACCTCGGCGCGCTGGAGGGCGCCGCCGAGGTGTACGTGGGCCTGCTGGCGGCCACGATCCTGTTCATCGCCACGAACGCGGGGCTGCTGGGCGTGTCGCGGCTGAGCTATTCGATGGGCCAGCACCGCCAGCTGCCCGAGCTGCTGCGGGCGCTGCACCCGCGCTTCCGCACGCCCTACGTGGCGATCATGCTTTTCGGGCTGATCGCCTGCGTCGCGATCCTGCCGGGGCAGGCCGACTTCCTCGGCGTGATCTACGCCTTCGGCGCGATGATGTCCTTCACGATCGCCCACGTGTCGCTGATCACGCTGAGGATCAAGCGACCCGACGCGGAGCGGCCGTGGCGCTCGCCCGGAACGCTGCGCGTGGCGGGCTACGAGCTGCCGGTGCTGGCCATCTTCGGAGGGCTCGGCACGGGCATCGCCCTGATCGTCGCCACCGTGCTCGACCTGCGCGTGTTCGTGTCGGGCCTCGCCTGGCTGGCGGTGGGGATCGCCATCTACGTGGTCTACCGGCGACGCCAGGGCCTGTCGCTCACGGAGACGCACAAGATCGTGACCCCCAAGCCCGTGGTCGAGCACGAGGTGGAGTACGAGTCCATCCTCGTGGCCTTCGAGGACGGCCGCTATTCGCCTGAGGCGGTGGCCACGGCGGTGAGGCTGGCCGCGCGCAATCGCCGGGGCATCCACGTCGTGGTGACGATCACCGTGCCGCCGAACGCGCCGATCAACGCCGAGATGCCGCTGGAGGAGGGCCGCGCCGCCTCCGTGATCGACTCCGCCAGGGTGAGGGGCGGGCGTCGCGTGAGCGGGCATTGGGAGAAGGTGCGCCCGGGTCAGGCGGGCCGCAGGATCGTGGAGGAGGCGCGCGAGATCCGAGCGCGCGCCCTGGTGATGGAGCTGCCCCCGCGGCGGGCCGGCACGTCGCTGTTCGGGAAGACGATCGAGACCGTGCTGAGCGAGCGTCCCTGCCGCGTGATCATCGAGTCCACGCGCGGCGCGAAGAGCCGCTCGGAAGCGTCCTGAGCAGGACTACGATGGCGCTGTGCAACGCGCCTACGGGGCATCCACGCGCGCGCTCAGCGGTCTGATGCTCGTGCTCGGTCTCGCGATGATCGTGTCCACGCTGAGCCGCGGCGGCGGTGCCCTCGCGCTCGGCGTGGTGCTCGGCGTGGTCTTCACGGTGATCGGGGCCGGCCGGCTCTGGCTCGGACGAAGCGCGCGCTTCGGCGGCGGCACGCGGTGAGCCCCGCCGGGGGCGACGGCCGGCACGAGCGAGGCGCACGAGCCCGCGAGGGCCTGCGGCGCGGCTCGGGGAGGGCGGGCGCCCGCATCGCCCGCGGGACCGTGCGCGCCGACGCGATCCTCGCCCGTGGCCTCGGCGAGCCGGCGCTGCTCGCGATCACCCTGAGCGCGATCGTGTCCTCGATCTTCTTCTCGGTCGGGGTGGTGGCCGGGGACGCGCTTGGCCTGACGCCGGTCGTGTTCCTCATCTCGGCCGGCTTCTTCGTGATCACGATGGCCACCTACGTGGAGGGCAACTCCCTCCATCCGGAGCGCGGCGGGGCCTCGACGTTCGCGCGCTACGCGTTCGACGAGTTCTGGAGCTTCATCGCCGGCTGGGCGATCCTCCTCGACTACCTGATCGTCATGGCGCTGGCCGCGGTGGCGATCTCCGACTACCTGGCCGCCTTCTGGGGCGAGCTCGGGAACGGCTACGTCGAGACCCTCATCGCGGCCCTCGCGATGGTCTTCGTGGCCGTGGCGAACATCCGCGGCCTGAGCGCCGAGCGGCTCCGGACGGTGTTGCGCCTGTCGCTGGTCGGGATCGCGCTGCTCGTCGTGGCGTCGGCGCTCGTGTTCGCCCAGCTCTGGGACCTCGGCGTCGTCTTCGACACCGTGGACCTCGGCTCCCGGCCGACCTGGGAGGACGCGATCTTCGCGACCGTCGTCGCCACCGGGGCGATGATCGGGATCGAGGCCGCGTCGGGACTGGCGGGCGAGGTGCGCGTGGGCCGCCGCGGGCTCAAGCGCTTCGTGCTCGTGAGCGCGGGCGCCGCGGTGGTCCTGCTCGTTGGGGTCTCGACGGCCGCGGTGATCGCGATACCGGTAGAGGATGGGCACACGGCCCTCAGCTCCACGTTCGAGCAGGCTCCCGTGCTCGGCATGGTGTCGGCGCTCGACCCGGCGTGGCTGAAGGACACGGCGCGCTACGCCGTCGGCGCCGTGGCTGGGGCCACGCTCCTCGTCGCGATGAACGGGCAGATGCTCGGGCTCTCGCGGCTCGCCTACTCGCTCGCGACCAACCGCCAGATCCCGAGCGCGATCGGGCGACTCCATCCGCGCCGCGGAACCCCGTACGTCGTGATCACGGCGGCGGCCCTGATCGCCTTCGGGCTGGCGCTCCCGAACGACATGGACTTCCTCGCCGGGATCTTCGCGTTCGGCGCGATGCTGACCTTCGCGATCGCGCACATGTCGGTGATCGCCCTGCGCTTCCGCGAAGCCGGCCGCCCGAGCGCGTTCCGCCTGCCGCTCTCGTTCAGGTTCCGGAAGGGCACCGTGCCGCTGCCGGCGGTCGTGGGGGCTCTGTTCTCACTGGCTGCCTGGGTCAGCATCATCGCCGTGCACGAGGGCGCGCGCGTGGTCGGCGGCGTGTGGATGCTGATCGGCGTGACCCTCTACACGATCTACCGGCGCGGGCAGGGCAAGTCCCTGCGGAAGCGCTTCACGATCCCGGCCACGGCGCTCCAGGACGTGAACGAGGCCGAGTACGGAAGCATCCTCGTGCCGGTGTTCGGCGAGGCGCTCGACGACGACATCGTCGGCACCGCCGGCCGTCTCGCCGCGGAGCACGCAGACGACGGCGAGGGCGGCGCCATCCTCGAGGCGCTCTTCGTCTTCGAGATCCCGATGTCGCTGCCGCTCGACGCGCGCGTGCCCGACGAGCGGGTGGCTGAGGCGAAGCGCGTGCTGGCTCGCGCCAAGGAGGTCGGCGAGGAGTACGAGGGCGTGGAGGTGGCAACCGCGATGGTGCGCGGCCGCACGGTCGGGCAGGCGATCGTCTCGGAGGCGCGCCGGCGCGGGGTGGAGGCCATCGTGCTCGCCGCCGAGGAGCCGACGAGGGTGCGCGGCGGGGCGCTGCTGGGCGGCCGCGGCCGTACCCGCGACCGCTTCATCGGGGAGACCACGCGCTACGTCGTGGAGAAGGCCAACTGCACGGTGATCCTCACCGCGCCGCCCTCCGGGGAGGACACGGTGCGCGAGGGCGTCCTCCCGTAGTCCGCACCCGCGGCGGCAAGCCCGTGCCCGCGGTGGCTGCTCGGCGGCTGCGGCTTTGTAGAGTGGAATCCGAATGTTCGTTCTGATCGTCGGCTGCGGACGGGTGGGGTCCGCGATTGCCCACTCGATGCTCGCGGAGGGCAACGATGTCTCGGTGCTCGATGAGGACCCCGAGGCCATCGCGCTGCTCGATCGCAGGTACTCCGAGGGCTGGGAGGAGCGCGGCGGGCGCTTCACCGTCGGCACCGCGCTCGAGATCGACGCGCTGCTCGCGGCGGGCATAGATCAGGCGGACGCGTTCGTGGCGTCCACCGACGGCGACAACACGAACCTCGTGGTCGCCCAGATCGCCAAGCGGCGCTTCGAGGTCGACCGGGTCGTGGTGCGCGTGCTCGATCCGCACCGTGCCCGCTGGTACGCCGAACAGGGACTTCAGACGGTCTGTCCCACCCAGACCGCCATCGAATTGCTCGAGGCCGCGGTGCGCGGGCAGATCCGCTTCGAGGGAGTCTCCGGCTAGCGATGTACGTGCTCATCGTGGGAGCCGGGAAGGTGGGCTGGAACCTTGCGCGCGAGCTGATCGCGAAGGGCCACGAGGTGACTGTGCTCGAGTCGGACTCGCGCCGCTACGCAGTGGTCGAGGAGGAGCTCGAGCACAGCGTGCTCTACGGGGACGGATCCGAGCTCTGGGTACTCGAGCGCGCCGGCATCGAGCGCTCGGACCTCGTGATCGCCGTGACCGGCGACGACGAGGACAACATCCTGATCTCACAGGTGGCGCGCGAGAAGTACGGCGTGTCGCGCGTGGTGGCGCGCTGCAACAACCCGCGGAACCTCGAGCACTTCGAGCTGCTGGGCGTCAAGCCCGCCATCTCCGCCACCGACCTGATCCTGCGGCTGATCGAGCACGAGGTGCCCAAGTACGGCCTGGTGCACCTGCTCGACCTGCCGGAGGAGCGGCTCGAGATCATCGAGCTGGAGGTGGCCGACGACTGCGAGGCGGCCGGCAAGAAGGTCAGCGATCTGGGGCTGCCCAACGGCTCCCTCGTGATCTCGATCCTGCGCGACGGCGGCGGCTTCGTGCCGACCGGAGACTCGATGGTGCAGCCCGGGGACGAGGTCCTGCTCGTGCTCGACGTGGGCATCGAGGACCGGGTCACGGAGCTGTTCACCAGCCGCGTGGCACCCGCGGCCTGACGCGTGCCCGACCGTTCGGTCGACTATCTGCTGGTGGGGGGCGGCCTGGCCTCCGGGAGCTGCGCGCGCTGGCTACGTGAGGAGGGCGCCGACGGCAGCATCCTGATCGTCGGGCGCGAGCCCGACCCTCCGTACAGCCGGCCCCCGCTGTCGAAGGGCTACCTCCGCGGGGAGGAGAGCCGCGACGACGCGCTCTACCGCCCGGAGGGCTGGTGGGAGGAGCAGGGGGTCGAGGTGCTGACCCGGACGAGCGTGATGAAGCTCGACACGGCCGAGCGCGTCGCGACGCTGTCGACGAAGGAGACCGTGGGCTTCGGCAAGGCGCTCCTGGCCACCGGCGCCAACGTCCGTCGCCTGCGCGTGGACGGCTGCGACCTCGACGGCATCCACTACCTGCGGGCGTTGGCCAACTCGGACGCGATTCGCGCCGATGCCCAGAAGGCCGAGAGGGCGGTGCTGATCGGCGGGAGCTACATCGGGTGCGAGGTGGCCGCCTCGCTCACCGCGGCCTTCGGAGTCAAGTGCTCGATCGTGATGCTCGAGGACGTGGCCCTCGAGCGCCAGTTCGGCAAGGAGATCGCGGGCTTCTTCCACGGTCTGCTGGAGGACCACGGGGTGGAGCTCTACGGGGGAGACGAGCTCGACCGCTTCGAGGGCGAGGACGGCCGGGTGACGAAGGTGGTCACGAGCTCCGGTCGAGAGCTCGAATGCGACCTCGTCGTCGTCGGCGTCGGCGTGTCGCCCGACGTCATGCTCGCGCGCTCCGCCGGGCTCGAGCTCGGCGAGACCGGTGGGCTCCGCTGCTCGTCCGGACTCGAGACCTCGGCGCCCGGCGTGTTCGCCGCAGGCGACATCTGCGAGTACGAGAGCACCATCCACGGCCGTCGCCTGCGCCTCGAGCACTGGGACGTGGCCGCCAACCAGGGCCATACCGCCGCCCTCAACATGATCGGGCGGGGGGTGGCGCACGAGGTCGTGCCCTACTTCTTCTCCGACCTGGCCGACTGGGCGTCGCTCGAGTACATCGGACCTGGGAAGGGCGAGCCGGTCGTGCGCGGCTCTTTGGACGAGGGCGAGTTCTCCGTCTTCTGGCACGACGGCGGGCGGATAACGGCCGCGCTCTCGGTCGGGCGCTCGGACGACCTCGAGCACGGGCGCCGCTTCATCGTCGACCGGGCACCGCGCGACGCGGCTGCGCTGGCCGATCTCGGCACCGAGCTCGCCGGGCTCTAACCCACTGCCGCCACGTAGGCGAGGATCCGGTTGGTGATCGAGGTGGCGCGGGCCACCGCGGCCCGGTCCGGGTCCGGGGGACTCGACAGGCGTTCCGGCACACGGCCGGCGAGCTCCGGCATCCGCGCGCTCGCCAGCTCCAGGCCGATCAGCGCGGCGTCGCGCACGACCTCGGGCTCGACCGACCAGAGCACCTCGAAGACGCGCTCGCCGGTGACCTGGCGCTCGCGCCCGGCCAGGCAGGCTGAGAACCCTGGCGCGTCGCAGACGATCGCCCACTCGGACGCGAGTGGGTGGTCGTGCCCGATCGGCACCTCGATCGGTCCGTCCGCGGGGGTGGCCGGCCGCTCGAAGTCGGCGAGCGCGACGGCCAGCTCGGCGCTGCGTGAGAACTCGCGCCAGCGCGGCTCGGCGGCGCGGTAGATCGCCTCGCGCTGGAAGGAGCCCAGGAGGACGGCGCGGGCGCCGTGTGCCGAGGACTCGTCCTCGATGGCGTGGGACACCGCCACGAGCAGGTGCTTCGGAACCGGATAGGGGTGAAGGTCGGGGCGCCGCCGGCGCAGCCCGGCGTAGATGGAGGTCTCCGGATCGCGGCTTCCGGCCGGGGCAAGGCGCTCCACGGCGGCGGCCAGCGAGAGGCCCCCGTCGCGCGCCCGGACGACCTCGAGCACGCGCTCCACCTCGCCCTCGGGGTAGCGGCGGTGCCCGCTCGGCAGCCGCTCGGCGCGCGGGAACCCGTGGCGCGACTCCCACATGCGAAGGGTGCCGGGCTGGACGCCGGTGAGCTGGGCTAGCTGTCCGATTGTGAGCGTCATCGAGAGTTACACACTACGTATCGGTAAATCGCTACAGTGTGTTGAGCTATGGGTGCCTCCGAGTTCTCCGCCGCATACGACGCGCACCGTGCGCGTGCATTCTCCAGCGCGGTCCGGGTGCTTGGCGATCCCGCCGCCGCGGAGGACGTCGTGCAGGACGTGTTCCTGGCGCTCTGGCGCAAGCCGGACCTCTTCGACCCGGAGCGCGGCAGCCTCGCAGGCTATGTCGCGATGATGGCCCGCAGCCGCGCCGTCGACCGGATGCGCACCCAGACCGCAGCCCGTTCGGCCGTGGAGCGGCTCGGCTACCGCGACGAGGCGCGTCCCGGGACCGACGACGGCCCGATCGAGGCGGCGGTGCGCCGGGACGAGCGCGGCCGCGTGCTGGCTGCGGTGGCGGAGCTTCCGCCCCGGCAGCGCGAGGCGGTCCTGCTGGCGTTCGGCAAGGGCCTGTCGGCCGCCGAGATCGCGGAGGCGTCGGGGGTCCCGCTCGGAACCGCGAAGAGCCGGCTGCGCCTGGGCCTCCAGAAGGCCCGCGAATCCCTGTCCACCGCAGCCTGATCGCATCGCCGGCATGGAACAGGTACGGCGCCGGGGTCGACATCGCTCAAGAAGCAAGGGATCGGGCGCCCTGGTGCAGGTGAACCAGCAGGGCGCCTCTCGGGCGGGTGGCGACGTTGCGAGTTCCCGGAGTGACCCGTTTCAGGGTCTCAACGGGAACGCGCGACGGAGACAGGACCCGCCCGCCGCGGCGCTCGCCGCGCCCTAGGCTGACTCAACCATGCCCGGCTACTTCGACGACCGCTCCATGCTGCGCCGCATCCACGGAGAGCGGGCCCTGGCGCTGTCCGGACCGCGCGCGCTCCTGATGCAGGCGGCGCACCCCCTGGCCGTGGCCGGCCTGCTGGCGCACACGGCGGCGATCGACGAGCCCTACGAGCGGCTGGCGAGGACCGCCCAGGTGATGGGCACGATCGGGTTCGGCTCGAGGGCCTCCGCCGACCGCGTGACGCGCCGTGTGCGTGCCATGCACCGCCGCGTGAACGGGCGCCTGACCGAGCCGGCCGGGCCGTATCCGGCGGGTACTCCCTACCGCGCCGACGATCCGGAGCTGCTGCTGTGGGTGCTGTTCTCGCTCGTGGACTCCGGACTCGTGGTCTACCGCAACTACGTCGGGCGGCTCTCGCGCGCCGAGGAGGCCGCCTACTGGGAGGACTACAAGGTCGTGGGGCGGCTGTTCGGGCTGCGCAAGGCAGACATGCCGCGGACGCTCACTGACCTGGACGACTACCGCGAGGAGATGCTCGGTGGGGAGCGGCTCCACGTGACCCCGTGGGCGCGCGAGCGGGCGCGGGCGATCGTGCTCGAGCCCCCGGTGCCGGTCTACCTGCAGCCGCTCGTGGAGACGGTCAACTTCATCACCATCGCCCTGCTGCCCGACCGGATCCGCGACGAGTACGGCTTCGCGGCGCTCCCGCCGGCCTTCGTGCGCAAGGCGCTGGTGCGGGCCGGCGGCGAGTACGTCAGGCGGGCGGTGGTGCCGTTCCTCCCGGAGCGGCTGCGACTCGTGCCTGCTGCACGCGCCGCGTAGTACGGGCGGCGACGGGCTGAGGCTGGGGGGCAGGGACTCGAACCCCGATAACCAGCTCCAGAGGCTGGCGTCTTGCCATTAGACGACCCCCCAAGGGGGTGATCAGGATAGCCAGTTGCCATCGCGGCGCACCGGCCAAGCCGGCTGCTCGCGCACTTCAGGCGGCGGCCTGGTCGGCCCAGTCGCGATAGAGGCGCGCGTAGGCGCCGTCGGCCGCCAGCAGCTCGTCGTGCGTGCCCTGCTCGGCGATCCGGCCGCCGTCGAGCACCACGATGCGCCCCGCGCCGCGGATGGTGGAGAGCCGGTGGGCGATCACGAGAGCCGTGCGTCCAGCGAGCAGCCGGCGGAGACCGTGCTCGATCTGCCTTTCGGTGCGCACGTCCACGTTCGAGGTGGCCTCGTCAAGGATCAGCACGCGCGGGTCCGCGGCGGCCGCGCGCGCGAACGCCACGAGCTGGCGCTGGCCGGCGGAGAGGTGCCCTCCGCGCTCGCCGACCTCGGTGTCGTAGCCCTCGGGAAGGCGCTCGATGAAGGTGTCGGCGCCCACCGCCGCGGCGGCGGCCGTCACGTCGGCGTCCGTGGCCCCGGCCCGGCCGAAGGCGATGTTGTCGCGGATCGTGCCCGAGAACAGGAAGCTCTCCTGGGGCACGATGCCGAGCTGCGAGCGAAGTGACTGCTCGGTCACGTTGCGGAGGTCGTGGCCGTCCACGAGCACCCGGCCGTGGTCCGGGTCGTAGAAGCGGGCCACCAGCTTCGCGAGGGTGGACTTCCCGGCGCCCGTGGCGCCCACGAGCGCCAGCGTCTGGCCCGGCGGGACGTGCAGAGACACCTCGCGCAGCGCGGGCTCGCTCTCCCCGTACGCGAACGTCACGTCGTCGAACTCGATCTCGCCGCGCAGCGGCGGCAGCTCGAGCGCGTCCGGCCGGTCGCGGATGTCGGGCTCCTCGTCGAGCAACTCGAAGATCTTGTCGAGCGCGGCCATGCCGGCCTGGTAGGTCGTGTAGAGCTGCGAGAGCGACTGGATCGGGTCGAAGAAGCTCTGGAGGTAGAAGACGAACGACACGAGCACGCCGATCGACGCCTGGCCGCCCAGCACCCGGTTCCCGCCGTAGACCAGGATCACCGCTGTGGCGACGGTGGACAGCAGCTCGACCGCCGGGAAGTAGGCGGCGTTCAGGTTGACCGTCCGCATGTTCGCCTCTCGATGCTGGTCGTTCAGCTCCGCGAAGCGCCGGACGTGACGGCCCTCCTGGCCGAAGGCGCGGACGACGCGCACGCCCGAGAGCGTCTCCTGCAGATAGGCGGTCACGAGCGCGATCCGCTCGCGGGTGAGGCGGTACGCGCCCGACGATGCGATCCGGAAGATGACGCTGCCGAGCAGGAGGAGCGGGAAGGTCAGGAACGTGACGAGCGCGAGCGCCGGGTCGAGCAGCAGCAGGATCACCGTGATGCCGATGAGCGTGAGCGTCGAGGAGAAGAGCGTCTGCATGCCCTCGGTCACGAGCTGGTCGAGCGCCTGCACGTCGTTCGTCAGACGGGAGATCAGCACCCCGGCCTTGTTGCGCGAGTAGAAGCCGATCGACAGCCGCTGGAGGTGGCGGAAGATCTGGATCCGCAGGTCCTGCAGAGCCCGCTGCCCGACCCAGTTGATCAGGAAGGTCTGGACGTAGGTCGCGCCCCAGTTGAGCAGCGCCGCGCCGATGAACACGATCAGGAGGATCGTCAGCTGGCCAGAGTCCTTGTCGGTGATCGCGTCGACGGCCTGGCCGGCGAGGTAGGGGGGAACGAGCGCGGCGGCGGTGGCCACCGTCAGGGCCACCAGCGTGAGGATCACGCGCGTCCGGTAGGGCCGCAACAGCGTGAACAGATGCCGCAGCTTGCGCGTGCGGCGCCGCTCCCCGCGAAGGATGCTCCACAGTCGCCTCACAGCCCTGCCACCTCGCGCGCCGGGTCGTCGCGGGTGAGGAAGACCTGCCCCGGTAGCCCCTTCTCGGCGATCTCGCGATAGAGCGGGGAGTCCTCGAGCAGCTCGTCATGGGTGCCGCGAGCCAGGATCTCGCCGTCCTCGAGCACCACGACCTCGTCGGCCAGGGCGATCGTGGACAGCCGGTGCGCGATCACGAAGGTGGTGCGGCCCTTCATCACCTCGGCGAGCGCCGACTTGATGCGGCTCTCGGTCGTGGCGTCCACGCTCGACGTGGCGTCGTCGAGGATCAGGATGCGCGGCTCGGCTAGGAGGGCGCGTGCGATCGCCACGCGCTGGCGCTGACCGCCCGAGAGCGTGTGGCCGCGCTCGCCCACGAGCGTCTCGAGTCCCTCAGGCAGGTCGTCCACGACCTCGCTCAGGCCGGCCCGGTCGGCGGCGATCCGGATCTCGGCATCGCTCGCCTCGGGACGGGAGTACGCGATGTTCTCGGCGAGCGTGGCGGAGAAGAGGAAGGCGTCGTCCGAAACCACGGCCACCTCGCGGCGCAGCACGGCCGGGTCGAGGGAGCGCACGTCCACGCCGTCCACGAGCACCGCGCCCTCCTGAACGTCGTAGAGCCGCGGCACGAGCATCACGAGGGTGGTCTTGCCCGATCCGGTGGGCCCCACGAGCGCCACCGTGTGGCCGGGCTCCACGTCCAGGTCGATGCCGCGCAGCACCGGCTCGGCGCCGTCGTAGCCGAAGGTCACGTCGCGTAGCTCGACCCGCCCGCCGCCGCTCGGCAGGGGCGTGGGCTCCGCGGGAGCGGTGAGGGTCGGCTCGCGGTCGAGCAGCTCGAACACGCGCGCCCCGGAGGCCACCGCGCGTTGCGCCATCCCGAGCGCCATACCGAGCATCCGCATCGGCGAGGTGAGCAGGAGCACGTATCCGTAGAAGGCCACGAACTCGCCGACGTCGAGCGACCCGTTGATCGCCTGGTGTCCGCCCACGAACAGGAGCCCGGCCAGGCCGAGCTGGGGCACGAAGCCGATCAGAGGGGCGTAGAACGCGCGCAGGCGCGTGGAGACCATCGACTGGTCGAACACGCGCGCCACCGCGCCGTTGAAGCGCCGCAGCTGACGCTCCTCCTGAGCGAATGCCTTGACCACGCGCACGCCGCCCACGTTCTCCTCGACCTCGGCCGTGAGCTCCGCGATCCGCTGCTGCACCTCCTGGGTGGCCGGGCGGTTCAGCCGCCCGTAGCGGAAGGCGATCCAGATCACGAACGGCATGGGGGCGAGTGAGACCGCGGCCAGGCCGGGATCGACGGCGAACATCACCGCCGCGGCGATCACGATGGTCAGCAGCGACTGGACGATGAAGATCAGGCCGTAGCCGAGGAAGAAGCGCACCGCCTGGAGGTCCACGGTCGCGCGCGACATCAGCTGGCCCGTCTGCTGTCCGTCGAAGAATGCGAGCTCGAGCGAGTGGAGGTGCTCGTACATGCCGTTGCGGAGGTCGTACTCCACGCCCAGGGAGACGCGCCCCGCCACCAGCCTGCGGGTGACGCTGAACACGAGCCTCAACACGCCCGCGCCCGCCACCGCGAGGGCGAGCGGCCAGAGGTTGGCGCCGTCGTCGCGGATGTCGTTGACGGTGTGACCGACGAGGTAGGGCACCAGCAGGCCCGTGCCCATGGCGGCGGCCGCGAGCACGAAGGAGAAGATCACCCCACCGCGGTAGGGGCGAAGGAAGCCGAGCAAGCGCCAGAACGTCGCCATCAGCCTTCTTACTTTACTTTGTGAAGCTTCGGCCCAATGGCCGCTCTGCGGAAGTCGAAGATGCGCTCGAGGTCACGCCGCACGAAGGCCCGGTGAGCGGCCGCGCCAAGAAGGCCGAGCGGTAGCGCGTAGCGCACGCGGTCGCCGACGAGCGTGCCTCCGTCGTGCGCGGTGAACGTGTGCGTGTGATGCCAGAGCCGGTACGGGCCTCGCACCTGAGCGTCCACGAAGCCGCGCCCGGGCGTCCATTCCTCGATGCGGGTGAGCCAGCGGACGGGAATACGGTGGAGCGCGAGGCGGTACTCGATGAGGGCGCCCCGGCGCATCTCGATCGGTCCCGGGGTGAGCACCCGGAAGCCGAGCCAGGGCGGGGTGATCGCCTCGAGGTTGTGGGCGTCAGCGAAGAACGCGAACACCTCGCCGGGCGGAGCCGGGACGTGCTGCTCGCGTTCCAGCAGGTGCACCTTCATCGAGGGACCACGGCGAGGGTACGTGCGAGCGGGGCGCCGCGGCTCAGCGGCATTCGCGGCCATGAGGGAACATCGCGGCGGTGAGAGTGGTGTGGGTGACCCTGCTGGCAGCGCTCGTGGGGGCGACCGCGGGCGCGGGAGCCGGAAGCGCCGGCGAGACGCCTCCCCCGTCCGCCGCCGCGAGCGCATCGGAGCGCGCCGCTCTCCGCGCGGCGAAGCGACGCTGGCGAGCCCAGCGCGCCCGGGACTACAGCTACGTCTTCCAGCGCAACTGCTTCTGCGTCGACACCGGTCCCGTGACGATCAAGGTGGTCGACCGGCGCCCGCGCGGAACACCGGGGGACTACGAGCATGTGGACACCGCCGGGGAGCTGTTCAAGGAGGCCGGCGAGGTGCTCGACAGCGACGGTCACCACCAGGTCCGCTACCGGGTGCGTGCCGGGCTCCCCAGCCTCATCGCGGACGACCCGATCCCGAACGCGGTCGACGACGAGTACAGCTACCGCATCACGGACCTCCACATCACCCGGCGCTACCCGAAGCGAGCGCCGCGATAGCCGGCCGCAGGGGTTGCCTCGGAATTGTGTGCCGCGTAGGGTCGGCCGCACTGACAGCCGGGGGCGCCCCTTACCCGATGGCCCACGGATGGGAAGGAGCGTCGGACGCCTCCACGGACTCGAGGAGACTTCCATGCTCCGCAGGCTTCGCGCCCGACTCACGTACGCCAACGTCGTGGCGACGCTCGCTCTGTTCGTAGCCCTTGGCACCGGCGGCGCCTACGCCGCCAACCAGTGGACCGGGACGAACATCGTCGACGGGTCGCTGACCGGCCAGGACGTGTTCAACAACACCATCTCCGGCAACGACCTCACCAACAACTCGGTCACGCGAGACGACATCCAGAACGGCTCGTTGACCGGAACCGACCTCGCCAATCTCACCGTCAGGGGCAACAACATCGGCTTCAACACGATCACCGGAGGCGACCACATCCTGGACGGCTCGATCGACGGGGCGGACATCACCGACGGCACCATCGACAGCCCCGACCTCGGAATCGCCTCGGTCAGGGGCCTCGAGATTGCCGACGGCACCGTCACCGGCACCGACGTGAGCGACAACTCCCTCACCGGCTCCGACATCAGCGAGTCCACGCTGGTGGGCGTGAAGGACGTCTGCCATGGGGGTGCCGTGCTGCGCGGGCGGCTGTGCGCGGGGTCGGACGGCGGTCTCCGGAGCCAGAACGCGGCGTTCGACCAGTGTGAGTCCTTCGGCTTCCGCCTGCCCACGCTGGCTGAGGCGAAGCTGATGGCCCGGAACTTCGACGTTCCCGGGGTGGCTGAGGGCGGCGAGGTTTTCTGGACCGATTCCATCGTCGACTTGAACGGCGTCGAGTACACCTCCAACGCCGTCCGCGAGGACGGGGTCCACATTGCCTTGTCCCAGAACAGCGCAAACAGAACGGTCTGCGTGGAGATACCGACCGACGTGCCATAGGCGAGCTACTCGCCGGGCGATGTCGCAGGAGAACGTGGAGATCGTCCGGGGTGCCTGGGATGCGTGGGGCCGCGGCGACATGGCCGCGCTGTTCGACTTCTATGACGCGGAGGTCGAATGGGACATGACCCACTCGTACGTCCCGGACATGGGGTCTTCCACGGCCATGACGGCGTGCGCGACCTCTTCCGCCAGTGGCGCGACTTCTTCGCCGAGTACTACGCCGAGCCCGAGGAGTTCATCGACGCCGGGGACTGCGTGATCGTGAGGATCAAGCAACGGGTCGAGATCTACCGCGAGCGGGCCGAGGCCCTCGAAGCCGCGGGGCTGCTGGAGTAGCCCGCACCTTCTGCGCGTCAGGTCGAGGGGGCTGTCGGGGATGACTCCACCGGCGCGGCGACCGCCAGCACCACCTTGCCCCGCCGGCCTGGCTGCAGGCTGCGCGCGAACGCTTCGCGCGCCGAAGTGAGTGGAAACACCTCGACGGGCGGGGGACGCAGATCGCCGTCGTCCACCATCCTCGCGAGCGAGTCGAGCTGGTCGCGATTCGGCTCGACGATGAAGTACACGCCTCCCTCGGGTGGCTCCTCTGCCACCGAGACGAGTCGTCCGCCGGCGCGCAGCGCCGCGCGGGAGCGATGCAACCGCTCGCCGCCGGCGGTGTCGAAGACGACATCGACGGATTCCACGGCCTTCTCGAAGTCATCCGCCGCGTCGACCGCCTCGTGGGCGCCGAGGTGGAGGACGAGATCCAGGCTCGCCGCCGAGGCGGTCCCGATGACGTGCGCGCCGGCCGCACGGGCGAGCTGCACCGCGAAGGAGCCGACGTTGCCCGCGGCACCGGTGATCAGCACGCGCTCGTCCGCGCCGACCCGGCCGTGGTCGAACAGACCCTGCCACGCGCTGAGTGCCGGCAGCGGGATCGCGGCGCTCTCGGCATGCCCGAGCGCCCGGGGCCTCGGCACGAGCAGTTCGGCGGGCAGCGCCGCGTAGTCGGCCGCGACGCCGTCGCGGTCGAACGGTGTGAGCGCGAACACCTCGTCGCCCTCCGCGACGCCGGCGACGCCTGGGCCGACCTGCTCGATCACTCCGGAGAGCTCGTAGCACGGGATCGCGGGCAGACGGTCGACCGGCCATTCCAGCTCGCCGCGGGTGATCGCCGCCGCGTGCACGCGCACGAGCGCCTCCGCCGGAGCTGGTCGTGGCGGGTGGGCCTCCTCGAGCGCGAGCTGCTCCGGCCCGCCCGCCGCACGCAGCCGGACGACGCGCATCACGAGTAGACCGTCGGGGATTCCCCCTCGCCGAGAACGAAGAAGGCAAGGAGGCTCGCCGGCAGCTCGTCGCTCGCGTTCCGGGACACGGCGTGGACCGCGCCCGGCGGCTCGTAGAACGAGTCTCCCGCGTTCAGGACGACCGGCTCGCGACCATCAAGCCCGAAGATCACGCTGCCGTCGATCACGTACACGTACGCGCCGGCCGGGTGGCGGTGAACGCGCGAGAACCCGCCCGGCTCGTAGTCGACGCGCACGGCGTTGACGACGAACCCGTCACGCGACGGATAGTCGAGCACATCGGTGACGCGCTCGCCGGTGTCGCTTTCAGCCATAGGACCTCCCGAAGTCTTGGACGACCTCGACGGTACGTCCACGGGCCCCCGCGGCGATACGGATTGCTGCAGACACGATCGGAAACCGCGTAGGGTCGCTCGCACTGACCAGCCGGGGGTGCTTGTCCTCCTGGCCCAGGGACGGGCGCGGACGCCGGACGCCTCCATCGACTCCGAGGAGGTCTTCCCATGTCCCGCAAGCTTCGCTCCCGCATCACCTACGCGAACGTCGTGTCAACGCTGGCACTGCTGTTGGCGCTCGGTACCGGTGGCGCCTATGCCGCCAACGAGTGGACTGGCGCCAACATCGTCGACGGGTCGCTGACCGGCCAGGACATCTTCGACAACACGGTCTCCGGAGCCGATATCACGAACGGCTCGCTCACCGGCCAGGACGTGTTCGACAACACCGTCTCCGGCAACGACATCACCAACGGGTCGATCACGAGCGCCGACGTCCAGAACGACAGCATCGGGAGCAGCGACATCAACGACCGGGCCATCGAGAGCCAAGACATCCGCTTCGAGGCGGTCGGGAGCGACGAGATCTTCGACGGCGGCCTTAACGCCAACGACGTCGGCGAGGCCCAGTTCGTGGACTTCGTGGCGAACATCGGCATCGTGACCGCACGCAGCTGCAAGTACGGACGAGTCACGGGCGTCGGCGCCCAGGGGGATCACCTCCTACTCACCCCGAGCTTCCAGGAGGCACGCACCAACCTCAGCTACAGCGTTGAATACGAGCTGCTGTCGGGCGAAGGCGCCGAGATAAAGACCTGCAACCCGACCAACGCCGACATCAACGGCGGAACCACCAGGTTCAACCTGCTCGTGTTCCAGCACTAGGCCGCTGTGATAGCTCCGCCTGGATTCGAACCAGGGACCTCACGATTATGAGTCGTGCGCTCTAACCGCTGAGCTACGGAGCCGGGCAGGGCGAGGATAGCCGCCGTGGAGCGGAATCCTCGCCCCGCGCCTCCGCGGTGGGCGGCCCGCGACGGTCAGCGGGGCAACCTTTTGGGCAACCCCAACAGCGAACAGCCGGAAACCCGCGTTAGGCGGCGCCGTCGAAACTGCCGCTATGGAGAAGGGTTCCGGTTGCCCATGTCGCGAACCCGGCAGTGAGCCGCAATCCACCGCCATGTTCGCGCCACTCGGGCGGCGGTCGCCCGTTGGGCCCGAAGTACCACCACGGCCAGGCATAGAGGCCGACGAACAGCTTGCGGCCTCTCGACACCGCGTCACGGGCGGACCGCTCGTACTCGTAACCGCAGTGCTCGGCAATCGTGCTCTCGGCGAACGCCAGAATGTCTTTCAGCGCGGCTGCTCCGAGTCTGCGCCATTCGAGTCGGTCCTGTTCCTGCATTTGCTCGACCGCGACCGGGTGGTGGGTCTCGAGGGCGAGGGCGACTCGGTGGCGCAGCACGGCACGAGGTTGCTGACGAGGGACTAGGTAGCGCCCATGGGTGCCGTCCGGAGCGAGGTCGGAAATCAAGCCAAGCCGAGGCACTACCAAGCGACCGGGGCCGTCAGGCCGAGAGCCCAGGTTCCACGCCGGCCGCCCGCGGTCGACGAGGTCCGCGATTTGACTCGCCAACTCCTCCCCGGGCAGCGCAGGGGGGAGCAGTCTGGGGTCGTTCTCGTCCTTCAGCGGACCCCAGAAGTCCCCCGCAGTGAGCTGGCTCGGGCGGTCTAGGCTGCGCGGTCTGCTGCTTGCGGGCGCACTGGGCCTCTCACCGCGGTTTCGATTGCCAGGCGAGGGAAAGTCGCGCCGCCGGACTCAATCGTGCGTCGAGCCTAGGAGTTCCATCTCCTCCAGCGCGGACCGGGCGGCATCGACGAAAGGGGTGGGCTCGACTCCGAAGACAGCTTGAAGCGCATTGTTTTCGACCAAGAGGTCCGTGTGAAGCCCTTCGAGTAGCGGCTCCAGGAGTTCGCGGTCGGCGTCTACGACTGCGGATGCTGCAGCCGCTTCGAGCTTGGAGCTGCTGAATGGCAGCGAAAGCGAGCGGTGGTCTTGCCCGAGCAGTTCAGCGACGATCTCCGTCATCTCTTCGAACGTAAGGACGTCGGGACCGCCTATCTCATAAGACCCTGGCGCTACGTCACGGGCGGCGACCAAAGCCGCGACGACGTCATCGATCGCAACGGGCTGCACCCGGTGCTCGCGCCACGTCGGTAAGAGCAATGCCGGAAGCCGGTCGACCAACTGCACCAGGGTGCCGAAGGAGGCGCTCCCGGCACCGACGATCATCGAGGCTCGCAGGGCGACGAACTCATCGCTGCACTCGCGCAGAATTTCCTCGACCTCGTTTCGCGAACTCAGGTGCTCGCTCTGCTCGCCCGATCCGCTCACGCCCCCGAGGTAGATCGTGCGCTTCACGCCACAGCTGCCCGCGATCTCGCAGAAGTTCTGGGCTGCCTGTCGATCGCGCTCGGCGAACCCACCCTCCACTCCGGGCTCCATCGAGTGGACCAAGTAATAGACCTCGCGAACTCCTTCGAGCGCGGGCTCCAAGGAGTCAGGTTCTCCAAGGTCGGCCTCCACCGTGTCAAGACCGTCGGAGTCCTGGAGCTTCGATGCGTCCCGAACGAGGCATCGCACCTGCTCACGCGCTCGCAAGCCACGGAGCAACTCCCCGCCGACGAACCCTGTGGCCCCGGTGAGCAGGAGGGTGGCGCGATCAGCAGCGATGCCTACTCTCGTACCCCCGTCGTACGTCCCGCGAAACCGCTGCTCCGGCATCGGGCCGCGCTGGATTTTGGTCTCTATCCGAGCCCGAAACGGACTTCGATTTCGGGCGCTTCGGCTATGTGTGAGACGTGCAACCGGACGAAGGGTGCGGGCCTCTGACCCAGGAGGGCAACTTGGGGGCAACCCTCTGCCCGCAGAAGGCCATAGCCGCGTTGCGTGATGAACCGCAGTAACCCGCGCGTGGACTAAGAGCCGCAACTCTCCGCAAACGGTCGAGCCGATTATGAGTCGTGCGCTCTAACCGCTGAGCTACGGAGCCGGGTCGAGCGAGGATAGCCGCCTGGGCTGGGCGTCGATCGCGAGCGGAGGTGCTTGACGCGGAGTTCCGCGGAGCGTCAGAGTGGCCCCCGTTGGACTCGCTCAGATGTCGACGATGGAGTGCAGGGGTGGCGCTCGCGGTGCTCGCGCTTGCGCTGCCCGCATGCGGGGGCGGGGAGGACGACCAGGGCGGCTCGATCACGATCGCGGAGTCGGCCCAGCCGGACGCCCTCGACCCGGCGCTGGGCAACACTCTCAACGCGTGGGAGCCGACGTGGCTCGTGTACACGCCACTGCTCACGTACAAGCGCCTCGACGGACAGGACGGGACCGAGCTGATTCCCGGGCTCGCCGAGGACCTCCCGGAGATCTCGGCGGACGGCCGGACCTACCGCCTGCGCCTGAGGGAGGGGCTCGCCTACTCGGACGGCACGCCGGTGAAGGCGTCCGACTTCGAGCAGACCGTCAAGCGGCTGCTCGCTCTCGAGTCTGCGGCCACCGGGTTCTTCGTCGGTGTGCAGGGCGCCGCCGACTACGCGAAGACGGGCGATCCGGACGGGGACATCGCCGGGATCGAGACGGACGACGCGTCCCGATCCATCGTGATCGCCCTCGACGCTCCCGACAGCACCTTCTCGAACGTGCTGGCCACGATCTACTCAGGCGTGGTCCCCGGCGACACGCCGTTCCGGAACATGACGAAGACTCCACCGCCCGGCGTGGGGCCGTTCCGGATCGCTCGTACGATCGTCCAACAGCGGCTTCGTGCTGGAGCGCGTGAAGGACTTCGAGCTGCCGGGGGTGCCGGCGGCCAAGGTCGACAAGATCACGGTGAAGATCGTCGCCTCGCCGCGCGCGGCGCAGGACGTGCTGCGCGGCAAGCTCGACTACATGCAGGACCCACCGCCGCCGGACATGCTGCCCGAGGTGCGCTCCAAGCACGCCGACCGCTACCGCGAGCAGCCGACTGCTGGCATCAGCTACTTCTTCATGAACTCGAGCGTTCCGCCCTTCGACAAGCTGGCCGTGCGGCGTGCCGTGAACCTCGGCATCGCCGAGGATGCCCTCGCGCGAGTGTTCGGCGGCCTCCTCGAGCCCACGTGCCAACTTCCTGCCGCCGGAC
>CAWDLI010000016.1:0-233592 GCA_963803245.1 uncultured Thermoleophilaceae bacterium | reverse complement strand
CTGCTCGAAGAGGTTCGGCGTCGCGATCTGACGCCGAACTAGAAGCGCCCTGCCGCTAGACGGCGAGGCAGAGCTGCTCGGCGACGTCCGGAGCACCGCCGCGCACACGATGCGCGCTCGGGCTCGGACCGGTGCGCTCCGGGCCGCGACGGGCACGGGATCCCGAGCCCTGAGCTCGGCGCTCACCGCGCGCCTCCACGCCGGCGGCGCAGCTCGCCGACGCGGCGAGGCGGCGAGCCGCGGGGGTGGCGGCCGCGCCACGCAACGGTGCCCGAACTGCGGCACCCCGCGCGGTCGCGGCCGCTCCGCCCACGACTTGCTGATCCGCGGAGCGCGCGGCGTGTCCGCCGGCGCCTCCCATCCGCGGGCCCTGCCCGAAGAGCAACGGAGCGGTTTCCGCTACGACTGGAGCACTCGCGGGACCGGCTGCGGCCGGAGCCGCCAGCCGGTACTCGCCGAGCGTCGAAAACTCGACGATGAGGTCGAGCGCTGCGTCGAACCGTTGTCTCAGGACGGGGAACATGTGTTCGTAAAGCTAGGACCGCCGACGGATGGAAGGCCCGATTTGCTGCAAGTTCCATTGCAGGTGATGCCCGGATCCCTTTCCAGAGCGGCAGCCGGCCTGAGCACCGGCGGTTACGCTGCCGGGCCATGGGCGCCCCCTTCCGTCATCGCACCCGCGTGCGCTGGAACGAGTGCGACCTCCAGGGCGTCGTCTTCTACGCGAACTACCTCATGTACTTCGACGTGGCGATGACCGAGCTCTGGCGCGCGGCGGTCGTGCCCTACGGCGACATGAACGCCACCGGGGCGGACATGGTGGTCGCCGAGGCGCGCATCGCGTACAGAGCCTCGGCGCGCTTCGACGACGAGATCGACCTGGTCGTGAGCGTCGTGTCTATGGGGGAGACCTCGATGACCACAGCGCTGTCGGTCGAGCGCATGCCCGCCGGCGAGCTTCTGGCCGAGGGTGAGCTGCGCCACGTGTTCGTGGAGCCCGAGACCCTGCGCAAGCGTCCGATTCCCGACTCGGTGCGCGCCGGCCTCGAGCGCCACACGGTGGACACGGCGGCTGCTTCCGGCTAGTCCATCGGTGCGCAGCCGGCCGAGCCGGCCGCTTCCGCCTACAGCGAGGACCAGATGTCGATCTTCGTGCGCACGCGCGAGATCACCTCGGAGGTGAACTCGCTTGTGGTGGCGCTGCCGCCGAGATCGGGCGTGCGCACCCCGGTGGCGGTGGCCTCGAGCACCGACTCGTAGATCGCGCGCGAGGCGGTGTCGGCGCCGTCATAGCCGAGCGTCGAGGCGTAGTGGAGCACCGCGGCGACGGCGAGGATCATCGCCATCGGGTTCGCGATGTCCTTTCCGAGCAGCGCCGGGGCCGTGCCGTGCGGCGCCTCGGCCATCACCGCGCTCGGCTCGTACTCGTCGTCGAAGGCGAGCAGCACCGACTCCGCTCCGGCTATCGAGCCGAACATCGGCATGACGAGGTCGGACAGGCAGTCGCCGTCGCGGTTGAGGGCCGGGATCACGAGCGGGGCGTCGGCGGCTCCGGAGATCAGGCCGGCGTACGTGGCGTCGATCAGCACGGGGCTGTAGGGCACCTCCGGGTGCCGGTCGGACGCAGAATCCATCTCCTCCTTGAGCATCCCCTCGTACACGGGGCTCACCGTCCACTTGGGGCCCCCGTAGACGCGGCCGTGGATACGGCCGGCCGTGCGGAAGCTGTACTCGGCCACGGCGCGGCAGACGCCTCGCGTGATGCGCTCGGTGCGGTATGCCACCTCCTCGCCGTTCTCCTCGGTGCGCCACTGCTCGGCGCCGTAGGCGTCGCCCACGGCCATCCGCACCACCGCGATCGGGTAGTGCACGCCGGCCACCGGGGTCACGCCTGGTATCCGGCGCCCGGTGCGGATGATCACCTTGCCGTCGATCGCCTCGCGGAGCAGGCGGTTGGGGCTGCCCACGTCGTCGGCGCCCTCGGGCGTGACCGTTGCCGCCTTGATCGCGAAGCGGGCCTCGCGTATCGCCGCCGCCGAGGCGCTGACGACCTCGTTGTTCGTGGCACGCCTGTTCTCGAGCGAGAGGTCGTAGTGCTCGAGCGCCACGCCGACCTTCGTCACGGCGGGGTCGAGGACCCGCAGCGCCTGCTCGAGCAGCTCCTGGCCGGTCTCGTCGCCCTCGAGGACGATAATTCGCAGCTCTTCCGCCATACGGGCGGAATCTAGCCGTGACGGACCCCGAACGCTGCTCCTGGTGCGATCGCGCGGTGGACCGCGAGGACGGGTGGCGCCTCCACGAGCTGCCCGGAGCGCGCCGCGCCGCCTTCTGCCGGCTCGAGCACGTGGTGCCATGGTCGATCCAGGGAGCCCACTGGGACGCCGTCGCGCCCGGAGGGGATGGCGCCTGGAAGGAGGAGGGTCAGCCCGAGGGCGCGTGCGCCCACTGCGGCGAGCCGCTCGGGGACGTGACCGTCACCCTGGTGCGCCACCGCGGCGAGCACCGCATCCACGACTCGTTCTGCTCCGTTGGCCACATGGCCGACTGGGCCAAGGCGGGCGGGCGCTGGCGCTAGCGGAAGGTCAGCCCGGCGCGTCGGGCGCGAGGCCGAGCTCCTCGGCCTTCGGCTCCATCGCGGCGATCACGAACGCCACGTGCTCGTCGAAGTCCACGCCCAGCTCCTCCGCGCCGCGGGTCACGTCGTCGCGGTTGACGCCCGCCGCGAAGCTGGGCTGCTTGAGCTTCTTCTTCACCGACTTGGGCTTGAGGCCCTCGATGCCTGTCGGGCGGACCAGGGCGCAGGCGGCCACGAAGCCGGACAGCTCGTCCACCGCGTAGAGGGTCTTCGCCATCCGCGACTCGCGCGGAACGCCGAGGAAGTCCGCGTGGCCGGCCACCGCGTCGATCAGCTCCTCCGGATAGCCGCGCTCCCGGAACAGCGCCAGGGCCGTGCGCGGGTGGCCGGTGTCGCTGTCCATGTCGGGATGGCGCTCGTAATCGAGGTCGTGGAGCAGGCCGGTGACCGCGTAGAGCTCCTCGTCCTCGCCGAAGCGGACGGCGTAGGCCCGCATCGCAGCCTCCACGCCGAGCATGTGCCTGCGGAGCGACTCGGAGGCGGTCCACTCGCACACGAGCGCCCAGGCCTCGTCGCGGGTGGGTGCGGTGTCGCTCATGGCGGCAGGGTATCCGGGCCGCGGGCCGAAACCCGAGGCGAATGGGCTCCGGTACCCTTCCAAAGCCGCTCGGACGGCGGCCTGCCTGGGATCCGCGCATGGAGAAGTTCATCATCGAAGGCGGTACGCCCCTCTCGGGCTCCGTCGTTCCCGCTGGGAACAAGAACGCCGCTCTGCCGGCGCTCGCTGCCTCCTTGCTCACCGAGGAGGAGGTCGTGCTCCGCAACGTGCCGCGAATCCGCGACGTGGAGGCGATGATCGAGCTGCTGGTGCGGCTCGGCGTGAAGGCCGAGTGGCGCGACGAGAACGTGGTGTCGCTCAGGGCCGACGAGGTGACCAGCACCGCGGTGGACCCCGAGTGTGCGGAGCGGATCCGGGCCTCGTTCCTGCTCGCCGGGCCCCTGCTCGCGCGCTTCGGCCGCGCCGACATGCCGCCGCCAGGCGGGGACGTGATCGGGCGCCGGCGCCTCGACCCTCACTTCGACGCGTTCCGCGCGCTCGGCGCGGAGGTGCTCGTGGAGCGCTCGTTCCACCTGTCCGCCCCCGACGGCCTGCACGCATGCGACTTCTTCATGGACGAGCCGTCGGTTATGGCCACCGAGAACGCCCTGATGGCCGCCGCCCTGGCGCCGGGCTCCACGGTGATCCACAACGCCGCCGCTGAGCCGCACGTGCAGGACCTGGCGCGCGTGCTGATGCAGATGGGCGCGCGCATCGAGGGAATCGGCTCAAACCTGATGATCGTGCACGGCCAGGAGGAGCTGGGCGGCGCCGACTACACGATCGGGCCCGACTACATCGAGGTGGGCAGCTTCATCGCTCTCGCCGCCTGCACCGGTGGCGAGCTGCGCATCCGCGACGTGGTTCCCGACGACCTGCGCATGACGCGGCTGTGCTTCGAGCGGCTCGGCTGCGAGATCGAGTTCGACGGCCACGACGTGCTGGTGCCGCCGAACCAGCAGCTGCGCATCAGGTCGGACGAGGGCGAGGCCGTCTCGAAGATCGAGGACGGTCCCTGGCCGGCGTTCCCCGCGGACCTCACGAGCATCGCGCTCGCGATGGCCACCCAGGCCGACGGCCTCGTGCTGATCCACGAGAAGATGTTCGAGAATCGCCTGTTCTTCGTCGACAAGCTCGTATCCATGGGCGCTCGGGTGATCGTCTGCGACCCCCACAGGGTGGTCGTGAGCGGCCCGAGCCGGCTTCACGGTGAGCGCATGGAGAGCCCGGACATCCGGGCGGGCATGGCCATGCTCATCGCGGCTCTGTGCGCGGACGGCCGCTCGGAGATCGGGAACATCCGGCAGATCGACCGCGGCTACGAGCGCATCGACGAGCGGCTGCGGGCGCTGGGCGCGCGGATCGAGCGCGTGGCCTCCGAGCGCGTCGCCGTCTAGAGCGGCAGCGAGGACCCCGTGACGCACCCGATCCCCCCGGGCACCCGCGACGTGCTCCCGGACGAGATGCGCGAGCTGCGGGCGCTCACGGAGCGCATGCGGAGCGCCTTCACGCGCGCGGGCTACGGCGAGGTGCACACGCCGGCGCTCGAGTACGAGGACGTTCTGCGCAGCGGCGACGAGACCGCGGCCGGCGCCCGCTACCGCACCTTCGACGAGCAGGGCGACGTGCTGGCGCTGCGCTCCGACATGACCATCCCGATCGCGCGCGTGGTGGGGTCGCGCTATGCCGAGGTGGCCCCGCCGCTGCGGTTCTGTTACTTCGCCCACGCCTGGCGCGCCGTGGACCGGGGCGTGGGGGAGCCGCGCGAGTTCATGCAGGCCGGCCTCGAGCTGATCGGGCCCGAGGGCGTGGAGGGCGAGGCGGAGGTGCTGGCACTGACCGTGGCCGCGCTCGACGAGGCGGGCCTGCGCCGGCACCGGGTGGGGGTGGGCGACGCGTCGCTCTACCGCCGCCTGCTGATCTCGCTCGACGTGCCCGCCGAGCGGCACGTGCCACTCCTCGCGGCGCTCGCCCGGCGCGACCTGGTGGGACTCGACATGGAGGTGACGGCGCTGGGCCTCGGCGACGGCGACCGCGAGCTGCTCGTGCGCCTGCCGGAGCTGCGGGGCGGGGTGGAGGTGCTCGACCGTGCCGACGCGCTCGTGCCGGAGGCGGTCACGGGCCTGAGGGCCCTGAACGCGCTCCTCGCGGAGCGCGGCGTGGCCGACCGCGTGATCTTCGACCTCGGGCTGGTTCGGGAGCTCGGCTACTACACCGGCGCGGTGTTCGAGGTCTACGACCCCGCCGTGGGCTTCACCCTCGGCGGCGGCGGCCGCTACGACGACCTGCTCGGGCGCTTCGGGCGCCCGCTCCCCGCCTGTGGCGTGGCCCTGGACGTGCAGCGCGTGCACCAGGCCCAGGCGGCCGAGGAGGCGCTCCGATGAGCGAGCGGCTGATGGTGGCGGTGCCGCGCGGCGCGCTCTTCGGCGAGACGCTCGACCTGCTGGAGCAGCTCGGCCTCGACGTGTCGGAGGTGCGCTCGAACGATCGCAAGCTGCTCTTCGACGGTCCCGGGATCGTCACGATGCGCCCGAGCGACGTGCCCACCTACGTCGAGCACGGCTCGGCGGACATCGGCATCACCGGCAAGGACGTGCTGCTCGAGCAGGCCGACCGCAAGGTCTACGAGCTGCTCGACCTGGACTACGGCCGCTGCCGCATGGTCGTCGCCGCCCGCGAGGGGGGCGATCCGATCGCGGACGCGCTGCGCCGCCTCGGACGCGTGCGCATCGCGACCAAGTACCCGCGCGTGGCCACCGAGCACTTCGCCCGCACCGGTCGCCAGGCCGAGATCGTGGAGGTGAAGGGCTCGGTGGAGCTTGCGCCCCTCACCGGGCTCGTGGACGGCATCGTCGACCTCACGGCCAGCGGGCGCACGCTCGAGGAGAACAACCTGCGCGTGGTCGAGGAGGTCGGCGAGAGCAGCGCCCGGCTGATCGCCAATCCCGTGGCCCACAAGCTGAAGGCGGCGGCGATCGACCGGCTCGTCGAGCGGATACGGGGATGAGGATCCGGAGGACCCGCAACGCCTGGTACCGCCGAGCGCCCGGGACGACCGTGGCCCAGGACGTGGCGGCGATCATCGCCGAGGTCAGCGAAGACGGCGACGCCGCGGTGGCGCGCCTGACTGAGCGCTTCGACAAGGCCGAGCTGGGGCCCGAGCAGCTGAGGGTGGACACGGCCGAGCTCGAGTCGTCCGTGGGCATCCTCGAGCCGCAGGTCCTGGCCGGTCTGCGCACCGCCATCGCCAACGTCCGCACGGTGGCGAAGGCGCAGCTGCGCGACGCGGTGGCCGTGGAGCTTCCGGAGGGACACGACGTGGAGATCGTGGAGGTGCCCGTGCGAAGGGCGGGCGTCTACGTCCCGGCCGGCCGGGCGCCCTACCCGTCGACCGTGGTGATGGGAGCCGTGACGGCGCGCGCGGCCGGGGTGCAAGAGATCGCCGTCTGCGCGCCCCCGGGGCCGGGCGGGCGTGCCAACCCGGTGATCCTGGCCGCCTGCGTGCTCTGCGAGGTGACCGAGGTGTACCGGATGGGCGGAGCCCAGGCGATCGCCGCGCTGGCCCTCGGGACCGAGTCCGTCGAGGCCGTCGACGTGATCGCCGGGCCGGGGAACCCGTACGTCCAGGAGGCCAAGCGCCAGCTTGCCGGTTACGTGGGGATCGACGGGGTGGCCGGGCCGAGCGAGCTCGTGGTGGTGGCCGCTGCCGGAGCGGATCCCGAGCTGGTGGCGCTCGATCTCATGGCCCAGGCCGAGCACGGCGACGACAGCCCGCTCTGGTGCATCTCGCCCGACGGGGCGCTCCTCGATGCCGTGGCCGGCGCGATCGCGCGGCTTGCGCCGGAGCGGCCCAGCGTGCGCGACGCCGAGCTCCAGCTGATCGACACGGATGACGTGCATGCCGCCGTGCGCTTCGCGGAGGAGATCGCTCCCGAGCACCTCGAGCTCGTGGGCGGCGAAGCCGAGGCACTCGTGGAGCGAGTGCGCCGCGCGGGCTGCGTCTTCGTGGGCGCGGGGGCCGGCACGGCCTTCGGCGACTACGTGGCGGGGTCCAACCACGTGCTGCCCACCGGAGGGGCGGTTCGCTTCCAGTCGGCGCTCTCCCCGGCCACGTTCAGGCGCCGGATGGCTCGCGTATCCTTGCCCGGCGAGGCGGCGGCCCGCCTCGCGCCCGCCGGCGCAGCAGTGGCCCGCGCCGAGGGCTTTCCCGTGCACGCCGAGTCGATGGAGCGCCGCGCGTGAGCAGAAGCGCTGAGATCCACCGTACGACGAACGAGACCGACGTCGAGCTGAGCCTCGACCTCGATGGTGCGGGCGCGGGCAGCCGGACCACCGGGGTCGGCTTCTTCGACCACGTGCTCGACGCGGTGGCGCGCCATGGCGGCCTCGACCTGGATGTGCGGGTGGAGGGCGACCTCGACACCGGCGCCCACCACACGGTCGAGGACACCGGCCTGGCGCTGGGCCAGGCGCTCGACGAGGCGCTCGGCGACCGGGCCGGCATCCGCCGCTTCGGGCACGCAGTGATCCCGATGGACGAGGCGCGCGCGAGCTGCGCAATCGACATCTCGGGGCGCCCCTTCCTCGCGTTCGAGGGGGAGTACCCGGACGCCCGCGTGGCGGACTTCGACACAGACCTCGCGGAGGAGTTCATGCGCGCCGTGGCGAGCGCGGCCAAGCTCACCCTCCACCTGCGCGTGGAGGCCGGCGCCAACTCTCACCACATGGTTGAGGCCTCGTTCAAGGCCTTCGCCCGAGCGCTGCGCGAAGCCGTGGCGGACGACCCGGACGAGACCGGGGTGCCGTCCACGAAGGGAGTCCTATGAGGCCGCGCATCGCGATCCTCGATTACGGCATGGGCAACCTCCGCTCCGTGGCCAAGGCGCTGGAGCACGTGGGAGCGCAGCCGCAATTGACCGCCGACCCCGCCCGCGTGCGCGAGGCCGACGGCGTGGTGCTGCCGGGCGTGGGCGCGATGCCGAAGGCGATGGAGCACGTGCGCCGCCTGCGCCTCGACGAGCTGATGCGCGAGCGGGTGGACGAGGGCGTGCCCGCGATCGGGGTCTGCATGGGGATGCAGCTGCTCTTCGACTCCACCACCGAGCTCGGCGGTGCCGAGGGCATAGGGCTGATCCCGGGGGGTGTGGCCGAGCTCGACGCGCCCGGGCTCAAGGTGCCGCAGATCGGGTGGAATCCGGTCGCCTGGCGGCGCTCCACGGCTCTGAACGAGGGTCTGCCGGACCCATGCGCCTTCTACCACGCGAACTCGTTCGCGCCGCGACCGGAGGATCCCGAGGACGTGC
Organism: uncultured Thermoleophilaceae bacterium; assembly: GCA_963803245.1. Lineage (GTDB taxonomy): Bacteria > Actinomycetota > Thermoleophilia > Solirubrobacterales > Thermoleophilaceae > JACVRW01. The sequence goes on along the minus strand of CAWDLI010000016.1, from coordinate 225,116 downwards.
TCGGCACGGCCGACTACGGGAGCGAGTTCGTGAGCGCGGTGGCGCGCGGCCCGCTGTACGGCGTGCAGTTCCATCCGGAGAAGTCCGGGCCCGACGGGCTCAGGCTCCTCGGGAACTTCGTGCGCAGCTGCGTGCCAGTGCCCGCATGATCCTGCTGCCCGCGGTGGACATCCGCGACGGCAGGGCGGTTCGCCTGCGGCAGGGACACTTCGACGACGAGACCGTGTACGCCGACACGCCGCTGGAGGCGGCGCGCTCGTTCGTCGAGGCGGGCGCGCGCTTCCTGCACGTGGTGGACCTCGACGGGGCGCGGGCGGGCGAGCCGGCGAGCCTCGACCACCTCGAGCGGATCACCCGCGAGCTGGAGGTGCCGGTGCAGTACGGCGGCGGCCTGCGCTCGCTGGCGTCGGTGCGGGCCGCTCTCGCGGCCGGCGCCGCGCGCGTGGTGCTGGGAACGGCCGCCTACAACGACCCGGAGCTGCTCGGCCGGGCGCTCGAGATGTGGGGCGGCCGGGTGGTGGTGGCGGTCGACGTCCGCGGCGGCCGGGTGTCCGTGGCCGGGTGGACCAAGGAGACACAGACGCGCGGCGAGGACGTGATCGAGCGGCTCCAGCGCCGCGGCGCGTCGCGCTTCGTCTACACGAACGTGGACCGCGACGGCATGCTCGAGGGCCCCGACCTCGACGAGGTCGCGCGCATCTCCCACGCGGTGCGCGGCCGCTTCATCTACTCCGGCGGCATCGGATCGGTCGAGGACCTCCGCGGGCTGCGCGCGCGGCGGCTGGTGAACCTGGCCGGCGTGATCTCCGGCAAGGCTCTCTACGAGGGCCGCTTCACGGTCCGCGAGGGCCAGGCGGCGCTCGAGGAGGACCGCTGATGCTGCTGCGGCGCGTGATCCCGTGCCTCGACGTGGACAAGGGCCGGGTGGTCAAGGGCGTGGAGTTCGTGAACCTGCGCGACGCCGGAGACCCCGTGGAGCTGGCCGTGCGCTACCAGGAGGCCGGGGCCGACGAGATCGTGTTCCTCGACATCACCGCGTCCCACGAGAAGCGGGACACGGTCGCCGCCCTGGCCCGCCGCTGCGCCGACGACGTGTTCGTGCCGTTCACGATCGGCGGCGGCGTCCGCTCGCTGGAGGACGCCCATGCGGTGCTCGACGCGGGGGCGGAGAAGGTGTCCGTGAACTCGGCCGCGGTAGCGAGGCCCGAGCTGCTCGGCGAGCTGGCCGAGGTCTTCGGCGCCCAGTGCGTGGTGCTCGCGATCGACGCCCGCGCCGAGGACGAGGGCTACGGCGTGTACGTGAACGGAGGGCGGACGCCCGTGGGCCGCGACGCGGTGGAATGGGCCTGCGAGGCCGTGGAGCGCGGCGCGGGGGAGATACTGCTCACCAGCATGGACCGCGACGGCACCGAGGACGGCTACGAGCTGCGGCTCACCCGCGCGGTGGCCGACGCCGTGGACGTGCCCGTGATCGCCTCGGGCGGCGCCGGCACTCTCGACCACCTTGTGGAGGCGGTGGACGAGGGAGGGGCCGATGCCGTGCTCTGCGCCTCGATATTCCACTACGGCACCTACTCGGTACGCGAGGCCAAGGAGCACATGCGCCGGGCCGGCGTGCCCGTCCGGCTGTGAGCGGCCGCGCCGCCCTGCGCGAGCGGGTGCGCCGGCTGCCTGGCCTGGACAAGCTGCTGCCGGCCCTGATCGACCTGCCGCCGGTCTACCTGGTGGGGGGCGCGGTGCGCCACCTGCTCGATGCCGACCGCCTCCCGACCAGCCTCGACCTGGCCGTGGAGGGCGATGGGCGGGAGGTGGCGCGCGAGCTCGCCGTGCGCCTCCACGGGCGTGTGCGCGAGTACGAGAGCTTCGGAACCGCCACGGTCTGGACGGGCACGATTCCGCTCGACCTCGCAACGACGCGACGCGAGGTCTACGACGAGCCGGGTGCCCTGCCGCGGGTCGAGCCGGCGCCGCTCGCCGAGGACCTGGGACGCAGGGACTTCACGATCAATGCCATGGCGATCGGGCTCCGGGGCGACGACCTGGGTCACCTCTACGACGTGCACGGAGGTCTCGCCGATCTCGAGGAGCGACTGATCCGGGTCCTGCACGACCGCAGCTTCCTGGACGACCCGACCCGGCTGCTCCGCGCCGTCCGCTTCGAGATCCGGCTGGGTTTCCGCATGGCCGAGGAGACGGAGCGGGCGGCGCGCCACGCGGTGGCCGAGGGGGCGCTGTCCACGGTCTCGGGCAAGCGGATGGGCGACGAGCTGATGGACCTGCTCGGCGACCTCGAGGCCCCCGACGCGGTCCGGCGCCTGTCCGACCTCGGAATCGACCGTGGGCTCCACCCTGCGCTCCGGCCGGACCCCGACCTGGTGTCGTCCGCGGCGCTGGGCGCGGTCGCGCTGGTGGCCGACAGCTCGCTCGCCGCGCTTGCGGCGATGTGCGCATCCGCGCCCGACGAGCTCGAGGGCTGGCTCGACGCGCTCCAGCTGGACGCGCGCGATCGCGACGCGGTGCTCTGGGCGGCGCGCTGGGCGCAGCCGCTCGCGCTGCTCCTGCGCGAGCGCGAGCACAGCGCCGCCGAGCTCCGCGCCCTGCTGGGCCACGAGCGCCCCGAGACGCTGGCCCTGGCCCTGGCCTTCGGCGCGCCCCCCGAGCCCGTGCTCCGCTGGATCACCGACCTCTCCCGCGTGGGCCTGGAGATCACCGGCACCGACCTGCTGGAGGCCGGGGTGCCCGAGGGCCCCGCGATCGGGCGGGCGCTGGAGGCCACGCTCGACCGGAAGCTGGACGGCCTCGTGTCGGGCCGCGCCGAGGAGCTCCGCACCGCGCTTGCGCTCGCCGGGGAGGACACGTGACCGAGCTGCGCCTCCCCGGGGCGCGAGTGATCTTCTCCGACCGCCGCGGCGGCGTGAGTGAGGGGCCCTACGAGTCGCTCAACCTCGGCGTGCTCACCGAGGACGAGCCCGAGAACGTCGTCGCGAACCGCCGCCGCCTGGCCGACCGGCTGGGCGTGGAGCCCGAGCGCGTGGCGATGGGGTGGCAGGTGCACGGCGCGGACCTGGCCGAGTGGGACTCAGCGCCCGCCGACCCCGGCTACGCCCAGCCCGGCGCCGGTCTTCAGCGGGTGGACGGCCACGTGACATCCGTGCCGGACCTCGGGCTGCTGGTCCTGGCGGCGGACTGTTATCCGGTCGCATTGTCCGACGGGAAGACCGTCGCGATGGTCCACTGCGGCTGGCGCGGGCTGGCCGCCGGGATCGTGGGGCGCGCCGTGGCGCGCCTCGAAGAGCCGGTGTCGGCGGCGGTCGGGCCCGGCATCGGGGCGTGCTGTTACGAGGTGGGGCCCGAGGTGCTCGCGGCCTTCGCCGACACGCCGGGGGTCGCGCGCGGGCGCATGCTCGACCTGCGCGCGGTCCTGGCCGTCAAGCTCGCGGCGGCCGGTGTGAGCGACGTGCAGCACGTGGAACACTGCACGAGCTGCCGTGCCGATCTGTACTTCTCCCACCGCCGTGATCACGGCCTCACGGGCCGCCAGGGCGGCATAGTCGCGCTCGATGCTTGACTCCTCGATGATCGACGCGGCACGCGTGCGGGCGAACCTGGACCGCATTCGCGAGACCGTGCCGCCGGAAGTGGAGATCTGCGCCGCCGTGAAGTACGTGTCGCCCGACGACCTGCCGGCGCTTGCGGAGGGCGGCATAGAGCTGGTGGGGGAGAACCGCGCTCAGGCCCTGCTGGAGAAGCAGGAGAAGCACGGTGAGCTGTTCACCTGGGACTTCATCGGCGCGCTCCAGAGCCGCAAGGTCAAGGACGTGGCTCCGAACGTCCGGCTGATCCATTCGCTGGCCTCCGAATCAGCTCTGCGAAAGCTCGAGCAAACTCCCGCGACGGAGGTGCTGGTGCAGGTGAACGTCGCGGCGGAGGAGGGCAAGGAGGGCGTGGCCCCCGCGGAGCTCGGCGACTTCATCGCGCGCTGTCCGGTTCCGGTCACGGGCCTGATGACGATGCCTCCCTTCACCGAGCGCCCGGAGGACAGCCGCCCGCACTTCGCCCGGCTGGCCGAGCTTGCCGCGGAGCACGGGCTCGAGCGCCTGTCGATGGGCACCTCCCAGGACTACGTGGTGGCCGTGCAGGAGGGCGCTACGATCGTGCGCCTCGGCAGCGTGCTCTACGGGTAGGCGCTCGCGGCGTAGACTTTCCGCCCGTGGTCGACTTCCGGCTCGAGCTCGTACAGGTGCCCGTCTCCGACGTGGATCGCGCGAAGGAGTTCTACGTCGAGAAGGCCGGCTTCAACGCCGACCACGACCACCGGGTCAGCGACGACGTGCGGTTCGTCCAGGTCACCCCCCCGGGTTCGGCCTGCTCGATCGCCATCGGCTCCGGTCTCGGTCCGGCGATGGCTCCGGGATCCGCCCAGGGGCTGCAGCTCGTGGTGGACGACATCCAGGCCGCGCACGACGAGCTGGCCGGCCGTGGGGTGGAGGTGAGCGAGGTCCAGGAATTTCCGTGGGGCTCGTTCGTCTTCTTCAGCGACCCGGACGGGAACGGCTGGGCCGTACAGGCCATCCCGCCTCGGTGAGCGCCCGCCCAGCGCCGGCTCAGCGAGTCGCGCGGGCGGAGGACGCGCCCGAGATCGCGGCACTGATGCGCGCGTCGATCCTGGACCACTTTCCGCGCTTCTACGACGAGCGCCAGGTGGCGAGCGCCGCCGAGCACATCGGCGACCTCGACATCACGCTGATCGAGGACGGGACCTACTTCGTGCACGAGGCGGGCGACGAGATCGTCGCCTGCGGCGGCTGGAGCAGGCGCGACAAGCTCTACACGGGATCCGGCGACGCCGAGCACGACGCTCGCCTCCTGGATCCGCGTACCGAGCCCGCGCGTGTGCGAGCGATGTTCGTGCGATCGGACTGGACACGGCGCGGCCTCGGCCGCGCGATCCTGGACTCCTGCGCGAGGGCCGCTCAGGCGGAGGGCTTCACGACGCTCGCCCTGATGGCCACCCTGCCGGGCGAGCAGCTCTACCTTGCCTGCGGCTTTCGCGAGCTGAGGCGCACCCTGGTCACCACGCCCGACGGGGTCTCGCTCGAGGGCGTGGTCATGGAACGGCCGGTCGAGGGCTAGAGGTCCTCCAGAAACTCGGCGATCGCCTCCGACAGCCGGCCGCCCTGCCAAGCCAGCGGCGCCTGGCCCTCGTCCTCCACCACCAGCCGCGCCCGGGGCAGCCGGCGGGCGTACTCCTCCGCCAGCTCCAGCGGGTGCGTGGGATCGGAGTCGTCGCGGGACCCGACCACGAGCGTGGGCACGTCGAGGCGCTCGAGCGCCTCGAGGCCGCCGCTCCAGGCCATCGAGCGCGGAACCTCGCGCAGCGCCGCCGCCACCGCCTCGGGATGCTCGTGGCGCGCCATCCGCTGAGCCACGGCGCGGCGCACCGGCTCGCGCCAGCGCTCGGGGAGCGAATCGGGATCGTTTTCCTCCACGAAGGCGTCCACGCCGCCGGACTCGAGCGCGTCGGCCAGGCGGTCCCAGCGCCCGGCGCCGTCCGCCCGGCCGCCGAACGCCGGCGTGATCTGCACCAGCGCGGACACGCGCTCCGGGTGCGCCAGGGCGAACGCCATGGCCGTGGCGGCCCCCATCGAGCTGCCGGCCAGAGCGGAGGCATCGAGCTCGCGATCGGACAGGACGGCCTCCAGGTCCTCGACGAGGTCGGGATAGGTGTAGGAGGGCGCGGGGGAGGAGGCTCCGTGCCCGCGGGCGTCGTACGAGACCAGCCTGTGTCCCCGCCGCGCCAGCAGACGCGAGCCCTGCACGACATTGCGGCGCGTGGCCGAGAGCCCGTGGAGGAGCACCAGCGGCGGCCCGTCGCCGCCGTCCTCGCCGGCCAGGGTGACGCTTCCAGCGCCCGGGATCTGGCGCAGTACCTCGAACGGCGAAGCCTCCACAGTCCTACACTGTGACAAGGACTTTCCCGCTAACGCGCGAAAAACCGCAACATGGCGCTCCGCGACACCTGGCATCGCACGCTTGTGTACTTCGGCCTCGCCGAGGAAGAGGATCCACGCTTCGATGCCTACGACGAGCCCGAGCCCGAGGCCGAGCTCGAGGACCGCTACCGGGAGCGCCCGAACGTGCGGCGCCTCCAGCGCCGGCGGCGTGACGAGATCGACGACATCTTCGCCGAGGAGCCCCGCGGCGGCGGCCGCGACACGCGCGTGCTGCGCCCGGTTGGCGCAAACGGCCGCGCGGGCGGCAACGGGGGCGACATCCAGGTTCACCTGGTGATCCCCAAGAGCTTCAACGACGCTCAGCAGATCGCAGACCAGTTCAAGGACGCGATTCCCGTGATCCTGAACCTCCAGAGCTCCGACACGGACCTCTCCAAGCGCCTGATCGACTTCGCCTCCGGCCTCACCTACGCGCTCGACGGCGGGATGCAGCGGATCGCCGACAAGGTGTTCCTGCTCACCCCGCGCAACGTCGAGGTCTCGGCCGAGGAGCGCGCGCGGCTGATCGAGAAGGGCTTCTTCAACCAGTCCTGACGCTCGGCCGTTGGGTCGGGGCCACGCCAGTAAGCTGCAGCGCCGATGAAGCTAGGACTGATCGGAGCGGGAAACATGGCGTCTGCGCTCGCCCGCGGCGTGGGCGAGCCGGTGCTGGTGCACGACCTGGACGCGGCACGTGCGGCCGCCCTCGCCGACGAGCTGGGCGGCGAGGCCGTGGCGTCGAACGCCGAGCTTGCCGAGCGCGCGGACATCGTGGTGCTCTGCCACAAGCCCGCGCAGCTCGACGAGGTGGCCGGTCAGGTCGAGGGCCGGGCGTCGGCCGTGGCCTCGATCCTCGCCGCCACGCCCACGGCCCGCATCGAGGCCGCCTATCCCGGCGTGCCCGTGTACCGCTTCATCCCCAACATCCCGGCCGAGGTGCACCAGGGCGTGCTCTGCTACTCGCCCGGCCGCCTGGCCGCCGAGGGGCCCGAGCAGGAGTTGCTCGCCCTCTTCGGTCGTGCCGGCGCGGTGATCCGCCTCGACGAGGCCCTGATCGAGCCGGCGATGGCCCTGATGAGCTGCGGACCCGCCTTCATGTCGCTCGTGGCCGAGTCGTTCGCGGACGCCGGAGCCGCCCACGGCCTCACGGCCGATGACGCGCGCCGCATGACCGTGGAGACGATGGCGGGCACGGCGGCTTGGCTCGGCCGGCACGACTACGACCTCGAGGACCTGCGTGCCCGCGTGGCCACGCCCGGCGGCGCCACGGAACGTGGCCTGCTGCGCCTCGAGTCCGAGGGGCTCCGCGACGTGTGCCGCGCGGCCGTGGACGCGGTGGTGGAGGGCACGCGATGACTCTGCTCGCCGTCACGCGCGCGGACATCGCCGACTACGTCAACACGCTCGTGCTCGTCTACACGGTCCTGATCTTCATCAGGATCCTGATGACCTGGATCCCGCGCATCCCCTACAACCCGGTGCTGGCCGCGGTGATCAAGTTCGTCACCGACGTGACCGACCCGTACCTGAACCTGTTCCGGCGGTTCATCCCGCCGCTGCGGATCGGCCCCGGCGCGCTCGACATCAGCCCGATCGTGGCGATCATCGTGCTCCAGATCGTGGGCTCGATCGTCGTCAACCTGATCGACTGAGATCGTGGCTCCGGCGCTGCGCGCCCTCGTGACCGCGGGCGTGGTCGTGGCGCTCGACCAGGTGACCAAGGCGCTGGTGAAGGACGAGGTGCTCCCCGGCGAGCACGTGGACCTCTTCCCGGGGCTGCAGCTGAGCAACGTGCGGAACACCGGCGTGGCGTTCGGGGCGCTCGAGGGTGCGGGCCTGGCGGTGGCACTCCTCATCGGGCTTTCGCTGACCCTCTTGATCGGCTACTTCGTGGCCAACCGCGAGCTGCCGCTGCTCTGGCTCCCGGTGGGGATGCTCGTGGGCGGCGCCGTGGGGAACCTGATCGACCGCGCCCGCGAGGGGGCCGTGGTGGACTTCATCGACCCGGTCGCCTGGCCGGCGTTCAACGTGGCCGACAGCTGCATCGTGCTGGGCGTGCTGCTGCTCCTGTTCGTGGTGGAGAGGGGGGCCCGACGGGCAGAGTCGACCTGACGGCCGGCGCGGCCGACGAGGGCACGCGCCTGGACGCGTTCCTGGCGACGCACACGGAGCTGGCCTCGCGCGCGGCCGCCCAGCGCGCGATCGACGCCGGTCGCGTGACCGTGGACGGCCGGAGCCGTCCCAAGAGCCACCGGATGGCGGCTGGGGAGGCGGTCGCCGTCGAACAGGCCGAAGAGGCGTCCTCCGAGCCGGAGAGCGTGGACTTCGAGGTCGTGTACGAGGACGACCACCTGCTCGTCGTGGACAAGCCCGCGGGCCTGGTGACCCACCCGGCTCCGGGCCACTCGGAGACGACGCTCGCGGAGGCCCTCCGGGGCCGCGCGGCGGGCGGCGAGGACCCCGAGCGGGCCGGCATCGTGCACCGGCTCGACCGCGACACCTCCGGCCTGCTGGTGGTGGCCAAGTCGGAGGAGGCCCACGCCGAGCTGGTGCGCATGCTCAGGCGACGCGAGATCGAGCGCGGCTACATCGCCCTGGTCACGGGCCATCCCGACGCCGCCTCGGGCACGATCGACGCCCCGCTGGGGAGGGACCGCGCCCGTCGTGACGTGGTGTCCACGAGGACGGCGCGCGGGCGCCCCGCCGTCACTCATTTCGAGGTTCGCGAGCGCCTTCCGCGGACCACGCTCCTCGATCTGCGCCTCGAGACCGGCCGCACCCATCAGATCCGGGCGCACCTCGCCGCGATCGGCCATCCGGTCTGCGGAGACGCCCGCTACGGAGGTGCCGCGGCGGGCCGCCGGCTCGGTCTCCACCGCCAGTTCCTACACGCGGCGAGACTGATGTTTAGGCATCCGATCAGCGGGGAAATTGTCGCTTGCGAGTCCAAACCACCTGCCGAGTTGCTTCGATCACTCGACGCAGCCAGGCAGGAGCCAGTTCCCGGAGGGCCAGACGGGAACTGAAGGATGGGAATGCGGGGCGGCTTTTCAGCCGCCCCGCTCCTATTCTGGGGGGCGGCTATCCTCAGGGCCGCACCATCAACCACTAACCCCGTCGGGTTAAGCGGCCGCGACCCTGCCCGGGAATCCTCCCGGGTCCGCGACCGGCCGGCGGGTATCAGCCACACACATAACAAGGGAGTCTCTTTGGCCAGCGAGGTAGGCATCAAGGAGCTGCTGGAGGCCGGCGTCCATTTCGGCCACCAGACGCGCCGATGGAACCCCAAGATGCGCCGCTTCATCTTCGGCGAGCGCGGCGGGATCCACATCATCGACCTGCAGAAGACCGAGCGTCTTCTCAAGACCGCCCAGGACTTCGCGGGCGAGCTCGCCGGACGCGGCGGGACGATCCTCTTCGTCGGTACGAAGAAGCAGGCCCGCGACACGATCAAGGAGGCCGCTACGGCCTCGGGCATGCCCTACGTGGACCAGCGCTGGCTCGGCGGGCTGCTCACGAACTTCCAGACGATCTCCAAGCGCATCAAGCGGCTCCACGAGCTGCGTGACTGGACGGAGAGCGGCACGATGGAGCTGCTGCCCGTGCGCGAGCGGATCGCCGCCATGTCGGAGCGCGACAAGCTCGAGATCAACCTCGGCGGCGTGGCCGACATGCAACGCCCGCCCGACGCCATGTTCGTGGTGGACATGAAGTCCGAGGAGATCGGCGTGCGCGAGGCGATCCGGCTGAAGATCCCGATCATCGGCCTCGTGGACACCAACTGCAGCCCTGATCCGGTGCAGTACGTGATCCCCGGCAACGACGACGCCATCCGGTCCTGCAAGGTCATCATCGAGGCGATCGCGAACGTCGCCTCGGACCGCGCCGCGGAGTTCCGCGCCCAGGAGGAGCAGGCGCGGCGCGAGCGCGAGGAGGCGGAGCGCCGCGAGGCGGAGGAGAAGGCTGCCCGTGAGGCCGAGGAGGCCGAGAAGCGTGAGGCCGAGGAGCGCGCCAGGCGTGAGGCCGAGGAGGCCGGCTTCTCTCCCGACGAGCCCGCGACCCCTGCGCCGGCCGCAGCGGCGCCGCGCGAGCGGCGCACCTTCGACCCTGACGAGGAGAGCTAGGTGAGCGTGGCGATCTCAGCGAAGGACGTGAAGGCGCTGCGCGAGCGCACCGGCGCCGGGATGATGGATTGCAAGGCGGCACTCCAGGAAGCCGGCGGCGACATCGACCAGGCGGTCGACATCCTGCGCGTGAAGGGTCAGGCCTCGGCCGCCAAGCGCGGCGGCCGCGGAGCCGCTGAGGGCGTGGTGTCGAGCTACGTGCACGCCAACGGCAAGATCGGCGTGCTCGTCGAGGTCGACTGCGAGACGGACTTCGTGGCGCGCACCGAGCCGTTCCAGGAGTTCGCTCGCGAGGTGGCCGTGCACGTAGCCGCGGCGGCTCCCCAGTTCGTGTCGGACGAGGAAGTGCCGGAGGAGGCCAAGGAAGCCGAGCTCCGTGTGCTGCGCGAGCAGGCGGCGAGCGAGGGCAAGCCGGAGAACGTGCAGGAGAAGATCGTCGAGGGCCGCCTGAAGAAGTGGCTCGAGGAGGTCGTCCTGCTCGACCAGAAGCACGTGAACGAGGAGAAGCACGGCGGCCAGACGATCGAGCAGCTCCGCACGGAGCTGGCCGCGAGCACCGGCGAGAACGTCGTCATCCGGCGCTTCACTCGCTTCCAGATCGGCGAGGAGTGAAGCCGGCCTTCCGGCGCATCCTGCTCAAGCTGTCGGGCGAGGCCCTCATGGGGGACCTGCCCTACGGGGCCGATCCCGACCGGATCGCGTCGATAGCGGAGCAGGTGAAGACCGTCGCGGATCGCGGCGTGGAAGTCGCGATCGTCGTCGGCGGCGGGAACATCTACCGGGGAATGGCGGGTGCGGCGGCCGGAATGGACCGCGCGACCGGCGACTACATGGGCATGCTCGCCACCGTCCTCAACGCCCTGGCGCTGCAGGACGCCCTCGAGAAGACCGGCGCCGTGACGCGCGTGCAGTCGGCGATCGAGATCTCGGAGGTGGCCGAGCCGTACATCCGCCGCAGGGCGATGCGCCACCTCGAGCACGGCCGCATCGTCATCTTCGCGGCCGGCACGGGCAACCCGTTCTTCACGACCGACACGGCGGCCGCGCTGCGCGCGCTCGAGATGCACGCGGAGGCCATCCTGATGGCCAAGAACGGGGTGGAGGGCGTCTACACGGCGGACCCGCGCAAGGATCCGGACGCGAAGTTCATCGACACGATCACCCACAGGGCCGCCATCGAGCAGCGGCTCGCCGTGATGGACTCCACCGCGCTCTCGCTCTGCATGGACAACAACCTGCCGATCCACGTCTTCAACATGGATGACGAGCGCAACATCGACCGGATAGTCTGCGGCGAGCGCGTGGGGACGGTGGTGAGCACATGACTGACGGCGTCCTCAAGGACTTCATAGACGAGGCGAAGGCGCGGATGACGAAGTCCGTGGATGCCACTCGCGGCGAGTTCTCGACCGTGCGGACGGGGCGTGCCTCTCCGCACCTGCTCGACCGCGTGGACGTGGACTACTACGGCGCCGTCACGCCGCTGCGGCAGCTCGCGCAGATCTCGGCCACCGAGGCGCGGCTGCTCACGATCACTCCGTACGACAAGAGCTCCATCAAGGCGATCGAGAAGGCCATCCTCGAATCCGACGTCGGGCTGACTCCTTCGAACGACGGGCAGGTGATCCGCCTTCAGATTCCCGAGCTGACCGAGGAGCGCCGGCGCGAGCTCGTGAAGGTGGTGCACAACATCGCGGAGCAGGGCCGCATCGCGGTCCGGAACATCCGCCGCGACGTGATGCACGACCTGCGCGAGCTGAAGAGCGAGGGCGAGGTGGGCTCCGACGACGAGCACCGCGCGGAGGCCGACCTCCAGAAGCTGACCGACGCGCGGATCGGCGAGATCGACACCGCGCTGGCGGGCAAGGAAGAGGAGATCCTTGAGGTCTGACGCGCGCCTCGCGTGAGCGACTCCGAGGCCCGCTTCGTCGCGATCATCACCGACGGAAACGGCCGCTGGGCACAGCAACGCGGTCTCCCGGTCCTCGACGGGCATGAGGCGGGCGCGGACGTGGTGAAGGCGCGGCTGAAGGACGCCGTCGAGCTGGGCGTCCGGGAGCTGACGGTGTACTCGTTCTCGACCGAGAACTGGGCGCGCCCGACGGCGGAGGTCCAGGGCCTGATGGCGATGTTCGCCGAGCGCATCGACCGCGAGACCCCCGAGCTCGACGACGAGGGCGTGCGCATGCGCTTCATCGGCCGCCGCGACCGGCTCGACCCCGGGCTGCTCGACCGGATGGAGTGGGCCGAGGAACGGACGGCGCCGAACGAGCGGATCACCCTCTACGTCGCGTTCGACTACGGCGGCAGGGCGGAGATCCTCGACGCGGCGCGAAACTTCCAGGGAGGGTCGGAGGACGAGTTCCGGCGCCACCTCTACGCACCTGAGATGCACGATCCCGATCTCCTGATCCGCACGAGCGGCGAGAAGCGCATCTCGAACTACCTGCTGTGGCAGTGCGCCTACTCCGAGCTCGTGTTCCGCGAGGAGCTCTGGCCGGACTTCACGCGCGAGGCGTTCGAGGAGTCGCTCGAGGAGTTCGCGAGCCGCAAGCGCCGCTTCGGGGCGCGCTGAGCCGTGGCCGCCCGGCGCCAGGCCCCCGCACGGGAGTCGGACCTGCTGTCACGGGTCCTGATCGCCATCCCGGCAGCGCTCTTCGCGCTCCTCATCGTGGGTCAGGGCGGCCTCGTGTTCGCCCTCGGGATCTTCGTGCTGGGCGTGCTCGCCATGGGCGAGCTGTACACGCTCATGGCGCGGGTGCGGCCGGTGAACCTCGGTGGCTTCCTCACGCTCGGCGGCCTGATCGCGGCGGCCCTGTACGGCGAGCCCAGGCATGTGCTCATGGTGCTCGCGGCCTCCTTCCCGCTGATGTTCTGGCTCTCGTTCTTCCGGCCGCGCCGCCAGTACGTGTCGTGGGCGCTCGCGGCCAGCTTCTTCGGGGTGCTCTGGGTGGGCATCCCGATGGTGCACGCGGTTTTGCTGCGCGAGACGCCGCACGGCGACGGCCTCGTGATCGACGTGCTGATCGGCACCTTCCTGGGCGACACGGCCGCCTACTTCGGGGGCCGCTTCTACGGGCGCCGGCCGCTGGCGCCCCTGATCTCCCCGAACAAGACGCTCGAGGGGCTCGTGGCGGGGATTCTGGGCGGCACGCTCGCCTTCTGGTGCGCCGGGCTCTACCAGGACTGGCTCAGCGGCGTGGACGCCCTGCTGATCGGCCTCGCGGTGGCCGTGGCCGCGCCTGTGGGTGACCTGTTCGAGTCGCTCGTCAAGCGCGACCTGGCCGTGAAGGACACGGGCACCTTCTTCGGGGCCCACGGCGGGGTGCTGGACCGCCTCGACGCGGTGTTCTTCTCGATGGTCGCGGCCTACTACGCTGCTCAGGCGCTCGGCTACGCCTAGCGGTTGACCGCGCAAGCGGTCCTGCGTAAGACTGCTCGCGTGCCGTACCGCGCCGTACCGCGCCGTAGCCGCCGTGGTGGCCGCCGTCCTCGCGGTCGGCGCCACCGCCGACGCTGACCGGCGAGCGGTTCGACTCCTTCGGCGGTCCCGCGCCCTTCCCGGTGCCCATGTCGCTTGACTGCACCCACAACCCTGACGGCACCGCGAACGTCAGCTGGGAGTCGATATCGCGGCCTACGACGTCCGGTCCCTATGACGGAAGCTTCACCGAGCGGGGCCGGATGCACCTGGGTCCGACCCAGGCGGGCGAGAGTCCCTACCGGGACGTCCTGTCTCTGAGCGCCGAGTTCACATCGAGTCGTCCATCGGTCAGGTGAGCGGCACCAAGCGCCTCACCGCTCCCGCCGCCGATGCCGGGGCGGTCCTGTGCGAGCCATCCGCGTTCATCGTCGATGCCGTCGTGAACCTCGCCTACAACGCCAGCATCACAACTCCCCGGGGGGTATTCGTCGACCGCGGGCAGGCCTTCCACGAGTTCAATGACATGGGTCCGAACCCGTCGGCGTTCACCGAGCTGAGGGAGACCTTCACCTCCAGCCTGTCGGCCACCGAGCAGCAGGGCTCGGTCCTGCTCGGGAAGCGGACCCCGGGGGCGTCCTACAGCGCCATGAGCGCGAACACCAAGCGCGCCTCGCCGTTCACGCTCTACTTCCCGGGCACGGTGCGCAAGGTGCATGCCTTCATCGACGGCGGCGGCGCCAGCAGCGGCTCCCAGCTCGTCAGAGCGGTGCTCTACCGCAACACCCCGCAGGGCCCCGGCGCCTACGTCACGCGCAGCTTCGCGGTCGACATCCCGGCCGGCATGTCGCCTCGCTGGGTCCAGTTCTACCTCGCCCCGACCGCGCAACTCCAACCCGGCGTCTACTGGCTGGGGCTCCACAGCGACCCCAGCCACGGAATCGCTCGCTACGCCTGGGACTCCAAGCCCGGGGCACGCCGCTTCAACGTGGACCTCGAATCCGACGGGCCAAGCAACCCCTTCGGCAGCGCCCTCTCGGACGACCAGCAGATCTCGATCTTCGCCTCCGGCTCGTACTAGGCGCCCGTCTTAGGTAATTCCTAGGTAGCCGACAGGAACCGCTTAGCCGGCGGGAGGATGCTGTCGCCATGGAAGATCACGATCGCGGACTCGCGCACGACCTGCCCCTGTTGATCAATCGCCGACGCGCCCTCGGGCTTCTGGCCGGAGGGGTCGGGCTCGCCGTGGCGGCGTGCGGATCGTCCGACAGCGCCGGCAGCGGCGAGGCGACCACCCAGACGACCACCGCGACCACCACCAAGACGACAGCCGGCGAGATCCCCGAGGAGACCGCCGGCCCCTTCCCGGGCGACGGCTCGAACGGGCCGAATGCCCTGACCGAGAGCGGCGTCGTGCGAAGCGACATCACGAAGAGCTTCGGTGACGCGTCCGGGACGGCCGATGGGGTCAAGACGACGGTCGACATGACCCTGCTCGACGTGTCGGGCGGCGGAAAGCCGCTCGCCGGGGCCGCGGTCTACCTCTGGCACTGCACCAGGGAGGGCCAGTACTCGATGTACGACCAGGACGCGGCCTCCGAGAACTTCCTCCGCGGCGTCCAGGAGAGCGACGGCGACGGAAAGCTCAGCTTTACGACGATCTTCCCCGGGGCCTATGCCGGGCGCTGGCCGCACATGCACTTCGAGATCTACGAGAGCATCGACGCGGCCACATCGGCCGGGTCCAAGCTGCGGACCACCCAGCTCGCGCTGCCGAAGAAGGCGTGCGACGTCGTCTACGCGACCAGCGGGTACGAGCAGAGCGTGCAGAATCTCTCCCAGACCTCGCTCGACACCGACATGGTCTTCAGCGACGGCTACGCCGGCCAGCTCGCCTTCTGGTCGGGCTCGCCGGACAAGGGCATCGCCCTCGGGCTCAACGTCGGTGTCTGACTAGAAGCGCGGCTGGGCGCCGAACATCTCGGGCACGCGCGCGGCCAGGGCGAGGTCGCCCTCCACCTGGAAGCGGCCGGAGAAGAGCAGCTCCTGCGGGTCGGCCTCCTCGGCCACGAGACGCGCGAAGTCGGGCACCGAGAGCCGGAAGGTCACCGCCGCCGATCCGTTCGAGCCCGGCACGGCCCTGGCGGCGCCGTCCTTCACGCGGATGGCCCAGCGCGCGGGCGAACCGGCGTTGCCCAGGTGCTCCAGCTCGTAGGCGATGTCGCCCTCGAAGCCGAACGCGAAGCGCGGCTCGAACTGGCGCGCCATGCCCGTGAAGATCGCGCGCTGCGCCAGCTGGCTTCCGAAGCGACGCTCGAGTTGCTCGTCGCTCGCGCCGCGCACGAGGCGCGCGATCACCTCCTGGGTCTGGCGCTGGAGCGCCCGGCGCGCCTCGTCACCGAACTCCACCGCGCGCTCGCGAAGGCCACCGGCGCGCGCGGAGCGGGCCGCGCGGGCCATCTCGGCAGGCTCGTCGATCGCGTATCCCGGCGGCGCCTCGCGCGGCGGGGAGCGCCGCGCCAGCGCGCGCTCCACGGCTCCGGCCAGCCGCTCGGCCTTCGCACGCTCGCGCTCCTCGCGGCCCTCCGCGAACAGCGGGGCCACGCGCCGCGCGAACAGCTCGATCGACTCGCAGATGTGCTCGTGCAGGTTCGGCCCCGCCTGCATCACGAAGATCACCTGGTCCACGCCCACGGCCTCGTAGCGCTTCAGCAGGTCCGCCACCTGGTCGGGCGTGCCGATCGCGCCACGCAGGGAGCCCAGGCCCTCCTGCATGATCTTGACCGCCAGCGGGGACTCGTCCGGCCTCACGATGTGGCGCGCGAAGCCGGTGGCGTCGCGGTTCTCGAGGAAGTCCTCCCACACGTTCGTGCGCCCGGGCTGGTGAGTGCCCATGCCGTAGTAGTGGGCGAGCGAGTAGCCGAAGAAGTGGGCGCCGTCGATCCCGCGCTCGATCGCGGTGGCCTCGTCCTCGTGCACCATCATCGGCAGGACCACGGCCACGTTCGGGTTGACCGCGAAGCCCGCCGGCACGCATTCCTCCGAGTCGAGCAGCTCGTAGTACTCGCTGACCCACTTGCCGGCGTCCTCGGGCTCGACGAACGAGAACGACAGCGCCCCGATCCCGTTGCGGGCGGCGAACTGGATCGTCTCGCGGCGGCTGCATGCCACCCAGAACGGCGGGTGGGGCCGCTGCAGCGGCTTCGGGACGACGTTGCGCGGGGGCATGCGGAAGAACTCGCTGTCCCATCCGGCGAACGGCTCCTCCACGAACATGCGCGCGATCGCGTCGATCGCGTCCTCCCACATCGCGCGCTTCTGCACCCGGTCGACGAGGAAGCCGCCCAGCTCGGCCTCCGAGCTCGACTCTCCGGTGCCGAACTCGAGCCGGCCGTCCGAGATCAGGTCGAGCGTGGCCGCGCGCTCGACCACGCGCGCGGGGTGGTTCACCCCCGGCGGGATCTGGACGATTCCGTGCCCGAGCCGGATGCGCTTGGTGCGGGCCGCGGCCGCCGCGA
The DNA here is from genome assembly GCA_963803245.1 of uncultured Thermoleophilaceae bacterium. GTDB lineage: Bacteria > Actinomycetota > Thermoleophilia > Solirubrobacterales > Thermoleophilaceae > JACVRW01. Next base: position 208,060 of record CAWDLI010000016.1, on the reverse strand, counting down.
GGAACACCTCGGGGGCGGACGAGTGCGAGTACTCCTCGAGGAAGTGGTGCTCGACCTCCCAGACGTAGTCGAACCCGACCCGGTCGGCCAGCTCGACCTGCGCGAGGGCGTTGTGGAGCAGGGTGTGGTCGGAGCGCTCGCCCTCCCAGGGGCGTGGATTCTGGTGCTCGTAGAAGATCCCGAAGCGCATGGCGAGCCGGCCTGCCCGGCCGCGCCCAATCCTAACTCGCCCTTTATGCGGCGTCCTAGACTCATCCGGGTGCGCAAGATCGTGATCGTCGGGTCCACCGGCTCGATCGGAACCCAGGCACTCGACGTGGTCGAGCGGAGCGACCAGCTCGAGGTGGTCGGACTGGCCGCCGGCTCCAGCTGGGAGCCCCTGCTCGAGCAAGCGCACGCGTTCGGCGTCGAGCGCATAGCCCTGGCCGACGAGGACGCGGCGGCGCGCGCCTCGGAGGCCTGGACCGACGGCGAGGTGCTCGGCGGGGCGGAGGGCCTCGTGGAGCTGATCACGGGCGGAGACTGCGACCTGGTGCTCAACGCGCTGGTCGGGTCGGCCGGGCTGGGGCCCACGATCGCGACGCTGGGGGAGGGCATCGACCTCGCGCTCGCGAACAAGGAGAGCCTCGTGGTGGGAGGCGAGCTCGTGAGCGCCCTCGCGGAGGCCACGGGCGCGCGCATCATCCCTGTGGACTCCGAGCACTCGGCGCTCTACCAGCTGATCTCCTCAGAGCGCCCGGGCACGATCGACCGCCTGGTGCTCACCGCCAGCGGCGGACCCTTCCGCGGGAGGAGGGAGGCCGACCTCCGCGGCGTCACCCGCGAGCAGGCCCTCGCACACCCCACGTGGGACATGGGCGGGAAGATCACGATCGACAGCGCCACCCTGATGAACAAGGGGCTGGAGCTGATCGAGGCCCACCACCTGTTCGGGGTCCCTTACGACCGCATCGACGTCGTGGTGCACCCTCAGTCGATCATCCACGCGCTGGTGCACCTCAACGACGGCGCGTCGCTGGCGCACATGGGGTACCCGGACATGCGCGTCCCGATCTCGTTCGCCCTTCACCACCCGGAGCGCTCCGACGTGCCCGTGCCGGCGCTCGACCTGGTGGAGCTGGGCTCGCTGACGTTCGAGGCTCCCGACTCCGACACCTTCGCCTGCCTCGCCCTCGCGCGCGACGCGGCACGCGCCGGGGGCACCGCGCCCTGCGTGCTCAACGCGGCCAACGAGATCGCCGTGCACGCCTTCCTCGAAGGTGAGATCGGGTTCCTCGACATCGCCCGCCTGATCGACCGCGCGCTCGCCGAGCTGCCCGCGCGCCCCGTGCGCCACTTCTCCGACCTCTACACGGCCGACTCCGAGGCGCGCGAGCTCACGCGCCGGCTGGCCGAGGGTGTGAGCGCGTGAGCTGGGCGCTGGCGTTCGTGGGGTTCTCCCTGCTCGTGATCTTCCACGAGCTCGGGCACTTCACGGCGGCCAAGACGGTCGGCATGCGCGTGGAGCGCTTTTCGCTCTTCTTCCCGCCGCTGATCGCGCGCAAGAAGGTGGGGGAGACTGAGTACGCGATCGGGTCGATCCCGCTCGGCGGCTACGTGAAGATCAGCGGGATGAACCCGGACGAGGACCTCCCCGACGAGGTTCGCACCCGGGCCTACTACTCCCAGCCGGTCTGGAAGCGCATCGTGGTCATCGCGGCCGGGCCCGCCGTGAATCTCATCCTCGCCTTCGTGCTGCTGTTCGTGTTCTTCACCCTCATCGGCCCGGAGACGACCACGCGGGACGTGGCGGCCGTGGAGCGCGGCTATCCGGCGGCGGGCGTGGTGCGTTCCGGTGACCGGCTCGTGGAGGTGGACGGGCGCGGCGGCACCCCGACCCAGCTCTCGCAGCGGATCGCTTCGCACACGTGCGCGCAGGACCCGCCCAAGAAGGGCTGCAAGGCCACCGAGCCGGTGTCCCTCACGGTGGTCCGCGACGGGGAGCGGAAGACGGTGGAGATCACGCCGATCTACGACCCGGCGGCGGAGCGCACGCGGCTCGGCTTCGCCTACGCTCCCGGCCCGCGCGACCCGCTCTCGATCAGTGAGGGCTTCGACCAGACCGCCGACGCCTTCTGGTTCATCAGCAAGGAGACGCTCAAGCTCCCAGCGCGCCTGCTCGACTCCCAGGACCGCAAGGAGATCTCCGGCGTGGTCGGCTCCTACGAGGTCACCCGGCAGACGATCCTGAGCGACATCGCCGACACGGTGTGGATCCTCGCGATCATCTCGCTCTCCCTTGCGATCGTGAACCTGTTCCCGTTCCTGCCGCTCGACGGCGGCCACATCTTCTGGGCGATCGTCGAGAAGATCCGTCGCAAGCCGGTGCCGTTCAGCGTGATGGAGCGAGCCGGCGTGGTCGGCTTCATGCTGGTGATCCTGTTGTTCCTCGTGGGGCTCTCGAACGACATCGACAGGCTGTCGGGCGAGGGCTTCCGGGTGCGGTAGGCTCGCGCGCTGTACCCCTGAGGGAGGACAGATGAGCGTTACCGCGGAGCGCCGGACCGGACGTCCGGCAGGTCTTGAGGCGTCGACGATGGCGGAGGCATTCCAGCTCACCGCCGCGGCCCATCCCGACCGGGTGGCGCTGCGTCTCAAGGACGACGGGATGACCATGACCTGGAGGGAGTACGCGGACCGGGTCAGGACGCTCACCGCGGGTCTCGCCGGGCTCGGCCTCCAGGCGGGCGGGACGGTCGGGATCATGCTCACCAACAGGCCCGAGTTCCACTGGTTCGACTCGGCCGCGCTGCACGCCGGCGCCACGCCGTTCTCGATCTACAACACCTACGCCCGCGAGCAGATCCAGTATCAGGTGCGGGACGCCGACACCCGCATCGTGATCACCGAAGCGGCCTTTTTGGACCAGATCGCCGGCCTCGACGGCGTCGAGCACCTCGTGGTGGTCGACGGCGACGGGCCCGAGGGCTCGCTCTCGATCGCCGACGTGGAGGCTGCCGGTTCGCCCGATTTCGACTTCGAGTCGGCCTGGCGCGCCGTCGGCGCCGACGACCTGCTCACGCTGATCTACACGTCGGGCACCACCGGGCCCCCGAAGGGCGTGCAGCTGACGCACGAGAACCTGCTCTCGGCCGTCCGCGGCTTCGACGACGTGATCGCGTTCCCGGACGAGGGCCGCGTGATCTCGTGGCTCCCGATGGCGCACATCGCCGAGCGCGCCTGCAGCCACTACCTGCCGATGGTGCTCGGCTTCTCCACCACCTGCTGCCAGGACCCGCGCCAGGTGGTGGCGTACCTGCCCGAGGTGCGGCCCACCTGGTTCTTCGCCGTTCCGCGGATCTGGGAGAAGCTGAAGGCCGCCATCGAGGCGGGAGTGGCCGCGGAGCAGGACGAGGAGCGCAAGAAGGCGACCCTCTGGGCGCTCGACGTGGGCCTTCGCAAGGTCAAGGCCGATCAGGCCGGTGAGGAGCTCTCCGAGGAGCTGAAGGCGGAGCACGCCAAGGCGGACGAGCTGGTGCTCTCCAAGATCCGCGGGCGCCTCGGGCTCGCCGAGGTCGAGTCGGTGAACGTGGGCGCCGCGCCCACGCCCCGCGAGGTGATCGAGTTCTTCCACGCGATCGGAGTGCCGCTCGCGGAGCTCTGGGGAATGTCCGAGACCTGCGGGTACGGCACCTGCAACCCGCCGGACCGCATCAAGATCGGCACGGTCGGCCCGGTATCGCCGGGCGCGGAGATCAAGCTGGCCGACGACGGTGAGGTGCTCATGCGCGGCCCGATGATCATGGCCGGGTACCGCAACCAGGAGGAGCAGACCCGCGAGGCGATCGACGACGGCGGCTGGCTGCACACCGGCGACGTCGGCGAGTTCGACGAGGACGGCTACCTGAAGATCGTCGACCGCAAGAAGGAGCTGATCATCAACGCGGCCGGCAAGAACATGTCGCCGGCCAACATCGAGGCCAAGGTGAAGGCCTCTAGCCCGTTGATCGGCCAGGCGGTCGCTATCGGGGACATGCGCCCGTACAACGTGGCGCTGATCACCCTCGATCCGGACGTGGCTCCCGCGTTCATCCAGCAGAACGGCGAGGACGCCGTGCTCGCGGAGGTCGAGCGCGGGATCGCCGCCGCCAACGAGCAGCTCGCGCGCGTGGAGCAGATCAAGCGCTTCAAGCTGCTCCCCGTGGAATGGGAGCCGGGCGGGGAGGAGCTCACGCCGACCATGAAGCTCAAGCGCAAGCCGATATCCGCGAAGTACGCGGCCGAGATCGAGGAGCTCTACTCGTAGATACCCTTGGGGGGCGTGGCCTCCAAGCGGCAGATCGACGTTGGCGGGGTGAAGATCGGCGGGGGAGCTCCCGTCGCGGTCCAGTCGATGACGAAGACCGAGACCGCCGACTACGAGGCGACGATGCGCCAGATCCACGCGATCGCCGACGAGGGCGCGGATCTCGTGCGCTGCGCGGTGCCGCGGGACAAGGACGTGGAGGCCCTGCGCAAGATCGTGCGCGAGTCGCCGATCCCGGTGATCGCGGACATCCATTTCAACCACACGCTGGCGCTCAAGGCCATCGACGCCGGCGCCCACTGCATCCGGATCAACCCCGGCAACATCGGCGGGCACGAGAAGACGCGCGAGGTGGTGGACAAGGCCCGCGCGGCCGGCGTGCCGATCCGGGTCGGCGTCAACTCAGGCTCGCTGCCGAAGCACCTGCACGAGCTGGAGCGCTCGAACCCGGTGGAGGCGCTCGTGGGCGCGGCCGAGGAGTACGTGCAGCTGATGGAGCAGCTCGACTTCCAGGACTTCAAGGTGTCGATCAAGTCGACGAACGTGCCGAACACGATCGCGGCCAACCGGCTGCTGTCGGCGCGCGTGGAGTACCCGCTCCACCTCGGGATCACCGAGGCGGGCACCAAGTGGTCCGGCTCGCTGAAGTCGGCGGTCGGCCTGGGCACGCTGCTGGCCGACGGCATCGGCGACACGATCCGCATCTCGCTCTCCACCTTCCATGCGGAGGAGGAGGTCAAGGTGGCGTGGGAGGTGCTGAAGGCGCTGAAGCTGCGCGAGCGCGGCCCCGTCCTGATCGCCTGTCCCACCTGCGGGCGGCTCCAGTTCGACATGGACACCGTGGTGGCCGAGATCGAGGAGCGGCTGCGCCGCTACGACGACCCGATCGAGGTTGCCGTGCTCGGCTGCGCCGTCAACGGCATCGGCGAGGCGTCGCATGCTGACTTCGGCATCACGGGCGCCAAGAACGAAGGTCTGATCTTCGCCCATGGGGAGCCGCTGCGGAAGGTGGCGCAGGACCGGCTGGTGGACGAGCTGTTCGCCGAGATCGACAAGTCGCTCGCCGAGGGACGCGTGGTGGTGGACCAGCGCAAGGCCGCCGAGGGCGCCGCCTGGCTCTCGCAGATCGAGGAGGAGAACGCCGGCGAGCTCACGCCCGAGCGAATCGCCGCGATGGAGGCCGCCGCGGCCGCCGAGCAGGCCGCCTCCGAGGGCACGGCCCTGCCGATGGCCGGCGACGCCGGAAACGGCTCCGCCTCGAAGCGCGTGGTGCTGGGCGAGGACGAATCGCCCACCGAAGGCCGCCGCTTCACCCGCGCGTAGGGGGCGAACCCGACCCCTGGGCGAGTTACCCGTCATATGGACGGGGATGTCGCCCAGGACCACCCGGATCGCCGCATTGCGGAGCTCGCGGAACAGCAGTACGGCGTTGTCTCGCGTGCTCAGCTGTATGCGCTCGGGCTCAGCGAGCACGCCATTGAGGGGCGCCTTCGGCGGGGACGGCTTCACCGTCTCCACCGCGGCGTCTACGCGGTAGGTCATCCACGTCTGAGCGGCTCGGCGTTCTTCATGGCTGCCGTTCTCGCGTGTGGATCGGGTGCAGCGCTGAGTCACCGGGCGGCCGCGGCGGTTTGGTGCATCCGTCCAAGCGCCAGCGCATGGGCAGACGTAACGGTTCCGGGTCGTGGCGGGCGTGCTCGGCGGAAGGGAATCCGTCTACACCGGGCGCGCCTCGGCCCCGACGACGTCACCCTCGTCGACGGCATCCCCGTCACCACGCCCGCCCGCACGCTCGTGGATCTCGCCGACGTCCTGCCCAGGCGAGCGCTCGAGCGGGCCTTTGACGAGGCCGAGTACCTCCGGCTCGACTGCACGGGCCTCGGGCCGATCCATGGGCGGCCCGGTTACGGCAGGCTCCGCGCCGTCCTCGCCGACCACCAGGCCGGCAGCACCCGGACGAGGTCGGAGCTCGAGGATCTCTTCATCGAGCTCTGCGACTCGCACGGCCTCGATCGGCCCGAGGTCAACACGGTCCTGCACGGGCACGAGGTCGACCTTCTCTGGCGCGAGGCGGGGCTGGTCGTGGAGCTGGACGGCCGGGCGGCCCATGCCACGCGGCGGGCGTTCGAGGAGGACCGCGTGCGCGACGCGGAGCTGACCCTGGCCGGTCAGCGGGTGGTGCGGATCACCGCGAGGAGGCTCGATACCGCGCCGAAGGAGGTGATGGCGCAGATCCGTTCCCTGTCTCGGCCGTAACCTCGGCCTCGTCGGGCCGGAGCGCCGCCAGCGCGCGAGCGAAGGCGTCGACCACGCACTGGTCGAATTGAGTGCCAGCACACGCGATCAGCTCATCCAGGGCCTCGCGCTCGGAGATCTTCTCCCGGTACGGGCGGTCGGTGGTCATGGCGTCGAACGCGTCGCACACCGACACGATCCGGGCCCCGAGCGGAATGTCCTCGCCCGCCAGGCCGTCGGGATAGCCGGCGCCGTCCCAGCGCTCGTGACTCGAGCGCACCAGCCGCGCGACGGGGCGCAGGGCGGGCGCCGAAAGCAGGATCCGCTCCCCGATGATCGTGTGACGGCGCATGAAGCTCTGCTCGGCCTCGTCGAGCGGACCGCGCTTGCTCAGGATCGCGTCGGGGATCGCCACCTTGCCGACGTCGTGGAGCTCCGCCGCGCGGGCCACCTCGTCGAGCTCCTCGGGGCCCATCTCCAGCTCGCGTCCGACCGCCAGCGCCAGCTTCGCCACGTCGTGAAGGTGCTCGCCCAGCTGTGGCTCGCGCTCGGTCAGGGTGCTGAGGAGCACGTCACGCGACTGGCGCCCGGCCGACATCCTGTGACCGCCCTTCTGAGCGTACATGCGCCGGTCCGCGAGCTGCAGGGCCTCCGTGGCGTCCTCGACCTCGCCCGGGGCCACCACGGCGCCGTGGGAGGCCCCGATGGAGAACCCCTCGCCGCTCTCGGTGAGCGCGGCCGAGCAGGAGGCCAGCAGCGGGTCGACGCCCGCGGCGCCCGGAGTGAAGAGCACGCAGAACTCGTCCCCGCCCAGCCGGTAGGCGCGGCCCTGGCCGACGACGACCCATTCGAGGCGCGATCCGAGCCGCGCCAGGAGCCCGTCCCCGGCCAGGTGCCCGAAGGCGTCGTTGTACTGCTTGAAGCCGTCCAGGTCGAAGAGGACCAGCACGCGCGGCTGCTCCGCGGTCGCGAGCTCCAGCTCGTGCTCGAGGTCGGTCATCAGGCTGCGCCGGTTGCGCAGTCCCGTGAGCGCGTCCGTGTTCGCCTCGTGCTCCGTGTGCCGGATCATCAGCTGGTTCTCGCGGAAGGTCAGGGCCATCCGCACCGTCACGAGCACGAGCGTCGCGGCGGCGAGCACCAGCGCGCCGTCGGAGATGCGCTGGAAGTGGTCGTAGGTCTGGAGGCCCACGGCAGCGAGGCCCGCGACCGCCGGAATCGCCACCACGCGCCAGCCCTCGAGCCTCGGAGCCACGCGCGTGCCGACCGGCTGCCAGGCGGCGGCACCCACGAGCAGCGCGGCGGCCGGCCAGAGGGCGTCCAGCATGGTGCCCTCCACGTACGTGCCCTCGGCGGCCTGGAACAGGTACACGCCGTCGCCGACCGCCATCAGCCCGAGGCCGAGCCCCATGAGGATCCAGCCACGGTCCGGACGCCAGCCCGAGAGCGCGAAGCTGGCCACGACGAGGCTCAGAAGAAGGAGGTCGCCAAGCGGGTACGCGAGATTCACCGCGACGGTGACGGGGTCCCCGACCGTTGCTTCGACGATCGGCCCGAAGGCGACGGCGCCGGCGAACGCCGCAACCGCGGTGGCCGCGATGGCGCCGTCCAGCCAGAGGCTCGACCGGAACTTCTGCATGCGCCCGCGAATCAGCAGCACGAGTGCCACGTAGCTGGCGCCGTAGAAGGTGAAGTAGAGGCCGTCCGCGAGCGAGGGCACCGGCACCACGTCCTCGTAGTTGAGGACCACGGTCCAGTAGATCTCGCCGCCCATCCACGCCGCGAGACCCACGCCCATGGCCGTCCAGGCGGCCCGCTCGCGCTCCACGCGCCACGCGCGCGCGAAGCAGGCAACGGCCGCGGCCCCGATGAGCCCGCTGTACATCAGGCCCTCGTAAAACCACCCCGAGCCGATGTGGAACGCGGTATGGGCCGCGTATGCGGCCATGACGAGGGCAACGAACGTCCAGAGCACCCGGCCCGTTCGGCCCAAGCGAGGTACTTCTTTCACCCTCTATGCATCGGTCATTTGGCCAAGTCCCTGAGCCCGCCCGCAATAGACTCGCCGCCGTGACCCGCCTCTCCGACTACTTTCTGCCGACCGAGAAGGAGGCCCCCGCCGACGCGGAGGCCGTTTCGCACCGCCTGCTCGTGCGTGCGGGCATGGCGCGCCAGGTCGGCGCCGGGCTCTGGACCTGGCTTCCGGCGGGCTGGCGCTCGCACCGGCGGGTGGAGCAGATCATCCGCGAGGAGCTCGAGGCGATCGGGTGCTGGGAGATGCTCATGCCGGTGCTCCAGCCGGCCGAGATCTGGAAGCGCAGCGGGCGCTACGACATCGACGAGGTCTTCAAGCTGCAGGACCGCCGCGGCGCCGAGCTTGTGCTCGCGCTGTCGCACGAGGAGAACCTCACGTTCCACATGGCGCGCGAGGTCCGCTCATACCGCGACCTCCCGAAGCTGCTCTACCACTTCCAGACTAAGGAGCGCGACGAGGCGCGACCGCGCGCCGGAGTGCTCCGCACGCGCGAGTTCATCATGAAGGACGCGTACTCGTTCGACCGCGACCGTGAGGGGCTCGATCGCTCCTACAACCGCTTCGTGGAGGCATACGACCGGATCTTCGACCGCGCCGGGCTCGAGTGGTACCGGGTCGAGTCCGACGTCGGGGCGATGGGCGGCTTCGGCGCCCACGAGTACATGGCGCCCTGTCCGGCCGGGGAGAACGACGTGGCCCTCTCCTCGGGGGGCTATGCGGCGAACGTGGAGGTGGCGAGCGCCACCCCGCAGCCCGTGGACGGCCTTCCCGCGGCCCTTGGGGAGCCGGAGCGGGTGGAGACCCCCAAGGCCGCCACCGTCGAGCAGGTGGCCGGCCAGCTGGGGGTTCCCTCCGGGGCGATCATCAAGGCCTTTCCGGTGTTCGTCGAGGATCGGGGCCCCGTGCTGGTGGTCGTTCGCGGCGACCATCGCCTCAACGAGATCAAGCTTCAGAACGAGCTCGGCGCGGCGGTGCGAACCGCCGAGCCCGAGGAGGTCAAGAGCGTGTTCGGCGCGGTGCCCGGCTTCATCGGCCCCGTGGGCGCGCCCGTCGAGGTGGTGGCCGACAAAGCCCTCGAGGGCCTGCACGGGCTCGTGGCCGGCGGAAACGAGGCGGACCTGCACCTGCGCGGCGTGGAGCCCGGGCGCGACTTCGAGCCGACCTGGGCCGACGTGCGCAGCGTGGAGGCCGGCGACATCGCCCCGGACGGCGCGAAGATCACGATCGAGCCCGCGATCGAGATCGGGAACATCTTCAAGCTGGGCCTCCGCTACTCCGAGCCGCTGGGCGCGACCTTCCTCGACGACGAGGGGCGCGAGCAGCACATATGGATGGGGTCGTACGGCATCGGCCCGGCGCGCGTGGTGGCCGCCGCGGTCGAGCAGAGCGCCGATGAGCAGGGCATCGCCTGGCCGCGCGCCGTCGCGCCGTTCGACGTGGAGCTCGTGACGCTGGGCAAGGAGGGGGAGGAGGCGCGAACCGTGGCCGACCGCCTCTACGAGGAGCTGCGTGAGACCGGTCTCGAGGTGCTCTACGACGACCGCACGTCCAGCGCGGGCGAGAAGTTCGCCGACGCGGAGCTGGTCGGGTGCCCTCTGCGCCTGACGGTCGGCAAGCGCAGCGTGGAGTCGGGTGAGCTCGAGGTGCAGGTCCGGCGCGGGCGCGAGAAGCGCTCGCTGTCGCTGGAGGGAGCAGCCGCGGAGGTGGCGGCGCTGTGGCGCGATCTCCCCTGACGACCCGCCGCCTGCTGGGCCTGGACCGATCGGGCGGACCGCCGCCGGAGACGCGGCGCGCCCAGCCACTCAATCCCTGGACGATCCCCAACGCCATCGGGCTGGTGCGGCTCGCGCTCATCCCGGTGTTCCTGGCGGTCGCGCTGAGCTCCGACGACGGGCGCGACACGCTCGCCTTCGTCCTGTTCGCCGTGATCGCGTGGAGCGACTACCTCGACGGCATGGCGGCGCGCGTGCTGGGGCAGTACAGCCGCCTGGGCGCGCTGCTGGACCCGCTCACGGACCGGCTGCTGGTGCTCTCGGGGGCCATCGTGGCCTGGCATTTCGAGCTGCTCCCGCGCTGGGCGCTGGCGCTCCTGGCGGTCCGCGAGGCGTTCATGCTGGTCCTCACCCGGATCGCCTTCCGCAGGGGGCTCGACCTCGAGATCAACATGCTCGGACGCTGGGCCGTGTGGCCCGTCATGTCCGCTCTGGCGCTCGTTCTGGTGTGGGACACCTGGTTCACGGACGCGCTGCTCTACTTCGGTCTCGCACTCACCTTCGGAGCCACCGCGCAGTATGTGGCGGCAGGGCTTCGCGCCGTCCGCGAGAAATCACCCTCAAGCTCAGCTTGAGAATCGGGCTATACTCGCCGTCCCATTCGTCGAAAGGAAGAAAGCGCTGCATGGACACCTTCCCTGACCTCGGTGCCCTCTCGGACGAGGAGCTCAAGGACATGATCCAGGAACTGACGGAGGAGGAGCAAGAGGTTTCCTACCGTCGCCGGATCCTGCACGGCAAGATCGACATCCTGCGCGCGGAGCTGGTGAACCGCCTCCGGAAGAAGCACTCGGAGGGCGAGTCCGTGATCAGCGGCGCCGACGTTCAGCAGCTCACCGACATCCTGTCCGGGAAGGCAATCCCGGAGGACCCGGACGCCTCCTAGGAGGAGCGGTGCATTGTCCCGAGTGTGGATTCGCGAACGCCGAGGGCGCCAACTACTGCCAGAAGTGCGGTGCCTTCATGCCAGACCATGTGGAGAAGGACGGCGACACCACCGAGGTCTTCCAGGTGGGGGAGACCGGCGAGCTCAAGCCCATGGACCTCGAGGAGGTCACGGGCGAGGGCGCGACGCTTGTCATCCGCTCGGGCGGCGGCCGCTCCGGTGAGGCGTTTCCGGTCGGGGGCGAGCGCATGACGATCGGGCGCAGCCCTGAGGCTGAGGTGTTCCTGGACGACGTGACGGTCTCACGCAACCACGCTCTCCTCGTGCGCCGCCGCGACGGGCTCTACATCGACGATCTCGGTTCGCTGAACGGGACCTACGTGAATCGCCGCAGGATCGAGTCCCACAGGCTCCAGGGCGGCGACGAGCTCCAGGTGGGCAAGTACAAGCTCACCTATCTGACCCCATGAGCATCGAGACCGGCCCAGAGGCCCCGCCGCGCAAGGAGAAGTCGCTCACGATCGGCGCTGTCTGCAAGCAGCTCGAGCGCGAGTTCCCGGACATCTCCATCTCGAAGATCCGCTATCTCGAGGACCAGAAGCTGCTCGCCCCGCGCCGGACGCCGGGGGGATACCGCCTCTACAGCGCGGCCGACCTGGCCCGCCTGCGCACGATCCTCCGCCTCCAGCGCGACGAGTTTCTCCCGCTGCGCGTGATCCGGCAGGAGCTGGCCGCCGGCAGGGACGACGCGGAGGTGGCCAAGGCCAGCCCGCCCGACCAGCGCTCGGGCAGGCGCACCACCGTCGCTCTCCGCGGCCCTGGCTCGCTCTACAAGCTCGAGGACGTGCTCGAGGACACCGGGGCCGAGCACTCGCTCGTGAAGGAGCTCGAGGACTTCGGCGTGATCAAGGCCGAGCGCCGCGACGGAGAGGTGCTCTACGACGACACCGAGCGCGAGATCATCCGCGCCGTGACGGAACTGAAGCGCTTCGGGGTCGGTGGCCGCAACCTGCGCGTGTTCCGTACCTCGGCAGACCGAGAGGCCGCTCTGCTCGAGCAGATCCTCGCGCCGGCGCTTCGCTCGCGGAACCCCGAGCGGCGCAAGGAGGCCGTCGAGGCGCTGGAGAACCTCGCGGCCATCTCCTCGCACCTCAAGCACCTGCTCCTCATCAGGGATCTCCGCAAGCTGGCTCGCTGAGCCGCGCTGCGTGCACCTCGAGGAGCACATCCAGGACATCCCGGACTACCCGCGTCCGGGAATCGTCTTCAAGGACATCACCCCCCTGTTCCTCGACCCGGAGGCGCTCAGGACGACCGTCGACGCGCTCGCCGGCTACGCGCGCGAGCTGCGCGTGGACTACGTGGTGTCGGCCGAGGCGCGCGGCTTCGTGCTCGGCGGCGCGCTGGCCGTCGCCGCCGGCGCCGGATTCATCCTCGCTCGCAAGCCGGGCAAGCTTCCGCGCGAGACCGACTCGGTCGAGTACCAGCTCGAGTACGGCGTGGATGCCCTCGAGGTGCACAGCGACTCGGTGCGCGGCGGCGCCCGGGTGCTGGTGCACGATGACCTCCTGGCCACCGGCGGCACGGCGGCCGCGCTCTGCGACCTGGTGGAGGGGGCGGGCGGAGTCGTGGCAGGATGCGCGTTCGTGATCGAGCTGGCCTTCCTCCACGGCCGCGAGCGCCTGCGTCCCCGCGACGTCCGCAGCCTCGTGGTCTACGACGACTAGTGCCCGTACGTCGCGAACGGGTTCTGGCGGCCGACCTGGACGAGGTCTGGCGCCTGGTGGCAGATCCACATCGGCTGCCGGCCTGGTGGCCCGGGGTCACCCGCGTCGAGGAGGCCACTCCGGAATCGTGGACGACGGTCATGATGTCCGGCAAGGGGAAGGCCGTCAGGGCCGACTACACCCGCGCGGAGGCCGACGAGCCGCACCGGCTGGTGTGGCGGCAGGAGCTGGCAGCCACACCGTTCGAGCGGCTGCTGGCGGAGGCCGCCACGGAGATCACCCTTTCGCCCGACGGCGGCGGCACGCGCGTCCGGATCAGCTTGGTGCAGCGCCCGCGTGGCTGGGCGCGCTTCGCTCCGTTTCAGCTCCGGATAGCCGCGCGGAGGCAGGTGCTGGGCGCGCTCGACGGGCTCGAGCGGCTGTTCGCAGAGGAGACGCGCTAGACGTGCGCTGGTGGGGCTGGGGCGAGGACGAGCACGCGGGCGGGCTCCCCGACTCCGCGGATGCGTTCCTGCGCGAGGAGATCGGCGCCGAGCCCGGTGAGACGCGCCCGCGCATAGCCCTGGAGGAGCTTCGCCTGGCCGACCCGTCGATTGCGCCCGGGGCCCGCGAGGCCCTGCTGGCCGCCCTGGGCGGCACCGGCCTCCGCGAGGACCGCGAGGCACGCGTGGAGCACGCGGCCGGGCGGAGCTATCCGGACCTGGTGCGGCTGCGCTCGGGTGAGGGGCTGAACGTGCCCGACGCGGTGCTCGCGCCCGGGTCCGCCGACCAGGTGAAGGCCGTGCTCGACGTGGCCGCTCGCGAGCGTGTGGCGGTCGTGCCGTTCGGCGGCGGAACGAGCGTGGTCGGCGGCGTCGAGCCGATCGGCGAGGGGTTCGCGGGCGTCGTGTCGCTGGACCTACGCGGCCTGGACAGGCTCGTGCACGTGGACCGCGAGTCGCTCACCGCCACGATGGAGGGCGGTCTCCTCGGACCCGCGGCGGAGACCCTTCTGGGCGAGCACGGGCTGACGCTCGGACATTTCCCGCAGTCCTTCGAGTTCTCGACCGTCGGCGGCTGGGTGGCCACGCGATCGGCCGGCCAGGCGTCGACGGGCTACGGGCGGATCGACGACCTGGTGGAGGGTGTGCGGCTGATCTCGCCTGCCGGCGAGCTCGTCACGCGCGCCGTGCCGGCCTCGGCCGCCGGACCCTCGCTCCGCGAGCTCGCGGTGGGCTCGGAGGGCGTGCTGGGCGTCATCGGCGAGGCGACCCTGAGGGTGCGGCCCGCACCGGAGCAGCGCCGCTACGAGGGCTGGTCCTTCCGCAACTTCGCGGAGGGAGCCGACGCCCTCCGTGTGATGGAGCAGGCCGACGCCTCACCCGACGTCGCTCGCCTCTCCGACGAGCACGAGACGCGCATGTCCTTCGCCCTCGCCTCGAGCGGTAGCCGCACGGAGCGGCTCGGACGCGCGTACCTGCGAGCCCGTGGCCACGAGGGAGGCTGCCTGGCGATCATGGGGTGGGAGGGCGACGCCGAGGAGGTGGAGCGCCGCCGTGTGCGCTCCTCGGCGCTGCTGCGGGCCGGCGGCGGCCTCGCGCTGGGCTCGCGACCGGGCGCGGCATGGCAGCACGGGCGCTTCGCGGGCCCCTACCTGCGCGACCACCTGATGGACCGGGGCGTGATGGTGGAGACGCTCGAGACCGCCACAACCTGGAGCAACCTCCATCGCCTCTATGCGGCCGTGGGCGACGCGCTGCGCGGCGCCCTGTCGGAGCGCGGCACGCCGCCGCTCGTGATGTGCCACGTGTCCCACCTGTACCGCTCGGGCGCGTCGCTCTACTTCACCTTCCTCGCCCGCCAGGAGGCCGACGACCCGATGGCTCAATGGCGGGCGGCAAAGGGCGCCGCCTGCGATGCGATCGTCGCTACTGACGGCACGATCACGCACCACCACGCCATCGGGCGCGACCACGCGCCCTGGATGCCGGCCGAGGTGGGTCCGCTGGGCATCGAAGTGCTGCGGGCCGCGAAGGCCGCACTCGACCCGGTAGGCGTGATGAATCCCGGGAAGCTGCTGCCGGACTAGCCCGCCGGCGGGGCCAGCACGACCTGGCCCATCCGGGTGATCTTCTTGTTCCCCTCGACGCTCGCGAGCCGCGGCATCCTGCCGCGCAGGATGGACGTGCCGGAATGCGCCGCGGGGCCGCCGATCGGCTCGCGCGAGAGGTCGAAGTAGCGGTACTTCTCGAACCCCTTGGGCAGATTGCCGATCGCCTGGAGGGTTCCGTTCTGGTCGGTGACCTGGGCTCCGAGCGAGCGTGCCTTGTTCTTGTTGTCGTAGAGCCAGAACTGGTAGGCGAACTTCTGGGTGCTCGGCTCGAGCCCGGTGGCCTGCACCTGCACGGCGCGCTCCGTGCCCTGGCCGAGGATCACCGCCGCACCGGCGGGGTTGCCTGAGCCCGCCCCTGCCGCGGCCGCGGTGTCCGAGCCGCCGCCGTCGTCGTCATCGCCTGTCAGGACCCCGATCGGCCAAACGAGCACCGCCACGAGCAGCAGGGCGGCCAATGTGCCGCCGAGCGCGAGGATGCGCCGCCGCTTGGTCACGTCGGCACCGCCCAGACGTGCACCGCCCG
Organism: uncultured Thermoleophilaceae bacterium; assembly: GCA_963803245.1. Taxonomy (GTDB): domain Bacteria; phylum Actinomycetota; class Thermoleophilia; order Solirubrobacterales; family Thermoleophilaceae; genus JACVRW01. The sequence goes on along the minus strand of CAWDLI010000016.1, from coordinate 192,508 downwards.
CTGCCTCCTCGGAGCGTCGTGCGCGGCCACCGCGCTCGCCCTCCGGTATCGCCGGCATCGAGCCGTTCTCGTAGAGCTGCTCCAGCGAGTCCAGCAGCGAGCTGGCCCAGGTGCGGGCCGCCTCGGAGCGCCGCAGGTGACCGCGCGTGGCCGTGGCCTCGGGGCCGCTCTGCTGACCGAGCACGTAGTCGGCGAGCTGCCCGCGCCAATCCTCCTCCACGCCGCGCGCGCTCAGCGGCGCGAGATCGAGCAGGGCGTCGCGCGCCAGCTCGCGCACACGCGTCTCCGGCATGTCGAGCATCCCGGCCAGCTCGTCGTACCGCTTGCCCCGCCGGAGCACGAGCTCGACTACCGCGCGCTGCTCCTCGGTGAGCTGGTCGAAGGTCGCCACGGGGGCGAACTATAGGCTGCACCGGGTGAGCGACCAGGAGCTTGAGAACCGGCTCATCACCAGCGGCACGCTCGACCAGGTGCTCGGCTTCGAGCTGGTCGAGATGGGCCCCGAGCTGGCCCGGGCGCGTGTGCCCGTGGAAGACCGGGTGTGCCAGCCCTTCGGGCTCGTGCACGGCGGCACCTACGCCGCGCTGGCGGAGACCCTCGTTTCGGGCGCCACCCACCTCGCGGTCTCGCAGGAGGGCAGCTTTGCCGTAGGGCAGTCGAACCACACCACCTTCCTGCGTCCGGTCAGCAGCGGAACCGTGCACGCGGAGGCCCGCGCCCGCCATCGCGGCCGGACCACCTGGGTCTGGGAGGTCGACTTCACCGACGACGACGGCAAGCTGTGCGCGATCGCCCGCGTGACGATGGCCGTGCGCGCGCAGCCCTGAGCCCGTAGCGACGGCTACTTCAGCGCGCGCAGGTGGCGCTCGGGCACCGGCACGGCCGTGCTCACGTAACCGTTGGTGATCGGCAGGCGCCGGTCACGGCCGAACGCGCGTGTGGAGATCTTGATCCCCGGAGGCGCCTGGCGGCGCTTGTACTCGGCCCGGTCGACCATCGCGATCACCCGCTCCACGTCCTCGACCGGCAGGCCCCTCGCCACGAGCTCCGAGGCGTCGAGGTCCTCCTCCACGTAGCCCTCGAGGATCGCGTCCAGCACGTCGTAGGAGGGAAGCGAGTCCTCGTCGAGCTGCTCGTGCCGGAGCTCGGCGGACGGCGGGCGGTCGAGCACCGACGCCGGCACCAGCTCGCGCTCCGCGGTCTCGTTGCGCCAGCGCACCAGCCGGTACACGAGGCCCTTGTAGACGTCCTTGATCACGGCGAGCCCGCCGGCCATGTCGCCGTAGAGCGTCGCGTAGCCCACCGAGAGCTCGGACTTGTTCCCCGTGGTGAGCACGAGCCACCCGAACTTGTTGGAGAGCGCCATGACCACGTTGCCGCGGATGCGCGCCTGGAGGTTCTCCTCGGTGAGCCCGGTGTCGGTGCCCTCGAAGGGACCCTCGAGCAGGTGGGAGTAGCTCTCCATTGCCTCCTCGATCGGCAGCTCGAGGAAGGCCGTGCCGAGGTTCTCGGCGATCGCGCGGGCGTCGGCGCGGGTGCCCTCGCTTGAGTAGGGGGAGGGCATGGAGACGCAGGTCACGCGCCCGGCGCCGACGGCGTCCACGGCGATGAGCGCGACCAGCGCCGAGTCGATCCCGCCGGACAGCGCCAGCACCACCTTCTCGAAGCCGTTCTTCTCGACGTAGTCGCGCAGCCCGGTTCGCAGCGCGGCGTACACCTCCTCCTCCTCCGAGCCCAGCGGCTCGGCCAGCTCGCCGCCCACGCGCTCGGGCGCGGGGCCGGCGCCGGGGCGGCCCACCGTGATGTTGGGGCCGTGGTTCACCGTGATCTCGAGCGCGGCCCGCCCCTCGGCGCGGCGCTGGTGGCGGACGTTGGCGCGATGCCGGGTGTCGCGCAGGCGCGCCGCCACGACCTCGCGGGGATCGATGCTGCACACGGCCAGCGACTCCTCGAACTGCGCCCCGCGCGCGAGCACCGTGCCCTCGGGGCTCACGGCCACGCTGTGCCCGTCGAACACGAGCTCGTCCTGGCCACCGACGGTGTTCACGAACACCACGGCCGCCTGGTAGTCCACGGCGCGCTGAACGAGCATCCGCTCGCGCCGGGCCCCGTAGCCGCGGCGGTAGGGGGAGGCCGAGAGGTTGATCAGCACCTGCGCCCCCGCCAGCGCCTCCGTCATCGCCGGCGGGCCGGGCTCCCAGATGTCCTCGCAGATCGACACGCCGATCGGCACGCCGTTCAGCTCGAACATCATCGCCTCGGTGCCCGACTGGAAGTAGCGCTGCTCGTCGAAGACGCCGTAGTTCGGCAGGTACATCTTGCGGTAGACGGCGGCCACCCGCCCGTCCGCCAGCACGGCGGCGGCGTTGTACACGTCGTCCGCCCGCTGCGGGAAGCCCACCACCGCCACGATCCCGTTCGTCTGCGAGGCCAGCTCGTCGAGCGCGCCCGCCGCCGCGTCGAGAAAGCCGGTCTTCAGGAGCAGGTCCTCCGGGGGGTAGCCGGTGAGCGACAGCTCCGGGAACACGACGAGCGCAGCCCCGCGATCGCGGGCATTGGCCGTGTACTCGGCGATCTTTCGCGCGTTGCCGCGGATGTCACCCACCTTGGGATCGATCTGGGCGAGCGCCACTCGGAGCAGTTCGCTCATGGTTCGATTATCGCGGGTCGGGCCGCGGACACCCGAGGGTGAGGTCGAGGTGAGCGGCGCCTTGCAGGCGGTGCTCGAAGTGCCACCACTCGCGCCAGTAGCTGGTGAAGCCGTGGCGCTCCATCGCCGCCTTCAGTGCCAGGCGGTTGCGCAGGGGACGGCCGCGGGCCGCGAGCGTGTGCGCACGTGGCCCCAGGTTGTCGTAGCCCGTGCCCATCCGCAGCCTCCGCCCGTCGCGCAGCCGGACGAGCGTCAGGTCCACCGCGCTGCCCAGGTTGTGCCTGCTCCGGCGCGCGATGTAGGTGCCCACGAGCTCCGGGCGACCGCTGCGGCGCGCCCAGCGGACGAGCGCGCGCGAGGCGCGCGCGGGGCGGTAGGCGTCGCGCACGAGGAGGCCGTGGCCGTGGCGCCGGAGCCCGCGCTGGACCCGCGCCAGGTCACGAGCGGCGGGTTCCATCAGGTAGGCCCACCGGCGGCAGTAGCCGGGCAGCGGCCGGCCGGTGAGGTTGCCGGCCGTCCCGTAGGCCAGGTCCACGCGAATGCCCGGGGCGCGCTCGAGCACGTCCTCCAGGCCGGCGCGGCGCAGCGCCGTACGGGTCGCGGCCGGGTGGGCGCTCGGCTTCGGGCCTCTGTCGAAGATGCGGGCGGCCACGCCGCGCAGGGTCTCCGTGCCGTAATCGTGAGTCGGATTGCCGTCGCTGAGCACCGCCATCGCGAACCTGGTGCGGCCGTGCTGGAAGAGCGCCACCTCGTGCACGAGCCGGCCGGAGGCCGTGCTGCGCCAGCCGCCCTTGAAGAACGCCCGGTAGCCGGCGCGCGCGGCGTAGCGGGAGAAGCCCCAGCGCTCGTACGACACGATCGAGGCGAGCAGCCTCCGGGCGTAGGCCCGGTTGCGCTTCGGCACCATCTGGTCCACGCGCAGGAAGAAGCGCGCCTGGTCCAGCGCGGTGATGCGGGCGGATGCCCAGTAGCCGGCGGCGGCGAAGTGGCGCATGTGCGCCCGCCGCGCGACCCGCAGGAGGCCTGCGTCACCCACGCGGGCGTACACGCCGTCGGCCCTGTCGTTGTCGGAGACGGTGATCATCGGGCCGAGGAGCCCCTTCTCCTCCGCGGTCGGCGGGCGCCGTCCGATGTGGCGCAGGTAGGCCACCAGCAGCATCGCCTTGGTCACGCTCGCCGACACGTAGGTCCTGCGCGGGGCGTAGCCGTACACCCGTCCACTCGAGTCGATCAGGGCGAACGAGCGGACGCCGGCGCGCCTGGCCACGAAGCGGCGGGCGGCGCGCACCCGGGCACGGGCCGGGAACGCCTCGGAGCTCTCGGCCGAAAGCGCTGTGGCAACCACGACCGGCTGGGGGCGCGGCACGCCGAGGTTGTCGGCGGCGACCGAGATGAGCGCGGCCGCGGCCAGCGCCGCGACCACCCCGCGTACGTGCGACGCCGCCGGGCGCATGGCGGGAATGGTCGCACGCGGCCCCGTCGCAGAGCCGCGCCGGGTGCGGGTACCCACACCACGGGCCCACCGGGTCGCCCCCTGGCCACGCGCGGGCGCTGTCCATAGCCTGATGCCGCGGATGGCTCGTCTAGCGGCCCAGATCGTCGACGCGCGCACCTACACGCGCATCGCCTATCTGCTGCTGGCGCTCCCGCTCGGCCAGCTCGAGTTCGCCTTCCTCGTGACCGGCATCGCGGTCGGCGTGGGGCTCGCCGTGGTCACGGTGGGCATCCCGATCCTCATCGGCGTGATCGTCGCGTCGCGCTGGCTCGCCATGGGTGAGCGGCGGCTAGTCGACGCGCTGCTCGGGGTCGAGATCGCCTCGCCCTACCGCCCGTTGCCGCGCGAGGGGCACTGGGAGCGGCTCAAGGCGTTCCTGTCGGACCCCGCCACCTGGCGCGACCTGCTCTACCTCCTGCTCCAGTTCCCGCTCGGGGTGGTGAGCTTCATCCTCACCACGGTGATCCTCGCCGCCGGGCTGGGCGCCCTGGTGGCCCCCGCCTGGTACTGGGCGGTGCCGGACGGCATCGAGCTCGGCATCTGGCAGGTGGACTCGCTCCTCGCGGCCGTCGCACTGATGCCGCTCGGCGCCGCCCTGCTGCTGGTGGGCCTGCCGGCCCTGAACGGCCTGGGCCGGCTCTACGCCCGCTTCGCGGAGCTGCTGCTCGGCTCCAGCACCGATCCGGAGCTGACGGCGCAGGTGAGCGAGCTGCGCGGCTCCCGTGCCCGCGTGATCGCCGCCGCCGACGCGGAGCGCCGCCGGCTCGAGCGCGACCTCCACGACGGAGCCCAGCAGCGGCTCGTGTCCCTGGCGCTGACGCTCCGGATGGCCGAGCAGCGCTCGGACGACACGGGCGACCTGGTCCGCAAGGCCGGCGAGGAGGCCCGGCTGGCGCTCGAGGAGCTGCGCGACCTGGCCCGCGGCATCCACCCGGCGATCCTCACGAACCGCGGCCTCGGCGCGGCACTCGAGGACCTGGCGGCCAGGTCGAGCGTGCCGGCCACGATCGTGGCCCGTCCGGAGGAGCGGCTGCCCGACGAGGTGGAGGCGGCCGCCTACTTCATCGTCTCCGAGAGCCTCGCCAACGTGGCCAAGCACGCCGGCGCCACGGGCGCCTGGGTGGGGGCCACGGTCGCGGACGGCTGGCTGGCCGTGGAGGTGCGCGACGACGGGGTCGGCGGCGTGCAGGCTGGGTCCGGCACCGGGCTCCAGGGCCTCGAGGACCGGGTGGAGGCCCTGGAGGGGACGCTGGCGATCGAGAGCGCCGATGGCGACGGAACCCGGGTGCTGGCCCGCATTCCGCTCACGGCGCCCGGTACGGCCCCGGACGCGGGTCCACGCGGCCTGCCCGAGGCGGCGGCCGCCGAGCGTGACGCGCGGCGCAGGCGCCACCTCAGGCTGCGACTGGCGCCGCTCGGGGCCGTGGCCGCCCTGCTCGTGCTGATCTGGTGGCTCACGGGCACACCGTCGAACTGGATCGTGTGGCCGCTGCTGGGTCTCGGCCTGGTGGCGGCGCTCGATGCCTGGCTCGTGGCGGGCAATCCGACGCAGAGGGCCGGACAGCCGGCCGGGCACCGCAACCTCACGCTCTTTGCGGGCGCGCTCGGCCTGGTGAACCTGACCGTCGTCGGCGTCTGGCTCGCGGCCGGGGAGGGGTACTTCTGGCCCGGGTGGGTGCTGTTCGGGTCGGTGCTCCTGCTCGGCCTGGTCGCGCTCGGGGCGCGGCTCGCCGAGCGCCTGCCGCCGCTCTAGTCCTCGTCGCTGCCGACTTCGGCGACCCGCGCCTGCGTACAGCGCGCGAGCTCGCGCGGATCGACGCAGAACAGGCTGTGCGGGTCGCCCGCCGCCGCCCACACGCGGTCGTGCGCCAGCAGCTCCTCGTCGAGGATCACCGGCAGGTCGTGCCCGAAGGGCGGAACGCCGCCGATCGCGAAGCCGGTGGCCGCGCGCACCTCGTCGGCCCCGGCCTGGCGCACCTCGGCCACGTCCAGCGCGTCCGCCAGCTTGTCCACGTCGATGCGATGGCGGCCCGACGCCACGCAGACCACGGGATCGCCGTCGGCCACGAACACGATCGACTTGGCGATCTCCGCCTCCTGGCAGCCCACGGCCACGGCCGCGTCACTCACCGTGCGGGTGGAGGCTTCGAGGCGCTGTACACGTAGCTCGAGTCCCAGCGATCGCGCGCTGGCTGCGACCCGGTCTCTCATGCCTCCACGATGCCGGAGAACCTGTCGTCGACGGTCCTCAGCTTCACGCCCGCCGTGTCGGCCAGCTCGGCGAGCGAGGCCTGCACGTCGGCCGCGAGCTCATCGAGGTCCCAGAGCATGTCGTAGTCGCCCACCAGGCCGAAGTTGATCTTGCCGTCGTAGGACAGCAGCGCCACGCCCAGGCCCTGGCCGGCGGCGAGCGGCACCATCGGGAACGGATCGAGCATGCGCCGGCCCGCCAGGTACAGCGGGAACTGGGGTCCGGGCACGTTCGTCACGACCAGGTTGAAGAAGCGCTGGCGCGACATCAGCCTGGCGGCCTGATCCATGATCGTCGGCGGGGCGAACCCGGTGAGGTCGGTGAGCACCTGTGCGCCGACGGCCTGGCCGCCCTGCTTGAGGCCGCTCAGCTCCTGGCGGACGATGTCGAGGCGAGCGACCGGCTCCTGGCACCAGACGGGCAGCGGCGCCATCATCGCGGCCACGCGGTTCCCCAGCGCGCCGCGCTCGACGTCGGAGCGCACGCTGATCGGGATCATCGCCTTCAGCTCGAGCCCGTCGGTCTGGTGGCCGCGGCGGCGTAGGTGCCGTCCGAGGGCGCCCGCGACCGTGGCGAGCACGACGTCGTTGACGGTGCCGCCGAGCGAGTCCTTGATCGCCTTGATGTCGCGCAGCTCGGCGCGCACCCAGGTGAAGCGGCGATGGGGGCCGATCGGAGCGTTGTACGGGGACGGGGGGCCGGATTGAGCCCCGCCCAGGCCATCGCACCCACGCCCACGGCGGCGTTCTTCACGCCGTCCAGCACCCGGCGCGGGCCCCTGAAGACCGCGCGCATGGTGCGCACGAGCTCGCCGGGAACGGTGGCGCGCTCGAGCAGCGCCTCACCGAGCATCTGCGCGCTGCTGGGGAGCGGACGCGGCAGCCAGCGCTCGCCGGTATCCGGCGGCGTCGCGGGCTCGGGCGAGGTGTCGAAGAGCACGGAGACGATGTCGATGCCGGAGACGCCGTCCACGAGCGCGTGATGCGTCTTCGCGAGCAGGGCGAAGCGGTCGTCCTCGAGGCCCTCCACGAGCCAGATCTCCCAGAGCGGCTTGTCTCGATCCAGCTGCTGGGAGAACACCCTCCCGGCGAGGTCCATGAGCTGCTCCTCGGACCCCGGCGACGGGAGCGCGGTCACCCGGACGTGGTACCGGAGGTTCAGGTGGGGGTCGTCGACCCAGCGCGGGCGGCCCTGCCCCAGCGGCACGTAGGCCAGGCGCTGGCGGTAGCGCGGCACGAGCCCGAGGCGCCGCTCGATCGCGTCGAGCAGCTCGTCGTAGGGGGGAGGGGGCCCCTCGAACAGCATCACCGAAGCCACATGCATGTGGGCAGAGGAGTTCTCGATGTGCAGGAACGATGCGTCTAGAGCGCTGAGCCGGTCGCCGACCACGGCGTCCTCCTAGGGAAACGGGGCGAAGAACGAGCACCGTAGCGCAGCCACAGCGGGTTGGCGCGTCGGAGAACTTCGCCGCGAAGAGGCTGTTTCGCTCCAGCAGCGGGATAGCGACGATTTCGCCGCCCCCCGGCGCTCCGCGAAGCGTGACGAGGCTCACACAAACGTCCAGTTCCCTCTCTAGGGTGCGAACAGTTGTTCGATCGGCCTGGCCGAGCCGCTGACCACCTCAGGGCAGCGGGCGGGGGAACCAAGGCCGAGCTCAGACGCTCGGCAGGGGCGAATGGAGCGGTGATCCGCTCTTAGGGCGACGTACCTCGCCCGAGTCCGTCAGCTAACCCCGCAGGCGAGGGTCGGGAAAGGGAACCCAACACCGTGAATACGCGTGCCCGTGCACGCGCAGGTCGACTGCGTCCCGCAGCCCTGTGTGCATGCGCGGCAATGACACTGACAGGCCTCACCGCCGCCCCGGCAACCGCCCAGACAGGAGGCGTCTCCCTGGCCGGAGCCGGAAAGCAGGCCAAGCTGCGCTACGGCGAGCGGCTGGAGCTGAGCGGCCGCCTTGCGGCCGGCGCCGTGGTGCGGCTCGAATACGCGCCACGCGGAGGCGCCTGGCGCAACGTGGGCCAGACGACCGCGCGCACCGGGGCGTACAGCTTCCGGTTGCGCCCCACGCGGTCCGGCGCCTTCCGCGCCGTCTCGCCCGAGGGCATCTCGAGCACTCGCCGCGTGACGGTCGTGGCTCGACTCGCCGGCCATGCCAGCCGGCACGTGCGCTCCGGTGAGCGCATCCGGGTCCGCGGCCGGCTCGCGCCGGGCTTCGGCGGGCGCCGCGTGCGGCTCCAGCTGGCCACCGGGCGCGGATGGCGCACCGTCGACCGCACCCTCACGGGTCGCGGCGGTCGCTACCGCGCTGCCTGGCGAGCCAGCGGCTCCGGGCGCTACCGCCTCCGGGTGAAGTTCGCCGGCGACGGGCGCAACTCCGCGGTCAGCCGCACGCTGCGCGGCCGCGTGTTCGTCTACCGGCCCAGCGCCGCCAGCTGGTACGGGCCCGGGCTCTACGGCAACTCCACCGCCTGCGGCGGGGCGCTCACCTACGGGAGGCTCGGCGTGGCGCACAAGACCCTGCCGTGCGGCACCAAGGTGACGATCCGCTACCACGGCAGGTCGGTCACGGTGCCCGTGATCGACCGCGGGCCGTACGCCGGGAACCGGGAGTGGGACCTCACGGCCGCCACGAAGAGCCGGATCGGCTTCGGGAGCACCGGCACCGTGTGGGTCGCTCACTGATCAGAGCGACAGGCTGAGCTGATCGACGGGAGCGGCGGGGGAATCCCGCCGCTCCTCGTCCAGCCCAGCCACCCGCACGCCCAGCAGACGGACGGGCCGGGCGGGGTTCAGCTGGCGCAGCAGGTCGCGCGCCACCGGCCAGACCGTGTCGAAGTCTCCGGTCGCCGCGTCGAGGCTCCGCGCCCGCGTGACGGTCGTGAAGTCGTCGAGGCGCACCTTGATGCCGATCGTGCGCCCCGAGCGGCTCTGATCGGTGAGGGTCGTGCAGAGCTGGCGCGTGAGCTGCTCCAGGACCGGCTCCATCTGGTCGAGCCCGCGGAGGTCGCGGTCGAAGGTCGTCTCGCGCGACTCGGACTTGGCCACGCGCCGCAGCTCGAGGTCGCGCTCGTCCTCGAAGCGGGCGAGGCGCCCGAGGTGCGGGCCCAGCCGCGGGCCGAACCACGACGTGAGCGGGTCGTCCGGCTGTGCCGCGAGCGCGGCAAGCGTCGTGATGCCGTTGGCTTCGAGCCGCTGAACCGTCTTGGGGCCGATTCCGGGAATGAGCCCGGGCGACGCGTCCGCAAAGCGGGTGCAGGCCTCGGCGGCCGTCAGCTCGAGGAAGCCGTCCGGCTTGTCCGCGTCCGAGGCGACCTTGGCCACCAGCTTGTTCGGCCCGATCCCGATCGAGCAGCGCAGCCCTGTGCCCTCGTGCACGGCCGCCTTGATCCTGCGCGCCGCTGCCCGATGACGATCGAGGCCCGTGAGGTCCATGTAGGCCTCGTCGAGGCCCACCACCTCCAGGCGCTCCACGTGCCGGCGCAGGACGGCCATGACGTCTTTTGACCGAGCCCGATAGAGCTCGAAGTCGGGCGGGACGAACACCGCCTGGGGGCAGAGCCGGCGCGCGCGCTCGGCGGGTGTGGCGGAGAAGATCCCGAAGCGGCGCGCCTCGTAGCTGGCGGTCGTGACCACCGCCCGCGGGCCGCTGCCCGCCACCACGACCGGCTTCCCGCGCAGCTCGGGGCGGCGCTGGAGCTCGACGCTTACATAGAACGCGTCCATGTCGATATGTGCGTAGACGTGGAGACCGTCGACTAGCGCCACTCCGTCAGCGTAGTCCCGCTCCCCGTCGTAGTGCGCACGTGGACCTCCGCCCCTTCAACGACTTCGGAGGGGCACACGGCCTCTCCAATGAACGAGGCCCGGCGTCCCCACGCCAGGCCCCGAGAGAGGAGATCGACATGTCCTCGATCTCATTGGACGATACGGCCTACCTCGGCACCACCTCACGGCCGGCGACGGGGCTGACGGTGCCGACAAGCTGCACACGTTGCGGCTCGAGCCTCGGGGGACGCAAGCAGCGGGCCCGCTGGGCCACGATCGGCCGGGTCCGCTACGTCGTCCACACATGGACGTGTGGTTGCGGCAAGCGCCGCACCGTCCGCCAGGAGGTCGGCGCCCGGTAGGCGGGGCGCACGGCCGGTAGCCCGGCCCACAACCGCACGACCGCCCCCGGCGAACCCGGAGGGTCGCGGAGGAACCGCGACGGCGCAACGCGAGGCCCGATTTCTGGACGAGCAGGAAGGGGGCCAGGCGTCCGGTGGTGGAACCCGATGGGACAGCCGGCCAGTTGGCAGAGGCGCCAGGCGGGGGAGCCACCGATGGGAGCCGTGGAGTGTCCCGGTAGCACCGGGATGGACAGAGCCTCGGGGTGAGCGGAGTGCGGAGATGAACGTCGAGTTTTGGTCCGGAGGGATGGACCCACCGTGCCCGCACATGGGACACCGAGGAGGACACAGCGTTGGGGAAGAGGGGCAGGGATTTTCAGAAGGCTGCGGCTGCGAGGCAGGACGCGGCTTGGCGGGGGAGGCCGGCGACTGATCGTCAGGTGGCGATGCTGGAGCGGATCGGTGCTGCACGGTCTGGGTCGTTGACGAGGGGTGAGGCGTCGGAGCTCATCACTGCGTATGCGAGGGAGAACCCGGTGTCGCGGCGGGCTTTGAGGCGTGCTTACAGGGCCCGCAAGCGCCAGCGAAACGCTACGGCTAGTGCGAAGTAGGGGGCCCGTCACCAGACCTAGCGTGTGTCGCGATGCTGTGTCCTAGCTGCCTCAACACCGCCACGCGTGTCCTCGAGACCCGCGGGTCGGGATCCGCGGTGCGCCGCCGGCGCGAGTGCAGCTGTTGCGGCAAGCGCTTCACGACCTACGAGTCGTCCGGCAAGCCGGCGCGTGACCCGATGAGGGCTGTGGCGTGACCTGGGGGGCCAACCCGACCCGCTCCACAAGCGGCACCGGGGAGGGCGGCGGCTGTGAGAAAAACCCCGGCGGGCTACTCCGACAGCCCCACGTCCTCGAGGGCCTCGCGTTCGCCGGGGTAGGCGATGGCGGCGGCGATCTTGCCTTCGCGCAGCGTCCAGACGACGGAGTAGCTCTGGTTGACCGGGACGCCGCTCCCGTGCCCTATCAGCCGGTAGTCAATCGCCATAACGAGGTGCTCGCCGACGGTTGCCACCTCGCGTGCGGACCCTTCCGCTGTGCGCCAACTCTCCGCCGTCCTCTCCGCCCACGCCCGAAAGCCCGCATGGCCGTGAAAGACGACCCCGTCCAACAGATGCGAGGGCGGGCGCAGGTCCAGATCCTCCGTGAGGAAGCTGACGGCCGCATCGACATCGCCCCTATTGAAGGCTTCAAGAAAGGCGTGCACGATCTCCACGTTCTCCTGCGACATCGGTTACGCCGACAGCTCCGCAGGCTCTTCGCCCATTCTCGAAGGGCGTGGTCAGGCAGTCATCAGATTGTGCACCGGCTCCGCGCTGATATGGGGCACGATTCGATCCTCGCCGCCGGCCTCGCGTATCGCGGGGATCAGCTTCTCGTCGCGGAACTGCTGGAACCTGTCCTCCGAATCCCAGACCGTGATGACCCGCCAGCCGTTCTCGTAGGGGCCGGCGATGTGGAGTTGGCACCCATCGGGCAGATTGCCACCCTCCATAACCTTCGGGTTGACCTGGTCGTAGAGGTCCTGGCCCCCGCCCTCCATCTCGTTCACGATCACGACGGCCATCCGGGTCTCCTCTCACTCGATCGCACGAGCCCGACCCAGGCTCGGTGCCTTACATCGCGAACCTACTCCTGATCGACAGCCGAGTTCAAGGAGTTCGCTACTCCGACAGCCCCACGGCTTCGAGGGCTTCGGTGGGATCAGTGAAGGACACGAGGCTTATCACCTGTCCGTCACGCATCGTCCAGACCTGGCCGTGTCGCCACTCGCTCGCGACGCCGGACACCGGCCCTCGCCCGCGCCAAACCGCGATTACCGCGACCCGATCGCCCGCGTCAAGGATGCGCTCAGCGGTGAGGGTCAGGTGCTCCCAGGCCCTCACGAAATACGCCATCCTGTCGAACGCAGCTTCGACCCCTCGCGTCTCGTCCTCGCCGACGTCGAGGACGCTCAGCCAGACGACGCGAACGCCGGGATCCATCACGTCGGCTCCGACGCTGAAATCGCCCCGCGACCAGCCGTCGAAGATCCGACGCACCACCTCCACGTTCTCCTGCGACATCGCCTACTCCGACAGCCCCACCGGTTGGAGGACCTTGGCTATCGGGTGACCGTCCCGGTAAAGGTCTCCCGTCCCTCACCGCGTCCCGACTCCGACTCAGACACCGCTCTCATCCGGCCCCCACCGATGAGCCCCTCAAAGCCGACGAGACCCCTCACGACCTTCCAATCTCCGCGTTGCTTCACGCCGGGTGGCGTTACGGTGAAGCGAATCGTCAGGGTGCCGCCAGGGCAGCGAAACGTCCTCACCACTGACTCGATTGGGGGCTCCCCAGCCGCATCGGCGAAGCTTCCGCCGGCGCAGAAGGCCGAGTCGCCGATGGTGGATCCGGACAGGACCTCGCCCGTCGTTTCGCCCTCCGCGTTGACGGGAGCGAGGTGCGTCTTGATCAGGATCGGTTCGTGTCTATGTGTGGGGGTCGTCGAAGTAGTTCTGACGTCCGAGGACGCAGTCGTCCCGCCCTCGTCTCCGTCCTCGTCGCCGCAGGCCGCAACGCCGAGAAGACAGACCATCAGCAGCACCGGGAAGGTCGTCTTGAGGTTGACCATGCCCCAACCTATCCGCGAGGCCGCTGTGCGGTCAAACGGCGGATTCCACGCTTCTCGACATCGCCTGCCGAGTATCCCGCCTGGTCGCGGGAGGGTCCAGAAAAGGTGGAGGCCCGCCGTGTGGCGGGCCTCCGAATTCGAGTCCTGCTTGTTGCGCCCTGGGTTAGCGGCGGTGGGGGTCGACGTAGATGTTGTCGATCTGCCAGGAGCCGTGGTCGCTGTCGTTGGTGAAGCGCAGCGCGACGGGGCGGCCTCCGGCGAACTTGCCGCCGCGGTCGGGCGACATCTTGACGTCGTCGGTTGCGTGCCAGCCGTCCTTGCGCTTGGCCTTGAACTTCTTGGCCCCGTGCCAAGTGGCCTTCTTCTCCTCGGCCTCGGGGTAGAGCACCTCGACCTCGAGCTCGGAGTCCTTCTCCTCGCCCTGGATGGCGACGAAGCGCATCGTCGGCCAGTTCAGGTCAACGCACATCGTCGGGCTCGTCGCCGACGCCCCGGCGGGCAGGACGAGCGAGCTGTTGTCCGCAGCGCCCAGAGCGCCCCGGAGGTTGAACGGGTCGTTTCCGGCAACGACGCCGGCGCCGGCCTCGAGCGACCAGCCGGCGTGCGAGCCGTCCTCGAACGAGCCACCGGGGGCCAGAACGTAGTCGCGGGAATCCTTAAACGACAGGAACGGCTGCTCGACCAGCGGGGCCTCACAGGTCGCCCGCGAGGCGCTGGTCGTCTCGGCCTCCTTGGCCGAGGCGTTCCCGGCGAAGGCCATCAGGCCAACTGCCGCAACTGCGAATACACGCGGCGCACGAGCGCGACCGCGAAGAGTGGAAGTGAATGCCATGACTCGAATCTCCTTGAAGGTGTGGTCCGAGTCGGCGGCCGAGCTATCTCGTTTCTGAGACCTCTGGCTTTGCGTCCCCGCCTCACGACGGGTTTGCCTTTATCGACTACTTGCTTGCAAAGAAGATCGGGACCAGGGCTGTCCAACTTGAAAACATGCCGACCGGTCTGGACACCCCCCAAGAGAAACACCGGTGGGGGGTCCCCACAACCCCGAGTCCCATGGGGACCGGGGAGAGCAGGAACCGCGCGCGCCTGGTGGTGAGCGTGTGACACGGACCCACGTCACGTTCAGGGCTTCACCGGTCCTGGTGACCCGCATCGACCGGCTGGCAGAGGCCACGGGGGCGTCCCGGACGGCGGCGATCAAGCGGGCGATCCTCGAGGCGACCACCCCGGCAGGGACCCAGCCTGTCCCTGACAAGCACGAGGTGCTGTTGCTGTTGAGCGAGGCCGCGCGTGGCGGCAGCGTGGCGGCGATGCGTGAGCTGTTGGCGTATCACCGTGAGCGCCGGCAGGGTGGCCGGCCGGATGCGGTCGACGCGCTGGACCAGCTTGCTGAGCGCAGGGGTGGGACATGACTTGGCGCTCAGGTACGGCGCCAGGGGCGTTGGCTTGGCTGCGTGTCGGCCCAGGGGTCCTACCTCCACCTACGGGGTCGGCACGCGCCGCACGTCCTCCAAGAACCGGCAATCCCAGACGCTGGAGCACGACATGACGGGACCTGACGATGGCCGGCCGCTTGAGGAGGCTGTCGACCCCGCGACGGCGCACGGCCTGTCGCTGGCTGCGCTGATCGGCGTGAACATCGAGCGCAAGCGCGACCAGACGGCCGCGACCTTCGGCATCACTGGCATTGACTCGCCGGGGGAGCGAGCGGTGGGCGCAGAGCCTGACCCGGAGGAGGGCCCCGATGGCGACGACTGACATCGCAACCGAACTCGCCGGCCGTCAGTCGAAGGTGTCCGAGGCCGAACAGGTGGTGCGGGACGTTGAGGCCCAGGCCCGCGAGGCGGCCAACCGGCTCGAGCTGGCGAGCCGCGAGTTCGCGGCGCTGCCGCCCGACCAGCTTGACGAGACCGGCAACCCGAAGCCGAAGACCGAAGCGGCGAGGCTGGCCGCCCAGATCAAGGCGCTGAAGGACCCGCCGGTGGCGTGGTCGCGCAGGGTTGAGCAGGCCCGCACCACGGCCCGCCAGGCGCGGATCGAGCTTGACCGGTTCTCGGGCGCCAACGTCGCGGAGATCGCTAGGGCCAACGAACACGTTGGGCGAGAGGCCGGCGGCGGCCTCAGGGCCCAGCTGCGCGGCACGATCGAAGCGATCGACGGCTACTACAGCGCACAGGCGCAGTTTTCGGCAATGGTCGCCAAGGCGTCGGGGCTCGATCCCCAGACGGAGCTGCCGGCCACCCTCAGCGACAAGCTGTCCAACCTCCGTCGAGACCTTCAGAGGCTCTTGCCCGAGGTTGAGGACCCGTTGGCTTCCGTCGTGCAGCACGGTGGCGAGGAATGTGTCCATGCGGGCGAGTGTCGCCCATGGGCAGCCCTGCCTCGGGCTCCTGAGGGTTACCTGGGCTCGCCAGGCACGCCGGCGGCCGCGAGCGCGTCGGACCACTCGACGAAGTACTCGAAGCGCACGATCGTCCCGTCGCGGAACGTGACGACCTGGTGGTAGAGCTCCTCCTCGATGTCGATCCCGCTGCCCTTGCCGCGCCCGGAGTGGCGAAGGCGGGTCGCCACCCGGTCGCCGGCGTCGACGTACTCCTGCGGGTGCAGCCTCAGGTCGTCGAAGGTCTCGTCGAGACCCCTCCAGAAGCCCACGATCTGCTCCGGGCCGCAGCACGAGTCGAAGCCCTGGCGCTCGGGGAGCACCCAATCGACCTGAGGGTCAAAATGCTGGACGGCGGCGGCGAAGTCGCGCCTGTTGTACGCCTCGATGAATTCCCGGGCCTTGTCTACGTTCTCGCGCGACACCGCTAGTCCGTAGGCCTCTTCTGCACCTCCCGAACGTATCGATGCAGTCAAATCAATCGCTCAGCGGTTCCTGAACGTATAGTTTCGTTCGATGAGCTCCAGGAGGGAACGCTCCTGGGAGACGGCCATTCTGCTCGCCCTGACGGCCGGGGCATTCGCCGTGAGGGTGGTGGGCGTCGACCAGAACCTCTACGGCGACGAGCTCTTCACCTTCAACGACGTGAACGGCAGGAGTCTCGGCGGAGCGCTCCGTGAGGTACGGGTGGGGCTGGAGGACAACCCGCCGCTGTTCTTCATCTTCGCCTGGCTGTCGGCGCAGCTGGGAGATCCGACCATCTGGATCCGGCTGCCCTCTCTGCTCCTGGGAACGGCGCTCGTGCCGCTGATCTACCTCCTGGGGGCCCGGGTGCTGAGCCGCGCCGCGGGACTCGCGGCAGCCGCCATCGTGGCGTTCAGCCCGTTCATGGTCTTCTACGGCACCGAAGCGCGCGCCTACGCGACGCTCATGTTCCTATCGGCGCTCTCGACACTGCTGCTCGTACGCGCGGTGGATGGCAGGAGCCGCTGGTGGTGGGTGGCGTACGCCATCTGTGGGTGCGCGGTGCTGTACACGCACTACACCGGCGTGTTCGTGCTCGTGGCCCAGGCCGCATGGGCCTTTTGGGCGCACCGGCGGCTCATTCGCCCTTTGCTGCTCACCTTCGCCGCGATGGTCGCCGGATATGCGCCCTGGCTCGTGACGGAGCTCACGAAGGAGCCGGCATTCACACGACTGGTCGGCCCGTTCACCCTCCACAACAGCCTCGACACCGTAGTGCGAGCGCTCATCGGGCAACCGGGGACCTCGGTGAGCCGCTTACCCGGAGACCTGCTCCTGGCGGCTTTCCTGGCCACCGTCGCCGTCGCGCTCCTGGTCCTCTTGGGGCGCGCGCTGACCAGCCGGCCGGTGCTTCATGTGGAGCGGCTTCAGGCCCTGCTGATCCTCACGGCCGTGGCCACGCCGTGTGGGTTGGTGGCCTTCTCGCTGGGCGGGAACAACATCTTCATACCGCGGAATCTGAGCGCGTCGCTGCCCGCGGTTCTGCTCTTGCTGGGCTGGCTCCTGACCTCGTTGCGTGGAGCGGTCGCCGTGGGCCTCACCGCCGTGGCGCTGGCGGTGGTGGCCGTGGCGGGCGGCAAGGCACTCGACCAGCCGAGCGTGCGGGGTACGGACACACGTCGGGTGGCCGAGTTCATCGATGAGCGCGCCCGCCCTGGCGACCCGGTCTTCCAGCCCAAGCCATTCCTGGGGGGCGTCGGCAGCCCGCTGGCCCGTGGCCTGGAGGCCTACCTCGAACGGCCGCATCGGCTCGAGTGGCGCGGTGTGTCCGATGCCGAAGTGTGGGAGGCCGGGTGGCGCGGCGCAAACGTGTTCTTCGTGACCACGCCGATCTTCGGCTATCTGCCTCCGCTGCCGCGGGGTGTGGGGCCCGGCAAATGCTTCCGCCTCGGTGACAGCAGGAGCGTGCCTTCGGCGCCCATGCGCGTCGGCATCTACTCGGTGCCACCAGCACGTCGGATGTGTGCCCAGGTCGCGCTCGGCCGGCGCGCGCCGGGCGGCGGGAGCGTGCGGCTCGTCCACCACGACGGGCATTGGGCGGTAAGCCCATGGCTGGATCGGGCGCAGCTGAACGTGACACGCGAGGTCGACGGCTTCGTCGACGAGATCTCGGCGTCGCCGCAAGCGGTCACGGTCATCGGATGGGCGGCCGACCTCGAGCGTGAAGTCCCAGGCGAATGGGTGCTCGTGTTCTCACACGGGCGCCTGCTGGCCGGCGTGACTCCGGCGGAGGCGCGCCCTGATGTGGCCAAGGGTCACGGGGTCACGCTCGCCAAATCGGGCTACAAAACTGTCATCGACGTTCGCAGCGGGGAGGACCCGAGCGAGTTGGCGCCGCTTCAGGTGATCGCCGTCTCCGAAGGCCGCGCCTCGCGGCTTCCCCTCACCGAGCCAGCTCGCAACGGTGCCGCCGCCCTGCGCGACGGCAGCGGCTGACCTCAGGTCGGCTGATGGATCGGCCGCACGAGCATCTCGTTCACGTCCACGTGCGCCGGCTGGGTGAGGGCGAAGAGGACCGCGCGAGCGATGTCGTCTGGCTCGAGCGCGCCGGTGGGCGAGTCGTCGAAGAACGGGGTGTCAACCATGCCCGGCTCGATCAGCGTGACCTTGATGTCCGTCTCGGCCACCTCCTGGCGAAGCGCCTCGCCCATGGCGGTCACCGCCCACTTGGTGCAGGAGTAGAGCGACCCGGGCAGCACCCGCCGGCCGGCCACCGAGCTCGTCAGCAGCACGTGGCCGCGGTTCTGCTCGCGGAAGTGGCCGAGCGCGGCGCGAATCGACAGGGCGGCGCCATAGACGTTCGTGTCGACCATCGCCCGCCAGTGCTCCACGGACTCCTCGAGGAACCCGCGCTTGGCGCCGAATCCGGCGTTCGCGAAGAACACGTCCATCCGCCCGAAACGGTCGAGCGCGGTGGCCACGAGCTGCTGCTGGTCTTCCCAGCTCGTCACGTCGCAGCGCACCGGGATCGCGGCCTCCCCGAGCTCGTCGGCGAGCGCCGCGAGCTTGTCCTCGGACCTCGCTGCCAGCACCACGCGGTGCCCGAACTCGACGGCCCGGCGGGCCGTGGCGGCGCCGATGCCGCTGCTGGCGCCGGTGATGACCATTACGGGTTGCTCGGGCACAGCCGGGGTTCTAGCAGTCGCCGCGGGTAGGCTGGGCCCCACCGTGCCCGGCGTGAATCCGACCGAGGCCCGTTTTCCGGGCATTCGCGCGTCCGCCGGGCACTACGAGAGCTACTACCTGAAGGCCTGCCATCCGGAGGAGCCGCTCGCCGTGTGGATCCGTTACACGGTCCACAAGCGCCCGGACGAGGAGCCCAAGGGATCGGTCTGGTTCACCCTCTTCGAGGCCGGCGCCGGCGGTCCGGTCGCGGCCAAGGAGACGCTCCCCGGGCCGGAGTCGGGCGAGCGCGACTGGATCAGGGTGGGGGAGGCGTCCGGCATGGGACCCGGCCGTGCGTTCGGCTGGGCGGGCGCCGCGTGGTGGGAGCTGTCGTTCGAGTCGCACGAGGAGCCGCTCTTCCACCTGGCCAGCGATTGGATGTACCGCGCCCCGCTGCCCAAGACCAAGCTCTGCAGCCCACTGCCGGAAGCGCACTTCGGCGGCCGGCTGGGAGTGGGGGAGCGCCAGATCTCGCTCGACGGCTGGTACGGGATGGTGGGCCACAACTGGGGCGCCGAGCACGCCGAGCGCTGGATCTGGCTGCATGGCGTGACACAGGACGGCGAGTGGCTCGACGCGGCCATCGGCAAGGTGATCATCGGCGGCATGACCACGCCCTGGATCGCCAATGGCGCCGTGATGGTCGAGGGTGAGCGCTACGCGCTGGGCGGGCGGCGCGGCACCGAGGTCCGCGAGGGCCCGGGCGTCTGCCAGTTCCACCTGACCGGGCGCGGTATCTCGGTCTCCGGGGACGTGACCGCGCCGCTCGAGGACACCGTCGGCTGGGTGTACGCCGACCCGGGCGGCGGCGAGCACCACTCGCTCAACTGCTCGATCGCCGACATGCGCCTTCGCGTCGAGCCGAAGGAACGGCCCGTGCGGGCCCTCGAGATCCGCGGCGGTGCCGCGTACGAGCTGGGCGTGCGCGAGCACGACCACGGCGTGAAGATCCAGCCGTTCCCCGACGGCTGAGCGCCCGCCTAGGGCGCCAGGCGCTGGATCGCCCAGCCGCCGCCCTCGACGGGCAGGTAGCGGAAGCGGTCGTGCAGCCGGTGGGCGCCGCTCTGCCAGAACTCGTAGGCGTCGGGGACCACCCGGTAGCCGCCCCAGGTCTCAGACACGGGCACCTCGCCGCCGTGCTCGCGCGCCAGCTCGGCCACCCGCCGCTCGAGCTGGTCGCGACCCTCGATCGGCGTGCTCTGCGGCGACGCGAGCGCGCTCAGCTGGCTCTCCCGCGAGCGCTTGTGCGCGTATTCCTCGACCTCGGCACGGTCCACGGGCGTCACGGCGCCCTCCACACGCACCTGGCGATTCAGCTCCTTCCAGTGGAAGAGGAGCGCCGCGCGCGGGTTGGCGTCGAGCTCGGACGCCTTGCGGCTGGAGAGGTTGGTGAAGAAGGCGAATCCGCGATCGTCGGCGGCCTTCAGGAGAACCATTCGCAACGAAGGCGCGCCCGCGCGGGTCGCGGTGGCGAGCGCCACCGCCTCGGACAGCGGGATGCCGGCCGACCGCGCATCCTCGAACCAGCGCTCGAACTGGACGATCGGATCGGCGGCGAGGTCGGCCGCCTCGAGGGGCAGGGTCGCGGGATCCAAGGGGAGCATGAGGCTAGGCCAACATGAGAGGCTCCGCACCCTGAGACGGTTCGGCATCGCACTCGCGGCGGTCCTCTGCCTCCTGGCGCTTCCCGCCGGAGCGCTCGGCGCCATCTACGGCCTCCAGGGGCCCGCGACCTCCCAGCTTTCGTTTCCGGGCAGCTTCACCTCACAGCTGATCACGAACACCTGCGCGGACGGCGCCCGGCTCCTTGGCACCGGGGCGGACATCTCGATCAACGGCGACTTCACGCCCATCGGCCAGGTGGTGATCGACGACATCACGCCGAACGCGGCCCTGACCAGGTCAGCCGTGAAGGCGATCCCGGATGAGGACGGCGTGGAGGGATTCTGGGCTCTGCAGAGCGGCTCCCTGTGCGCCGACCCGCCGCCCGGACTCGAGCAGGTGGCCGCCACGAGTCCGCTCGACTCCGAGACGAAGAGCGTGACCGCGCCCTGTCCGGCCGGCAAGCGGGTGCTCGGAACGGGAGCGGAGATACATGGCGGCGACGGCCGGGTGCTGATCGACGACGTCACCCCCAACGCCGGGCTGACTTCGGTAACGGTCAAGGCGGTGGAGCAGGACACCGGCACCGCGCGTCTCTGGGCCCTGACGGCACACGCCATCTGCGCCGACCCGATCCCGGGCCTCGAGCGCCACGCACTGACCTCGGAGCTCGACTCGGGGGGCGGCAAGTCCGCGGGCGGCCCGGTCCGCCCGTGCCCCGGCGAGAAGGTCCGGCTCAGCGGAGGTACCGACATCGACGGCGGCGCCGGACAGGTGGCGCTCGCGGCGACCGGCTATTTCTCGTCGGCGGCGGAGGACCAGGACGGCTACGCGGGATCGTGGAGCGTGACGGACTACGCGATCTGCGCTCCGACTCGCCGACTCAGGTCGAGCACCGACCCGCCCGGGTCCGGAAGCGACTGCGCCCGCGTGAGCGGCGCCGGGGCCGAGCTCACCGGCCCCGCTGCCGAGACCGGCCAGGTCCACCTGGAGGACATCGGTGTGAGCCCGGAGGTGAAGAACGTCAGCATCAACGCGGTGGAGGATGAGACCGGGGCCGACGAGGACTGGAGCCAGACCTCGTACGCGATCTGTGCCTCGGGGTTCCCAGGGTTCGAGCGCGCCTTCACGGTTGGCCCGCTCAACTCGTCCAACAAGAGCACCACGGTGAGCTGCCCGACCGGGAAGCGCGTCCTCGGAGCCCTCGGCGCCATCAACACGGATGGCGGGCAGGTGATCCTGGACGACGTGCGCCCGAGCGCGGATCTGCGCTCGGTCACGGTCCAGGGGGCTGAGGATGAGACCGGCTATCCCGTCGGCTGGTCGGTCACGGCGTCCGCGGTGTGTGCCGATCCGCCGGCAGGCCTCGAGCGCGTGGCGGCCACATCCGAGCTGAGCTCGCAGAACAAGGCGGTTACGGCGACGTGCCCGGGCAGCAAGCGCCTGTTCGGCACCGGCGTGGACATCAACGGCGGCGCCGGACAGGTCGTGTTCACGGCGATCCGGCCGAATCGGGGCCTCGATTCCGTCGAGATCGTGGGCGTGGAGGACGAAAACGGGTATTCCGGCCTCTGGAGCGTCACCTCGTACGCGGTCTGCGGCGATCCCTAGCCGATTTCCCGCCGCGGGTTTCCATAACCTTCGTTATCGAGCGTTGCTCTTGCAAGCCGTTGGAGCCGCCTCTCCACTGGGCATACTTCCCAGGACGATGAGCATCTCAGCCGATCAAGCCCCCACCCAGCACCTCTCCACACGCGGCACTGCGGGCGAGCGCCTGCGGGAGGCGGAGTTCCCTCTTGCCGTCCGCGGCTACGACCGCCGGGCGGTCGACGAGTTCGTGGCGGAGCTGACGGAGCTCGTGGACGAGCTCGAGGGACGCCAGCTGCGCGAGAAGGTCGTGCATCGCGCCCTCGACGAGGTCGGAGAGCAGACCGCCGGGATCCTGCAGCGCGCCAACGAGACTGCCGACGAGCTGGCGGCGCGCTCGCGAGCGCAGGCCGAGGGTCGCCTGCAACGCGCCGAGCGCGAGGCGGAGATCGTGAAGGCGGACGCCGACAAGTACGCCGAGCAGGTGGCCGTGGACATGCGCAGGCTGTGGGCCGAGCGCCAGCACCTGATCGAGGAGGTGCGCCGCCTTGCCGACGAGGTGCTCGCCACCGCCGACGACGCGATGGAGCGGCTCACGCCGCCGGAGGCCGTGGCCGCGGCCCTGACGCCCGAAGAGCCCGCGCCGGAAGCGCCGCCCGCGCCGGCCACGCCGGACTTCGACGGCGTCACCGCACGCAAGACCAGCTGAGCTAGAGCGGCATCTTGTCGCGCCCGCGCCGGCCGGTCGAGGCGCTCTTGTTCGTGGCCTTGCGCGACGTGCCGAACGACTTCGAGAGCAGGCGCCCGATCGGCCCCGGCGCCTTGCCTCCGGCCCTCTGCCCCACTCCCAGCGTGCGGTCCACGCCGCGCTGGGGACCTCGCGAGAGGCGCGGCAGCACGAAGCCGAGCACGAGAAGGACGATGCAGACGGCGACGATGGCGGCAATTGTCATGACGCCCACATACCCCGGTTTGATCAGGCGCAAAACAGGCAAGTAGAGACGTCATGCCCGGCTGAGTCCGCTCCGGCGTCTGGCAGACTCTCCCCCGTGGCCAAGCAGAAGCAGACCAGGATGCAGATGCAGGTCGGTGCGCTCTCTGCGATCCCGCAGCTCGAGCAGCGCACCGACGAGCAGCTGATGTCGGAGTCGAAGCACCGCGTGGCCGCGAAGGCCATCCTCGGCGCCCGCGCCGCCGAGCGCTATGACGTGAAGGCAGCTCGCGCGTACTTCAACGAGGCGCTCGCCGGTTGCCACCCGCAGGAGCGTCAGGCCCTCCGGCAGATGATGAAGGCGTCGCTGGCGCTCGCCGAGCGGCGCCCCGACGACCTGAAGGAAGCCATGGAGAAGCTCGGCCAGGAGGCTCCCTCCTCGCGGCAGCTCTTCCTCCTCAGGCTGATGGGTCTGGTCGCGCCGCCCGCAAGCGCCGGCGTCGTCGCCCGCATCAGGGGGATCCTGCTGCTGCTGGCCGCCGTGATCGTCCTGCTCGCGCTCGGCTTCGGGATAGTCGAGCTGATCGCGCTTCCATTCGGCGGGATCGGTGCCGGGAGCGCCGCCTTCTTCGGGTTCCTGCTCCTGGTGATCGTGCTCGGAGCGCTGGTGTTCCTCGGAAGACGCCGCCAAGCCAAGGCGCGCGCCGCCCGCGGAGTCAGTTGAGCGCGGACGCGAGCCTGCGCCGGAACTCGCGCGACAGCTCGTCCTGAGGCCCGAGCTCGGTGAAGATCGCGACCATCATGCGGCGCACGTCGTCCTGCCGCTCCCGGTTCGCGAGCGCCGCCTCGAGGCGCTCCAGCGCAACGCGGTAGTCGCCGCGGTCCCAGGCCTCGAACGCGGGTGTCAGCTCCTCGTCGTCCGCCAGGCGCGCCCTGGCCGCCAGGCCGTCGGCGATGAAGTCGCCCGCCGTCTCGCCGAGCAGCTCGAGCGCGGCGTCGGTATCGCCCCGCTGGACCAGGAGGCGCGCCAGCCCCGTGCGCGCCACGGGATGGCGGGGATCCGCCTCGAGGGCGCGTCGCAGGGAGTCCTCGTCGCCCGCCGCGGCGAGCTCGTCGGCCTCCGAGGGCACGAGCGCGTCGAAGAACCGCTCCACCTCCGCCGGCGGCAGCGCGCCGGTGAACTCGGAGGCCACCGCTCCGTTCCGGAATGCCTTGACCGCGGGTATGCCCTTGACCTGGAAGGCGGCCGCCAGCTGCTGATTCGCGTCCACGTCCACCTTCGCGAGCTGGACCTTGCCCGCCCGCGCGGCCGCGGCCCGCTCGAGCACCGGCGTCAGCTGCTTGCACGGCCCGCACCACTCGGCCCAGAAGTCCACGACCACGGGGACCTCCCTGGAGCGCTCCAGCACCTGCGACTCGAAGGTCGCCTCGGTCACGTCGTGAATGGGCGTGTCAGTCGCCACGGATGCTCGCCTTCTCGATGACCACGGGCTGCAGAGGCGTGCCGGCGCCGCCGCTGGCGGGATCGCCGAGCCTCCCGATCTTCTCCGCCACGTCGAGACCGCCGACGACCTTGCCGAGCACGGCGTAATCGGGCGGCAGGCCCGCGTCGGCCCCCGTGACGATGTAGAACTGGCTCCCCGAGGTGCCCGCCGGCTCGGCCTCTGTCTTCGCCATGGCCACCGTTCCCTTCAAGTAGGTCGTATCTGCCCGCGGCTTGTCTCTCGTGCTGTAGCCGGGGCCGCCCATGCCGCTCCCCGTCGGGTCGCCGCCCTGGATGACGAAGTCGGGGACGATCCTGTGGAACACGGTGCCGTCGTAGAAGCCCGACCGCGCGAGCCCCGCCACCGACGCCGCGGTGCGCGGCGAGGTGCGCTGGTCGAGGCGAACGTCGATCTTCCCGCAGCTCGTGTCGAGGATCAGGTCGTAGCGCTTGTCCGGGTCGAGCTTCGCCGTCGGACGGGACGCGCCGCCGTCCTCGCGGGGGGCCGGCTGCTCCACGTCCGGGCAGCCGCCGGCCGCCTGGGCCTCCGTCTTGGCCGGCGCCGTGGAGGCCGTGTCCTCGGAGTCGTCGTCGCCGCAGGCGACCGCCACGAGCGCCAGGACGCAGAGGGCCGTCGGGAGCAGGCGCCGCATCGGCCGTAGGCTAGCGACGTGCCCCTCAGCCCCCTAGCCGCCGCCTACGACCAGTTCATCCTCGATCTGGACGGCTGCGTCTGGGTCGGCGACGAGCCCACGCCGCGCGTCAAGGAGGCGCTGCAGGCGCTCCGCGACGCGGGCAAGCGGGTGGCCTTCGCCACCAACGATCCGCGCGCGGCCACCGAGGACTACGTGACCCGTCTCTGGGGGATCGGGGTGCAGGCATCGGTCCGAGACGTGGTGACCGTCGGGGGAGCCGCGCAGCACCTCCTCGCCGACACGAGGTCGGGGCGGACCGCCTTCGTGATCGGCACCCCCGCGCTCAAGAAGCACGTGGCCGACGCAGGTCTGCGCCTGCTCAACGGGACCGACCTCGCGTCGCGGGCGGAGGTCGTGGTGATCGCGGGGACCGAGGACTTCGTCTACGACGACCTGCGCAACGCGAGCCTGGCCGTGCGCCGCGGAGCCGACTTCATCGCGACCGGGCGGGATCCCACGTACCCACAGCCCGACGGCATGTGGCCCGGCACCGGTGCGCTGCTCGCCGCGGTGGAGGTGGCGAGCGAGAGCAAGGCCGAGATCGTGGGGAAGCCGAACCCCCAGCTGCTGCTCACCGCACTCGACCGGCTGGGCGAGGGCAGGACGCTCGTCGTGGGTGACCGCGTGGACTCCGACCTGGCTGCCGCCGCCGACGCCGAGCTGGATGCGGCGCTCGTGATGACCGGCGGCCAGACGACGAGCGACGCGGACGGCGCGGATCCTCCGCCCGTGGCCGTGGCCGAGACGCTCGCGGCGCTCATCCTGCGCTGAGCAGGCGCTCCAGCTCGGCCGGCCGGACGCCCACGAGCTCGCACGCCTCGGGCCCGGTCTCGAGGCCCGCCTCGGCCGCCTCCGCCAGCGCCGCGGCGGGATCCGCGCCGCGCGACTCGTGCAGGTGAGCCGCGCAGAGCGCGGAGACGAACGCCGTGCGACGGTCGCCGTGCAGAGCCACCGCTCCGCGCTTCCGCAGTTCACGCCGCAGGAACGCCAGCAGCTCCTCCAGGGCCGCCGGCCCATCCCCCGGGGCGGCCACGGGGACGTGGAGCCACTCGAGGCCGGCCGCCTCGTAGGCCGCAAGGTTGTGCCGCGTGCGCATGACCGACACCACGAGGCGTACGCCTTTGGCCTTCAGGTACTCGATCTCACCGTCGCGCCGTTCCGGGCGATGGCTCCTCCCCCCTCCCCCCGGTCGCTCCAGCCCGCACAGCTTGCGCGGGCGCGCCCACCAGATCCGTCGCGGCTCCACCATCTCGCCTCCCGTTCGGTTGGAGGTGAAAGGCGCCGGGGGCCGCGGTTCGCCCCGGTAGGATCTCCCCGCATGTGCCGCGTATTCGGCTGCGTAGCCGCGGAGCCCGTCTCGATCCGGCACGAGCTGCTCGAGGCGGAGAACCCGATGATCCGCCAGTCCGAGGAGCACGACTCCGGATGGGGCATGGCCGTCTACGCGCGCACCGACGGGGCGGACCCCGGGCTGATCCGCTTCCCCCAGGCAGCCTTCGAGGACGACGAGTTCCTCGCCTCCACCGAGACCCGCGGCCGGATCTTCAACGTGCACGTCCGTCGCGCCACGATGGGCGGGCTCTCGCTCGAGAACACGCATCCGTTCGTGCTCGGCAACTACTCGTACTGCCACAACGGGACGATCATGCGCTACCCGCGGCTCGTCGAGCCCGGGGTGCCCCACGCGCGCGGCGACACCGATTCGGAGCACTTCTTCAACTTCATGATGCGGGACTACGACCCGGGGGATCCCGTGGCGTCCCTGCGACGAGCGGTGACCACCACCGTCGAGCGCTCGCCGTTCTCGGGCCTGAACTTCCTGTTCTCGGACGGCGAGCGGCTGTACGCCTATCGCCTCGGAATCTTCGAGCTCCACTGGCGCGCCGAGCCGGGACGCCTCCTGGTGGCCTCCGAGTGCGTGACCGACGAGCCGTGGCACTCCGTGCAGCAGGACGTGCTGCTCGTGCTCGACCCCGACGACGTGGAGGAGCCGCACGCCGAGCGGCTCGTCGGCGATCGGGTGGCGGACAGCGCCGACATCCAGAAGCTCGAGGCCGGAGCCCATCTGCGCGGCGCCGAGCGCGGCGCCATGGCCGCGGAGCGAGCGGCCCGGACCGCCGCAGCGGCGGCCGAGTGAGCCGCCGCTTCGCGCTGCTCGTGAACCCGGCCTCGGCCGGGGGCCGGGCGCTCAAGGCCCTTCCCGACGTGATCGAGGCATTCGACCGCCTTGGCGCGACTCATCGCACTGTCACCACACGGAGCGTGGAGCACGCCGGCGAGGAGGCGCTGCGGGCCTGCGAGCAGGGCGAGACGGTGGCGGCGCTGGGCGGCGACGGGCTGCTGCGCCCGCTCGCGGGCGCCCTGAAGGGCCGCGACACGGCGCTGGCCCTGGTCCCGCTCGGGCGCGGAAACGACCTGGCTCGGGTGCTCGGCATCTCGAGGGACGCGCGTGAGGCGGTGGAGACCGCCGTGAACGGACGCGAGCGGCTGCTGGACGTGGCCAGCGTGGACGGGACGCCGTTCCTCGGCATCGCGAGCTTCGGGTTCGACACCGATGCCAACCGGATCGCGAACGAGGCCCGTTTCGTGAAGGGCGACGCCGTGTACGCGTACGCGGCGCTGAGGGCGCTGATCGCCTGGAAGCCGGCGCGGTTCAGCGTCACCGTGGACGGGGAGCCGCACGAGCTGACCGGCTACTCGGTCGCGGTGGGTAACTCGGGCGCCTACGGCGGCGGCATGTACCTCCTCCCCCACGCCCAGCTCGACGACGGCGAGCTGGACATATTCATGTCGGAGGACAGCTCCAAGCTCGAGTTCCTGCGCGGTCTCCCCAAGGTCTTCAAGGGCACGCACCTGGACTCGCCGCACGCGCACGTGCTCCGCGGCCGGGTGGTCGAGCTGAGCTCGGACCGGCCATTCGTGATCTACGCCGACGGAGACCCGATCGGCACCACCCCGGCCACCGTGACCGTGGAGCCGCGCTGCCTGCGGGTGATCGTCCCGCCGGCCACGTCCTGATGCACGGCCCGGCACGCGCCCTGGCCCGCCTCCTGCGGGCCGTGAGCCGTAGGCTCGGACGCAGTGGTGGCACGACGGCGCCCGGGCGCCTGCTGCTCGCCCTGTCGCCGCGCGCGCTGCGCCGGATGGCCACCGGGCTCGACGAGGGGTCCGTGCTCATCTCTGCCACGAACGGCAAGACCACCACGGCCGCGATGGTGGCCGCGGCCCTCGACAGCGGCGGCCGTCCGGTGGTGCACAACCGGGCCGGCTCGAACATGTCGTGGGGAGTGGCCACGGCGCTGCTCGACGCCGGGCGCACGCGCGGGCAGATCGGGCTGTTCGAGGTCGACGAGGCCTGGCTGCCCGCCGTGGCGCATGAGCTGCGTCCGCGACTGCTGCTGCTGGCCAACCTCTTCCGCGATCAGCTCGACCGCTACGGCGAGCTCGAGTCGCTCGCCGACCGCTGGGCGGATCTGCTGGCCGGCGCGGACGCGCCGCGGGCGCTCGTGCTCAACGCCGACGACCCGCTCGTGGCCGACCTTGGCCGCGACCGCGAGGGAGTGACCTACTTCGGCCTGGAGGACGACGGCCAGGCGCTCCCCGAGCTGCAGCACGCCGCCGACTCGAAGCATTGCCGCAACTGCGGCACCGCCTACATCTACGACGCCGTCTACCTGGGACATCTGGGCCGCTACCGCTGCCCGGGCTGCGGGCGCGAGCGCCCGCGCCCCCAGGTGGCCGCCACGCGCGTTGAGCTCGAGGGCATGTCGGGCTCCCGGATCGAGCTGCGCACTCCGAGCGGCGAGCTCTCGCTGCGCCTCCCGGCGCCCGGGCTCTACAACGTCTACAACGCCGTCGCGGCCGTGGCCACCGCGCTCGAGCTGGGCGTGCCACTTGCGACGGCGGGCCAGGCGCTCGAGTCGTTCAGCGGCGCGTTCGGGCGCGTGGAGACGATCGCCATCGGCGGACGGGAGCTGTCCATCCTCCTGATCAAGAACCCGGCGGGGGCCAACGAGGTGCTGCGAACGCTCACGCTCGAGGACGACTCGCTGGACCTCTGGATCGCCCTCAACGACCGGATCGCCGACGGCCGCGACGTGTCCTGGATCTGGGACGCCGACTTCGAGCTGCTCCGCGGCCGCGTCCGCCGGATCACGTGCTCGGGCACGCGCGCCGAGGAGATGGCGGTGCGGCTCAAGTATGCGGAGCTGGACACCGAGATCGCCGTGGAGCGCGACCTCGGCGACTCGCTGGACACGGCGCTCGACCTGGCCGTGGGCTCGCGGCTGTACGCCCTGCCCACGTACACGGCCCTCCTCGAGCTGCGCGACCTGCTGTCCCGGCGCGGGCTCGTGGCCAGGTGGTCGGCGTGAGGTCCACGGCGGTCGCGTGGCACGACGTGGAGTGCGCCGCCTACGCCGCCGACCTCGGCCTCTGGCGCGAGCTCGCCGGAGCCGCCCCGGGACCGGTGCTCGACATCGGCTGCGGCACCGGCCGGGTGGCCCTCGACCTGGCGGAGCGCGGTCACGAGGTGACCGCGGTGGACGCCGACGCCGAGCTGGTGGCCGAGCTCGCGCGACGCGCCCGGGAGCGTGGCCTGCGAGTGGACAGCATGGCCGCCGACGCGCGGTCGCTGGCCCTGGGCCGCCGGTTCGGCTTCGCGCTCGCCGCCATGCAGGTGGTGCAACTGCTCGGCGGGCGCCCGGGACGACTGGCTCTGATGGCGCGCGTGCGCGAGCACCTCGGTCCGGGCGCGCGCTTCGGGGCCGCGCTGGCCGACCCGTTCGAGACCGTTCCACCCGCCGACGCCCTGCCGCCGCTTCCCGACGTGGCCGAGGTCGAGGGCTGGGTGCTCTCGAGCCGGCCAGTGGACGTGCGGGAGGAGTCACGCGGCGTGGCGGTGGACCGCCTGCGCCAGCTCGTGTCCCCCACCGGCGAGCTGACCGAGGAGATGAACACGGTGGTGCTCGAGTCGGTGAGCGCGGACGAGCTCGAGCGCGAGGCCGCCGAGGCAGGGCTCGTGCCGGCCGGGCGCCGCCAGGTGCCGGCCACGAGCGACTACGTGGGCAGCACGGTGGTCATCGTGGAGGCCCCGGCGTGAACGCCCGGCTGCGCGTGTGCGCGCTCTACCCCGAGCTGATGAACATCTACGCCGACCGCGGGAACATCGCGGTGCTGAGGGCGCGCTGCGAGTGGCGCGGCCTGGGCTTCGAGCTGAGCTCGGCTTCGCTGCGGGACTCGCTCGACCCGGCCGCGCACGATCTCTTCTACCTCGGTGGCGGACAGGATCGCGACCAGATCGCCGTGGCCGCGGACATGGCGGAGACCAAGAGCGAGGCGCTCCACGCGGCCGCCGAGCGCGAGAAGGTGGTGCTGGCGGTGTGCGGCGGCTACCAGCTGCTCGGGCACTCCTACCAGCTCGGGGACCAGAAGCTGCCGGGAGTCGGACTGGTGAACCTCCACACCGTCCGGGAGCCGGGCGAGCGCCTGATCGGGAACTGCGCCATCGAGGTGGACTTCGGCGACGGGCCACGCGTGATCGCCGGCTTCGAGAACCACGGGGGGCGCACGTACCTCGAGTCGGGTGAGCGCCCGCTCGGACGTGTCCTGGCCGGCCACGGCAACAACGGGGGCGACGGACAGGAGGGGGTCCGGCGCGGCAACGTGATCGGCACCTACCTCCACGGGCCGCTGCTGCCGAAGAACGTGTGGCTGGCCGACCGCCTGATCGAGCTGGCGCTCGGGATCGAGCTGGACCCCCTGCCCGACGACGCGCTCGAGGACGCCGCCCACATGGCCGCGCGTCGCGCAGCCGGCGTGACCTAGACGTGCCCTGGCGGAAGCAGCCGGCTCGGCCGGCTGCGCCCCGATGTCGTCAGACGGAGCCGGCTACGCGGAGGATCTCCGCCACGGAGGTCACGCCGTCGCGGACCTTCGCGAAGCCGTCGTCGCGCAGCGTGCCCATTCCCTCGGCGCGGGCGACGTCGGTGATCGCCTCGGGGGCGCCCTTCTCCAGGATCAGGTTGCGCACCGGGTCGGTCACGCGCATCACCTGGTAGACGCCGATGCGGCCCTTGTAGCCCGTGCCGCCGCAGCGCACGCACTTGCCGGGCTCGAATGCCTTGAGAGGCGCGTCCTTGGCGTCGAATCCGTTCATCTCCAGCGCCTGCTTGCTGAGCTCGACCGGCACCTTGCAGTCGCAGAGGCGGCGCACCAGCCGCTGAGCGACCACGCATTCGAGGCCCGAGGCCACGAGGAAGGGCTCGATGCCCATCTCGATCAGCCGGGCCGCGGCCATCGGGGCGTCGTTCGTATGCAGGGTGCTGAGCACGAGGTGTCCGGTCAGGGCGGACTCGATCGCGATCTGAGCGGTCTCGAGGTCGCGGATCTCGCCGACCATGATCACGTCGGGGTCGGCTCGGACCATGGAGCGCAGGCCGGCGGGGAAGCTGAGTCCCGCCTTCGTGTTGACCTGCACCTGCTTGATGCCCTCCAGCTCGTACTCCACGGGGTCCTCGATCGTCACGATCGTCTTGTCCGGCGTGTTGAGCGCGCCCAGCCCGGCGTAGAGCGTGGTCGTCTTTCCCGAGCCGGTGGGACCGGTCACGAGGATCGCGCCGTGGGTCTTGCCGAGAAGCGCCTTCTCGAAGAGCGTGCGGTCGTGCGCCCCCATGCCGAGCGTGTCGATCGTGGTCATGCTCTGGCCGGCGTCCAGGATTCGCATGACCACCGCCTCGCCGCGCATCACCGGCAGCGTGGCCACGCGCA
Organism: uncultured Thermoleophilaceae bacterium; assembly: GCA_963803245.1. Classification (GTDB taxonomy): domain Bacteria; phylum Actinomycetota; class Thermoleophilia; order Solirubrobacterales; family Thermoleophilaceae; genus JACVRW01. The sequence continues at coordinate 160,704 of CAWDLI010000016.1, read as the reverse complement.
GGTCGATCCGGCGCCCGTCGACGGTGAGGCCCACGCGCCCGTCCTGCGGCGCGCGGCGCTCGGCGATGTTGAGGTCGGACATGATCTTGACGCGTGAGACGAGGCCCGGCACGAGCTGGCGCGGGACCGTCGTGGAGTCGGAGACCACGCCGTCGATCCGGAAGCGCACGCGCATGTCGCCCTGCCGCGGCTCGAAGTGGATGTCGGAGGCGCCGCGGGTCACGGCGTCGGCGATCACCGTGTGCACGAGCTTCACCACCGGCGCGTCGTCGGCGGACTCACGCAACTCGATGACCTGAGCGGGGTCCTCCTCCTCGACCTGGTCCATCTCCTGCACGGACTCGTCGAGCCGCGAGAGCTGCCCGATCACGGACTCGATGTCCTCGGACGAGGCAACAGCCCGCCGGACCTCGTAGCCGGTGGCCATCTGGATGTCGTCGAGCGCCACCACGTTCGCCGGGTCGGCCGTGGCCACGAGCAGCGTGCGGTCGCCCGCGAAGGCGATCGGGATCGTGCGGCTGCGGCGAGCCTTCGCCGGGTCCACCAGGTGAGCGGCGCCGTGATCGACCTCGAACTCGTTCAGGTCGACGTAGTCGAGCCCGTTGCGCTCGGCGAGCGCCCGGGCCAGCTGGCTCGAGTTGACCACGCCGTCGGCGATCAGGGCCTGCCCCAGGGGCAGCCCGCGCTCGCGCGCGTTGTCGACGGAGGCTTCGACCACCTCGCGGTCGGTGTAGCCGAGCTGGACTATCACGTCACCGATCCGCCGCTTTGCACCTGTGCGCTCGGTCGGTGGGATCAGTCCGGGCACGGAGGGTGCTTCCGCGGGGGCGGCCTGGACTTCGCTCATGAACCTTCTATCGGCAATTCGTCCAGAGGCCTGAACGCCTCTCACGAGGTCCTTCGCGGCCCCGTTTCAGGCTCCAGAGACGCTTTTCAGCGACCGGTCGAGCCGAAGCCGCCCTCGCCGCGAACCGTGAGGTCGAGCTCGGCCACTTCCTCGAGCTCCGGGCTCTCCACCGCCACCAGCACCAGCTGGGCGATGCGGTCCCCCGGCGCGACGTCGAAGGTCTGGTCGGGATCCCCGTTCATGAGCAGCACCCGCAGCTCGCCCCTGTACCCCGCGTCGATCAGCCCGGGGGCGTTCACGACCGAGATCCCGTGGCGCGCGGCCAGGCCCGAGCGCGGGACCACGAGCCCCGCGTAGCCATCCGGGATCGCAACCGCCACGCCGGTGCCCACGCTGGCTCTGCGTCCGGGCTCGATCGAGGCCGGCTCCACCGCGTGGAGGTCGAAGCCGGCGTCGCCGTCGTGCGCGCGCGAGGGCGGTTTCGCCTCGCGGGCCAGCCGCCGGTAGCGGAGGATCACGCCTGGCGCCCGTTGAGCGCGAAGCGCTCGAACCGCTGCACCGCGGCGGCCGGCACGCGTGCCTTGACGAGCACGCCGGCCGGGGTGTCCTCACGCTCGAGGTCCCCGGCGAGCTCGTGCAGCTCCGAAAGGCTGCCGCCCTCCGAGTAGGGCACGAGCAGCTCCATGGGCAGCAGGCTGCTGAGGAAGTGCGCCTCGACCGCGTGGCGCAGGCCCTCGAGGCCCTCGCCCTGGGCGGCCGACACCTGCACCGCCTTGGGGAAGCGGAACGACAGCTCACGGCGCTGCTCGTCGTCCAGGAGGTCGACCTTGTTCAGGACCAGCACGCGCGGCCGGTCGCCCGCGCCGATCTCGTCGAGCACGTCGTCCACGGCGGCGAGCATCTCGTGCAGCTCGGCCTCCCCCACCGACGCGTCCGCCACGTGGACGATGAGGTCGGCGCCGAGCGCCTCTTCGAGCGTGGCCGAGAACGCCTCCACGAGCTGATGCGGCAGCTTCCGGATGAAGCCGACCGTGTCCGTGAGCAGGTAGGTGCGGCCGGCGATCTCGAAGGAGCGGGTGGCGGGGTCGAGCGTGTGGAAGAGGCGTTCGCGCACCCCCACGTCCGCGCCCGTCAGCGCGTTCAGGAGCGTGGACTTGCCCGCGTTCGTATAGCCGGCGAGCGCCACCGTCGGAAGGCCGGCGCGCTCGCGCTCCTGGCGCATCGTGCCGCGGGACGCCTTGGTGCGGAGCAGCCGGCGACGCAGCTGCGAGATCCTGTCGCGCGCCAGCCGGCGGTCCGTCTCGATCTGGGACTCGCCCGGTCCGCGCGTGCCGATGCCGCCGTCCATACGGCCGGCTCCGAGCCGCTCGAGGTGCGTCCAGAGCCCGCGCATGCGCGCGAGGTTGTACTCGAGCTGTGCGAGCTCGACCTGGAGCTTGCCCTCGGCCGACCCGGCATGGTCGGCAAAGATGTCGAGGATGATCGCCGTGCGGTCGATCACCGGCACGTCGAGCTCCTGCTCGAGGTTGCGCTCCTGGCGCGGCAGCAGCTCGTCGTCGCACGCCACGAGGTTGGCGCCCGACTCCTTCACGGCGGCCTTGACCTCCTCCAGCTTGCCGCGCCCGAGGTAGCGGTCCGGATCGGGGCGCTCGCGGCGCTGCACCATCTCCCCCGCCACCGCCACGCCGGCCGTGCGCAGGAGCTCGCGAAGCTCGCTCAGGTCCGGTTCGCCGGGGGTGACGCCGATCAGGAACGCGCGCTGGCGCGCCCTGCGATTGCGGATGCCCTCGCCGTAGCGAGTCTCGCTGTTGCGGCCGTTGCGGCCTCGATCCATCTCTTCAAGTCTAGGCGTGCGTGACGGGTGGCAGCTGGAGGCGCTCCACCGGGGGCAGCACGCCCGCCCGTGGGAACTCGTTGGGCAGCGAGGAGCCGGGCAGGACGATCACCCCGTCCTCCGGCGCTCCCACCCACGAAGCGTGCCCGACGGCATAGCGGTGGGCGCAGAGGGCGCAGGCCGCGGCGTCCAGCTCCTCGATCCGGCGATGCCAGAGGTCGCCGCCCTCGTCGACCACGTGGTCGCCCGCGAGCTCGCCGATGCGCAGCTGCATGCCCAGCGGGTGGCGCTTGGCCGGGAGCCTCCGGCCCTGGAGGGAGCAGAAGACGCCGTCGGCGTTCGTCTCGAAGAGCGGAAACGCCCGGTAGGCGCCCTCGCCGACGGGACCGCTCTCCTCGGCGTGCTCCTCTGGGCGATAGACCGCCATGCCGTCGAGGAGGCCTGCCAGGCGCACCAGCTCGGCGTTGGGCGCCTGGGGTGTCACGCCGCGTGCGGCGAGCAACGTGTCGGTGGCCCGCGGCGTGCCGTCGCCGGTGCTCGAGAGCGGGGCGCCGATCGCAAGCACCACGTCGCTCAGGGCGCGGAGCTCCGCAGCCACCTGCTCGGCGTTACCCGGCTCGAAGAACAGCGCGCTCAGCCGGATCGGCGGCTCGGCCGTGCGCACTTCCTCGAGCACCGCCAGCTGGAGTGCGCCCTGGAGCGGCACGACGCCGCAGTAGTGCACCGCCTCAGCCCCCCATGTTCGATCGGAGCCGGTCCACGGCCTCGGCCAGGCGCTCGTCCGGCACGGTGAGCGAGATCCGGAAGAACCCCTCTCCGTTCGGGCCGTAGGCGCCGCCCGGGGAGACCACCACCCCGGACTCCTCGAGCACCAGCTCGCAGAACGAGGCGGAGTCGTGCCCTGCCGGCACCGGCGCCCAGACGTAGATCGTGCCGCGCGGGGGCGTGACGTCCACGCCGATCTCCGCGAGCGCCCCGCACACGAGGTCGCGGCGGCGGGCGTACACCTCGGTCATCCCGGCCGGCGGGCCGGCCTCGAGCGCGGCCGCCGCGGCCAGCTGAACCGCCTCGAACATGCCCGAGTCGATGTTCGTCTTCAGCCGCCAGTAGGCCTCGACCGCCTCCGCGTTCCCCACCACCGCCGCGGTGCGCCAGCCGGTCATGTTCCAGCCCTTGGAGAGCGAGAACACCTCGATGCCCACCTCGCGCGCCCCCGGCGTCTCGAGGAAGCTCGGGGCCACGTAGCCGTCGAAGGTCGTCTCCGTGTAGGACGCGTCGTGCACGATCAGCACGTCGTGGCGGTGTCCGAACTCGACCGCCTCCTCGAAGAGCCCGTCGGGCACGACCGCACCGGTCGGGTTGTTCGGATAGTTGAGGAACATCAGGCGGGCACGGCCGCGGTCCGCCGGCGCCACCGCCTCCAGGTCGGGAGCGAAGCCGCGCTCGGGCAGCAGCGGCATCAGCACGGCCTCGCCGCCCGCCAGCAGCGGTCCGCCGGTGTAGACGGGATAGCCGGGATCCGCGGCAAGCGCGGCGTCACCGGGGTCCAGGAACGCGAGGTTGAGGTTGAAGACCGCCTCCTTGGCGCCCAGGGCCGGCACGATCTCGGAGGCCGGGTCGAGCTCCACGCCGAAGCGCCGCGCGTAGAAGCGCGCGAGCGACTCGCGCAGCTCCGGGCGCCCGCGGTTCGACGGGTACTGGTGGGTGCCGGGGTCGGACGCCGCTCGCGCGAGCGCGGCCACCACCTCGGGTGGCGTCGGCGTGTCCGGGTCGCCGATGCCGAGGCTGATCACGTCGACGCCGGCGGCCTTCTTCGCCGTGATCTTGCGCTCCAGCTCGGCGAACAGGTACGGCGGCAGCAGCTCCAGGCGTTTACTCGATCTCACGGATGGCCCCCACCAGCTCGTCGCTCAGCTCGCCGCGGTACACCGGCACCGCCCAGCCCGTCAGGTTCACCTGCATGTCCTCGCCCACCTCCACCTCGAGCCGGCCGCCGTCGAGCAGCACCGTCACGGGGCTCTCCAAGCCGCCCAGGACAGCGGCCACGGCGGCGCCGGAGGCCCCCGTGCCCGAGGACATGGTCTCCCCCACCCCGCGCTCGAAGATGCGCGCACGGATCTCGTGCTCGCCCGTCCGCGTCCAGAACGAGACGTTCGTGCGCCGCGGGAACCACTCGTGCCGCTCGATCGGGGCGCCGTAGCGCGCGAGGTCCAGGTCCTCCAGACCCTCCTCCAGCTCGATCGAGCACTGCGGGTTGCCCACCTGCACGAACCGGAAGGCGAACTCCCTGTCGTCCGCTTCGATCACGCCCGTGCCGTCCTCACCGCCGCTGGGAAAGTCGCGCTCGGAGCGGAGCTGGGCGGTTCCCATGCCGACGGTGCAGGTGTCGGGCCCTGTGATGCGCGGGCGTATCTCGCCCGCCGCGGTGCGTACCGAGAAGCTGTCCTCGTCGACCCAGCCGTTGCGGCGCAGGTAGAGCACCGCCTCGCGCACGCCGTTGCCCGAGAGCTCGGACTCCGAGCCGTCGGGATTGAAGATCCGCAGGCTCGCCGCGTAGCCGGGCTCGTCGTCGCGGCTGAGGAGGAGGATGCCGTCCGAGCCGATCCCGGTGTGGGGCGCGCACAGCGCGCGCACCCGACCCGGGGTCAGGGGAAAGGGAAGCTCGTTCTCGTCCACGATCACGTAGTCGTTGCCGAGCGCCTGCCATTTCTCGAAGCGCACGGCGCGGCACTCTACCCACGGGCGAGTCGCTCGATCTCGGCGGCGGCGCCGTCGGCGTCGCGGCTCGTCACGTCGATCGTGTGAACGGCCGGGAGCCGCCGCATCCACGTGAGCTGGCGTTTCGCGTAGTTGCGCGTGCGCCGCTTCATCGCCTCGACGTCGCCGGCCAGCAGCTCCTCGAAGCCGAGCGCGGCGCGGGCGGTGCGCGACGCGCCGGCGGCGTCGGCGCGCCGGACCTCCTCGGCCGCGCCCGCCGCGACCATCGCCTCCACCCGCTCGTCGATCCGCTCGTACAGGACCTCCCGGTCCATCACGAGGCCGCACAGGACCGTGGGGTGGCGCAGACGAGCGGTCCAGAGCTCGGACCGCTCCCCGGAGGGCGCAGGGTCCTCACCCATCTCCAGCAGCTCGAGAGCGCGGAGGACCCGGGTGCGGTCGCCGGGCTCGATCGCCCCGCCCGCGCGCGCGTCGCGCGCGACGAGGTCCGCATGGAGGGCCGCAGCGCCACGCGCGGCCAGATCGGCTTCGAGGCGCCGCCGGATGCCGTCCTCCGGCGGCGGCCGCAGCTCGAGGTCCGTCAGCGCCGCCTGGAGGTAGAGACCGGTGCCGCCCACCACGAGCGGACGCCGGCTCGCGGCCAGCGCAGCGTCGATCTCGGGCCGCGCCCGCTCGGCGAAGGCCCCGGCGGAGAAGGTGTCGCCGACCGGCACGAACGAGAGCAGCCGGTGCTCGAGCCGCGCCTGCTCCCGCGCGTCCGCGGCGCCGCTGAGCAACTCCAGTCCCCGATAGACCTGCAACGCATCCGCCGACACCGCCACCGGGTCCTCGCCCGACGCCCGAAGCCGCTCGGCCAGCGCGATGGCGACCGCGGTCTTGCCCACCCCGGTGGGCCCGAACAGGGCGATCACGTCCACGCGCCCAGTATGGCCACGCCCCGATGCACTAGGAATACGGACGATGTCCCGTCGCCTTCAAGCCCTCCTCGCGGCCACCGCCCTGCTCGCGGCGGGCTGCGGCAGCGGCTTCGACGAGGAGCGCGAGAACGCCAAGCCGCTCAAGGTCGCCCACGCGAGCGGCGAGAGCAAGGTTCCCGGCCAGGCCGACCGCCCGCTGGCGCTGAGCGACGGGGCCCTCGACGCGATCCTGGCACTGGGCGACCGGCCCGTGGCCGCACTGCTGCCCGGCGGCCGGGCCCCGGCCTACCTGCGCCGCGACGGCGTTGAGGTGGGCCGCGCGCTCCTGGGCGCGCACCTGCTGCGCGTCAAGTTGATCGATCCGGACGTGATCCTCGGGAACAAGGCCGTCCACGGCCGCCTCTGGGAGCGACTGAGCAAGATCGCTCCTACGGTGTTCAGCGAGGGAGGCATCGCGGCAAATTGGAAGCTCGACCTGCGCCTGTTCGGCGAGGCGCTCGGCAGGACCAATGACGCCGAGGCCCTCCTCAAGCGCTGGGACCGCACGGCTGCGCGGGCTCGCGGACGGCTGCGGTCGGCCGAGGGCACGCGCGTGGCCGTGGTGAGGATCGTGCGCGGTGGCCTGCGCGTGGCACGGCCCGAGGCGTTCCCGGGCAAGGTGCTCCTCGACGCCGGACTCGTGCCCGCCGGGGAGCGCGAGGGCGCGGACGTGGTCCTCGTCTCACACGCGCCGGGTGTCCACACCTCGCTGGCCCGGCTCGGGCTCACCAAGGCGATCGTGATCGACGATCGCCTCTGGTGGGAGGGCGACGGGCTGCTGGCCGCGCGCGCGGCGCTGCGAGAGCTCGAGCGCGTGCTGCCCCGCTAGCTCGCGGGGATCAGCCGGCGAGGCGGGCGAGCAACGCCTCTTCGCCCGCGAGCGTGGTGCTCGTGGCCGAGGCGATCTCCACCTGCGCAAGCTCCCCCGGCTCTGCCAGGCCGGCGAAGTTCACGGTCTTGTTGTGCCGGGTGCGCCCGCGCAGCCGCGCGGCGTCGTTCCGCGAGGGTCCCTCCACGAGCACCTCCATGGTGCGCCCAACGAACCGCTGCGCGCGCTCTGTGGCGTGGCGCTGGACCGTGTCGACGAGCCTCTCCATGCGCTCGCCCTTCACGTCATGCGCCACCTGTCCGCCGAGCGTGGCCGCCTCGGTGCCGCGCCGCGGGGAGAACGCGAAGGTGAACGCGGAGTCGAAGCGCACCTCGTCCACCACCGCCATCGTCTCCTCGAAGTCCTCGTCGGTCTCGCCGGGGAAGCCCACGATGATGTCCGTGCTGAGCGAGCAGTCGGGTGCCCGCTCACGGATCATGGCCACCCGGTCGAGGTAGCGCTCGCGGCCGTAGGTGCGGCGCATCGCTTTGAGGATCCGCGTCGAGCCCGACTGGAGCGGCAGATGGATGTGCTCGCACACCGAGGGCAGCTCCACGTGCGCGCTGATCACGTCCTCGCGGATGTCCTTCGGGTGCGGGCTCGTGTAGCGGATCCGCCCGATGCCCTCCACGGCGTCCACCTCCGCGAGCAGCTCGGCGAAGGTCGCCTTCTCTCCCCGTGGCAGGTCGCGTCCGTAGGAGCAGACGTTCTGGCCGAGGAGCGTGACCTCGCGAACGCCGTCGGCGGCAAGCCGCTCCACCTCGGCCCGGAGCTCCGCGAGCGGGCGCGAGACCTCGCGCCCTCGCGTGGAGGGCACGATGCAGTAGGAGCACGCGCAGTTGCAGCCCACCGAGATCTGGACCCAGGCCTGGAACTCGCGACCGCGCTTCATCGGGAGGTGCCCGGTGAAGCCCTCGAACTCGAAGTAACCCTGGGCGCTCAGGCTGTCGCTCGTGAGGAACTCGGCCAGCCTGTGCACCTGCCCGGGCCCGAACGCAACGTCCACGAACGGGAAGAGCTCGAACACTCCCTCCTTCACCGACTGCGACCAGCAGCCGCCGACCCCCACCACGCGACTGGGGTCCTCGGTCTTGAGGCGCTTGGCCTCGCCGAGGTGGCCCACCAGCCGGGTGTCCGCCTTCTCGCGGATGGAGCAGGTGTTGAAGAGGATCAGGTCTGCGGCGGCGCGCTCGTCCACCTCCGCGTACCCGAGCGAGTCGAGCATGCCCTTCATCCGCTCGGAGTCGTGCTCGTTCATCTGGCACCCGAACGTGGTGAGGTGGTACTTCTTCATGCGAGTCAGCGAGCGTAGTCGGTGGCGCGGCTCTCGCGGATCACCGTGACCTTGATCTGACCCGGGTACTCGAGCTCTCGCTCGACGTCGCGGGCGATCTGGCGCGACAGCAGCGCGGCCGCGTCGTCGTCGATGTGCTCGGGCTGCACGATCACGCGGATCTCCCGGCCTGCGTGCATCGCGTAGACCTTCTCGACGCCCGCGTGCCGGCCCGCGATCTCCTCGAGCTCGTGGAGCCGCTTGACGTAGTGCTCGAGCGACTCGCCTCGCGCGCCCGGCCGCGCGCCCGAGAGGGCGTCCACGACCTGGACGATCACCGCCTCCACGGTCTGCGGCTCGACCTCGTTGTGGTGCGCCTCCATGGCGTGCGCCACGGCCTCGGTCTCCTTCCAGCGGCGCGCGAGCTCCCCGCCAACGAGCGCGTGCGGGCCCTCGGTCTCGTGCGACACGGCCTTGCCGATGTCGTGCAGCAGCGCCGCCCTGGCGGCCACGCGCGCGTCCGCCCCCAGCTCCGCGGCGAGCATGGCGGCCAGGCGCGAGCACTCGACCGAGTGGGCCAGCACGTTCTGGCCGTAGCTCGTGCGGAAGCGCAGGCGACCGAGAAGCTTCACCAGCTCGGGATGCACGGAGCCCACGTTCGCCTCGAACACGGCCTGCTCGCCGATCTCGACCACGTGGTTGTCGATCTCACCCTTTGCCTGCTGGTAGGCCTCCTCGATCCGGGCCGGGTGGATGCGGCCGTCCACCAGCAGGCGCTCGAGCGTGAGCCGGGCGATCTCGCGGCGCACGCCGTCGAACCCCGACAGCAGCACCGCTCCCGGCGTGTCGTCGATGATGAAGTCGATACCGGTGAGCGTCTCGAGTGCGCGGATGTTGCGGCCCTCGCGGCCGATGATCCGGCCCTTTAGCTCATCGGACTTGAGCTCGACCACGGACACGGTGGTCTCCACGGCGTGCCCGGAGGCGAGCCGCTGCATCACCGTGGCGAGGATGCTGCGGGCGCGCCTGTCGGCGTCGCGGCGAGCCTCCTCCTCCACCTGGCGTATGAGCCGGGCGCTGTCGTGGCGCAGCTCGTCCTCGAGCTCGCGCATCATGATCTGCTTGGCCTGGCCCGCGCTCAGGCCTGCCACACGCTCGAGCTCGCGGATCTGATCCCGCTTCGACTCGCGCAGCTCCTCGCGGCCGTGGTCCAGGTTGCGCCGGCGGTCCTCGAGCGAGCGCTCCTTCTCGGCCAGCTCGGTCTCCTTGATGTCGAGCGTGCCCTCACGCGCCCGCAGGCGCTCCTCCAGGCGCGCGAGCTCAGAGCGCCGCGCGAGGAGCTCCTCCTCGAGCTCGTCGCGCCGGGCGGCCCCCATGGGCGCGGCCACGGGCTCGGCCCGCTCGGGCGCAGTGACGGACCCGCCGCCGTTCGCGGCAAGCGCGCGCGGCCGCTGCACGAACAGGACCACCACCACCGCGACCGCCGCTGCTACGAGCGCAGCCAACACGATCTCCATCTCGCACGTCTCCTTGGTCCGGCGCACGGACGCCGGGTCTCGATCTCAAATTTGTCGAGCGGTGCGGCTCAGCGCCGCGAGACGATGGACGTGCAGTGCTCGGCCGCGCGCCGTGGGACGGCGCGCGCCTGGCCTACGGCCCTTCCTGAACGCTCGTACAGGCTCTGAGAGCCGTTCTCGTCGGGGTCTGGACGGTGAGGTGTCGCGGGGTTCCACCCGCCGATCGTCGTATCTGTCTAAGGGTTGCCATGTACTGCGTTCCGGTCTCACGGCGGCCGTGCCAGGCCGCTTCACATGAGGGTAACCACGCTCCGGTGCCCTGGCAACCCGTGGGCGGCGTCAGGCGGCGTCCACGCCGCCGCCCGCGCGCTCGTGCTCACGCACGGCCTCATAGGCCAGCTCGGGCTCGTAGCCGCGCCGCACGAGGAGGCGCCAGGCGCGGTCGCGCTCGCGGTCGTCCCGGGGCGCTTGCGGCAGGCGCCGCTCCAGCAGCACGCGGGCGGTGTCGAGCTCGTCGCGGCGGTCGTTCTCGCCCACCACCGCGGCGATCTGGTCGGCCCCGATGCCGCGCTTCTCCAGCTCGCGCGCGATGCGCGTGGAGCCCCACTGCTCGAGATCGCGCTTATCGCCCGCGAAGTGCCGCGCGAACCGCGCGTCGTCCACCAGACCGCTGCTGACCAGCTCCTCCACGGCGGCGTCCGCCGTGGCCGCCTCCACCCCGCGCCGCTCCAGCAGGTCCCTCACCTGGGCCACCGTCTGCTCGCGCCGGGCGATCGCGCGGTGGGCGTAAGCGAGGGCCCGTTCCAGCTCGGCAAGCTCAGGGGCCGGGTCGCCCATGCCGCAGGGGCGCCGCTTTTACGCGGCCTGCTCCCGTGGCGGATCCTCGGCGGCCACCTCGGCGCCCGCTTCCACAGCCTCCTCGTCCTCCGGAACTGCGGCCAATGCAGCGTCCGCCTCCGCCGACCCGGCGCCGAGCGTCTCGTAGATCTTGGCCTCGATCTCCTTGGCGATGTCCGGGCGCTCGCGCAGGTACCCCTTCACGTTGTTGCGCCCCTGTCCGAGCCGCTCGTCCCCGTAGGAGAAGAACGAGCCCGACTTCTGGACGATCCCGTGCTCGATCCCCAGGTCGAGGATGCACCCCTCGGAGCTGATGCCCTGGCCGTACTCGATGTCGAACTCCGCCTGGCGGAACGGCGCCGCGACCTTGTTCTTGACGACCTTGACGCGGACCCGGTTCCCGACCGCCTCGGTGCCCTCCTTGAGGGTCTCGATGCGCCGGATGTCGAGGCGCTGCGAGGCGTAGAACTTGAGCGCCCGGCCGCCCGGCTGCGTCTCGGGCGACCCGAACATCACGCCGACCTTCTCGCGGATCTGGTTGGTGAAGACGCAGAGCGTGTTGGCGCGGTTGAGGTTGCCTGCGAGCTTGCGCATCGCCTGGCTCATCATCCGGGCCTGCAGGCCCACGGTCTGATCCCCCATCGCGCCCTCGAGCTCGATCTTCGGTGTGAGCGCGGCCACCGAGTCGATCGCCACCACGTCGACCGCGCCGGAGCGGATCAGGAGATCGGCGATCTCGAGCGCCTGCTCGCCGTGATCGGGCTGGGACACCAGCAACTCGTCGGTGTCCACCCCGATGCGCTTGGCGTACACGGGATCCATGGCGTGCTCCGCGTCGATGAAGGCACAGATGCCGCCGAGCTTCTGGGCGCTGGCGAGCACGTGGTAGAGCAGGGTCGTCTTACCCGAGGACTCCGGGCCGAAGATCTCGACGATCCGGCCGCGCGGAAGCCCGCCCACGCCAAGCGCGAGGTCGAGCGAAATCGCCCCTGTGGGGACGGCCTCCACCTGGACGGCGAAGGCGTCGTCCCCCATCTTCATGATCGAGCCGGCTCCGAACTGCCGCTCGATCTGTGTGAGCGCGCCCTTGAGGGCCGACTCGCGGGCCTTGGCGGCCTTCTCCTGTTCCTTCTCCATTTGACGCGTCTCCTCGAAGCTCTGGAACGACACAACGTAGGAGCCGGACCGGACAGACGTTCGCCCCCGCGGCAAACGGCTCAGTCTCCCAGCGCCGCCCGTGCCAGCGGCTCGTAGAGCGCGCCCTGGGGGCGCAGCGTCGAGCGGTAGAGGGTGAGCTCGCCCGGCTCGATCGGATCCAGCGGCGGCGGATCGGCCGCGAGCGGCTCGACCCTCCGCGCGCTGCGCTTCACTCGCGCCAACGTGATGTGCGGCCACCAGGGCCGTCGTTCAGGGCGGTAGACGCCGGCCTGCTCGAGCGCGTCGGACGCGGCAGCCTGGAGCGCCGTAGCGCGGCCGCCCTCGTCGACCAGGTCGAGCGCGAACAGCCGCGGGCGGCGGTCCGGCACGGCGCGCGGCTCGCCGGGCGTGAGGCGCGGGCGGGACAGCCCGGCGGCGGCAGCCATGGCGGCCTCCGCGATCGCACCCGCGGCGGCCTCGTCCTGCCAGCCGAGGAAGGCGAGCGTCACATGGAGGTGGTCCGCGGGCACGGGCCGCAGGTCGCTCCGGTCAGCAAACAGTCCCGCGCACCAGGCCGCGAGCTCGCCGCGCGCCGGCTCGGACAGGTCGAGCGCAACGAACATGCGCGCCCGCGGCCCGCTCAGAGCAGCCCCTCGTCCTCTCCCCTGAGCAGCCGGCGCAGCAGGTGCATGGCCACCGTGGTGGAGCGCTCCCTGACGTCCGGCGCGGCCGCCGGGGAGCAGGATGTCGCGGGCCACGACGCGCCCGTCGTCCGCGCTCACGCAGAAGCTGACGGTGCCCACGGGCTTCTCCTCCGAGCCCCCGCCGGGACCCGCGATGCCGGTGATGGCCACCCCGGTGTCGGCCTCGAAGCGCTGGAGCGCACCCTGAGCCATGGCCGCGGCCACCTCGGGGGACACCGCCCCGTGGCGTTCGATCAACGCGGGGTCCACGCCCAGCAGGGCGATCTTGGCCTCGTTGGAGTAGGAGACCACGCCGCCCGCCACGTACTCCGACGACCCCGGGCGCTCGGTGAGGCGGGCGGCCATCAGGCCCGCCGTGCAGGACTCGGCGGTGGCGATCCGCCGGCCCGCGAGCAGCGCCGCCACCTGGTCGTCCACCTTCGAGCCGTCCTCTGAGAACAGCTCGCGCGGATGGCGGCTGCGGATCATCTCCACCAGGGCGTCGTAGGCCTCGAGCCCCGACCCCGGCTCGTGTCGTGTGACCACCTCGACCTCCCCGCGCCGCAGGCAGGTGGTGATCTCGAGCCGCTCGAAGCCGGGTATCTCCTGCTCGGCCACCCGCAGGGTCTCGGCGATCCCCGACTCCGGCAGGCCGAACAGGCGCAGCGTGTCCTGCTCGTACGCGGTGCGGCCCGCCGTGGCCTCCTGGAACGCGGGCGTGGACACCGCCTCGTCCCACATCCCCTGGAGCTCGCGGGGCGGGCCGGGGAGCACCACGATGGTCGGCTTGCCCGGGACGACCACCCCGGGAGCGGTGCCCACCGGATTGATCACGTACGCCCCCTCGGGCACCAGCGCCTGCTTGCGGTTCGCGGCTCGAACGGCGTCGAAGTCCCAGTGGCGAAAGCGCTGCATCAGGCCGCGCAGGATGTCCGCGATGCGCTCCTCGAGCGCCTCGTCGAGCACGAGCGGGCGCTCGGCGAAGCGCGCCACGACCTCCACGGTCATGTCATCGGCGGTGGGGCCGAGCCCGCCGCTCGTGATGATCAGGTCCACGCCCTGGTCGGCGTGGAAGCGCAACTGGGCCTCCATGTCCTCGGCGCGGTCGCCGGTGATCGTTATGTGGGCCAGCTCCACGCCCAGCTCGAGCAGCCGGTCGGCAAGCCAGGGCCCGTTGCGGTCGCTGATGCGGCCGGTGAGGACCTCCGTGCCGGTCACGACGATGCCTGCGCGGGCGCTCAAGCGGTCCTCAGGCGCAAGGACGCTCTCCGATCGGCAGCGGCTCGGTCGAGCCCGGGGTGAACACGAAGCCGACGGGTTCCGGGCTGGGCTCGATCGGCACGCGGCGGCCGTTCACGCTCACGCCGATCGCTGTCTTCCCGATGTTCATCCGCAGCCGCCGCCCGCGGAAGGTGCGCGCGGTCTCGAGGGTCCCCTCGAAGGTCACCTCGGTGTCCGCCCCCGTGTCCACGCACAGGTACGTCGGTGTGCTCGGGGTGACCCGCACGACCACTCGCCGCGGAGGCGCGGGCTTCTCCTTCGGCTGCGTCTCCGTGGGCTCCGTGCGCGCCGTGGTCTCGGTGGTGGTGGTCGTGTCGGCGCCTTCGGGGTCCTCGTCGACGCTCATCCCCAGCACCACCAAGCCGATCACCACCGCGGTCGCGAGCAAGGCCGCAACCATCCAGGGCCGCGGTCCCCGGCGGCGCCGGTCGCGCCTGCCGACACCCGTTGGGCCCAGCGGCTTCAGCGTCTCGAGCTCGTCGCGCGGCTCGTGGTCGGCGCGGTACTGCTCGACCAGGGCGTGCGGATCGAGCCCCAGCAGCTCCGCATAGGTCCGCAGGAACGTCTTCACGAAGGTGGGCCCCGGCAGCATCGAGAACTCCTCGTTCTCGAGCGCACGCAGGTACTTCGCGCGGATCTTGGTGTCTCGCTCGACATCCGCGATGTCGAGCCGCTGGCGCATCCGAGCCTCGCGCAGCGTTTCCCCGATGGTGGGCATCGCGATCAGACGGCCGTTTCTCGCTCTGCAGAGCGGAGCTCGACGGGATCGACCCCGACTGGGGCGGGTGGGTCCGCGTAGAGCGTCAGCCGGCGTTGGCCTCGATGTAGGTCTGGATCAGGCCTGCGGCCTGCTCCATCGTGCCCGGGAGGAGGTGGTGATAGCGGTCCCACGTGATCGTGACGCTGGCGTGGCCGAGCGCCGCCGACACCGTACCGATGTTCACCCCGGCGGCTATAGCGATCGACGCGAATGAATGGCGGCATTCATGCGGCCGGCGGCCAGCAGTTCACCCTGCTCGTCTTCGACGCCCAGTAGGCGACAAGACCGGGAATCCTCACCGCGCCCCCGGCGCCTAGCGGCCGGGGTGTGCGGCGGGGGATACTCGCCGGGCGATGTCGCAGGAGAACGTGGAGATCGTGCGCCGATACGTCGAGGCGCTCGAGACAGCAATCGCCGCTTACTGGAGCGACCCACGCCCGGGAGTGGCAGCGATGGAGAAGGCGCTCGAATACAACAGTCGCGGCGAGGCCCTCGAAGCCGTGGGGCTGTCGGAGTAGCCCGGACCGGGGCTCAGTCGTCGTTCGAGGCAGCCACGGGCGCCTCTGCAAGCGACTCGAGCACCCGCGACAGGTCCGCCTCGGTGATCAGCACCTGACGCGCCTTGGAGCCCTCGTAGCCGGAGATCACGCCGCGCCGCTCCATCATGTCCACGAGCCGTCCGGCGCGCGTGTACCCGACCCTCAGGCGGCGCTGAAGCATGGAGGTGGAGGCGGTGCCCATCTGGACGACCGTCGAGATCGCGTCAGCCAGCATGTCGTCCTGATCCGGATCGAAGTCTCCGGGCGAGTCCTCGCCCTCCTCGGGCTCCACCGCCTCGAGCAGCTCCTCGTGAAGCTCCGGCTCGCCCTGCCGGCGCCAGTGGTCGGTCAGACGCTCGATCTCGTCCTCGCCGATGAACGCCCCCTGGATCCGGGCCGACCGCGACTCGCCGGCCGGCCTGAAGAGCATGTCGCCCTGTCCGAGCAGCGACTCGGCGCCGTTCTGGTCGAGGATCACGCGCGAATCGGTCTGGGAGGACACCGCGAAGGCGATCCGGGCCGGCACGTTGGCCTTGATCATGCCGGTGATCACGTCGGCGCTCGGCCGCTGCGTGGCGAGCACCAGGTGGATGCCCACCGCGCGCGACTTCTGGGCCAGCCGGATGATCGAGTCCTCCACGTCGGCGGGCGCGACCATCATCAGGTCGGCGAGCTCGTCGATCACGCAGAGGATGTACGGCAGCGCCGGCTCGCCCCGATTCTGGCGCACGCGGTTGAGCTCGGTGAGGCTGCGCGTCTTGGCGCGGCTCATCACGCCGTAGCGCTCCTCCATCTCCTTGATCAGGTTGCCGAGCACGTTCGCAGCGAGGCGCGGGCTCGTTACGACCGGCGTCAGGAGATGAGGGATTCCCTCGTAGTGGTTGAGCTCCACGCGCTTGGGGTCCACGAGCACCATGCGCAGCTCGTTCGGCGAGGAGCGCAGCAGGATCGACGAGAGCATCGCGTTCACGCAGCCCGACTTACCCGAGCCCGTCGTACCGGCGATCAGGATGTGGGGCTGCTTGGCCAGGTCGGTGCCGATCGCCTTGCCTGCGATGTCCTTGCCGAGCCATACCGACAGGGGCGACCAGCCGGCCGGCGCGGGCTGGAAGACGTCGCCGAGGTGGACCATCTTGCGGACCCGGTTGGGCACCTCCACTCCCACGGCCTGCTTGCCGGGGATCGGCGCCAGGATGCGCACCTGCTCGGCCGCCAGGGCGTAGGCGAGATCGTCCTTCAGCGTGGCGACCTTCGACATCTTGATCCCGGGCGCCAGGCGCAGCTCGTAGCGCGTCACGTGCGGGCCGGTGACCGTGCCGATCACCTTGCCGTCCACGTTGAAGTGGCTCAGTGTCTCGACGAGCTGCGAGCCGGTGCGCGCGATGCCCTTGGTATCCACCTTCTGCGCACCGTTCGAGCGCTTGAGGAACGAAGGCTTCGGCATGCGGTAGTCGATGTCGTCCGACTCGGTGACTGCGGAGCGGCGGTTTCCCTGCGGCGTCAGCGCGGGCTCCTCGGCGGGCTCGGGCTCCGCGGCCACCACGGTGGGGTCGGGCTCGGGAATCGGCTCGGGAGCGGGCTCGGGCTCGCTGAAGCTCTCCTCGGCGGGCTCCTCGTCCTCCTCGTACAGGTCGGGGTAGCGCTCGGACCCGTCCAGGGCGGGCGCCTCCACGTGCGTGGCCCGCACGACAGGCTCGGAGTCCTCGGGCTCAGGCGGCGCCACGGCCTCGCCCCGTGGCGAGTCCGGCGGTGCCGTGGTGAGACCGGAGAGCGCGTTCGCGAGATCCTGCTTCGAGACGCGCACCCGCTCCGTGGTGGTGGCCACCCCCTGCCTCGTGGCACCCACCACGCCGGCCACCGAGGCGCCGGTGAGGAGCAGCACGCCCGCCAAGAGCAGGAACACGAACAGGATGTGCGACCCGGCGTGGGAGAAGAGGTGGCTCGAGACCCAGAAGAGCGACTCGCCGACGAGCCCGCCGTGGTGTCTGAGGTATTCGGCGTCCAGGAACCCGTCGCGCGCGGTCTCGCCGGGACCGAGCCCGAGCGAGCCGGCGGCCAGTCCAAGCGTGAGAGCGGCCCCCAGGCAGAGCGCGCCCACGCCCCACGGCCGGACCGTGGGAAGCATCGGCCGCAGCATCACCACGGCGCCCGCGGCGAACAGCGCCAGCGGTGCCAGGTAGCCGGCGTCCCCGAAGAGCACGAGCATCCCGTCGGCCATCGCCTCGCCCACCTGGCCACCGGCCCAGCCGAGGTAGAAGACGCACGCGAAGAAGGCTGCGAACGAGACGAGGCCCAGGCCGACCAGGTCCCACTGGCCCTGATCGAGCGTGGGCAGCTTGATACCGACGCGCAGCCGCCCGCGGGGGCGACGGCGCTTGCGTCCTTTCGGGGGGCGAATGGCCATCCACCGGAATTTCGACGGAGACCCCCCTCCCCCTCCCTACCATTGGCCCGATGAGCGGTAGGCCGCGCGTGCTCGTGGTGGAAGACGATGAGGACATCGCGGGCGTGCTGAGGCGCTCGCTCGACAAGGAGGGCTACGAGGTCCGCGTGGCCGGCGACGGCGAAGCGGCCCTCGCGGAGTCCGACCTCTTCGAGCCCGACGCGGTGGTGCTCGACCTCGGGCTGCCCAAGCTGGACGGCGTCGAGGTCTGCCGCCGGCTGCGCGAGGGAGCCGACGTGCCGATCCTCATGCTGACCGCGCGCGACGCCGTGGACGCCCGGGTGGAGGGCCTGGACTCGGGCGCCGACGACTACCTGGTCAAGCCCTTCGAGCGCGCCGAGCTGCTGGCCCGGGTGCGCGCCCTCCTGCGCCGGCGCCCCCCGCGCGGGAGCGCGTTCCTGGTGGCCGGCGACCTGCGGCTCAACCCGGACACGCACGAGGTCTTTCGCGGGGAGCGCGCGCTCGGTCTGACCGCGCGGGAGTTCGAGCTGCTCGAGCACCTGATGCGCAACGAGCGCATCGTCGTGTCGCGCCAGGCGCTGCTCGACGAGGTCTGGGGCTACCACCCGTTCGCCGAGACGAACACGGTGGACGTGTTCATCTCCAATCTCCGCCGCAAGCTCGAGGCCGGCGGCGAGCCGCGCATGCTGCACACGGTCCGCGGAGCCGGCTACGTGCTGAGGCCCACCTCGTGAGAGCCCGCCTGCCGGTACGCCTGAAGGTCGCCATCGTGAGCTCGGCGCTCACGTTCGCGATCCTGTGCCTCTTCGCCATCGTGATCGGGGCCGTGGCCGAGCAGCGCATCCGGACGGGATTCGACGACGACGTGCGCGCCACGGCTGCCGACCTCCAGGACCGGCTCCAGGACAGCATCACCCGGAACGTGAGCCCCAGCAGCGGCGAGCTCAGCCTGCAAGTCGACAAGGAACCGCTCCTGTATGCGGCCGCTGGCGACGCCGCGGTGCGGCTCGTGAACCAGCGCGGCCAGCTCACGTTCCCGAAGACGGGAGCCGTGGACCTCGGCCCGGTCACCCCCGAGGGAGTCCACGACGTGGGCCCGTACCGGGTCGTGTCCCGTCCGCTGGTCGCCGGCAGCGTCGGCCCGGCCTCAGAGCTCTCGTCGCCGCTCGGGCCGCCCGTCGCGCAGACGTTCGCGTATGTCCAGTACGGGAAGCGGGAGAGCACGGTCGCCATCACGGTCAACAAGGTGCGCGTCTTCCTCGCGTTCGGCGTGATCGGTGGCACCTTCCTGGCGTTCGCCGGCGGGCTGTTCGTGGCCCGGCGCGCCATGCGGCCGATCGCCGGGCTCACACGCGCGGCACGCGAGGTGGCTCGCACACGCGACCCGGATGTGAGGCTGCCGAAGCCACGCGCCAATGACGAGGTCTCCGACCTGGCCGAGACGCTCGAGGACATGCTTCGCGAGCTGAGTGCCGCACGCGGCGAGAGCGAGGCGGCGCTCGAGCGCCAGCGCGACTTCGTCGCCGACGCCTCGCACGAATTGCGCACCCCCCTCACGAGCATCCTGGCCAACCTCGAGCTGCTGGAGCCCGACCTGGAGGGCGACGCCCGCGAGATGGCCGGCTCGGCGCTGCGCTCCTCGCAGCGGATGCGCCGCCTGGTGGCCGACCTGCTGCTGCTCGCGCGCGCGGACGCCGGGCGCCAGGCGCCCAAGCGGGCGGTCGACCTGTCGGCGGTCACCCGCGAGGCGGCGATGGAGGCGAGCCCGCTGGCCGCCGGCCAGGCGCTGTCGCTCGACACGCCGGAGACGGTGCCCGTCATGGGCGTGGCGGACGATCTCCACCGCCTGGTGGCCAACCTGATCGAGAACGCGCTCGTGCACACCGCCTCCGGCACCCCGGTGACGGTGTCCACCCACCGGCGCGACGGCGAGGCCGTGCTCGAGGTCTCCGACCGCGGTCCCGGCGTGCCTCCGGAACTGCGCGAGCGCATCTTCGAGCGGTTCGCCCGCGGCGCCGGCGATGCGGCAGCCGGCGGCGGCAGCGGCCTCGGGCTCGCGATCGTCCGCGCGGTGGCCGAGGCCCACGGCGGCCGCGTCGAGCTCTCCGACGCCGAGGGCGGCGGCGCCCGCTTCCTGGTCTGGTTGCCGCTGGCGCTCGACTCCGAGCTGGACAGCAAGCCGTCGGTCGCGCGCGACCGGGCGTAGCCGGCGCCACCGAAAGCGCGGCCCTGGGCGCGTTTCCGGTCTATATGACGGGAAAGTCGCCCAGCCCCTCCAGACACAGGACCCGGGAGCGCTCCGTATCTCCCACTACGGTGTTCCGGGTTACATCGGACCCCGATCCGTAGGAGCTGTCTTGAAGTCCGTCACTCGGCTGCGGCCATCGCCGGCAATCGTCATCTCCCTGCTCGCCCTGTTCCTCTCGCTTGGAGGCGTCTCGTATGGAGTCGCCAGCGGCTACATAGACAGCCGCGAGATCAAGAACAACCAGGTGAGCACGCGCGACCTGCGCAACAACGACATCCGCACCAAGGACCTGCGCAACAACGACATCCGGGGCCTCGACGTGCGCAACAGCACGATCCAGGGGCGCGACGTTGCGCTCGCCACGCTCACCGGCGAGGACATCAAGGAGTCCACGCTCGCCGAGGTTCCGAGCGCGACACGCGCGGACGGCGCGGCGGCGGTGGACTCGCTGCGCGTGATCCCGGCCACCACAGTCCCGCAGGGCGGCGCGGCCACGACGCTGCTCACCTACGGGCCCCTCACGCTGTCGGCGGCATGCCCTGCCGACATGGGCGGCCCGCGCGCAGAGGTGCGCGTGCAGTCGGCCGAGGCCGGATCGAGCGCGGACGGCGAGGAGGCCTCCTACGGCAACCTCGGAGCCAGCGCTCAGGTGGTAGCCGCTGTGACATCGGCGGGCCCCCGGACGATCGAGTCCTCGCCGCTCGTGGCCTCCACCCCCACTACGCGTGTCGCGCTGAGCGGCGTCGTGGGGTTGATCGCCGACGGGACCGGCAGTGGCTCGTGCCGCTTCGATGGGCACGCGGCCGTCAGCGGCGTGCCGCCGGCTGGCTAGACCTCGACGACGACCGGAAGGATCATCGGGCGCCTGCGCAGGCGCTTGTAGACGAACTCCGCCACGTCGTCGTGTAGGTGGTCCTGGAGCAGGTCGATCTCGCTGATCTGCTCCTTCGCCGAGCGCTCGAGCGACGCGTCCACCGCCTGGCGGAGCTCGTCGACGAAGTCGTCGGTCTCCTCCACGAACGGGACCCCCCGGAAGATGATCTCCGGGTCGGCGACCGAGCGGCCGTCCTGCTCCGAGACCGTCGCGACGACGATGAAGATGCCGTCCGCGGACAGCATGCGGCGATCGCGGAGCGCCACGTCCTCGATGTCGCCCACCTCCATGCCGTCCACGAAGATCATGCCGGCCTGCTCGCGATCGCCGAAGCGCGCGCCGCCGGCGTCCAGCTCGAGCGGCAGCCCGTTCTCACCGTGGAAGATGGACTTCGGGGGGATGCCCACCGCCTTGGCCAGCTGCCCGTGGAGGCTCAGGCGGCGGTGATCGCCGTGCACCGGCATCACGTAGCGCGGCTTCGTCAGGTTGAGCATCAGCTTCAGCTCCTCCTGGTAGCCGTGCCCTGAGGCGTGCACGGGCACGTCGCTCGGGGTGATCGCCGTGGCCCCGAGGCGGTAGATGCGGTCGATGGTCTCGTTGACCGCGCGCTCGTTCCCAGGGATCGAGGTGGCGGAGAAGATCACGGTGTCGCCCTCGTGGAGCGCCACCTGCGGATGGTCGTCGTGGGCCATGCGGCGCAGCGCGGACAGCGGCTCGCCCTGGCTCCCGGTGGACAGGATCACGAGCTTCTGGTCGGGAAAGTCCTCGATCTCGCCGGGCCCCACGAGCATCCCCTCGGGGACCTCGATGTGGCCGAGCATGCGGCCGATGTTCACGTTCTTGCGCATGGACCGGCCCACCAGCGCGACCTTGCGGCCGAGGCCGGCGGCCGCGTCCACGACCTGCTGCACGCGGTGGATGTTCGAGGCGAAGCAGGTGACCACGATCCGGCCCTCGCAGCGCGCGAACACCTCCTGAAGGCGCGGTCCGACGCTCGACTCGGAAAGCGAGGTGCCGGGCCGGTCGGCGTTCGTGGAGTCACCGCAGAGCAGCAGCAGCCCCGCGCGCCCCAGCTCCGCCAGTCGCCCCACGTCCGCCGGGACGCCGTCCACCGGGGTCTGGTCGAACTTGTAGTCGCCGGTCACGAGCATCGTGCCGAGCTCGCAGGTCAGCGCCACGGCGAAGGCGTCCGGGATCGAGTGCGCCATCTTCACCATCTCCACGGCGAAGGGCCCGGCATCGAAGGTCGCGCCGGCCAGCACGTCCTCCACCTGCACGTCCTTCAGCTTGTGCTCGTCCAGCTTCGAGCGCACCATCGCTGCCGTCAGCGGCCCGCCGTAGATCGCCGGCGGGCGATCGAACTGCCGCAGCAGGAACGGCAGCGCGCCCACGTGGTCCTCGTGACCGTGCGTGAGCACGATCGCCTCCACGTCGTCGGCCCGCTCGCGCAGGTAGGCGAAGTCGGGCAGCACCAGGTCAATGCCCAGCTGGTCGGGGGTCGGGAACATCAGGCCCGTGTCCACGACGATGATCCGGTCGTCGTACTCGACGACGGTCATGTTCTTCCCGATCTCCCCCAGACCGCCGAGGGGGAGCACCCGGAGCGTGCCGTTGCTCGTCAAACCCGTGCCAGCAGGCCGTGGCGCTCGAGCGCCTCGCGAATCACCGCGGCCTCGTCGTCCGAGGGCTCTACGAGCGGTAGGCGCAGGCCCCCTACCTCGTGGCCGGCCATTCTCATGGCCGCCTTGATCGGGATGGGATTGCTCGTGACGCTGAGCGCCGCGAACAGGTCGGTGAGCGAGTCGTGGATCTCGTGGCGCCGCTCCGGCTCGTCGATCATCCGCCGCATCTCGCGGCCCACGAGCTGGGACGCCACCATGATGCCGCCGGTGCCGCCCATGTCCAGCACCCGCGCCAGCGTGTCGTCGTTGCCCGCCAGCAGATCGAGGCCGTCGATCGGCTCGAGGTCCTCATAGCGCGCCTGCTTCACCGCGGTCACGTTCTCGATCTGCGCCAGCTCGGCCAGGAGGTCGTTGGGCATGTCGATGACGGAGCGAGAGGGAATGTTGTAGAGGATCACGGGTCTGTCGGTCGCTGCCGCCACCGCCTCGAAATGCGCCACGAGCCCGCGCGGATTCGGCTTGTTGTAGTACGGGGTGACGACCAGCACCGCGTCGACCCCGATCTCGGTGGCGCGCTCGGTCAGCTCCGCGCTGTGACGCGTGTCATAGGTGCCGGTGCCGGCGATCACCGGCGCGTCGCCGGATTCCTCGACGGCCAGCTGCCACAGGCGCGCCTTCTCCTCGTCGGTCAGCGTCGGGGACTCCCCGGTGGTGCCCGCCACCACCAGTCCGTCGGAGCCGGACTCCAGAAGCTCGTGGATGAGGCGGACGGTCGCGTCCTCGTCGAGCGCGCCGTCGCGATCGAACGGCGTGACCATCGCAGTGAGAATTCCGCCCGGATTCACGCAGGCCGACGATAGCGCGCTGTCATGCGTACCGGAACAACCGCTGCAAATGAGACAATCCACGTTCCATGGAACGGGAGCGTGACTACAGCCACAGGACGGCGGTGCAGAAGCTCGGGGTCAAGCCCGGTGATCGTGTCGAGGTGTCCGGCGACGTCGGATCGGGCCTGAGACGCGACGTCAAGGAGGCGGCCGGGCGCGGGCTAGTCCGATCCGGCGAGCTCGACGGCGCCATCGTGCTGGTGGAATCGATGGACGAGGCAGCCGACGTGCTGGCGAGCTATCGCGCCCGCCTGCGCGACACCGGCTACCTGTGGATCATCACCCGCAAGCGCGGGCACGAGCGCTACCTGAACCAGATGACGCTGGTGCCCAGCGCAAAGCAGCTCGGGCTGATCGACAACAAGACTTGCTCGATCGACGACGAGCGCTCCGGGATCCGCTTCGTGGTCCCGCGCACGCTCCGCAAGAGCAGTCGCACCGCGGCCTGACTCAAGTCACCTCCCCGGTCACCCGATTAGGGGAATAGCCGCCTGCGGCACTCGCGTCGACCATGGAGCAGCCAGCCCGAGCCTTCCCCCTGGAAGCCCCTGCCCGAACCGAGGCGGGGGTGCCCGCAGAGGTCCGTTACCGGATGCTGGTCGAGCAGATTCCGGCGGTGACCTACATCGCGGACTTCACGGCCGACGCTCCGTTCCTCTACGTCAGCCCCCAGATCGAGCAGCTGCTGGGCTTCCCGGTGAGCAGCTGGATCGAGAGCGACGACCTCTGGGGCGAGCGCATCCATCCCGATGACCGCGAGCGCGTGCTGGCCGCGGAGCGGCTGACCTGGGAGCAGGCCATCCCCTACGAGGGTGAGTTCCGGATGCTTGCGGCGGACGGGCGCGTGGTCTGGATCTGGGAGCGGGACACGATCATCCGCGACGCCGACGATCGCCCGGTGTGCACGCAGGGCGTGCTCGTGGACGTGACCGAGCTGAAGCGCACCCAGAGCGCTCTGCAGGAGAGTGAGGCGCTCGTACGCGAGGAGCGCGATCGCGCTCAGGGCTACCTCGACATCGCGGCCACGATGATCGTCGTGCTCGCCGCTGACGGCACGATCAGCCTGGTGAACAGGCGCGCATGCGAGGTGCTGGGCCGCGCCGAGCCCGATCTGCTCGGCAGCGACTGGTTCGCGGTCGCCGTCCCGGACGCCGAGCGCGAGGCCGCCCGGCGCGGCTTCGACCAGGTCATCCGCGGCGAGCGGGAAGGCGTCACGGAGTTCGAGAGCGCGGTGCTGACCGCGTCCGGCGGCGAGCGGCTGATCCGCTGGCACAACACGGTGCTCCGCGGCGACGACGGGCGGGTGTCCGGGTCGCTCGGGTCAGGCGAGGACATCACCGACCGCCGCCTCGCCGAGCAGCGAGTGGCCTTTCTCGCCTACCACGACCCGCTGACCGGGCTTCCCAACCGGGCGCAGCTCGCGGAGAGCGTGCACTCGGCGATCGAGAGCGCCCGCCAGACCAACCGCTCGGTCGGGCTCGTCTGCCTCGACCTCGACGACTTCAAGCTGGTCAACGACAGCCTCGGACATCCCGTCGGCGACGAGCTGCTCGTGTCCATCGCCCGGCGGCTCGAGCGACTCAAGCGCCACGGGGACCTGCTCGCCCGTACCGGCGGCGACGAGTTCTTCATGCTCCTGCCCGACCTTCCGGCCGACGGGATCGACGCCGCGGTGACCAGCGCGAAGCGCGTGGCCGCTGCCCTGGCCGAGGCCGTGGAGGTGGAGGGCGCCGAGTTCCACGTGAGCGCCAGCCTCGGCGTGAGCATCTTCCCGCGCCTCGCAATCGGGGGCGAGGAGCTG
Organism: uncultured Thermoleophilaceae bacterium; assembly: GCA_963803245.1. Lineage (GTDB taxonomy): Bacteria > Actinomycetota > Thermoleophilia > Solirubrobacterales > Thermoleophilaceae > JACVRW01. Next base: position 135,618 of record CAWDLI010000016.1, on the reverse strand, counting down.
CTCCGTCAGGCCGACACGGCCATGTACCAGGCCAAGCGCGCGGGCCGCGCGGGGCACATGGTCTACACGCCCGAGGAGCAGCACCCGCTCGACCGCCTGTCGCTGACCGCCAGGCTGCGCAGGTCGATAGACGGGAACGAGCTCGAGCTGCATTACCAGCCGATCTACTCGCTCGAGAGCGGACAGCCCGCGGCCGTGGAGGCGCTCCTTCGCTGGAACGACCCCTCGCGCGGGCTGGTTCCGCCGGCCGCGTTCATCCCGGCCGCCGAGCACAGCGGGTTGATCGACCCGATCGGGGAATGGGTGATCGACGAGATGTGCCGCCAGGCCGCCGAGTGGCAGGTGCTCGGGCTCACCCCGCGGCTGAGCGTGAACGCGGCGCCGCGAGAGCTGCGCAGGCCGGAATACGTGGACTCGCTCGGCGCGGCACTCGCCCGGCACGGCGTCGAGCCTTCACGCCTCGTCGTGGAGGTGACCGAGTCCGCGGCGATGGACGAGACGGCGGCGCGCGGTCCGCTCGAGCGCCTTCACGCCCTCGGCGTGGGCGTGGCGATCGACGACTTCGGCGAGGGCTTCTCGTCGCTGAGCCGCCTGCACGAGATGCCCGTCGACCAGATCAAGATCGACCGCTCCTTCATGCGCGATGTGCCGCGCAGTCCCAGCGCGTCGGCTGTAGTCACGGCGATCATCCGGCTGGCTCAGGCGCTGGGGCGCGAGGTCGTGGCCGAGGGCGTGGAGACCGAGGAGCAGCGCGTCTTCCTGGCCGCACAGGGATGCCCGATGGCCCAGGGCTACCACCTGGCGAGACCGCTGCCGGCGGCCGAGGCGACGGCGCTGTTGCTGCGGGCCTAAGGGCCTCGAGCCGTCACGGCGACCACGCAGGCCCGAGGTCGCCCTCCGAGCTCTCGGTGAGGTTCGTCTGGTCGCTCCCGTCAGCGTCCACCACGTTGACGTCGGGCACGAACCTGCTGCTGGTGAAGGCGATCTTCCGCCCGTCCGGGGACCATGTCGGGTCGGTGTCCGATGTCCCGTCGCTGTGGGTGAGCCTGGTCTGGTTGCCACCGTCGGCGTCCATCACGTAGATCTCGTAGTTGCCGTCGCGGCGTGAGTGGAAGGCGATCTTGGTCCCGTCGGGCGACCACGCGGGCGCCTGATCGATGGCCGGGTTGTTCGTGAGGTTCGTCTGGTCGCTGCCGTCGGCGTCCATCACGTAGACCTCGGGAACGATGCCGTCGCGGTCCGAGGTGAAGGCGATCCTCTTGCCATCCGGGGACCACTCCGGGAAGTAGTCGAACTCAGGGTCGTTGGTGAGGTTCGTCTGGTCGCTGCCGTCGGCGTCCATCGCATAGATCTCATAGTTCGGGCTGCCGTTGGGATCGCCGTCGCGGTCGGAGACGAAGGCGATCCTGGCTGCGCCGGGCGACCAGCTTGGCGAGAAGTCCTCACGGGAGTTGATCGTGAGACGCGTCTGAGCGCCTCCGTCCGCGTCCATCGAGTAGACCTCGGAGTTGCCGTCGCGGTCGGAGCCGAAGGCGATCTTGGTTCCGTCGCCGGACCAATCGGGCTCCAGGTCGGTTTCCGAGTCTTCGGTCAGGCGCGTCGGAGTGCCTCCGTCCGGGTTCATCGCATAGATCTCGTAGTTGCCGTCGCGGAAAGACGTGAAGGCGATCCGCGAGCTACCGATCGCGGAGGATGTGGAGAAGGTCTGGTCCTGGGAGCAGTTCGTGCGCGGCGGGCTCTCCTCGCCGTCCCTCGCGCAGAGCCTGAAGTGGTAGGTCGTGTTCGGCGTCAGACCGCTCAGCGGCTCCGACACCGGATGCGGATCGTCGTCGTGGATCACGATCGAACGCTTCGGCGTCTCCGATCCGTAAGCAGGCGTCCCCCCGTACCGCCACCAGTACTCCGTCGTCCCGTCGACGTTCGAATAGATGTTGCCGTGGAGCGTGGCCCCCGTGAGCGTCGCGTTCGTAGTCGGCCTCGGCTCCCCGAACGCGCAACCGGACACAGCCACCAACGCGGCGATGGCGACGAGCGCGGAAGCGCGCGCGCTCACGGCACCGGCTAGCGGGCGGTCGGCGCCGGGGGCGGCGGCGACCAGTCCGGGCTGCTGTCGGGCGCCGGATTGTTGGTCAGGTTGATCTGGTCGGTGCCGTCGGCATCCATTACGTAGATCTCCATGTATGGAGCCCCGTCGCGGTCGGTGGCGAACGCGAGCTTCCGGCCGTCCGGCGACCACGCGGGCTGGATGTCGGACGCCTCATGGTTGGTGAGGTTCACCAGGTCGGTGCCATCGGGATCCATCACCCACACTTCCCAGTTGTCGCCACGCGATGAGCCGAAGGCGATCCTGCTCCCGTCCGGCGACCATGCCGGATCCGAGTCATAGGCCGGGTTGTTGGTGATGTTCACCTGGTCGCTGCCGTCGGCGTCCATCACGATCACCTCGATGTTCGGGCTCTCCCCGGAGTTGAAGGCGATCTTGGTTCCGTCGGGCGACCATTCCGGGTGGTCATCGCTGCCGGGGCGGTTCGTGAGGCGTCTCTGGTTGCTGCCGTCGGCATCCATCACGTAGATCTCGTTGTTGCCGTCACGCGCCGAGATGAACGCGATCTCGCTCCCGTCGGGCGACCATGCCGGACCAGCGTCATACCCCGGCTCGTCGGTGAGGTTGACCTGATCGCTGCCGTCGGCATCCATCACGTAGACCTCGCCGTCGAAGTCGTCGCCCTCGCGCGAGGTCGAGAAGGCAATCTTGGTGCCGTCGGGTGACCATTCCGCATCCGAGTCATGGCCCGGATCATCGGTGAGGTTGGTCTGATCGCTCCCGTCGGTGTCCATCGCGTAGATCTCGAGGCTGTCGTCCCGGAAGTCGGCTGAGAAGGCGATCCGTGAGCCGTCGATCGTCGACCGCGTCGAGAAGGTCTGGTCCTTGGAGCAGTTCGTCCGTGGCGGGCTCTCCTCCCCGTCCTTGGCGCAGAGCTGGAAGTGATACGTCGTGTTGGGCGTGAGGCCGGTCACCGGCTCCGAGACCGGGTGCGGTTCTTCGTCGCTGATGGCAATCGTCCTATGAGGGGTCTCCGACCCCAGCGCGGGCGAACCCCCGTAGCGCCACCAGTACTCCGTGTTCCCCTCGAAGCTCGAGTAGATGTTGCCGTGGAGCGTGGCCCCCGTGAACGTCGCATTCGTAGTCGGCCTCGGCTCCCCGAACGCGCAACCCGACACAGCCACCGATGCGGCACAGGCGACGAATGCGGCAAAAGCTCTGGGACGGCTGAGCACTGCGACACATACTGCCCCCGCCGGGCCGCCGGGGTCAACCCCCTCCGGGTGCCGGCTAGAGCAGGTGCTCCAGCCCGACCACAGGCGAATCCTCGAGTTCCCCGACCTTCCGGACCGCCAGCAGGACCCCCGGCATGAAGCTCTCCCGCGAGGTGGAGTCGTGGCGAATCGACAGCGTCTCCCCCTGCCCGCCCAAGAGCACCTCCTGGTGCGCGACCAGCCCCGGGAGCCGCACGGAGTGGATCGGCTCGTGCACGTTGCCCCCGGCGGCCCGCATCAGCTCCGCCGTGCGCTTGGCGGTGCCGGAAGGGGCGTCGAGCTTGCCGTCGTGGTGCAGCTCCACGATCTCGCTCTCCGGCATGTGCTCCGCGGCCTGAGCGGCGAAGCGCATCATCAGCACCGCGCCGATCGCGAAGTTCGGCGCCACGAAGAGGTTGGCGCTCCCCACCCCGCGAAGCTCGTCGAACGAGGCCCCGGTGGTGCCCATCACGCAGTGCACGCCGGCCTCGAGGCATGCGCGCGCGTTCTCGAGCGCCACGGTCGGCTGGCTGAAGTCCACGACCACGTCGGCGTCGCCGAGCACGTCCGCAAGAGAGACGCCGAGCTGCGGATCGGCCCGTCCGACCAGGGACATGTCATCCGCGCCCTCGACCGCCGAGCACACCGTCTGCCCCATGCGACCCGCCGCACCGGAGACGGCGACGTTGATCACGCCACGAGTTCGGCGCTCACCGAGCCGAGCGCCGAGCGGAAGGTGTCCTCGTCCGCCCCCACGCCGGCCGCGGCGAGCGACTCGGGCAGCCAGAGCTCGCGCGCCAGGTCGGTCACGTCGTCGAGCGTGACCGCGTCGAACGCCGCCAGCACCTCGTCGACGGTGAGCAGCGGGACACCCATGAGCAGCGAGCTGCCGAGGCGGTTCATGCGCGTGGACGTGGACTCCATCGACAGCACGGTGCGCCCCTTCACGTTGTCGCGGGCGCGCTCGAGCTCGTCCGCCGTCACCCCGTCCTCGATCAGGCGCCGCAGCTCCACTCCGATGACCTCGAAGGCCTCGCCCACGTTGTCGGGCCGAGTGCCCACGTAGACGGCCACCTGACCGGTGTCGGCGTAGTGGCTCGTGTAGGAGTAGACCGAATAGGCCAGGCCGCGCTTCTCGCGAACCTCCTGGAAGAGCCTCGACGAGGTCGACCCGCCGAGGATCGTGTCGAGGATCCTGAGAGCGAAGCGGCGGTCGTCGCCGCGCGGGATGCCCGGTGCCCCGAGGCAGAGGTGGTACTGCTCGGTGTCCTTGCGGTGGAAGCGCAGCCGGTCACCGGCGCCCGCCGGGGCCACCAGGTCTGCCGGCCCCGCGGCCGGCGGAGCACCGTTGAAGGCCTTCTCGACCAGCCCGACGAGCTGGTCGTGGTCCACGTTGCCCGCGGCGGCGACCACGATCCCGCCCGGCACGTAGCGGCTGTCGTGCCAGGCCGCGATGTTGGGCACCGGCACGGAGGACACCACCTCGGCGCGGCCGATGATCGGGCGCCCCAGCGGATGCTCGCCGAAGAGCGCTCCGGCGAAGACGTCGTGCACCTTGTCCTGGGGCTCGTCCTCGTACATGGCGATCTCCTCGATCACCACCTGCCGCTCGGAGTCGATGTCCGGGTAGGCCGGGTGCAGGACCATGTCCTGGAGCAGGTCGAACGCCCGCTCCAGGTGCCCGTCGAGAAAGCGCGAGTAGACGGAGGTCGTCTCCTTGCCGGTGCCGGCATTGACCTCCGCCCCCATCGCGTCGAACGCCTCGTCTATCTCGAGCGAGCTGAAGCGGTCCGTGCCCTTGAACAGGAGGTGTTCGAGGAAATGCGAGATCCCCGCCTGCTCATCGCCCTCGTCGCGCGACCCCGCCCGGATCCAGAATCCGAGCGCGATCGAGCGAACCGAGGGCATGGCCTCGGTAGCGACCCTGACGCCCGAGTCCAGGGTCGTCAGAACAGGCTGCTGCTTGCTCAGCGCTCGTCCCGCCGGTTGCGATCGCGGTCACGGTCGCGATCGCGCCCGCCGCGTCCGCCGCCCTCACGGCGACGTCCGCCGTTCCCGCCGCGTCCGCCACGGTCACCGCGGTCACCGCGGTCACCACCGCCGCGCGGGCCCTTGTCGCCGGTGCCGACCGAGGCCAGCTCCTCCTTCGACTTGCCCGCGACGTCCGGGTCCTCCGCGAGGCGCAGGCCGATGCGGCCGCGCTCGCGGTCCACCTCCACGACCTTCACCTTGAGCTCGTCGCCGCGGTTGAGCACGTCCTCAACCGTGTCGACGCGCTGGCCCGGCGAGACGTTCGAGATGTGCAGCAGGCCGTCGGTGCCCTTGGCGAGCTCGATGAAGGCGCCGAAGGTCGTGGTCTTGACCACCTTGCCGGTGAACTCGTCGCCGACCTCGACCTCCTTGGTCATCTGGCGGATCCGGTCGGTCAGGGCGTCGCCCTGCTCGCCGGTAGCCGCGTAGATGCGGATGGTCCCGTCGTCGTCGATGTCGATCTGAGCCTCGAACTCCTCGGAGAGCGCGCGAATGGTCTCGCCGCCCTTGCCGATGACGGCGCCGATCTTCTCGGTGTCGATCTGGATCTGCGAGATCCGCGGCGCGTAGGCCGACAGCTCGGCACGCGGCTCGGAGATCGCGTCCTTCATCTTGCCGAGGATCGCGAGCCGGGCGTTCTGGGCCTGCGTGAGCGCGTCGCGCAGGATGTCGAACGTGACGCCCGAGATCTTGATGTCCATCTGGAGCGCGGTGATGCCCTCGGACGTACCGGCGACCTTGAAGTCCATGTCGCCCAGGTGGTCCTCCACGCCCGCGATGTCGGTGAGCACGACGTAGTCGTCGCCCTCCTTGATCAGCCCCATCGCGATGCCCGCCACCGGCGCCTTGATCGGCACCCCGGCGTCCATCAGGGACAGGCTCGAGCCGCAGACCGAGGCCATGGACGACGAGCCGTTCGACTCGAGGATGTCCGAGACCACGCGAACCGTGTACGGAAACTCGTCCACGGTCGGGACCACCGGCACGAGCGCGCGCTCCGCGAGCGCTCCGTGTCCGATGTCGCGGCGCTTGGGTCCGCGCATGAAGCCCGCCTCCCCGACCGAGAACGGCGGGAAGTTGTAGTGGTGGAAGTAGTGCTTCTTCTCCTGGAGCCCGAGTGTGTCGAGCCTCATCTCGTCACGGGTGGTGCCGAGCGCGGCAACCGAGAACGCCTGGGTCTGGCCGCGGGTGAAGATCGCCGACCCGTGCGTGCGGGGGGCGATGCCAACCTCGATCCAGATGTCGCGCAGCTCATCCGCCGCGCGGCCGTCGGGACGCTTCTTGTCCACGGCGATCCGCTTCCGGATGATGTCCTTCTCGAGCGCGTCGAACGCGCGCTGCACCGCCGCCCGGCGATCGGAATCGTCGGCGTCGCCGGCGAGTGACTCGAGCGACTCCTCCTCCACGCGCTTGGTGGCGTCCTGGCGCTCGAGCTTGTCGACCACCTGGGTGGCCTCGTCGAGAGACGACCCGAAGCGCTCCTGCAGCTCGGAGCTGAGGCTCTCGTCAACCGCCGGGGCGGTGTGCTCGATCTTGTCCTTGCCCGCCTGCTTGCGCAGGTCGTGCTGTGCCTCGCAGAGCCGCTTGATCTCGTTGTGAGCGATGTCGAGCGCGTCGAGGATCTCCGCCTCGGTGATCTCGCTGGCGCCGGCCTCGACCATCAGGATGGCCTCCTCGGTGCCGGCCACCACCAGGTCGAGCGGGCTCTCCTGCAGCCACTCCTCGTCCGGGTTCACGATGAAGCTGCCCTCGGAGTCCTGGCCGATCCGCACAGCACCGACGGGTGCCGGGAACGGGATGTCCGAGATCATGAGAGCGGCGCTGGCGCCGTTCATCGCGAGGATGTCGTAGGGGTTGACGTGATCCACGGACATCGTGATCGAGACGAGCTGCGTCTCGCGGTTCCAGCCCTTCGGGAAGAGCGGGCGAAGCGGCCGGTCGATCATCCGGGCCGTGAGCGTCGCCTTCTCACCGGCGCGCGCCTCGCGGCGGAAGAAGCTGCCCGGGATCTTGCCCGTGGCGTACATGCGCTCCTCCACATCGACGGTCAGCGGGAGGAAGTCGACGTCGCGAACGTTGCCTGCCGTGGCAGTGGAGAGCACCATCGTGTCTCCTGCGCGAACGACGACGGAGCCGCTCGCCTGCTTGGCGAGCTTGCCGGTCTCGAACGAGATCTCGGTACCCCCGACCTCGAGGGAGACCCGGCTAACACCATCAGTCATGTTGGTCCTTTCGGTCGCCTCCGGTTGGCGACATGCGTTTTTTCGTCCTATTGAGAACGCGGCCGATGCTAGCAGCGGCCTTCGAAAGGTCCCCTTCGGGAGCGCTGCTCAGCGACGCACTTTGCAGTCCGTGCGCAGGTCGAGCACACGGCGCTGGCCGCGGTTCACGAGCACCTGTCGTGCCGACCGGATGGTGCCCTCCGGCTGCTCGCAGAAGAGCGTCCAGGTCTCCTGTCGCGGCCCTTGATCGGGGCCGGCGAAGGTGACGCTGCCCGTCCAGGGCTCGACACCCGCGAAGTTAACGACTCGGACCACGTACCTGCCCCTCGGCTCGGTGAGGGCGGTCTCCTCGAACGAGGTGGTGCCCTGGGCCGACTCGGCGATCGCCTCGCCCGTCGCGTTCCCCGCCGCGTCCGCACGGTAGACCTTCATGTCGTAGTCGCTGGCCGGTGTGAGCCACTGGACCCGGATCGTGACCTTCGCGTTGTCGATCGCCGTTCCGCTCGGGACGCTGACCAGGTGGTCCTCGTAACAGCTCGCCGGCGGGGTGTCGAAGTTCGCGCACGGGACCGTGCCCCCACGCGCGGTGAACTGCTGCGGTGCGCTCGGAGCTCCTGTCGCCGGCCGGCCGCTCGACTTGATGGCGAGCGGGCGCGTCGACGGGTTCACGTGCCAGTCGAAGGTCCCGCCGGAGCCAACCTGCAGCGTCGACTCGAGCGTGTCCGTGAACGTGGAGCCGCTGTAGGTGGGCGTCTGGAAGGACTTCTTCAGCCGGAGCACCGCACCGGCGGGCGCCTGCCCCGCGAGCACCGAGTGCCGGGCCACGTCGGCCGTGTTCTCCTGCGCGTGGTAGTAGGCCAGCCGGTTGCCGCCGCCGGTGGCGTCATCGCTCGTGCCGTTCCACTCGGCCACGGTCTCCGCGAACGGCGGGTGGAAGCCCAGGTCGCCGATCTCGAACGTGAAGCCCAGCCCGCCCGTGGACCAGTAGCTCCAGTCCTCGGTCGTACCGGTGGTGTCGTAGAGCTCGTACCCGTACTGGTTGGCGTAGCCGTTCTCGCCCGCCATGCGCGCGCCGAGCGCCTTGTAGATCGGCTCGTCGGGCGTGGAGCCCTGTGCCGCGATCCCGGGCGGGCGCAGCACGAGGCCCGAGAAGGTGTGGTTGGTGATCAGCGTCGTGACCTGACGGCCCGAGACGAGCTCGCGCACGTTCTGGCTCTCGGGCTCCGAGAACGGTGAGGGGCCGCGATAGGTCTGGATCAGCGGGTTGGTGTCCGCGCCGGGACCGCCCCAGAAGGCGCCGTAGTTGCGGTTCGGGTCCACCCCGGGCTCGGCGGCGCCGAGCGAGAGCTGGTTGCAGTTGCCCGCAGCCGCGTCGGTCACGAGCCGGCAGTTCTTGCGCCGGTACTCGTTCGGGTGGGTGGCGGCGGCGAGCAGGAACTCCTCGTCGCTGATGTCGCCGCTGCCGTCGGCGTCGGTGTCCGCCCCGTCGCCGTTCAGGTAGAGCTGGCCGGCCTCGCGTGAGGCGTTGAAGCCGTCGGGGTTGACCACCGGGATCACGATGGTCCGCGTGCCCTGCACGAGCCGGCGCACGCGCGCGTCGCCGTTGCGGTAGCCGAGCACGAGCTCGTAGGCCCATTCCATGGCGTGCTCGCCCGACGGCCACTCGCGGGCGTGGTGTACGCCCATCTGGAGGAACACCGGCCGGCCGTCGCGCGCCCCCGGGTTGGTCGCGATCTCGACGCCCTCCACCGGGCGCCCCTCGTAGGTGAGGTGGTTGAGGGTGATGGGCCGCACCAGGTCAGGGTGCTCGCGCGCGAGCCGCTTCATGTCCTCGCTGTAGTCGAACAGGCGGCGATAGGTGTTCTGGCCGCTCGGGAGCTCGGTGTTCGGATAGGCCTTGGCGAAGCGCGCGTCCGCGGCGCGATCGCTCTTGGCGGCGAGCGCCAGGTCCGGCACGTCGACGGCGAATGTGAAGTTGCGCGCGGCGAGCTTGGTCGCGTCGGCGGCTCCGTGGAGCACGACCTCGAGGAAGCCCGGGCCGCCGTGCTCGGTCACGTCGAGGCCGAGCGATGCCAGTTCGTTGCGGCGCGCGAGCGTGGGCGTGGACACGCGCACGAGCTTCGAGGTCTGGACGCCCGAGGTGCTGATTGCCGTGGAATCGACCTTCAGAGACGCGGTGGAGACGGTTCCGGACAGCCGGCACGCCTGGACCACGAGCCGCTCGCCGGCGATCGCGTATCCAGAGGCAAGCTCACGGGAGCCGCGATACGCCGAGCCGGCCACGACCTGCCCCGTGTCGGCCTCGAAGACGGCCAGGTCCCAGTCGCCACCCGCCGCGTCGAGGCGCGCCGTGACGGCGCCAGGTGCGGGCATCGTGACCGTCTTCTGCGCATAGCCGGCGCCTGAGGAGAGCCGGCTCTGCGCGCAGCTGCGCTCCACCGCCCCGGCCGCCGACACCGGGCCCGTGAACAGGCCGGCTGCGCTCGCCGTGCTCGCGAAGCCGAGCATTCCGAGGCACGACAGGAACAGGCACCGGACGACCAGGCGCATGAGGCTCGCTTTCGTCTGTTGGAAGGAGCGCCGCCCGAATCGTTGACCCCGCGGGCGAAGCGCGCTCCTGATGTACCCGGTCGTTTATGAAGTGAAACGCCCCAAACGCGCGACCAGGTCCCCGTCCGGGATGCCGGGGTGCGCCACCCCGTCCACGAACTGGGTGGGTGTGGTGACCACGCCCGCGCGAACGCCCGTGCGGAAGTCGCGCTGCACCCGCTCCGCGACCTCGGGCGAGCGCCGGTCGTGCTCGAAGCGCTCCAGATCGAGCCCGAGCGTCCGCGCGCGCTCCCAGAGGTGCGGCTGGTCCAGATGGGCCTGATCCTCGAGCAGCGAGTCGTGCATCTCCCAGAAGCGCCCCTGAAGCGCGGCCGCCTCGGTCGCGCACGCCAGCACCCGCGCGCGCGGATGCTTCGAGGTCACCGGGAAGTGCCTGAACACGCGCTGCACGGGCAGTGCCTTCAGGATCAGGTGCGCACGGGCGCAGTGCGGGCACTCGAGGTCCGCGTACTCGAGCACCACCGGCCCGGTGCCCCGGACGTGGTCGTCGGGACCCGGGTCAGGCGGCGCGCTGCTGGTCCAGCGCGTCAAAGATCAGGTTCACGCCGGGGATCTCGAGCGGCGAGGGCGACGTGTGCGACCACGTGACCGTGCCGTCGGGGCCGACCATCACGAGCGCCCGCTGGCTGTGCCCGCGCTCCTCGATGAAGACCCCGTAGTCGCTGGCCACGGCTCCCTTCGGGTGGAAGTCGGCCAGCAGCGGAATCGAAATGCCGAGATGGTCCTGGAAGGCCTTGTGCGCGAATGCCGAGTCCACCGAGATCCCCAGGAGGGTGACTTCGCGCTCCGCGAGCTCGCCGAGCACCTCCTGGTAGACGTTCAGCTGGTCCGTGCAGATCGGGCTGAAGTCGAGCGGGTAGAAGACGAGCACCACGGTCCGGCCGCGGAAGTCCGAAAGCGAGACCTTCTTGCCGTCCTGGTCGCGGAGTGTGAAGTCCGGGGCGGGCCCGCCCGCCTGGATCACCTACGCAGGCCGAGTTCTTGAATCAGCGTCCGGTAGCGATCGATGTCGGAGCGCTGAAGGTACTTCAGAAGCCGGCGGCGCTTGCCGACGAGCATCAGCAGCCCACGCCGCGAGTGGTGGTCCTTCTTGTGCTCGCGCAGGTGCTCGGTGAGCCCGTTGATGCGCGCGGTGAGCAGGGCGACCTGGACCTCCGTGGAACCGGTGTCCTCGTTGGCCCTGCCGTGCTTCGAGACAATGTCGCGCTTGGCGTCCGCGGTGAGCGTCATCGGACGCGAAACCGTAGCAGCCGACCCGCCGTGCGTAGGGCTCTCACGTGACCGGGTGGCTCGTGCCGGCGCAGATCTCGCGTGCCTGGACCACGTCGCGCTGCATCTGCTCCACGAGCGCGTCCACGGAGTCGAAGCGGCGCTCCCCGCGCATGCGCTCGAGGAAGGCGATGCGCAGCTGCTGCCCGTAGAGGTCGCCTTCGAAGTCGATCAGGTGGGCCTCGACCAGGAGGCCGCGACCCGTCTCGAAGGTGGGCCTCACCCCTACGTTCACGGCCGCCGCGTGGCCGTGAGCCCAGGCCGCGTAGACGCCGTGGCCGGGGGTCATCATGCGATCGTCGGGAACCAGGTTGGCGGTGGGCATGCCGAGCTCGCGCCCGCGGCGGTCGCCGCCGACCACCTCGCCCTCGAAGAGGAACGGCCCGCCCAGGAACTCCGCGGCCTGGGCCACCTCGCCGGCCGCCACGAGCCCGCGGATGTGGCTGGAGGAGACGGTCTCGCCCGCGACCTCCACGAGCGGCACCACGCGCGTGTCGAACGCGGTCTGGGCCGAGAGCAGCTCCACGTCTCCCTCCGCCCCGTGCCCGAAGCGGAAGTTCTCGCCCACCGAGACCCGGCCGGCTCCGAGCCGGCCCACGAGCACGTCGTCGACGAACGCCTCGGCGCTCCGGGAGGCGAAGTCCTCGTCGAACGGGATCACCACGAGCTCCTCCACTCCAAGGCCGGCGATCAGGTCGCGCTTGACCGCCGGCGACGTGAGCAGCTTGGGAGCGGCCTCGGGCCGGATCACCGACATGGGGTGCGGGTCGAACGTGAGCACGGTGTCGCTCTCGCCGATCACCGCGCGGTGGCCGAGGTGGACGCCGTCGAAAGTGCCGATCGCCACCGACCGGGGGCGCTCGGCGGGTACCACGTCGGGGAGCCGGGTGACCTTCATGCGGGCGCGAACACTACGACGGGCCGGAGCTCGCCATCCCGGGCCTCGGCAACCGCGACGAGCTCACCCTCGCGAGTGAGGCGCACGGCAGGCTCTTCGGCGCCGCCCGCCGGCAGCCGGCGGCCGTGCCGCACCGCGGCGTCCTCCAGCTCGTCGAGGACTCGCTCCGGCATGAAATCGAGCGCGTCGGCGAGCGGGATCAGGCGCTCCGGGTCGGCGTCCTCCAACCGGAACCGCCCGATGCCCGTGCGCTCGAGCTCCTCGCAGTAGGCGTCCTCGAGCTCCCCGATCAGGCTGCGCACGTACGTGCCCGCGGAGCACTCGATCTCGAACGTCGCGTGCTCGGGCGTCTGGCCCACCAGGTCGGCGCGGTAGACCGTGACCGGGCGCGGCTCGAGCTCCGGGGTCTCGCCCCTGCGCGCCAGACGATGAGCGCGCTCGCCTCCCACGCGCACCGCCGAGTAGGCGTGCGGGGCCTGCATCAGATCGCCCGTGGCGAGCTCGAGCCGCTCCGGCATGCGGCCGGTTTGCTCGAGCTGCCCGTCGCGGTCGCCGGTGTCCGAGCGCCAGCCGAGCCGGGCCACCGCGCGATAGGTCTTCGGCAGCCCGAGCAGGAACTGCTGCGCGCGCGTGGCACGGCCCACGAGCAGGAGCAGAAGACCGGTCGCAAACGGATCGAGCGTGCCGGCGTGGCCGACCTTCGTGCCCGGCTCGAGCTCGCGCCGGACGCTTGCGACCACGTCGTGCGAGGTGACTCCGGCCGGCTTCGCGTACAGCACCACCCCCAGACGGGATGGGCTCACCCTGCGAGCTGCTCGTTCACCTGCACGCGCAGCCCCTCCACCAACTCCGGATAGGGGATGTCGGTGCTGAAGCCGGCGGCCTGGGTGTGTCCCCCGCCCCCGTATGCGCGCGCTATCCGCGACACGTCGACGGTCCTGTCGGTAGCCCTCAGGCTCACCTTGCGCATGCCGCCGCGGTCCTCCGCCAGCAGCTCGCGCACGAGCACGGCGACCCTGGTGCCCTGCACCGCGCGCAGGTGGTCGATCACGCCCTCGGAATCCGTCTCGAGCGCACCGGTCTCCTCGTAGTCCGACTTGACGAGGTGGGCGACCGTCATCGCCCCGTGATCGTGGCGCTCGACCGTCGCGAGCGCCCGCTGCAGCAGCTCCAGGCGGCTGAAGGGAAGGTCCTCGTAGAGCCGCCTCGAGACCTGCCGCGGCTCGACTCCGGCGGCGATCAGGTCGGCGGCCATCCTGTGCGCCTCCACCCCGGTGTTCTCGTACATGAACCGCCCGGTGTCCGTGACCAGCCCCGTGTAGAGCGCCTCGGCGATCTCCGGCGTCAGCTCGGCGCCCAGCTCCTTCACCAGCCGCCAGACGATCTCGGCGGTGCACGACGCCTCGGAGGCCACCAGGTTGACCGTGCCGAAGCGCGTGTTGTCGTGGTGGTGGTCGATGTTGAGGATGTGCAGCCCCTCGCGCTGGAGGAAGTCGACCGGCATCCGGTCGATGTTGCCGCAGTCGAGGAACACGATCGCGCGCTCGTCGAGGTCGTCCGGCGGGGCCCCGACGAGCCCGTCGAAGGTCCAGTTGCGGTACTCCCAGGGCAGCGGGAACTCGTCCGGCGAGATGTACATCAGGGTGTCCTTGCCGAGCTGCTCGAGGATGAGGTGCATCGCGAGCAGCGAGCCGAGCGCGTCGCCGTCGGGGTTCTCGTGCGTGGTCAGCAGGAAGCGCTCCGCCTGACGGAGCGCGGCCACCACCTGGTCCTGTTCGGTGGCGACGGTCACTCGTCGAGCAGCTCCGTGATGCGCATCCCTCGCTCTATCGACTCGTCGTACGAGAAGCTGAGAGTGGGAGTGCGCTTCATGCGCAGCTCGCGCGCGATCGCCTGCTGAAGGAGGCCGTGCGCGGCATCGAGTCCGGCGAGAGTCTGCGTCCGCTCATCGGCGCTGCCAAGCACGCTCACGAACACGCGAGCTTGGCGAAGGTCGGTGCTTGTATCGACGGCGGTCACGGTCACAAATCCTATGCGCGGGTCGTTGAAGCCCTCGGCGATCCGGCTCGAGAGGACCTCCCGGACCGCCTCGTTCACCCTGCGCATGCGGTCGGTGGACACTCTAATCCCCGAGCCGCAGGTCTTCGCCGGACAGCAAACGGAGTTGCATGCGGGTCCCGTCGGGAAAGCTCGACTCCGCGTAGCGGCCGAGGCTCCAGCCGCGCTCGCGCAGCGGACCGGGATCGGGGCCCACGAGCGCGGCCGTGAGGGTCGCGCGCTGCCATAGGTCGTGATGATCGGTCTCCGCCACGGCGGCGCCGAAGCGATGCTGCAGCCGGTCCTTCAAGGACTTCAACTCCTTCCGCTTCTCCTTCAGGCTCCGGTTGCGCGGAAGGTGGAGCTCAAGCTCCACTACGCAGACGAAGGAGCTCAAGCCAGTGTCTGCTCGACCTGCTTGGTTTCGTAGACCTCGATCACGTCACCCTCCTTCACGTCGGGATAGTTCTCGAGCACGATTCCGCACTCGGTGCCCTGGGTGACCTCGCGAACGTCTTCCTTGAACCGGCGAAGCGAGCCGATCCGGCCGTCGTAGACCACGGTCCCGTCGCGCACCAGGCGGCACTGCGAGCCCCGTCGCACCAGGCCGTCGGTCACGTACGAGCCGGCGATCGTGCCGACGCGCGAGGCCTTGAACGTGGCGCGGACCTCGACGGTCCCGATCGTCTCCTCCACCTCTTCGGGCACGAGCATGCCCTCCATCGCGGCACGGAGGTCCTCCACGATCTTGTAGATGACCGAGTAGTTGCGGATCTCGACACCCTCGCGATCCGCCACCTGCGCGGCGTTGCCCACCGGGCGCACGTTGAAGCCGATGACCACGGCCTCGGACGCCGCGGCGAGCATGACGTCGGACTCGGTGATCCCGCCGACGCCGTCGCGGATGATGTTCACGTTCACCTGCTGCTGCGGAAGGCGTGCGATCTCGTCGGCCAGGGCCTCGAGGGAGCCGGCCACGTCGGCCTTGACCACGAGGTTGAGCTCCTGCTCGCCGCGCTCGGCGCGCGCCAGCACATCCTCGAGCGACACCCTCCGCCCGGACTGCCGGGCAAGCGCCTCGCGCTTGACGCGGATCTCGCGCTCCTGGGCCTGGCGTCGGGCCTCGCGCTCGTTGTCCACGACGCGGAACTGCTCGCCCGCGTCGGGTACGCCGTCGAAGCCGAGCAGCTCGACGGGCATGCCGGGCGTGGCCTCGGTCACCCGCTGGCCGCGAAAGTCGTGCATCGCGCGCACCCGTCCCCAGTGCTCGCCGGCCACGACCGCGTCGCTGACTCCCATGCGCCCTCGGAGCACCAGGACCGTGACCACCGGGCCGCGCCCGGGGTCGAGCCGCGACTCGATCACGAACCCGGACGCCTCGGCGGAAGGGTTGGCCTTCAGCTCCTGGATCTCGGCGAGCGTGACGAGCGTCTCCAGGAGGTCGTCGAGGTTCTGGTGCGTCTTCGCCGACACGTCCACGAACTCGGTGTCGCCGCCCCAGTCGGCGGGGGTGAGCCCGCGCTGGGCAAGCTCGCCGCGCACGCGATTGGGGTCGGCCCCCTCCTTGTCGATCTTGTTGACCGCGACCATGACCGGCACGGCGGCCGCCTTGGCGTGGTCGATCGCCTCGACCGTCTGTGGCATGACGCCGTCGTCCGCCGCGACCACGATCACCGCGATGTCGGTGACCTTGGCGCCGCGGGCGCGCATCGCCGTGAAGGCTTCGTGGCCCGGGGTGTCGAGGAAGGTGATCGTGTGGTTGTCGTGGTGCACCTGGTAGGCGCCGATGTGCTGGGTGATGCCACCGGCCTCGCCCGCGGCGACCTCGGTCTCGCGGATCGCGTCCAGCAGCGAGGTCTTGCCGTGGTCCACGTGGCCCATGACGGTGATCACGGGCGGGCGCTCGACGAGCTCGTCCTCCGCGTCGTCGAACACGACGTCCGCGTCGGCCTCGTCCGCGGTGTGGATGATCTCGACGCGCTTCTCGAACGACTCGGCCAGCACCTCGATCGCCTCGTCGGTAAGGGTCTGGGTGAGCGTGGCCCGCTCCCCGAGCTCCATCAGCTTCTTGATCACCTCGGGCGACGAGAGCTGGAGCGACTCCGCCACCTCCTTGACCGTCGAGCCCGACTGCACCGGAACGGCGGGCTCCTCCTTCGGAGCGTCGCGCGCCGCTGCCAGTGCCTCGAGATCCGGCTCCACCCACTGCGGCCTGCGCCGGCGTCCGCGACCACGCCGCGCCGGCTGCTGCGGGGGCGGCGGCTGGCGATCCCGCCGCGCCGCCTGGGAGTCGATCACGACACGCCTGCGGCGGCCGCCTCCGCCTCCGCCCGCCTCGCCGCCGCGTGCCGCACGGGTCGGCCGCGGGCGCTCACGCTTGCTGTCTCCGCCTCCCTGCGGCGCGCCGTCCCCGTTGGGACCGGAGGCGCTCGCGGGCGGCGCCTTGGCACTCGCGCCGTCGGATCCCGAGGCGGCCTCGGGCGCCTTGGCGTCGGCTGCCGGCTCCGGCTCCTCGTCCGACGCGGAGCCACCACTGAAGGCGCGCGCGATGTCGTCCTCGTCCACGCTCGAAGCGGCCGCCTTTACGTTGTAGCCGGCTTTCTGGAGGATCGCGAGGACCTCCTTGCTGGAGATCCCCTTTTCCTTCGCTATCTCGTGAACGCGCTTCTTTGCCATCTTCGCAGTAAGTCTATGGTCTCCGGTTTGACTGTCACAGGGGCCCGGAGGGCCCGGGGCAGAGGGTTCGCCGCCGCAATTCGATCGACGCACTCCGAACGTCCGCAGACGTAGGCGCCGCGACCTTCGGAACGACCGTCGGGGTCGGCCAACACCACCCCGTCGGCTCCTCGTACGAGTCTAAGCAGGTCGTGGCGGGGCAACGAGCGACGGCAGGCGACACACTGGCGGAGCCGCGCTACGGCCGCTCCGCCTCCTCGGCGTCGGCCGGCTCCTCGTCGGCGGGCGCCGCTGCGGCCGGGGCAGCCTCCACCTCGACCGGCTCCTCGGCCACGGCCTCTACCTCGACCGGCTCGTCGGCGGCGATCTCCTCCGCGGCCGGCTCATCCGCCGTGGGCTCATCGGCCGCCGGCTCCTCCGCCGGCGAGTCGCCGTTGGCGCCCTCCTCGGGCGGCACGACGAAGTCACCCTCCTGGTCGTTCAGCGCCTGGTGCGCGGGCAGGCCGCAGTAACGCGAGCCCGGCAGCGAGGCGTTGGGGCAGCGCTTGCCGTTCGCCAGGATGGCGGCGCAGCGGCCGGCGACCTCCTCGTCGTCGTAGCCCATCTCCGCCTCCTCCTCCGCGAACTCGGTCTCGGAGCGGATGTCCACGCGCCAGCCGGTGAGGCGGGCGGCGAGGCGGGCGTTCAGGCCGTCCTTGCCGATGGCCAGCGAGAGCTGGTCGTCCGGCACGATCACGGTCGCCTGCTTGCCGTCGTCGTCCACGAGCACCTCGCGCACGCGGGCGGGCGAGAGCGCCTTGGCCACGAACCGGGCGGGCTCCTCGTTGAAGGGAATGATGTCGATCTTCTCGCCGCGCAGCTCCGACACGACCATCCGCACGCGCGACCCGCGCGGGCCGACACAGGCACCGACCGGGTCGACGCCCGAAGCGTGGGAGATGACCGCGATCTTGGAGCGGTAGCCAGGCTCGCGGGCGACGTTCTGGATCTCGACCAGCCCGTCGGCGATCTCCGGCACCTCGAGCTCGAACAGCGCCCTGATCAACTCGGGCGACCGGCGCGAGACGATGATGCTCGGGCCCTTCGACTGGTTCGAGACGTCGGTGATGATCGCCTTCACGCGCTGACCGTGGTCGTAGCGCTCGCCGTGCACCTGCTCGCCGCGCGGGAGCAGCGCCTCCACGCGCTCGCGCAGCTGCACGAGCGTGTAGCGCGAGTCGGACTGCTGGACGATGCCGGTGATCAGCTCGCCCACGCGGTCCTGGTACTCGTTGAACATCATGTCCCGCTCCGCCTCGCGGATCCTCTGGAGGATCACCTGCTTGGCGGTCTGGGCCGCGATGCGGCCGAAGTCGTGCGGCGTGACGTCGCGCTCGTCGATCTGATCGCTGTACTGGGCGAGCCGCTCCTGGTCGATCTCGGGCGGCTCGGGCTCGCGCAGCTCGCCCGTCTCCGGGTCCACCTGCGCCTCGCCGAGCTCCTCCTCCACCTCGTCGAGGAGCTGCTCCTCGAGCTCGGGCGGCAGGATCAGCTCGAAGACGAGGAAGTCACCGGTCTCCCGGTCCACCTCCACGCGGGCGTACTTGGCCGCCTCGGGGGTCTTCTTGTAGGCCGACAGGAGCGCGTCCTCGAGTGCCTCCATCAGGCGGTCCGCCGAGATGCCCTTCTCGCGCTCGAGTACTCCCACGGCCTCGACGATCTCCTTGGTCATCGGGCCTCCAGCAGATTGCTCTTGTTGATCTCGGAGTACGGGATCGACACGACGCCGTCGTCGGCCGCCACCGTCACCTCCGCGTCGGATGCGCCGACCAGCTCACCGGTCAGGTTCTGCTGGCCCTCGTGCGGGCTCCGAAGCCGGAGCTTGGCCCGCTGTCCGAGGAAGCGCTTGTAGTGATCGGGCTTGGTCAGCGGCCTGCGCGGCCCGGGCGACGCGACCTCGAGCCCGTAGTCCACGAGCAGATGCTGCAGGTGCCGCGTCACGCGCTCGCACAGCTCGAGATCCACCCCGTCGGGGTGGTCGATGACGAGCCTGAGGCGCTCGGCGCCGGCGCGCTCGCATGCGAGCAGCTCGACCTGCGGCTCGTCGGCCGCGAGCCGCTGCTCGATCTTTTCGTGTAGCTGTTCGAGTGTCATTTGGTCAAAAAGAGAGGTGGGCTGCGAAGCCCACCTCCAGGCGCGACCCGAGGTCGGATCGCGTACGACTGAAAGTCCTAGCGGGGAGTCAGTATAGAGCGGCTGGGACACCCCAAACAGGGGCGCTTTTTCAGAGCTGCAGCGACTTGGCCACGAGGAACTCCTCGAGGCCGTATCGGCCTAGCTCCCGGCCGTGTCCGGACTGCTTGTAGCCGCCGAACGGCGCGAGCGGATTGAAGGCGCCGCCGTTGATCTCCACCTGGCCGGTGCGGATGCGAGCGGCCACCCGGCGCGCTCGGTCCTCGTCGGCCGACCAGACGCCGCCGGCCAGTCCGTAGATCGTGTCGTTCGCGATCCGGACCGCGTCCTCCTCGTCGTCGTACGGCATGATCGAAAGGACCGGCCCGAAGATCTCCTCCTGGGCGATCGTCATGTCCGCATCGACGTCGGAGAAGACGGTCGGGCTGACGTAGTAGCCCTGCTCCCGGCCCTCCGGGGACTCGGCGCCGCCGGTCACGAGCCTGGCGCCCTCCTCCTGCCCCTTCTCGATGTACCCGCGCACACGCTCGAGCTGCGTGGCGGACACCAGCGGCCCCAGCCGCGAGCTCTCCTCGAATGGATCGCCGGGCGTGAACTGCTCGGCCGCGGCCGCCGCGATGCGCTCCACTTCCTCGAGCTTCTCGCGTGGCACGAGCATGCGCGTGAGAGCGCTGCAGGTCTGCCCCGAGTTGAGGAAGCACTTGGCGACGCCGTCCGTGACCGCGCGCTCCAGATCGGCGTCGTCGAGGATCACGTTGGGCGACTTGCCGCCCAGCTCCAGGGTCACGGGCTTGACGCTCTGCGCGGCGAGCTCGGACACGCGCCGGCCGGCCCGCGTGGAGCCGGTGAACGAGATCATGTCCGTCTCGGGATGCGCCACGATCGCCTCGCCCACCACCGGGCCGGTGCCCGACACCAGGTTGAAGACGCCCGCGGGAAGCCCCACCTCCTCCACGATCTCGGCGAGCACGAAGGCGTTGAGCGGCACGACCTCGCTGGGCTTGAGCACGACGGTGCAGCCGGCGGCGAGCGCCGGGGCGACCTTGTTGGCGATCTGGTGGAGGGGGTAGTTCCACGGCGTGATCGCCGCGACCACTCCGGCGGGCTCGCGCACGATCAGCGAGTTGCCCACCTTCTCCTCCCACTCGACCTCCCCCATCAGCTGGGGGATCAGCGAGAAGCTGGCGGTGGGCAGCCCCACCTGGATCATCCGCGTCAGCTTGAGCGGCATGCCCATCTCGGTGGCGATCAGGGCGGCAAGCTCGTCGCCGCGCTCGCCCAGCTTGACGCCGATCGCCGCCATGTAGTCGGAGCGCTCCTGGGGCGTCGTCCGCGACCACGAGTCGAACGCGGCGCGCGCGGCCTTGACGGCGCGGTCGGCGTCCTCGGCGGTGCCCTCGGGGATGCCGCCCACGACCTCCTCGGTGGACGGGTTGATCACTTCGATCGTTCCGTCCCCGGCGGGCTCAACCCACTCGCCGCCGATGTAGAGCTTGTCCCGGACCAGAGCCTCGGCGGCTACCGCCATGTGGTTTCCCCTCGTGTCGTGCGCATCATCGGCCCGGAGTCTCTCACGCCTCCACGAGCAGGGTCACGGGGCCGTCGTTCACGAGCGCCACGGCCATGTGCGCGCCGAACACGCCCCCGCCCGCGCCCAGCGCCGAGCGCACTCGCTCATAGAGCGGCTCTGCCTCCTCCGGCGGGGCCGCGTCCACGAAGCTCGGGCGGTTGCCCTTGCGCACGTCCCCGTAGAGCGTGAACTGGCTCACGCAGAGGATCTCGCCACCGCTCTCGCCGACCGAGCGGTTGAGCTTCCCGTCCTCGTCCTCGAACACCCGCAGCGCGAGCAGCTTGCGCGCCACCCGGTCCGCCTCGTCGGGCCCGTCGCCGCGCCGCACGCCCAGCAGCACGAGCAGGCCCGGCCCGATGCGCGCGACCTCCTCCCCCTCCACGCTCACGGCCGCCTCGCTCACACGTTGCACCAGGGCGCGCATCCGTCCGTACTCTGCCCGAATGGCCGCGACCGACACGATCGACGCCTACCTGGCCGGCGAGCCCGACCTGCGCGGGCGCCGGCTCGCTCACGGCGAGTGGGGCATCCAGGTGCCGGCCGAGACGCTCGGCGGATACCCGCTCGACATCGGGCTCCGGATCGCGGACGGACTCCTGCGCGCCCAGGCACTGGCGCTCCCCGCTGGGGGCGACCTCGTCGATCCCTGGATGCTGCTCTGGTGGAACCGCCAGACCCGGCTGGTGCGCTTCGCGTGCACGCGAGGGCGGGACATCTGGGTGCACGCCGACGTGCCGGTGGCGACGCTCGACGAGCGCGGCGTGGACCGCCTGCTGGGCCTGCTCGTGGAGGCCGCGGTGGCCGTGCGCGACCACGCCGCGTCGGCGCCGCGCGAGACCGGCCTCTAGGCCTGCTTGGTGGTGAGGCGCTCGCGCAGCGCCCGGTAGTCGTCGCGGTCGGGGCGCATGCCCGCCGCGAGCACCGCGTGGCGGCGCGCCTCGAGCCGGCGGCCCGTCTTCTCGAGCGAGCGCCCGAGGCAGAAGTGCGCGTAGTCGTTCACCGGGTAGCGCTCGACCAGCGCAGCGAACTCCTCCGCTGCCTGCTCGAAGCGGGCCGAGCGGAAGTAGGCCCGGCCGAGCGCCTCGCGTATGGAGCCCTTGTCCGGGTCCAGCGAGCGGGCGCGTTCGAGCGGGATCGCGGCGGCGTTGAAATCCCCGGCCTCCAGCAGCTCGCTGCCCTTCTTGAAGAGGTCATAGACGGCGCTCTCGCTCATGACTCTCCATCAACGGTACTTGGCACCCCGGAGTTCGCCCGTACCCTCTCGACTTCGTCCAGCACGGCTGCCGCCACGACCTCCTTCGGGCCGCGCGGAACGGCCCGGATCCCGCTGGCGGTGACGATGGTCACCTCGTTGTGGTCGCTGTCGAAGCCGATGTCCGAGCGCGCGATGTCGTTGACCACCACGGCATCGAGGTGCTTGCGCTCGAGCTTGCCGCGGCCGCGCTCTACCGCGCCCGCGCCGTGCTCGGCCGCGAAGCCCACCAGCGTCTGGCCCGGCCGGCGGCGGCTGCCGAGCACCGCGAGAACGTCGGTGGTCGGCTCGAGCTCGATGGAGAGGCCATCGACCTCCGTCTTCACGATCTTCGTGGCCTGCGGCGCGCGCGGGCGGAAGTCCGCCACCGCGGCGGCCATGAGCAGGACGTCCGCCGTGGGGAACTCGGCGCGCGTGGCGTCCTCGAGCTCCCCAGCGCTGGTCACGTCGAGCACGCGCACCCCGCGCGGGCGCTCGAGCGCCACGTTGGCGCAGATCAGGGTGACCTCGGCGCCGCGCTGGGCGGCCTCCTCGGCCAGCGCCAGGCCCATGCGTCCCGACGAGCGGTTGCCGACGTAGCGCACCGAGTCGATCGCCTCGCGGGTGCCACCGGCGGTCACGAGCACGCTCAGCCCGTCGAGCGAGCGCGGCGCGAACGGGGCCGGCTCGAGCACGAGGTCGATCGCGGCGAGGATGTCCGCCGGCTCGGCGAGGCGGCCCGTGCCCCACTCGCCCTTCGATGCGAGCCGGCCCGTGCCCGGAGGCACGATCCGCGCTCCGCGCGCCCGCAGCCGCTCGAGGTTCTCCTGCGTCGCGGGGTGCTCGAACATGCGGTCGTTCATCGCCGGTGCCAGCACGAGCGGCGCCGGGCATGCGAGGGCCGCACTCGTGACGAGGTTGTCGGCGAGGCCCGTGGCGAGCTTCGCGATCGTGTTGGCTGACGCCGGCGCGATGCAGAACGCGTCGCAGCGCCGGACCAGCTCGAGGTGGGAGATGGCGGAGTGATCGGGCGCGTCGTCGCCGGGGAAGGCTCCGCGCGCCGGGTCGGCCTCGAACTCGTCGACCAGGACCGGCGCACCGGTCACTCCCTCGAAGGTGGCCTTCCCCACGAAGCGCAGGCTCGCGGGCGTCTGCACCACCCGCACCGAATGTCCGGCGCCGGTGGCGAGCCGAACCAGCTCGACCGCCTTGTAGGCGGCGATGCCACCGGACACGCCGACGAGGATCCTGGCCATCAACTCAGTTTGCCCGCAAGCGGCCCGCGCGTCGAGGGGCTGCAGCACGACGCCCGGAGCGGGCGCGCGGCGGAGCGACTACCGGTAGCGGTACTTCAGCTTCCCGGCGGCGAGCTCCTCGAGGGAGATCTTGAGGTAGTTCTTCGAGCCCGTGTCCACCATCGGAGGCGGGTACTCGTCGAAGGTTCCCTCGCCGAGGTTGTGGTAGTAGGAGTTGATCTGTCGCGCACGCTTGGCGGCGACGAGCACGCAGGCGTAGTGAGAGTCCACCTGCTCGAGCAAAATGTCCAGGCGTGGCTTGATCATCAACGGCACACTCTAGCGGCCAGGTCCACGAGCTCGTCGGTGGCTCGCTCCAGATCGTCGTTCACGATGCGGTGTGGAAATTCCTCGCGCGCCGCCAGTTCCTCGCGCGCCGCCTGCAAGCGGCGCTCGATCTGCTCCGGCGCGTCCGAGGCCCGCCCGACGAGCCGCCGGCCCAGATCCTCGACCGAGGGCGGCTCCACGAAGATCCGCACGGCGTCGGGGAGCGTCTCGCGCACCTGCCGGGCTCCCTGGACGTCGATCTCGAGCACGGTGCCGGAGCCGGGCTTCTCGAGCTCCGAACGCAGCGTTCCGTAGCGGTTCCCGGCGTATTCGGCGTGCTCCACGAAGTCGCCCTGGTGGACCCGCCGATCGAAGTCCTCTGCACTCAGGAAGTGGTAGTCGCGGCCATCCACCTCGCCGGGCCGTGGCGCGCGGGTCGTGGCGGACACCGCGAGAGTGAGGCCGTCCATCCGCTCCAGCAGGCCCTTGATGAGGGTGCCCTTGCCCACTCCCGAGGGCCCCGTGATGACGAGGATCGGCTTCACCGCGGAAGCGGCCGGCTCGGCCGGCTGCGCACCGATGCCCTCATCGCGGAAGCGGCCGGCTCGGCCGGCTGCGCACCGATGCCCTTATCGCCGGAGGTACGAGACGAGCTCGTTGCGCTGCCGCTCCGACAGGCCCCCGATGGTCTTGCTGGGGGAGATGCGGCAGTGCGTGAGAATCCGATTGACCTTCACGCGCCCGTACTTGGGCACCGCGAGCAGCAGATCGAAGACCTTCGCCGTGAGCAGGTAGTCCGGCGGATCCAGCAGCAGGCCGTGCACCTTCGCGCGTCCCGCCTTCAGATCCCGCTTCAGCCGTGCGCGACGGGTGCGAATCTCGTTCGCCCTCTTCAGAGCGTCCATCCGCTGTGTGAGCGAGCGCTCTGGAGCTAGGCCCGCCGGGTGGGACTTGGCGGGCGACTGCGGGGCGGCCGGCATGGGCGGCGATAGTACACGCTTGCGTCGGCCCGGCGAGGCTCCAGACGCGAAAAACGAGCGAATTCACCTGCACCTCAACCTCAGCTTTAAGTCAGTTGCGGTTCCTTGAGCGTTTTGGCGGGCTTTGCAGGTGTTTTCACGATCAACCGCTTCCAGCCGCCCCATAGAGGTCCGTCATTATCTCGCTAGTTACGGAAAAAGCGCCCGTGGGTTCACCCCGATAGGGCATTGGCGGCCGGGTCGAGAGGGCACACGGCCTACGTCCTGGGGTCGAGGCTCGCGAGCTCCGAGGCCACCCGGCGGCCGGCGGCGGGGTCGCGAAAGCTCTCGGTGCCCACGGCCACGCAGGTCGCCCCCGCGGCGAGAAAGTCGGCCGCATCGCGCCCCGTGGCGATGCCGCCCATGCCGATCACGGCTATTCCGACGCGCGCGGCGACGGCGTGGACCTGCTCCAGAGCCACCGCTCGCACGGCGGGACCGGAGACTCCGCCCGTGCCGCCGCCCAGCCAGGGGCCGCCCCCGGCCGGGTCGAGCGCCATGCCCTTCAGCGTGTTGATCAGCGAGACCGCGTCCGCGCCGGCGTCCTCTGCCGCGGCTGCCACGGCGGCCGGATCCGCGGCGTTGGGAGTGAGCTTGACCGCGATCGGCCGCGCGGTGAGCGGGCGAACGCGCTCCACGGCGCGAGCCGTCTCGCCGGCGTCCGCCCCCATCACGAGCCCGCTCTCGACGTTCGGACAGGACACATTCAGCTCGATCATTGCCACCTCGGGCCGCTCCCCCACCGCCGCCACGAGCTCCGCGAGCTCGTCGCGGCTGAAGCCCATCACCGACACGATCAGCGGCACGGGCAGCTCCGCCAGCTGCGGCAGGTCGTGCTTGAGGAAGCCCTCGAGGCCCTTGTTCGGGAGCCCGATCGAGTTGATCATCCCCGCGGGCGTCTCCCACAGCCGTGGCGGCGGGTTGCCCTCGCGCGGCTCGATCGTGATCGTCTTCGACACGAAGCCGTGGAAGGGGAAGCGCTCGAGCAGGGCGTCCCCGAAGGCGCGCCGCGCCGCGATCGCGTCGAACGTCCCGGAGCCGTTGAGGACCGGGCCCTCCAGGCGGACCCCGGCCAGCTCCACGGCCGCCATAGGACTCAGTGCCCCGCGCCGGGTACCAGCGCGGTCTCGAGCCGGTCGGCATCGAGCACCGGCCCGTCCACGCAGAGCCGCAGGTAGCCGTCACGCGTCGGCACCACGCAGCCGAAGCATGCGCCGAACCCGCACGCCATGCCGGACTCGAGCGCGAGCTGGGCAGGCACACCGCGCTCGGCGCAGATCGCCCGGACCGCCTCGAGCATCGCCGGCGGCCCGCAGGCGAAGACCGTGACCGCGCCGTCGGCCTCGAGCCGCTCGAGCAGCAGACCGGTCACGAGCCCATGGCGGCCCGCGCTCCCGTCGTCGGTGGCCACGCCGGCCTCCCGGAAGAGCTCGGCGGCCCGGGCGTACTCGGCCGAGCGGAACCCCAGCAGAACCGGCGCCTCCTCCCCCAGCTCGTCCTGCAGGCAGAGGAGCGGCGCCGCGCCGATCCCGCCGCCCACGAGCAGCGGGCGCGTGCCGGCGGCCGCCGGCCGGAAGCCGATCCCGAGCGGACCCACGAGAGCGAGCTGCTCGCCGGGCATCAGCTGCGCGAGCCGGGTCGTGCCCGGCCCCACCTCCTCGAGCAGGAAGGCCAGCTCGATCCCGTCCGCTCCCGGCGCGGCGCGGGCGTGGGAGAAGGCGCGCGGAAGGTAGGGGCGCCCGTCCTCCACCCCGCCCCAGCGCTCGGCCGCGGCCAGCATGTAGAACTGGCCCGGACGGGGGTCGGGCGCCGGGTGCGTGTCGAGCGCGCGCACGATCACGTAGGCGCCCAGGCGCTCCACGGCGGTCACGGTCGCCACGCGGCGCTCCGGTGGCGCCTGGGTGCGCGGCTCGGCGGCGGTGGCCGAGCCACTCACGTGGTCTCCTCCACCGCCCTGTCCGTGGCGGGAGGGCGCTCGAAGCGCCCGGCCGCGCCGGCGTGCAGCTCCTGGAGCGAGATCACCTCGGTCTGCTCGGTGCGGCGCGCGCGGATCGCGCGCTGGGCGGCGCTGGCCCCCGACATCGTGGTGATGCAGGGAATCCCGCGACCCACGGCCGCCCGGCGGATCTCGTACCCGTCCGCGCGCGCCCCCGAGCCGGTGGGCGTGTTGATCACGAGGTCCACGCCGCGCGCCTCGATGCGGTCGACGACGTTGGGGGAGCCCTCGGAGATCTTCATGAGCCGCTCGACCGGCACCCCCATGCGCCGGATCGCCTGCGCCGTGCCGCCTGTGGCCACGATGCTGAAGCCCATGTCGCAGAAGCCGGCGGCGAGCTGCGTGGCGGCGGGCTTGTCGCCGTCGGTGACCGAGATGAAGACCGTGCCGGTGGCGGGCAGCTCGGAGCCGGCCGCCGCCTGAGCCTTGCCGAAGGCAGTGGGATAGTCGGCGGCCACGCCCATCACCTCGCCGGTGGACTTCATCTCGGGACCGAGCAGCGAGTCGGCGCCCGGGAAGCGCTCGAAGGGAAGCACCGCCTCCTTTACGGACACGTGCCGCGGGGGGCGCTCGGCGGGAAGGTCGAGGTCGCGCAGGCGCTCGCCGAGCATCAGCCGGCACGCCACCTTGGCGAGCGGCAGCCCGGTGGCCTTGGACACGAAGGGGACGGTGCGGGAGGCGCGCGGGTTCGCCTCGATCACGTACAGCTCCTCGTCGCCGAACACGGCGAACTGGATGTTGATCAGCCCGATGACCCCGAGCCGCAGGGCGATGGCGCGCGTGGCCTCCTCGACCTGCCGCATCATGGACGGGCCGAGCGACATGGCGGGGATCACGCAGGCCGAGTCGCCCGAGTGCACTCCGGCCTCCTCGACGTGCTGCATGATCGCCCCGATCCGCACGTCGTGGCCATCGCAGAGCGCGTCCACGTCGATCTCGATCGCGTTCTCCAGGAAGCGGTCGAGGAAGATCTCGCCCGATCCGGGCAGGTCCCCTCCCACCCTGCGCAGGTAGTCGGCGAGGCCGTCGGCGGAATAGCAGATCTCCATCGCCCGCCCACCGAGCACGTAGGACGGCCGCACGAGCAGCGGGTAGCCCACGCTGGTGGCCGCGCCGAGCGCCTCGTCGGGCCCCGACGCGGTTGCGTACGGCGGGCTGCGCAGGCCCAGCTCGTCCAGCAGCGCGCTGAAGCTCGGCCGGTCCTCGGCGAGGTGGATCGAATCCACGGAGGTGCCGAGCAGCGGCACGCCCGCGTCGGCCAGCCCACGCGCCAGCTTCAGCGGGGTCTGCCCCCCGAACTGGACGATCACCCCCTCCGGCCGCTCGAGCTCGAGCACCCCCAGCACGTCCTCCAGGGTGAGCGGCTCGAAGTACAGCCGGTCGGATGTGTCGTAGTCGGTGGAGACCGTCTCCGGGTTGCAGTTGATCATCACCGCGTCGCGCCCGGACTCGCGCACGGTCATGGCCGCGTGCACGCAGCAGTAGTCGAACTCGATGCCCTGGCCGATGCGGTTCGGCCCCGACCCGAGGATCGCCACCGCCGGGCGGCCGGTGAGCCGCACCTCGTGCGCGGCCTTGCGCTCCCAGCCCGAGTAGTAGTAGGGCGTCTCGGCCTCGAACTCGGCCGCGCAGGTGTCCACCGCCTTGAAGCTGCGCTCCAGCCCGGCCTCGGGGTCATGGCCGCGCGCCAGCTCCGCGATCTCGGCCATGAACCATGGGTCGATGCCCGTGCGGCCGCAGATGTCCTCCTCGCTTGCGCCCTGCCGCACAGCCTCGTAGATCACCTCGTAGCGATCGTGCGACGGCGTCTCGAGCCGGGCGAGCAGGTCGCCGGAGAGGTCCGCGCTCACGTCGAGCTCGCGCGAGCGCAGCGCCTTCACGAAGGCCTGCTTGAACGTGCGGCCGATGGCCATGGCCTCGCCGACCGACTGCATGGACGTGTGGAGGGCGCCGTCGGCGCCCGGGAACTTCTCGAAGGCGAAGCGCGGCCACTTGACCACCACGTAGTCGAGCGTCGGCTCGAAGCTCGCCGGCGTGCGCATCGTGATGTCGTTGTCGATCTCCTCGAGCGCGTAGCCCACCGCCAGCCGGGCGGCGATCTTGGCGATCGGGAAGCCGGTGGCCTTCGAGGCGAGGGCGGAGCTGCGCGACACGCGCGGGTTCATCTCGATGACCACGATCTCGTCGGTCTGCGGGTTGACCGCGAACTGGATGTTCGACCCGCCCGTCTCCACCCCCACCGCGCGGATCACGATCATCGCCTGGTCGCGCAGGCGCTGGTACTGCACGTCCGAGAGCGTCTGCTGGGGGGCCACGGTGACCGAGTCGCCGGTGTGCACGCCCATCGGGTCGATGTTCTCGATCGAGCAGACGATCACCACGTTGTCCGCGTGGTCGCGCATCACCTCGAGCTCGAACTCGCCCCAGCCGATCACCGACTCCTCCACCAGCACCTGGCCGATCGGGCTCGCGGCCAGCCCCTCGCCCACCACCTGGCTGTACTCCGCGGCGGTGCGCGCGATCCCGCCGCCCTGGCCTCCCATGGTGAAGCCGGGGCGCACGATCGCCGGCAGGCCGATGTGCTCGAGGGCGCGCTCGGCCTCCCGCATCGACTTGACCGCGGCGCTCCGCGGCACTCGCAGGCCGGCGCGCTCCATGGTCGAGCGGAACAGGTCGCGGTCCTCGGCGCGGCGGATCGCCTCGTAGTCGGCGCCGATCAGCTCGACCCGGAAGCGCTCGAGCGTGCCGTCGTCGGTGAGCTGACGGGCCAGGTTGAGCGCCGTTCCGCCGCCGAGCGTGGGCAGCAGCGCGTCGGGGCGCTCGCGCTCGATCACGCGAGTGACCGACTCGGGCAGCAGCGGCTCGATGTAGGTGGCCGTGGCGAACTCAGGGTCGGTCATGATCGTGGCCGGGTTCGAGTTCACGAGCACCACCTCGTAGCCCTCCTCGAGCAGCACCCGGCACGCCTGCGCGCCCGAGTAGTCGAACTCGGCGGCCTGGCCGATCACGATCGGCCCGGAGCCGATCACGAGGATCTTCTGGATGTCGTCGCGGCGCGGCATCAGGCGGCCACCAGTCGTTCCATGAAGCGGTCGAACAGGTGCTGCGCGTCGTGCGGGCCGGGGCCGGCCTCGGGGTGGTACTGGACGGTGGAGCCGGGCACGTCACGCAGGACGAGCCCCTCGACCGTGCGGTCGTAGAGGTTGATCTGCGAGAGCTCGGCGGCGCCGAAGTCCGTCTCCCAGCGGACCGGCGCGTCCACGTCGAGGCGCTGCTCGCCGTTTGGTCCGAGCACCGCGAAGCCGTGGTTCTGGGACGTGATCTCGATGCGGCCCGTCTCGAGGTCCTTCACGGGGTGGTTCGCGCCGCGGTGGCCGAAGGGGAGCTTGTATGTCTCGAGCCCCACGGCGCGGCAGAGAAGCTGGTGGCCGAGGCAGATGCCCCAGACCGGCACCTTGCCCACCAGGTCGCGGACGGTGTCCACCACGTAGTCGAGCGCGGCCGGGTCGCCGGGGCCGTTCGCCAGGAAGACGGCGTCCGGCCCGCGAGCGAGCAGCTCCTCGGCGCTGGTCGAGCAGGGGTGCAGCTCGAGGCGCGCCCCGCGCTCACGGAGGTTGCGCACGATCGAGTCCTTGATCCCCGTGTCGATCCCCACCACGAGCGGCCCGGAGGAGTCCGCACCGAGGATCAGCGGCTCGCGCGGGGAGACCTCGCGGGCGAGGTCGCGGCCGGTCATGGGCGGCTCGGCCTGGACGCGCTCCATCGCCTCGCCCTCCGGCGTGGCCTCGGGGAACACTCCGCCGCGCATGGCGCCGCGGTCGCGGATGTGGCGGACGAGCGCGCGCGTGTCCACCCCCGTGATCCACGGCACCCCGCAGTCCGTGAGCCAGGTGAGCCAGCCGCCCTCCGCGTGGGCCGCGTCCTCGCGGTCGATCCCCTCGCGCATGATCACCGCCCGCGCGTGGATGCGATCGGACTCCATGTGGTCCTGCGCCACGCCGTAGTTGCCCACCAGCGGATAGGTGAACACGATGATCTGACCCGCATAGGAGGGGTCGGTGACCGCCTCCTGGTAGCCGGACATCGAGGTGTTGAAGACCACCTCGCCGAGACCGATCCCCGCTCCGGTGGGGCCGCCGATCTCGCCGTCCAGGCGGGTGCCGTCCTCCAGCAGGAGATAACCGGCGCTCACGCGACGGCTCCGAGCGCGAAGGTGCGCTCGCGGTAGGCCACGCTGCCGTCGGCCACGGTCATGCGCACCCGGCTCGTGAGCCTGCGGCCGGCGAAGGCGCAGTTCACCGAGCGGCTCTCGTATCCGGCCTCGCCCACCTCCCACTCAGAGGTCATGTCCACGAGGCACACGTTCGCCGGTGAGCCGGTCGCCAGCGTCGGAGCCGGGATGCCGAAGGGCTCGCCTCCGGCGGTCATGCGCTCCACGAGCACGCCAAGGTCGAGCTCGCCCGGCAGCACGAGCCCGGTGTAGAGAGCGGCGAACGCCGTCTCGAGCCCTGTCACGCCCATCGGCGCGAGCTCGAAGGGACTTTCCTTCTCCTCGCGGGCGTGCGGGGCATGGTCGGTGGCCACGCAGTCGATGACCCCCGAGCGCAGCGCCGCGATCAGCGCCTGGCGATCCGCCTCGGCGCGGAGCGGCGGGTTCATCTTGGTGTTGGTGTCCAGCGTGCGCACGGCCTCGTCGGTGAGCAGCAGGTGGTGCGGGGTGGCCTCGCAGGTCACGATCGTGCCGAGCTCGCGAGCGCGCTCGATCGCCCTCACCGTCTCGAGCGCGGACACGTGCTGGACGTGGATCCTGCCCTGCTCGTAGGCGGCCAGCTCGCAGTCGCGCGCGACCATCGTGGACTCGGAAACCGAGGGGATGCCAGCGAGCCCGAGCAGGGCCGAGATCTCGCCCTCGTGCATCACGCCGTCGGTGGACAGCGACGGATCCTCCTCGTGGAGTGCCAGTGGCCGGTCGGCGAGGCGCTGGTAGCGGAGCGCCTGGAGCAGCACCCCGCCCGAGCGCACCGGCAGCCCGTCGTCACTGAAGCCGGCGGCGCCGACCTCGGCGAGCTCCGCCATCTCGGTGAGCTGCTCGCCCTGCTGTCCGCGGGTGATGGCCGCGAGGAAGCCGGTCGGGATCCGCGCCTCGGCGCGGGCGCGCTCGCGCAGCGAGCGCAGCACGGGCGCCGAGTCGACCACCGGGTCGGTGTTCGGCATCCCGAGGATCGCGCAGTAACCACCCGCGGCAGCCGCGCGCGTGCCCGAGTCCACGTCCTCCTCGTCCTCCCGGCCGGGGGTCCGCAGGTGCACGTGCGGGTCCACGAACGCCGGGAACGCGTGCAGGCCCGCCGCGTCCACGACCTCCGCGTCCTCGGTCGCGTCGAGGCCCTCGCCGAGCGCCGCGATGCGGCCGTCGCGCACGAGCGAGATCGGACGGCCCGTCGATCCCGGCCCGCGGATCCACGAGGTGGGCGCCGCGGATCAGCAGCGTGGCCGGAGCGACGGGCGCGCGATCGAGCTCGAGGGGCCTCATGCCGGCTGGGGTGCCGTGGTCTCGTCGGGAATCTCGGCGCCGACCGGCGCGCCGCGACCGGCCAGCAGCTCGTAGAGGACAGCCATCCGCACGACCACGCCCGACTCCACCTGCTCGGCGATCAGCGCCTGCGGCGAGTCGATCACCTCGGCGGCCAGCTCCACGCCCCTGTTGACCGGTCCCGGGTGCATGAGCAGCTGGTTGGCGCCGAGCCGGCGGCCGTCGACCTGGTACTGGGCCGCGTACTCGCGCAGCGAGGGCACGAAGCTGCCCTGCATCCGCTCGTGCTGCATCCGCAGGGCGTAGACCACGTCCGCGCCCGCGAGGCCGTCGAGCGTGTAGCGCACCTGGCATCCCAGCGACTCGATGCCGCGCGGGATCAGCGTGGGCGGCCCGCAGACCGTGACCTCGCATCCCATCCGCGTGAAGGCGAGGATGCCGGACCGCGCGACGCGGCTGTGCAGCACGTCGCCGACGATCCAGATCGACAGCCCCTCGAGCGAGCCCACGCGCCGGCGAAGCGTGTAGAGGTCGAGCAGCGCCTGGGTCGGGTGCTCGTGCTTGCCGTCGCCCGCGTTGATCACCGACGCCGGCGTCCAGCGCGACACGAGCGCCGCCGCGCCGGCGTGCGGCGAGCGGATCACGATCGCCGCGGGGTCATACGCGGACAGCGTCTGCACCGTGTCCTTGAGCGACTCGCCCTTCTCCACGGAGGAGCCGCTCGACTTGACGCTCACCAGGTCGGCGGAGAGCCGCTTGGCGGCCAGCTCGAAGGAGGAGCTCGTGCGCGTGGAGGCCTCGTAGAAGAGGTTGATCACGGTGCGCCCCCGGAGCGTGGGCACCTTCTTGATCTCGCGCCCGGACACCTCGGCGAAGCTCTCGGCCCTGCCGAGGATCCGCTCGATGTCCTCCCGCGAGACGTCGTCCACCGAGAGCAGATGCCTTCTCATCGCGCCGCCTCCCCCACGTCGGCCAGGACGATCGCCACCTCGTCGGCGCCGTCGATCTCCTCCACTCGCACGTTCACGCGTTCCGAGCGGGCGGTGGGCAGGTTCTTGCCCACGTAGTCGGGTCTGATCGGAAGCTCGCGATGGCCGCGGTCGGCCAGCACGGCGAGCTGCACCCGCCGCGGGCGCCCGTAGTCGAAGAGCGCGTCGATCGCGGCGCGGACCGTGCGCCCCGTGTAGAGCACGTCGTCCACCAGCACGATCGTGGCCTCCTCGACCGGGAAGGCGATGTGAGAGGCGTGGACGACGGGCTGGGCGCCGGGCTCCCGGATGCCCACGTCGTCGCGGTAGAAAGAGATGTCCACGTCGCCGAGCGGCACCGGCTCACCGACGAGCTCGGCCACCAGGTCGCGCAGGCGAGCCGCAAGCACCGCGCCGCGACGGTGGATGCCGACGATCGCGACGCCCTCGCCACCCGTCTTCTCGACTATCTCGTGCGCGATGCGCACCAGTGTGCGCCGCACGTCCTCGCGGTCGAGGACCGTCTTCTCGTCCAACGTTCACGCCCCTTCTCGGCCTCACCGGACCTGGTTAAAGGAACCGCGTCGAGGCTATCAGCCGGCCGGGACAGGGCGCGCCTCATCGGCGCGCACGTGCACGGGCTCCCCGCGCTCGGGGAACGGGATCTCGACCGAGTCGAAGTCGCGCGGGACGATCACGCGCTCGAACGCCTGGCGGGCCTCGTCGCGCACCTGCCCGCCTCCGTAGCGGGTGGACACGTGGGTCAGCGCGAGCGTGTGCACGTCCGCCGCCGCGGCGAGCTCCGCCGCGCCGCGCGCGGTGGAGTGCTTGGTCTCGGCCGCACGGCCGGCCTCCTCCTCGAGGAAGGTCGCCTCGTGGACCAGCAGGTCGGCGCCGTAGGCCACGAGCCGGGTCATCTCGCTCGGCGCGCCGTCGCCGGCGAGCACGACCTTGCGGCCGCGCCGGGTCTCCCCCATCACCTGCTCGGGCCGCACCCCGTTCACCGTCTCGCCCTGCTGAAGGCGCCCGAAGTCCGGCCCCGGCGTGACCCCCAGCTCACGCGCCCGGTCGGGATCGAAATGGCCTGGGCGCGGATCCTCCACGATGGCGTAGCCGAGCGCCCGCGGCGCGTGGTCGGCTTCGTAGGCGGCGAGCCGGTAGCCGTCGCGGTCGAGCTCGTCGTTGGGCTCCAGCTCGACCAGCCCGACCTCGAAGGTCGTGTTGCCCACGAGCGGCTGGAGCACCTTGAACAGGCGCCCGAGGCCCTTGGGTCCGTAGACGGTCAGCGGCCGCTCGCGCTGGCGCAGGGTGAACGTCTTCAGCATCCCGGGCAGCCCCAGCACGTGGTCGGCGTGGAAATGGGTGAGGAATATCTCCTCCAGCTCGATCAGCCCGACCGAGCTGACGAGCTGGCGCTGCGTGCCCTCCCCGCAGTCGAAGAGCAGCCGGTCGCCGCCGAGCCGCACCAGCGTGGCCGGCAGGCCGCGCTGCGCGGTGGGCGCCGAACCCGCGGTTCCGAGAAAGAGCACGTCGAGGTCCACGAGGGCCCTATCTTGACTCGTCCAGCGGCACGAGCTCGAAGCTCACCGCGCCGTCCTCGACCCGGGCGATGCCCATCGTGTGGCGCGGAGCGCGGCGGCGCTCCGTCGGGCTGCCCGGGTTGAAGATCTGGAATCCGCCGCTCTCCTCGTGGAGCGGCAGGTGCGAGTGGCCGAACACCACGGCGTCCGCCCGCTCCCCGTACTCGCGTCGCAGCCGCTCGAGGCGCCCCGTCCGCGGCCCGCCGTCGTGCACCATCGCGATCCGGGCGCCTTCCGCTTCGACCACGCGCTCGGCGGGAAGGAGCCGGCGCAGCTCGGCGCCGTCGATGTTGCCGTGGACGCCGAGGAGAGGCGGTCCGATCGCCTCGAGCTCCCGGAGTGTCTCGACGGCGGTGAAGTCGCCCGCGTGCAGCAGCAGATCCGCATCGCGGATGCGCTCCACGCAGGCGTCCGGCAGCCGCCGATTGCCCCGTGGGAGGTGTGTGTCGGAGATCAGGGCGATGAGCACTGCGGTCTAGACTGGCGCAAGCTGGCGCCCGTAGCTCAGTGGATAGAGCGCTGCCCTCCGGAGGCAGAAGTCGCAGGTTCGAATCCTGCCGGGCGCGTAGGTCAGCGGGTGGCGACCGTCAGGGCCTTCTGCTTGCCCTTCGGCACCACCCGGAAGGCGCCGCGCATGAACGGGTGGATGCGGCAGAAGTACGTGTACGTGCCGGTCTTGAGGTTCCTCGGCGTCTGCCAGGTGTTGCGGTTGGCCGCCGGTGTGAAGCCGGGCGGGCCGAATCCGAGCTCGCCCGAGTCGAACTGGGCCTTGCCGTCGGCCAGCGGATAGGCGATGCCGCTCGTGCCGGTACAGGGGGCCTTGCAGGAGGTGATCGTGTGGTACGCCGACTCCTGGGCCGACATCGTGGTGATGGCGTCGAGGTTGGTGAAGGTCAGCGACTGGCCGGCCCTTACGAGCGGCGGCCTGCCCTTCTTCCCGGTGAGCAGCAGGTTGCCCAGCTCGTAGCTGAAGCCCCTGATCTCGAGGTTGCTGCTGAACACCCCGTTCGGCAGCGTGCGGGCGTCGGGCAGCCGCGGGCGCGGCTTGCCTCCGTGCTGGCGGTTCTCGGGCAGGTGCCCGTGAGTCAGCAGTCCGCGGGTGGGCACCTTCGACCGGAACGGATCCTTCGCCTTGCCCGACGTGCCGTCGGCGTAGAAGACGACCATGATCCCCATCGACTCGTACCACGAGGCCTTGCGCGTGTCGTAGGTGGCCGACACGTTCAGACGATCGCCAGCCTTGAGCGCCACTCGCCAGTTTGGCTTCGTGTGGGTCATCGAGACGTCCCACGAAACCGCGCCCGCCGGCTCGAAGTACTTGGCCTCGGAGCGGAACAGCTGCTTGGTGCGTCCACCGCGCGTGGCCTTCAGGTCGGTGTAGAGGCCGCCCGGGTGCAGGTGGCCGGCTGTGTTGAGCAGCGTCATGTCCCGCCGGGCCGTGTACTCGCGAGCGCGGCCGATGTCGTCCTGCTGAGAAGCGCTCGCCTGGTTCGGGAACGTGAACTTGCCGCGCCGGCCCTGGCCCTTCAGCGCGTCGAACACCGGATAGGCGCTGATGCCCGAGACGTCCATCCAGAGCGGATGGGCCTCGGTGAGCTTCGGTGCGGTGGCCGACGAGTCCGGCACGAAGTCGATGTCGTAGGTGATCGACACCTTCGTCGGCCGCGGCGTGAGGTTGTGGATCATGTAGTTCATGATCCAGTTGTCGCTCGGGCGGTAGTGATAGCCATAGCCGCGCGGGAACTGCTGGACCGTCTTCTCCTCACCGGCGGCGAACGTCGGGTAGCCGTTGTTCAGCCAGACGCCGTGGTGCAGGTGGATCACGTCCACGCGCGGGATCTTGCGGCCGCCGGAGTAGACGAGGTTCGGGTTGAAGCGGGTGATGTAGCCCGGGACCTTCGGCTTGTTCTGGTTGACCCGGGCCTCGATGTTGTTCTGGCCGGGCAGGATCTGGATCGGCCCGTACTCGTAGTGGAGGTGCTGGGTGCCCGGGTACTCCACGTGCTTCAGCAGCTTGTTCGCGGCGACGTGCGCACCCGGCAGCGCGCTCGCCGACGCGGGCACGATCGCGAACGCGGCAAGTGCCGTGATGAGCGCGCGGAGAGTCAGTGAGCGGGCCATGCGCGGAGTGCAGGATGGCAGGTCGGCCGGCCCCGCATCGTCGGTACCCTGCGCGGAGTCCCGCTAAAGGAGGCCACCCTGCCCCGCCCGCCGCTGCTCGCCGCCCTGCCGGCCGCCGTACTGATCGCCTGCTCAGCCACGGCCGCCCTGGCCAAGACTCCCTTCCAGACCGGCCCCTATCTCGGCGAGGTCGCCGCGAAGACCGCGCCCCCGGTCGAGTTCACGGCCACCAAGAAACGCGTGAAGCAGGTGGACTTCGGAAGCCTGCGCGTGACCTGCTCGGATGGCACCACCGGAACGGTGAACCTCCCGGGCACGCCCGCGAAGCGCACGTACAAGCTCAAGCGCGGGAAGTTCGAGTTCGCGGTGAAGGCTTCCGGCGCGGACCCCCAGCACGCCGGCACGCGCCTGACCGGCAAGCTCAAGGGCAACAAGGCCTCGGGCACGGTCCGGGTCGTCCTCAGGCGTGGGTCCGCGGCCACCGGTGACGCGGTGGTCTGTGACACCGGTCGCCGCAAGTGGTCGGCGCGGGCGGAGGAGATCCTGGTCGAGCTGCCCTGAGTCAGCGCAGGCAGGCGGCGGTCGAGCGTGCCTCGGCCGCACCCACGCCGCGCGGCCAGATAACGACCTCGGAGCCGCTGTAGGTGCCCTCCCCGCCCGCGTCGCGGGCGAATCGGAGCAGGCCCACGGATGCCCGCCGAGCCTCGGCCGGCGACGCGAACACCAACAGCGAGCCCGCCTGTCCTGAGGGGGCCGTGAGCCGCACGGCGGTGGCGCCCGGGGGCGCGTCGCCGCCCCTCCTGGCCACGACGCCCGCCTCCTCGATGCAGCGGGCCAGCACGTCGGCACGGGCGACCTGGGGAGAGACGGGCTCGGGCGGGGTGACGCGCCCGCCGTTGTGTGTCGGCAGCACGGCGATCACCGGGTTGAAGAGCGCCAGCCCAACGGAGGCGGCGAGCAGGGCGCGGCTGAGCGAGTCGCCGGTCACGCCGTAGGCCATGACGAGCAGCCCCGGCACCGCCGCGACGTAGCGCGAATAGCTCGGGATGTTCTCCCACAGCTCGACCGTGAGGAACGGGATGAGGAGCACCGCGCCGAGCGCCACCAGCGGAAATAGATCTTCGCGCGAAGGCGCGACCCGGGCCCGGCGCGCCGCGGCCAGAGACCGGTACGCGAAGTACGGCGAAGCACGCGAAGACGAAGGCGACGAAGGCGATCTCCCAGTTCGCGGCGCCGATCACGTCCTCGCGCACCACGTCCCGGACCTTCTGGAACGCACCCCGCAGGGGAACCGGCGAGGGGCCATGGCTTCCCTGGGTGGGACTGGCGGCGAACGCCAGCCGGAGGTACGCCTGCCAGATCCCGAACACCCCCAGCGGGATCAGCCACACGAGCCCGCCCCGGCGCAGCCTCCAGATCTCCGCGAGGGCGAGAACCGCCACCGGCAGCACGTAGAGCTCGCGCGCCAGGAGGCAGGCCGCGAGCGCCGCGATGGCAGGAGCCCGGCGGTCGTCGAGCCACCAGAGCAGCCCCATCACGAACAGAGCGGCGGCGAGCGGGTCCGAGACGTCGTTGAACACGCCCACCAGCACGCCGATCGAGGTGGGGAACGCGAGCGCGGCCCATGTGGGGCGCGCGCGCGAGCGCAGGAACAGGGCGAGGAGGTACGTGGCCGCGAGCACCGCGGCGAGGTTCACCAGCGGCAGCGTCCACTGCAGGACGTCCGGATCGCCCCAGGAGGTGAGCCAGCCGGCGACGGGCAGCAGGATTCGCTGGTACCGGTAGGCGACGTTGTCGATGTGGTCGCTCGAGACCTGATGGCGGGTGGCCGCCTTGCCGCTGAGGAGCGGATCCTGCGCCAGGTAGAAGAAGAACTGCCCGTCGTAGCCGGTGGCGGTCTCGACGAACGAGTCAGCCGGGAGGAGCTCCGGAGCGAGATAGAGCTGGCCCGCCCGGATGAAGTAGCTCGGATCGCCCTCCTTCCCCACCGGGCGGCCGACGCCATAGCCCACCACGGCGTAGATCAGGATCGCCGCCAGCACCGGCAGGAGCGCCGAGCGCCGGAGCACGGTGCTCAACGGGGGTCCCGAGATGCCATGAGGTCGGCATCGTAAGCGGCGGAGCTCAGGTCCGGTGGCGGATCAGCTTCAGGTGGCGCGTGAAGGAGTACTTGTGTCCGCCGCTCGCCACGGTCACGTGAAGGCGGACCGCGAGGCGACGAGCGCGGCGGAGCCGCTGCCGCT
Organism: uncultured Thermoleophilaceae bacterium; assembly: GCA_963803245.1. Classification (GTDB taxonomy): domain Bacteria; phylum Actinomycetota; class Thermoleophilia; order Solirubrobacterales; family Thermoleophilaceae; genus JACVRW01. The sequence goes on along the minus strand of CAWDLI010000016.1, from coordinate 96,586 downwards.
TGGAGAAGTGCACCGGCACGCGCGCCCAGCCGGCCTTCGAGAGCCGCTCTCGGGCGAAGCCGACCGGCATCCTCGCGCCGCGCGAACGGAGCCCGAGCCTGCGGGCCGCCGCACCAGAGATCGTGGCCCTGGCGGTGACCAGGCACTTCTCCGCGCAGCGAACCTTGAGCCGGAGGCCCTGGCGAAGGACCTTCAGGAGCGGGGCCTTCCGGACGGCGGGCGAACGCGGCTTGTCGCCGCCGCCGGGATTTCCACCGGGCACCGATGTTCCCGGCACCTTCACCTCCCCGGGGACGAAGCGCCTGTACCCGATGCCCGCCTCGCCGGCCGCCGTCTCGTCGCCGCCGGCGGGCACCCCGAAGCGCACCCCTCCCCACCAGCCGGCGTTCGCGCCTACGGTGGGCGACACGGGCGTGGAGCCGACGTTGCCGACCGCGCAGTGGACGCGCTCGAGCCGCGTGGGTGCCGGCGCGAACGGGCTCCACGCGACGTAGCAGTGGCGACCGTTCGGGTTGCGCTCGTCGAGACGCACGTTCGTGCGCCTGACGTCGATCAGGCTCGCCGGGAACCTGTTCCCCAGCGCGTCGGCCCAGTTGTTGGTGTCGACGTTGAGCCCCTGGTAGACCGTCGAGCACGTGACCTTGTCGAAGCGGAGGGTCGCGGGCCCCGCCCAGGCCTGGAAGCAGTCGGGGTGCTCCTTCGGCCAACCGTCGATGTTGCCGCTGGCCGGCTCGGCACACGCGGCGAGACCGCCGATCCGCGTGGCCTCGATCTCCCCGATGGAGTTCGGCTTGGTGGACGACATGTAGATGCCGTCGGAGAAGCCGGGCCCCCGGATCAGGATCCCCTCGATGTGGGCCGTGCCGGTGAAGTCCGTGAGGTAGAGCGCCGGCGACTCGTTGTCGCCCATGGCCGCGGCACTGCAGGGATCGGCATCGCTCTTGAACTCGCCGCCGACGATGTTGACGTCATCGCAGCCGGCCACCTTCACCTGTGCGCGCACCGGGACCGCCGGCATCCGCACCTGACAGTCCATGCCGGTCGAGACTCCCCACCAGGACCCGCCGGCGGCCGGGACGTCGATGGTCTTGACGGGGTCGTCCGGCGATGGCGCAGGCCAGGTCAGCGGCTCTCGAAAACCCGAGACCGAAAACAGCAACAGCAAGAGAACTGGCGGCAGCATGAGGCGGCTCATGCGAGGTCTGCAGGGTAGGGAACCAGTTGTCCACGCCTCGGGCGGTTCCCAGATGCGGGGGTTTTGCGCTCCGAAGCTCCATGGTCGTCGTGCGCGTTTGCGAATCTACGCCCGCTCTCGCCGCCGACGGAAGGACCCGCAGTGCGCCTGTTGATGGTCCTTCTGGCGGTCTCAGCCGTCGTGACGGCCTGCGGTAGCCAGGAGAGCACGGAGCCCCCGAGCGGACTGGCCTGGTCCCCGCCATCGCTCAGTCCGCCCGTGAGCAAGATCGCCGTTCGGACGACGGGAGGCCGCTACGACGGAGCCGGCCGCGACTGCCGCGTGAGGCTTCCCGCCCGGCCCGTGACCGCGCGGACCGACATCGTCCGCTGCCGGAACCTCGTCCTGATCGGTGGAGAGGTGAGGATCCCGGGAAAGGTGGAGACCGGCAGCACGGCGGGCGTGGGCCTCTGGCTCCGGGACTTCACCGGGGTGGCCCACCTCGAGGGCGTGCGTCTTCGCGGGACCGGCCTCTCCGACGGCCTTTGGATCAGCAGCGCGGCGCCGGGCGCCGCGGCACAGGTCGAGAACGTGCGCGTGGACGAGGTGCACGCGGCCGAGCCGGTCACGAAGTGCCTCGGCGTACCCGATCCCCACCCCGACCTGATCCAGTTGTTCAAGGGACCCGAGACGCTCCGGATCGACCACTTCACGGGCTACACGACCTACCAGGGCCTCTACCCCGATTCGGGAGCCGAGCGCCCCACCACGATCACGAAGCGCATCGACCTGCGCAACGGCAACATCGAGCTCATCGACGGGCGCTGCGCGATCGCGGACCTGTTCGATCCCAAGACGCTGGCCGCCGGCTCACCCACGTCCATGCGGAACTTCTGGGCGCAGCCCAACGGACGGGGCGCCGCCGCCTTCTACCCCTACCGGGCGGTCAAGCCGGACGATCCCGACGGGCTCGTCGACTCGCGTTGGTGGGGCGGCTTCCGCCTCGGTGACCCGCCGGGCGGGGACTTCGTGCCGCCAGGCGGGGCCGGCCTCGGGTACCGGTCGCCCGGCTATCTGCCGTAGGGAGCTGCCCGGCCGTCAGGCAAGCCTGCGCTCGTACCACTCCCACGCGGCCCGGAGACCGCGGTCCAGGTCCCAGGACGCCTGCCAGCCCAGCTCCTCGCGCATGGCGGACGAGTCCAGGTACTGGCGGTCGATCTCTCCGTGTGGCGTTCCCTCACCCTGCACGTCCGGCTCGATGTCCAGTCCGGACACCGCGATGAGCCGCCTGGTCACGTCGATCACCGACACCGCCTCGCCGCAGCCGGCGTTCCAGGCGCGCCCGTAGAGCTCGGGCCGGCGCAGCGACTCGGCGACCGTGAGGTAGGCCTCCACGGCGTCCTCGACGTAGAGGTAGTCGCGCTCGGGGCTTCCGTCGGAGCGGATCACCGGGGTCTCCCCGTTGAGCAGGGCGCGCGCCGTGTCGGGGATGATCCGCGTCCAGTTGAGGTCCCCCGGGCCGTACACGTTCGCGAGGCGGGTGACCGCTACCGGCATCCCGTACGTGATCGCGTACGACCGGGCGATCAGGTCCGTGCAGGCCTTGGAGACGTCGTACGGGTAGCGCGGCTGCAACGGGAGGTCCTCCCGGTAGGGCAGCTCCTCGTGGTCGCCGTATGCCTTGTCGGACGACGCGACGACGATGCGCTCCACGGAGTGGGAGACCATGGCGTGGGCGCGGCAGGCCTCGAGCATGTTGTAGGTGCCGCGCACGTTCGACTCCCAGGTGGCCAGCGGGGAGCGGTTGGCCGCGCTCACGATCGCCTGGGCGCCGAGGTGGAAGACCGCCGTGATCTCGTGCTCGTTGAGTATCCGCAGCAGCGACTCGTAGTCGGTGAGGTCGCCGAGCGCCTGAACGCAGCGCTCACGCACCCCGTCCGTGTGGAAGCGCGACTCGGGGTCGATGTCCCGTCGCAGCGCCACCACCCGCGCGCCCTGGTCCAGCAGCCGCTCCGCGATCGAGCAGCCCACGAAGCCCTGCGCGCCCGTGACGAGCACGCTCTCCCCGTCGTAGCCGGTGCTCAACGGTCGCTCAGCCGCCGGCGACGGCGGGGAGGATCGTCACCTCGTCGCCGTCCTCCACCGACGTGTCCAGGCCGTCGAGGAAGCGGATGTCCTCACCGCCCACGTAGACGTTCACGAAGCGACGCAGGTCACCGTCCTCCGCGATGCGGTCGCGGAGACCGTCGTAGCGCTCGTAGAGCCCGTCGAGGACCTCGCCGACGGTGCCCGCACCGTCCACGGCCGTCTCGGAGTCTCCCCCCGTGACGCTCCGCAGCTGGGTGGGAATCTTGACCATTACTGCCATAGCGGCCGCCAGCTTATAGGGCGCCGACGCGCTGCTCGACAGCAGCCGCCTCGAACGCCGCCGACGTGGGCTCGATCTCGTGGACGGCGAACGTATCGCGCACGGCGTCGAGCGTCTTCAGGCCGTCACCGGTGATCACGACGACCACACGCTCGTCCGGTCCGATCGCCCCCTGCTCCGCCAGCTTCCGGAGCACCGCGGTGGTAACGCCGCCGGCCGTCTCGGTGAAGATCCCGGTCGTCTCGGCGAGCAGCCGGATGCCGTCGCGGATCTCCTGGTCGCCGACGGACTCCACCGAGCCGCCCGAGCGCCGCGCCAGCTCCAGCGCGTACGGACCGTCGGCGGGGTTGCCGATGGCCAGCGACTTGGCGATCGTGTCCGGCTTGACGGGCCGGCAGAAGTCCTTGCCGTCCTCGAACGCCGTGGCCACGGGCGAGCAGCCGGTCGCCTGGGCGCCGTTGAAGTGCGGCAGGGAGCCCTCGACGAGCCCGAGCTCGAGCCACTCCTCGAACCCGCGCGCGATCTTCGTGAACAACGAGCCGGAGGCCACCGGAGCGACCACGCGGTCCGGCAGCTCGAAGCCGAGCTGCTCGGCGATCTCGAACCCGAGCGTCTTCGAGCCCTCCGCGTAGTACGGCCGCAGGTTCACGTTGACGAACGCCCAGTCGCGCTCCGAGGAAAGCTCGGTGCAGAGCCGGTTCACGTCGTCGTAGCTGCCGCGCACGGCCACCAGATGGGTCCCGTACACACCCGTGGCGAGCACCTTCTGCTCCTCGAGGTCCGCGGGGATGAACACGTACGACTCGAGCCCGGCCGCGGCGGCGTGGGCCGCCACGGCGTTCGCGAGATTCCCGGTGGAGGCGCAGGCCACCACCTCGTAGCCCAGCTCCTTGGCCTTGGCGAGGGCCACCGCCACGACGCGGTCCTTGAACGAGTGCGTGGGGTTCGCGGTGTCGTTCTTGACCCAGACCTCCCCGAGGCCGAGCCGCTCCGCCAGCCTCGGCACGCGCTGGAGCGGCGTGAGCCCTACGGGCAGCCCGGGCTGGGGCGGCGATTCGAACGGCAGGAAGTCCGCGTACCGCCAGATGGACTGCGGACCTGCCTGGATGCGTCGTTTGGTCGATGCTGCGTCGAGACCCGAGTGGTCATACGCGACCTCGAGTGGACCGAAGCAGTGCTCGCACACGTAGCGGGCGTCGAGCGGGTACGTCTGAGCACATTCCTTGCACTGGAGCGCTTGAACCGACATGGCTTCCTTTCGCCTATGAAAAAACCTCCGCCGCTGCTGTGACGGAGGCCTTCACGAGCGCCCCTTTGCCACATCTGCCGGACCCTGGGTCCGATGGACTTGGCACCTTTCCCTCGACGCGGGCCGAAGCCTGCGTCGCGGACGGTTGCCGGGGTTTCATAGGGCCATATCCCTCCACCCCTCTCGATGCAACGGCTATGTGGGCGGGAGGATATCGCAGCCGCGGGCGGGTTGCGAGCGCCTTCCGCGAGGTTTCCGGCTCCAGGGCTAGAATCAATGCCGTGACCCCGGTTACCGACGACCCGCTCCTACGCGATGCCGAGCCTCCCGAAGCCACGTCTCAGGCGCTCCGCTCGCGCGCGGGTCGATGCCGGTCACCTCGGCACGCCGTCGACTGAGCCGAACGTCGAGACCGTCGAGGGTCCCGGCGGCTTTCGCTGGATCAACATCGAGCGCCCGGGCCCGGTGGACCGCGCCTGGCTCGAGGAGCACTTCGAGTTCCACGCGCTCGACTACGAGGACGTGGCGTCGCGCAACCAGCGCCCGAAGATCGACGAGTACGACGACTACCTGTTCATCGTCCTCTACTTCCCGGTCTTCGACAAGACGGTCGGACGCCTGAACGCGGCCGAGCTCGACATGTTCGTGGGGCCCGACTTCCTGATCACGCTCCCGAACACCCCGATCCCGCCGGTGGAGTACCTGTTCGAGCGCTGCCGCTCCTCCGAGGAGGTCAGGAGCAACCTGATGTCCAAGGGCTCGGGCTACCTGCTCTACAGGATCGTGGACGACGCGTTCGACTACTGCTTCCCGATGCTGCGCAAGATGGGCAACAAGCTGGAGCGCATCGAGGAGGAGATCTTCGAGGGGCGCGGCGAGGAGATCGTGCGCGACATCTCCAACGCCAAGCAGGAGATCATCAACTTCCGCAAGATCATCCGGCCCCAGCGAGCCGTGCTGCGCGACCTCGAGCGCACCAAGCAGCGCTATATCGCGGATGACCTCGAGATCTACTTCGACGACATCAACGACGCCTCCGAGCGGATCTGGGACATGCTCGAGAACTACAAGGAGGTCGTCGAGGCGCTCGAGGACACGAACGAGTCGGTGATCTCGCATCGCGTGAACGAGGTGCTGAAGGTGCTCACCGCCTTCAGCGTCGTGATCCTGCCGCTCACGCTGCTCGCCAGCCTCTTCGGGATGAACGTCGAGTTCCCGTTCCACACCGGCGTGGGAGCCTTCTGGGCGATCGTCGGCGTGATGGCGGGCGTCCTCACCGGGATGGTCGCCTACTTCCGCCGGCGCGGCTTTCTCTAGCCGCCTGTGGTCGACCCCTCGATCTTCAAGGCGTACGACGTCCGGGGCATCTACCCGGACCAGATGGACGAGGACGTGGCGTACCGGATCGGCCGCGCGTTCGCGCGGGTGCTCGGCGAGCTCGAGGGCAAGCCGGTCGCCGACCTGCGCGTGGCGCTGGGGCGCGACATGCGCCTGTCCGCGCCGGCGATGGCGGCCCGCTACGCAGAGGGCCTGTCAGACGAGGGCGTGGACGTGCTGGACATCGGCATGGTGGGCACCGAGATGGTCTACTGGACCGTCGGCTCGAGGGACCTGGACGGCGGCCTCATGTGCACCGCGTCTCACAACCCGAAGGCGTACACCGGAGCGAAGCTGGTACGGCGCGGAGCCCTCGCGCTGTCGGGCGACTCCGGCATCGGGGAGCTGCGCGACCTGGTGGCCGCGGGCGAGCCAGGCGCGCCGGCTTCCGAGAGCGGAGCGGTGCACGGCGAGGACGTGAGCGAGGCGTTCCGGGCTGCCGCGCTCGAGTACGTCGGCGGCGACCTGATCGGCCCCCTGAAGGCCGTGCTCGACGGCGGGAACGGCATGGCCGGGCCGATGGTGGGGCCGCTGCTCGACCGCTTCCCGATCGAGCAGGTGAGGACCTACTGGGAGCCGGACGGCGAGTTCCCCGACCACGAACCCAACCCGCTGCTCGAGGAGAACCGCCGCTTCATCATCGACAAGGTGCGCAGCGAGGGCGCCGACCTCGGGATCGCCTGGGACGGCGACGCCGACCGCTGCTTCTTCATCGACGACACGGGCGAGTTCGTGGCGGGCGACTTCCTCACCGCGCTGCTGGCCGCGTCGCTGCTGCGCAGGGAGCCGGGCGCCACGGTGCTCTACGACGTGCGCGCCTCACGTGCCGTCGCCGATCTGGTCACCCAGGGCGGGGGCACTGCGCTCGTGAACCGGGTGGGGCACGCGTTCTTCAAGACCCGCATGCGCGAGACCGGCGCAGTGTTCGGCGGCGAGGTGTCCGGCCACTACTACTTCCGCGATTTCTACTGCGCGGACTCCGGCACTCTGCCGGCGCTGATCATGCTCGAGCTCCTGTCCAAGAAGGGAAGGACCCTGAGCGAGCTGCTGGCCCCGCTGCGCGAGCGCTACTTCATCTCCGGGGAGATCAACTCCGAGGTGGAGGACCCGCAGGCCAAGATGCACGAGCTGGCGGAGCGCTACTCGTCCGGCGAGGCGAGCTGGCTCGACGGGGTTTCCGTGGACTTCGACGACTGGCACTTCAACGTGCGTCCGTCGAACACCGAGCCGCTCCTGCGCCTGAACCTCGAGTCGCTCGCGTCCGAGGACCACATGGCCGAGAAGCGCGACGAGGTGCTCGCGCTCATCCGCGCCTAGCGGCGCGAACGATCGCCTCCATCATGCGCTCGGCCATCACCTCCACGGAGTAGCGCTCCGCGCACTCGGCCGCGATGCGCGGCCGCATCGCGAACCAGCGATCGCGTGCCGCGGCGGTGGCGACCAGGGCCTCCGCCAGCGCCTCGGAAGAGTCCGAGGCGATCAGGATCGAGTTCTCACCGTCGCGGGCGGCCTCGATCTCGGGTCCGTGCGGCTCGTCGCGGGCGACGATCATGGGAACGCCGAACGAGTTGCTCTGGACGATCGAGAGCCCCACGGCGCCCGGCGACACGCTCGCGATGGCCGGTTCGAAGAGCTCGCGGAGCCGGTCGCCGTCCGAGACGTGCCCGGCGAAGCGGATCGAGTCACCGGCCGGAGCCGCGGCGGCCTCGAGCTCCGCGCGCATCGGCCCCTCCCCCACGAACGTCAGCGTCGCGCCGTCGGGCAGCCGCGGGCGCGCGTCGAGGAAGGCCCGCACGAGCAGCTGCGGCTTCTTGAGCGGCACGAGCCTGCCCACGCAGACGAACGAGCGTGGCGGCGGGTCGGCGAGCCCGGCCGGCCGGATGTCGGCGGCTCGGTAGAGCGCGTTCGGCGCCGCCACCACGGGCACCCCCGGCTCCAGCTCCATGAGCTCGCGCCGCTCGGTCTCCGTGTAGACGATCACCACGTCGGCGAGGCCACGCATGCGACCGCGGAGGGCGTCAGTGCGCGCGCCGCGGCCCGAGCGGGGCCACGCGTGACCCCACAGCACTGTCGGACGCCCGCGGGCGCGCCGTGCCAGCAGCAGCAGCCAGGACGACAGCATGCGCGGGTTGAGCTCGAGGATCGCCACGTCGGCGCCGAGCACCGCGCGCCGGCAGCCGCTCTGCCAGAGCAGGCGGCGGCCCGCGAGGTAGTGGTTCGAGACGAGCTGCAGATGGCCGCGCATGCCTGGCCCGGTGCGCGACGTCGGGGCGAAGTCGGCCTCGCCCGCGAGCACGGTCAATCCGCCGTCGAGCCGCTCGTTCAGGGCCTCGAGCGCCTGCCGGCGATAGTCGCCGATCGCCGGCCTCAGGAGCACCACGCGCATTCCGCGGCTCACCCGGGTCTAGCTCGCGGGCAGCGGATGGCCCAACGCCGGCTCCGGACGCCGGGCCGGCGACGGCGACGTGCTCGCATTCCTCACCTGGCCCGCGCGGAGCGCGACGATCAGCGCGACCGAGACCCACCCGTAGCGCTGGAACAGAACCTGCTGGGCCTGACCGAACACGAGGAACGCCAACAGGGCCGCGAACAGCGCCGCGGCCATCGTCCGCTCGGACGCGTCGCGCGTGGCGGTGAGCGCTCGCCAGGCCATGGCCAGCGCCGCGCCGACGATGAGGACGAGCCCCAGGGCGGCTATCAGGCCGGCCTGGTACCAGGTGGCGAGGAACATGTTGTGCACGCCCGACCCGGTGGCGGTCACGGGTGGCTTCGGCGCCAGTCCCACTCCGACCATGGGCGACGACTCGATTGTCTCCAGGGCCGCCTCGTAGGAGTCGAAGCGAGTGAACAGAGTCGAGTCCGCCCGGCCGGAGCGCTCGCTCGAGGTGGTGAGACGCTCGATCGGCGACTGCCAGTACTCGTTGAGGCCGGCCGCGAAGACCGAGAAGAGCACGACGGCCGCCGCTAGCGGCACGAGCACCTGCAGTCGCGGCCGCGTGAGCGCCATCCATGCCACGGTGGCCACCACGACGGCGAGCACGGCGGAGTTCGATCCGGACAGGAGCAGCCCGGCGACGATCAGCAGGAGCGCTCCGATCGCCGCGAGCCGAGCCGCGCCGGTCCGGGCCGTGGTGATGAGCATCGCCGCGGGCACCGTGGCCACGCCGCACAGGCCGCCGAGGTCGTTCACCTCGTACGCGATCCCGCTGACCCTCCCGAAGTGGACGCTGGCGCCGGGGATCACGTCGCCCCAGATCGTCTGCACCACGGCGGCCGTGCCGCCGAGCGCCGCGGAGAGCACCCAGCACCAGATCGCGGCGCGGAGGCGCCGCCTGGTGTTCAGCAGGATGCTGCCGAGCCAGAACCAGACGACCGTGAGATAGACGATGCGGGCCACGACGGTCACCGACTCCGCCGGGTTGTCGGCGCCGAACGAGGAGGCCAGGCCGCCCACCGCGAACAGCACGACCCCAAGGACGAGCACGGGACCGAGGAAGACGGGCGCCGGCCGGCGCAGGGCGATCAGCGTGACGATCGTCATGCCGAGGGCGGCCATGAAGAACAGGTCCGAGAAACTGAGCCCGCCGGGCCCGCGCAGGATGATGAAGCCCAGCAGCACGAGGCCCACGTAGTAGAGCCCGCGCGCGATCTCGAAGCCATCACGCTCGTCGGCGCCCGCCTCGGGCTCCGGCTGGGGCTCCGGCCGCGCGTCGGCGACCGGGCGGTTCAGGCGCCGGCGCACGGCCGCGACCGCCAGGAAGAACAGGATCACGCCGGCCACGAGCAGCCCGATCCCCGGGGCCGCCAGGATCAGCACCACGGCGAGCGCGTCGAGCGCGAGCACCAGCGGGATCAACGGCAGGGAGCGCAGTGCCCGAGCGACGGGACGCAGCTCGGGCGGAGGCCGGAGCCGCTGTGGGGCGGCGGCCGGCTCGCGGCCGGAGCGCGCGAGCCCGATCACCATCACCGGGAGGCTCACAGCCCCCGCGACCACGAGCGCCGCGGCCACGCCCTCCACACCCCACATGGGCATGAACACCGCGAGCGCCGGGACCAGTGCGACCAGCGACACCAGCTCCGCCACGGTCCCGAGCCCGGGCTGACCAAGCCCGCGCGCGCCGTCGGCGAGGATCCGCCGGGCCGCGATCAGCAGCGCGCTCACCAGCACGATGCGCACGATCGGCACTGCGCTCTCGAACTCGCTGCCGAAGAAGAACGGCACCAGCCACTCGGCGGAGACCTCGAGCGCCACCACGACCGCCGCGCATGCGGCCACGGTCAGCAGGAAGAAGCGCCACAGCTGACGGCGAGCCTCCACGGGATCGCTCTGCGCCGCGACGTGCGGGTAGGCCACCATCCCGACGCTGGTCGAGATGAACCGCGGCAGATTCGTGAACGCGAGCGCCACCGCGTAGATGCCCAGCGCGACCGGCGTGAGGAACAGGCCCACGACCGCCTGATCGAGCCGGTAGTACTCGATCGGAGAGCTCGCCCCGAGAAGGCCCTTGGCCCCGAAGGCCACCATCTCCCTTACCGGCGGCACGGGCGCCTCACCCCGGGGACCGAGCCCCCGGAGCGCGACCGTGAGCGTGAGCAGGCCGATCGCCACGTTCGCCCCCGTCCACAGCAGCACCACGTCCCCGAGGCCGTCGAGGTCCAGCACGAGCAGCACGGCGACGGCGGCCGCGTAGACCGCGGCGGGCGCCGTGCGCAGGATGTTGAAGGCGAGGAAGCGCTCGCGTCCCTGGAGGATCGCGAGGCCGTACTGCTGGGCCAGGTGCGCGGGGACGAGGACGATCGTGACCAGGGCGGCCGTGGTCACGTACTCCGGATCGTTGCGGAGCAGCGCCCACAGGAGGAGGCAGTGCAGCCCCGCCAGGAGCCCGGCCTGGAACAGCACGACCGGCCGGAGGGCTGCCCAGATGCCCGCGGTGGTGGTGCGGTCGCGGGCGATCTGGTAGGTCACGGCCAGCGGAATGCCGAGCGCTCCGGCCTGGGCCAGCACGAGCGGTGCGAGGACCAGCAGCGCGAGATAGCCCCGGTTCTCGGGGCCGAGCATCCGGGCCACGATCACCCCGCTGACCACGAGCACCGCCTGGCCCGTGAAGGCGGTCAGCACGGTGCCGAGGGTGGCTCGGCGGACCCGCGAGCCGCTCGCGCTTCTGATCCGCTCGCGAACTCCGCTGGGCGACGGGGACATCAGCCGGCTCCCGGTCTCAGGGGGCGGTGACCTTGTCCGGCTGAGGGAGGGGGTCCGCTCTGTAGTAGCGGCGCCAGCGGTCCGAGTCGTCGCGCTCGGCGTCCGTGACCGCCACGCCGATCGCCGGCACCGGGATGTCCTGGAGGCGCCTCCGCAGCTCCTTGAGGCCGTCGCGGTGCACCCCGGCTAGCCGCGTCACGATCAGCAGAGCATCGGCCTTCGCCGCCAGCGCGATCCCGTCCCCGCCCTGGACGAGCGGCGGGGCGTCGACGATCACCATGTCCTCGCGCACGCGGAGCGACGCGAGGATGTCGGTCAGCGCGGGGAGCGCGATCAGGTCGCTCGGATGGGACGGGCTCACCCCCGCGGGAAGGACCTGGAGCCGGCCGAGCCCCGAGTCGCCGCCGTTGTTGGCCGCGGCCTCGGCGACGACGCCGCCGGCGTCGGCGCGCACCATGGCCTCCGTCAGGGTCGCCCTGCCGAGCAGCACGTCCGCCAAGCCCACCCGCGTCTTGAAGCCGAACAGGCGGTGAAGGGCCGGACGCCAGAGGTCGAGCTCCACCAGCGCGGTGGAGTGCCCGGCCCGGGCCAGCGCGAGCGCGAGATTCGCGGCCGTGGTGGTCTTGCCCTCCCCCTCCACTGCGCTCGTGACGAGGATCACCTGCGCGCGGCGCTCGGCGTTGACCATCTGGAGCCTGTACATGAGCGTCCGGTACGCATCGGCCCCGGGACCGTCCGGCGCGTGGACGAGCGGCAACCGGCTCGCGCCGCGCCGCTTGAGCTCTCGCCCGGGCAGGCGCGCCAGCAGCGGCAGGCCGACGAGCGAGGCCGCCTCGTCGGCGGAGCGCACGCGACGGTCGAACAGGTCCCGGACGAACGCGAGAGCGATCCCGAGCACCAGGCCGAGCAGCAGGCCGATCGCGGTGTTCCGCACCGGTTTCGGCTGCACCTTCTCGGCCTCGTCCGCGCGTCGCACGAGGGTGGCCGCCGCTCCCTGCAGGGTCGCCGCGGTCTCGAGTCTGCGAAGCGTCCTGCGCAGGTCACGAGCGAGCGGCGTTTCCGCGTCCTCGCCCAGGCTCGCCAGGCGCTGCTTGACGTCGCGCTCGGCCACGTCCAGCGCGGCCGCGCCGAGCCGCGCCCGGTAGCGCACGTACTCCGCGCCGTAGGCGTCGGCCAGGCGGCGGGCGCGCGCGGGATCGGGGTCGCGCACCTGGAAGGTGAGGAGGTCCGAGCCCGACCTGGCCTTCACGTCGGTGTTGTCGAGCAGCTCCTCGGGGGTCTGACCGTCGGCGCCCACTCGCCGGAGCACGCGCCGTGCCAGCCCGGGGCTCTGGGCCACGTCCGCCTGTGTGGCGGCGTCGCGGTCGCGCTCGTCCGCGCTCTGGCTGCCCGAGAAGTCGCCGCGGATCGCCTGGGTCGGGTCCTTCGAGTTGAGGAGGACCTGCGACTCCCCCTGGTACAGCTCGTCCTGCGTCAGGCTGAAGGCGAGCACGGCGAGCGGCACGAGGATGATCGCCTGTAGGACGATCCACTTGCGCCGGCGAACCAGCTGGATGTAGTCACCGAGTGTCGAGGTGTCGCTGATCGTGCTCTCCCGCGCCTCGGCAGCAACGCCGCGACTTGACCGAAGACATGGTCCATTGTGTCAGGGACGCCCCCGCCATGGACCAGCTTGGTTCGGGGTTCCCAGTGGGGATTTCGCCTGCTCCTGCGGTCATCCTGCGCGATCGGCCACAGCGGGCCGCGGCGCCCCGAGCCTGTGACCGAGCCGGATCATGGGGACCTCCACCGTGCGGTGGAGCACCTCGCAGAGGACCAGAGCCGGCGGCACCGCGAGCACTAGGGTCGTCAGGCCGCGCGGCACCCCTGTGAGCGCCGCCGGAAGAACGCGGTCCACGGCGTTCAGCACCAGCTGGTGGGTCAGGTAGAGCGCGTAGGAGAGCTTGCCCACGCGTACGAGCGCGTATGGCGACAGCCGCATGGTCGTGGCCGGCAGGGCCGTGACGAGCGCGCCGATCGCGAGCGCGACGGGCACCACGAAGACGGGGATGTCCGGGATCGGCACGAAGTCGGCGCGTGCGGGCATGGGAATCAGCCAGAGCACCGCCACGAGAACGAGAAGCCAGCCGAGCACCCGCGGCCGACCGAGCCCTCCCAGCCGGGCGTAACCGCGTGGGTCATGCAGCACGAAGGCGAGAATGCAGCCGACGAGGATCGACACGTAGTGCACGAGCAGCTGGCCGTCGATGACCGGCCCGAAGGCGGAGACGAGCAGGAGCCCCGTCGCCAGCAGCCCCGCGATCTGAGCTCTGGAGGAGCGCCCGCGCAGCAGCACGAAGGCGAGGAAGGGCCAGACGACGTAGAACTTCTCCTCGATGCCGAGCGACCAGGCCACTCCGAGCGGCAGCCCTTCGTCGCCGGCATGCACCACCGGCCACTCCTGGAGATAGGCGAACAGCCACGGGAGGGCGTCCCGGAAGTCTCCGACCCGGTCATCCGCGTGGAGCCCGAGGACCAGCACGACGTAGATGCCGAGCACCAGGTAGAAGAGCGGGAGGATCCGGAAGATCCGTCGCACGAGGAACGCGCGCACGTCCAGCGAGCCCCTCTGGCTCTCCTCACGCAGCGCGAGCGTCGTGATCAGGTAGCCGGAGAGGACGAAGAAGACGTTCACCCCGCCCTGCAGGAAGTTGAGCGACCCCTCGCCGAGATGGAATCCGACCACCGAGAGCACGGCGACCGCGCGAACCACGTCGAGCACCGGCATGTACCGCTGCGAGAGGTACTCCTCGTGACTGAGAGTCTGCGCGGAGCTCAGCGGCGCCATTTGTCACCACAACGACCGGGTCGAAGGTACCGGTCGGTCTGCCAGGATGCGGAACCTTGTGGCCGAGACGCCGTCACACGCGCAGCCTCGCATCCTGATCGTCGCCAGCCGCGACCCCGGGGGGCCGCGCACTGGCCGAAAGGCGGTGATCGCCACGATCATCAGGTCGCTCGAGACGCTCGGCTATCCGCTCGAGGTGGCCGTGGTGGCGCGGAGGGAGCCAGAGGGGCTGCCGCGCGAGCGCGGCGTCAAGGTGCACAGGGTCCCGCTCGCCGGGCCGCTCCAGATAGCTCGCAACCTCGTCGGCTTCGCACGCGGCCGGCTGAGCCTCAACGAGGCGCTCTTCTACTCCCCGCGCGGAGCCGAGAGGGTTCGCGCGATCGCCCAGGCGACCGGCTGCGAGCTCGTGGTGGCCGACATGATCCGCACGGTCCCGCTTGCACGCGCCACCCGTCTCCCGATGATCGTGGACCTCGACGACCTGCTCTCCGAGCGCTACGAATGGCTCGCGCGCCAGGGCGGGGACAACGCGACCATCCTCGGCTACTACGCGCAGCAACTGCCCGCCTTCGTCTCCAAGCCGGCCGGCTGGATCGCCGCGCGGCTCCTGAGGATCGAAGCGCGAACCGTGGCCCGCCGAGAGGTCGAGGTGGCCCGCGAGGCCGACGCCGTCTCGCTCGTGGCCGCGGCCGAGGCCGGCCGGCTCGAGGAGCGGGCCGGCGTGCCGGTGGCCTGCCTGCCCATGGCGATCCGGATCCCGCCCACGCCCGCCGACGTCCGCTCGAGCGACCCGTCCTCGATCCTCTTCGTCGGAGGCCTCGACTACTTCCCCAATGAGGTTGCCGTGCGCTGGTTCGCCTCGGAGGTGGCAAGCCGGATGGGCGATCCCCCGCCCTTCCATCTCTCCGTCGTAGGCGCCTGTCCGGACGGCGTGCGTGACGAGCTCGAGTCGCCCGCGATCCGCTTCCTCGGCTATGTGGACGACGTGACCGGCGAGCTGCCGCGTCACCGGGCCTTCGTGGCGCCCATGGTCGAGGGCACCGGCGTGAAGACGAAGGTGCTCGAGGCAATGGCGGCCGGGGTGCCGGTGGTCACAAGCTCGGCAGGCGTGCGCGGCCTGTCACTCGAGAACGGCGTGCACTGCCTCGTGGCGGACACCGGCGAGGAGTTCCTTGCCTGCCTGCGCCGGCTGGCGGACGACGCCGGCCTGGCGGCCGCGATCGGTGGCCAGGGCCGCGCCTACGCGGCGGAGTTCTTCTCGCCCGAGGTGATCGTGAGCAGGTGGGCCCACCTGATGGCCACCGTGCGACGCGAGGCCGACGCGGCGCTGCCCGGCTCGACGGCCGCGTCCAGCGGGCCGGACATCCCGGTCGGCCGCGCGGCATCGAACGCCTTCGAAACCGGGCAGTAGGAGTGTCGGAGGGCGGGCTGGAGCGCAGGCCCCTGGGCGCCACGGGGCTGGAGGTCTCCGCGCTCGGCATGGGCTGCGCGAAGCTCGGAGCCTTCTGGCAGGGACGGTCGCCGGCCGAGGGACGGCGCGCGATCGACGCGGCCCGGCGCGCGGGCATCAACCTGTTCGACACCGCCGACTGCTACGCCCGGGGCATCAGCGAGCGGCTGCTCGGGCGGGCGCTGCTCGCCGAGCCGGGCGACGTCGTGGTGTGCACGAAGGTCGGGCTGCTGAAGACACCGCTGGCTGTGCTGTCCGCCCGCCGTGCCGGAGCCCGCGGCGCAGAGGCCTCGTTGAGCGGGCTCGCCCGCGGCGGGGCCGCTGCGGGCTGTTTCGCACCCGGCTACGTGACCGCCGCCCTGGAGCGCAGCCTGCGCCGGCTCGGTCGCGACCGGGTCGAGCTGCTTCTGCTGCACGCGCCCCCGCTCGAGGTGCTGCGCCGCCAGGAGTTCGCACCCGCCGTCGACGCCCTTGTGAGCGCTGGCAAGGTGGGCCACTTCGGCGTTTCCTGCGCGACCCCGGCCGAGGCCGGCGCCGCGCTCGACCTTCCGGGCATCGCCTGTCTGCAGATCCCCTACAGCGCGGCACGGCGTACTGTGCTGGAGCGTGTCGGCCCGCGCGCGACAGAACTGGGAGTCGCAATCCTCGCCGCGGGGCCGTTCGACGACTCGGGCCTGCTCGGCACCGAGGGCCGCGGCGCGGGCGATCTCCTGCGGTTCGCGCTCGCCGCGCCCGGAGTCAGCTCGGTGCTGGCGGGCATGAGCAGGGCCGAGCACGTGGAGGCGAACGTGGCTGCCGCCACGGCCGAGCTGCGAGCCCGCGAGGCTTGATCCTCGACGGCCGCAAGATCGAGCCCGGCGAGGTGCTCCAGGCAGACGCGTGCGTGATCGGCTCGGGCGCGGCGGGGATCACCGCGGCGCTCGAGCTGGCCCGGCCGGGCCTCGAGGTCGTGGTGCTCGAGGCCGGCGGCTTCCGGGCCGAGGACGAGACCCAGGACCCGGGCCGTGGCAAGCTCGAGCCGGGCACCGACCACGATCCGCTCGAGCTGGTGCGCCAGCGTCGCCTGGGTGGCACCACCACGCAGTGGGGCGGTCGCTGCGCCCCGCTCCAGGAGATCGACTTCGAGCGTCGCGACTGGATCCCCGGCAGCGGCTGGCCGATCGGCCTCGACACCCTGCGCCCGTACTACGAGCGCGCGCACGAGTACTGCGAGCTCGGCGCGTTCGAGTACGACGACACCGAGGCCCTCCCCGCGGGCGAGCCGTTCGTGGTCGGCGGCCGGCAGAGCCTTCTGGAGGACGGGGGGCTCTGGCGCTGGAGCCCGCCGGTGAACTTCTGGCGGCGCTACCGGGAGCGGCTCGAGCAGGCCGCCCAGGTGCGTGTGCTCCACCACGCGACCGTCACGCGTCTCGACCGCGACCCGGTGGGCGGCGCCGTGGAGCGCGCGGTGGTGGCCGGCGGGCCGGGACGCCGGTTCGAGGTCGAGGCACGCGCCTTCGTGCTGGCAGGCGGCGGCCTCGAGTCGGCACGGCTGCTGCTCGCCTCGAACGAGCAGACACCGGCCGGGATCGGCAACGAGCGCGACCTGGTCGGCCGCTTCTACATGACGCATCCGGTGGCCGAGGTGGGCCGGGTGGAGCTCACCGACTCCGCCACCGCGGCGGTGGCCGGCGGCTTCCAGCTCACCCGCGACGCGGTCTACTGCCGGCGCATGATGCGGCTCCAGGACGATGTTCACCGCGAGCACGACCTGCTCAACCTCGCCGTCGCGCTCTGGTATCCGGAGCCCGGCGATCCGACGCACTCCGACGCCCTGCTGTCCACGTTCGCCCTCGTCCGGGCGGGGATGGCGCGTGGGCGCGTGGACTGGAAGTCCACGGGGATCCACCGCCGCTACAGCGAGATCGAGGACGTGCCCGGGCACGTGGCGAACGTGGCGCGCGGCCTCCCGGCCGTCGGCAGCTACGGCGCGATGTGGGCGCGCAGGCGCTGGCTCTCCAAGCGCACCCTCCCCTCCTTCATGACCAGCCCCGAGTCCGGCCTGATGCGGCTGCGCTTCGATGCCGAGCAGTCGCCCGAGGCGGAGAACCGGGTCACGCTCTCGCGCGAGCGCGACGCCAACGGGGTTCCGCGCCTGTCGCTCGCCTACCGGGTGAGCGCCTCGGACCGGGAGCGGATCGCGCGGGGACTGACGATCATGGGGATCGAGCTGGACCGGCTCGGGGCGGCCACGGTGGAGCTTCCCCCCGAGGAGGACGCGCTCGCCGAGCTGAAGCTGGGCGACGGCACGCACCAGCTCGGGCTCACGCGGATGGCCGCCAGCCCCGGCCAGGGGGTCGTGGACGAGGACTGCCGGGTGCATGGAGCGCGCAACCTCGCCGTGGCGAGCAGCTCCGTGTTCCCGACCGCCGGCGCCGTGGGCCCCACCCTGACGATCGTGGCCCTCGCGATCCGTGCCGCCGAAGGGCTCGCCCGCGAGCTGACCATGAGCGCTCCGTTCGCCGTGGACCTGCTGCCCGAGACGGAGCGCCGGACGTGACGGACAGCCCGGCCGGCGACCCCTACGCCCCCGCCGCGGCCGCCGGCATCCACCGGCTCGCGATCCCCACGCCGTTCGCGGTCGGTCGCGTGAACGTCTACCTGATCGAGGACGAGCCGCTGACCCTGGTGGACGCCGGACCGAACTCGGGCACCTCGTTCGACGTGCTCCAGCGCGGGCTCGCGGACCTGGGACATGCCCTGGAGGACATCGAGCTCGTCGTGCTCACCCATCAGCACATCGACCATCTGGGCCTGGTCTCGCTCGTGGCGGCGCACTCCGGGGCCGAGGTCGCCGCGATCGACGTGGCCGTGCCGTTCGTCGAGAACTTCTCGATCGAGGCGCAGGCGGAGGACGACTTCGCGCGCGACGTGATGCTCCGCCACGGGATCCCGGCGGACGTGACCGCCGCCCTCCAGTCGGTTTCGCGAGCGTTTCGCGCCTGGGGAGCCCGCGTGGAGGTCACGCGCGTGCTTCACGACGGCGGCAGGATCGAGCTGCGCGACCGCACCTTCGAGGTCGCGTTCCGGCCCGGCCACAGCCCCAGCGACACGGTGTTCTGGGATCGCGAGCGCGGCCACCTGATCGCGGGCGACCATCTGCTGGGCCACATCTCCTCGAACCCGCTGATCACCCGCAAGTCCGACGGGTCGGGCGAGCGCTCGCGGGCGCTGATCGCCTACCTGGACTCGCTGCGCCAGACGCGCGAGATGGACGTGGAGATGGTGCTGCCCGGACACGGCGACCCCGTCCTGGACCATCGGACGCTGATCGACCAGCGCTTCGCCATGCACGCACGGCGCGCCGACAAGATCCACCGACTCGTGGTCGAGCGCCCGCGCACGGCCTACGAGGTGGCGCAGGCGCTCTGGGGGAACATCGCGGTCACGCAGGCGTTTCTCACGCTCTCCGAGGTGCTCGGCCACATGGATCTGCTGCTCGCCGAGGGCCGCGTGCGCGAGCACGAGCGCGACGGCGTGAGCGTCTTCGAGCCGGCCGCCTAGTCCCCCCCGAACGCACCCCGACTATCGGCGAGGAAGAAATGGGCCCTCCCGACCGTTAGTCGAGCGCGGAAGGAGTTCGACTCCGCCGCGCTCACACCTCATCCAAGGGAGAAGCCGCCATGAAGAAGATGGTGATAGTCGCTGATAGCTCGTTCGTCATTGAGACCATTCGCCTGGCTCTGCGCAGCGCCGCGGGCCTGAACCTGATCGGAAAGGTCGACGGTCGCGCACCCGTGCGCCGGCCGATCGCCGAGTCGCAGCCCGAGATCGTGCTGGTCGACGAGATGCAGAGCTCCGAGCATGCGCTCGAGCGCATCCGCGAGTGCCGTGAGGAGGCGCCTGCGAGCGTGATCCTCCTGCTCACGATGCGTATGGAGGACCAGTGGGTCTCCGAGGCGCTGGCTGCCGGTGCGGACGCCTGCCTCTCGAAGTCAGCCCACCTGCCGAGCCTCGGCACGCTGATCCGCGAGATCGTGGCTCGCAACATCGTCACGGCGCTTCCGGTCGCGCTCGCGGAGGGCAAGCTGCCGCTCGGTGCCGGTGACGACCTCACCGCCCGCGAGCGGGAGATCCTGGGCCTCGTGTCCGACGGGCTCACGAACGCCCGCATCGGCCGCGAGCTGTGGGTGACCGAGCAGACGGTGAAGTTCCACCTCTCGAACATCTACCGCAAGCTCGGCGTATCGAACCGGACCGAGGCGAGCCGCTACGCATACACGCACGGCCTGCTCCGCCGCGTCTCCACGCCGGCCGCGTCGCCTGCCGCCACCGAGGCCGAGCTCGCTTCAGTGAGCGAGCTGCACCCGGTGACCGCCGCCGGCGCCGCCTGAGCCGAAGCTCAACCGAATCACCGCGAAGGGCGGGCCTTGGGTCCGCCCTTCGTACGTTCTGGGGGCATTTGTTCTCCGTTGCCGGGCATCCCGAGCAAGGCGTTTACTGCGGCTGGGTAGGGAGGCAAGACCGCCTCCTGCCCGGCAAGGTTCCTGTCTAGCGGTTGCAGAGCAACCGCTAGTCCGCGAAGTGCGATCGCCCGAAGCACGGGCGACCCACGGCCCTAGTGCCGAGCGGCCGAGCTCCTGCACCTCGGGCACGTCGGCGTTCCGTCACATTCGTGTGGTCGGGCGTGATCGTGCCGAATCGCTGTGGCCGTTAGGTGCCCGTATAGGGCACCTAGGTGACACGGCGATTAGGGCTCGAAGCGGCGACCGGGCCGAATGCAACGGCAGGCCACGCTCGCGCGACGGGACGGGCACGAAGGAGCCCCCGCCAGCGAACGGCCCACCGCATCCTCACCCAGCCGCAGTAAACGCCCGGCGCCCTACAGCCGAACGAGGTTCGGCGCGGCGCTCTTCGACGTCACGCCGCGGAAGTCCACCACGAGCGGGGCGGCCAGCACAGCGTCGAGGTCCAGGCCCGGGTGGGCCGTGACGATCACGGCCACGTCGCAGCCGGCCAGGGCGTCCGCGAGCGGACGCGACGAGAGGCCGAGCTCCTGCACCTCGGGCACGTAGTCGTCGTGGTAGACGAGCTCCGCGCCCTGCTCCGCGAGCAGGCGCATGATCTTCAGGGACGGCGATTCGCGCATGTCCCCCACTCCGGCCTTGTACGACACGCCGAGGATCGCCACGCGCGAGCCGCGGACCGGCTTGCTGTGGTCGTTCAGAGCGCGGCTGACCTTGTCGGCGCAGAAGCGCGGCATCGCCTGGTTGACCTCGCCGGCGAGCTCGATGAAGTCCGTGGTGCACCCGAACTCGCGGGCCCGCCAGGCCAGGTAGAAGGGGTCCACCGGCAGGCAGTGGCCGCCCATGCCAGGACCCGGCTCGAAGCGCATGAAGCCGTAGGGCTTCGTGCTGGCGGCCTCCACGACCTCCCAGACGTCGATGTCCATGCGGTCGCAGAGCATCGCCAGCTCGTTGACGAGCGCGATGTTCACCGAGCGGAAGACGTTCTCGAGCAGCTTGGTGAGCTCGGCCACCTCGGGGGTGGAGACCCGCACCACCTCGTGGCAGATGCTGCCGTAGAGCTCGACGGCGCGGTCGAGGCACGCGTCCGTGAGCCCGCCCACGACCTTGGGCGTCGTGGCCATGGTGTGGTCGGTGCGACCGGGGTCGACGCGCTCGGGCGAGTAGGCCACGTTGAAGTCACAGCCGGCCGCGAGGCCCGACTCCTCGAGCAGCGGCACGAGCCGCTCGCGCGTGGTGCCGGGATAGGTCGTGGACTCGAGCACTACCAGCTGACCGCGTTGAAGGATCCGGGCGACCCCCGTGGCGGTGGCAAGGAGCGGGCCCAGATCGGGCTCGCGGTTGCGGGTGAGCGGCGTGGGAACGCTGATCACCACGGCGTCGCAGCGGGAGAGCTCCGGGTAGCGGACCGTCGGCAGGAAGCGATCGGAGATGGCAGCGAGCCGCTCAGGGCTCACGTCCTCGATATGACTCTCCCCGCGCAGCAGCCCGGTGATCTTGCGGGCATCGGTATCGACGCCCACCACGCTGTGGCCCGCCTCGCAGAAGGCAACCGCCAGCGGTAGCCCCACGTACCCCATTCCGACGATCCCGACCTTCATGGATTCAAGGTAGGTCTGACCCTCGGGTACCGGCCCGGCCGTTCGGTTAGTTGTCTCTGACCGTTGCCGGCGAGTCCGCCCCGGCCAGGAACCGCCGCGCGCGGCCGGCACCGTCGGCCGGAACCTTCCAGAGGTCCTCCCCGGCGCGGTAGAGCACGTGCGAGTCGTCCAGCCACTCGGCCTGGTCGTCCACGGCGCGCGTCTCGGCCAGGGCGGTCTCGCGCCCGCTCGCCAGGTCCAGCACGTGGTAGCGCCATGCGGCCGGCTGCCCGACCCGCTTCTTGTAGACCACCCGCGTGCCGTCAGGTGAGAGCGACGGGCACTCGGCGTTCTCCTGCATGGTCTCCATGGTCCGCTCGCGGAGATTCCCCCGGACGAGATACGTCTTCCCGCCGCTCGCGAGGGTGGCGTAGAAGGTGTTGTGGTCCCGGGCGAACGTCACGCCCCAGAAGTTGAAGTCGATCGACTCGAACGGCTTGCCGTCGCGACTCACCTCGAAGTCCTCGAGGTCGGCGATCCTCCTGCCGCGCTCCATGTCGATGATCGTGGCGCGGGTGGAGAAGCTCCCCGGGTCGGCGTAGGAGTGACCGGTCACGAATGCCGTGACGGCACCGAGGCGGCCGTCGGGCGACACCCGCGCGCGGCTCGGCACGCCGGGCAGCTCGAGGTCGTACTCCGGCGTGAGGTCCTCGGCGAGGATCCGGACCTTTACGGAGGCTCCCAGGGCGCCTGCGCGCGTGAGGCAGATGCCGCGGCCGGCCGCGTAGTAGGCGCGCTCGCAGGCGGGCGCCGCGAAGGTCGGCCGGCGCCCGGGCGCCGTGACCCAGGCGAGACGTCCGTAACGGCCCTGGCGCGCGTCCAGGCTCCGGTAGACCACGGCGCCGCGAGGGGGCACGCCCGCGGCCGTGGCCGGACCGTCCTGGGCCTGGCCGTCGGCCCCTGGGCCGCGGGCGGCGCTCCCGGCGATCGAGGCGGCCGCCACGGCCACGCACGCGAGCACGACCAGGCCGAACAACAGCCGTCGCCGGCCGCGCTTGACGGTGGCGTCAGGCATCCGCCACCGCCTCCCTCCGGCCCGTGAGCGCCACCGCTCCCACCGCGAGCGCCGCGACCAGGGCGAGCGCGAAGCAGACGATCGCCTCCTCCATGCCAAGCACCATCCAGAGCGCGCCGAAGATCACCGACGCCAGCAACCGGGAGATGCTCGTGGCGGTGCCGAGCAGCGCCAGCGAGGTGCCGCGCAGGGCCGGCGGCGACAGCGCGCTGCCGAGAGCCATCAGCACGCCGTCCGTGGCCGCGTAGTAGACGCCGAGCAGCACGAGGGCGAGCGGCACGGTCCACCAGCCCACCGCGGGCATCAGGATCACGCCGTACAGGACGGCCAGGAGCGCGTACCCGCCCACGAACACACGGCCGCGGCCGACGCGGTCCGCGAGACTGCCCATGGGCACGGCGAGCAGCATGTACACCAGCGCGGTGCCCACGAACAGCAGCGGGAACACCGACGGCTCGAAGTCCACGCGCTTCTCGAGCGCCAGGTAGAGAAAGCCGTCGCTGAGCGTGGCAAGTCCCAGGACGCTGCCCACCGCGATGAGCCGTGCGAATCCCGGCATGCGGAGCAGACGCCCGGCCTCGGCGAGGGTCGGCTTGGCGATCGGCTCCTGGGTCGCGGCACCGGGCCGGTCCTCGGGCCGGCCGTCGACGAACAGCACCAGCAGCGCCACCCCCACCACGGCCACGCAGAAGCTGACCATGAACACCGAGTCGAACGCGAGCGGCGCCATCGCGAGCAGCCCGAAGGCCACGAGCGGGCCGAGCATCGCACCGGTGGTGTCAAGGGCGCGGTGGACGCCGAACGCCGTGCCGAGCGTGGCCGGGGTGCTCGACAGCGAGATCATCGCGTCGCGTGGCGCCGTGCGGATGCCCTTCCCCGTCCGGTCGAGGAGCACGAGCGCGCCGATCGCGGAGAACGCGCCGCCCGCCACCACCAGACCGAGCTTGCAGACCGCCGAGATCCCGTAGCCCACGGTGGCCACCTCCTTGTGGCGCCGCGTGCGGTCCGCCGTGAAGCCGCTCACGAGCCGCACGAGCGCCGAGGCGCCCTGGTACACCCCGTCCACCACTCCGTATTGGAGCGGGGTGAACCCGAGCGTGTACACGAGGTAGAGCGGCAGGATCGTGGACACCATCTCGGCCGAGATGTCGGTGAGCAGGCTCACGAAACCGAGCAGGACGACGGTGCGGCTCACCCGCGGCGTTCTGCGCCCGCGGGCGAGCAGCCGGCGGTGGCCACGAAGCAGCGCGGTTGAGTTCTCGACCTGGTACACGCGAAATTCCAGGCTACGTCGGTCCTGGCGGGCCGCCAGAGGTGCCCCCCGAAAGGTCAGGGCGGTGCTCTCCGGACGGGCGTTCCCGGTTGGCCCTCAAAAGACCAGAGTCAGGGCATGGACAACGGTGCGCCGCCGAGCGCCCGCCCGGTGCTGCTCGTCTGCTCCGCCGGTGGACACCTCTTGCAGCTGCTCGAGCTGCGCCCCGCGTGGGAGAGCTTCCCGCGCGTGTGGGTGACGTTCGAGAAGTCCGACACCGTCTCGCTGCTTCACGGCGAGCGCGTCGTGCACGCCCACGGCCCGACCAACCGCAGCATTCCCAACCTCCTTCGCAACCTCCGGCTCGCCGTGCGGGTGATGCGCACCGAGCGTCCCGCGGCGATCCTCACGACCGGCGCGGGCATCGCGGTGCCGTTCGCGTGGATCGGGCGGCTCTGGGGCGTGCCGACCGTCTACGTGGAGAGCTTCACGCGCATCGACGAGCTCTCCCTCACCGCACGGCTCATCTCCCCGGTGGCGAGCCGTCTCTACGTGCAGTGGCCGGAGCTCGCCAAGCACACCCCGCGCCTGCGGTTCGCGGGCAACCTCTTCCTCAAGTAGATGATCCTCGTCACGATCGGAACCAACGAGCAGCCCTTCGATCGCCTCGTGCGCGCGGCATCGACGCTGGGCGGGCTCGAGTCGCTCGTGGTGCAGCACGGCTCGTCGCGCGTCCCGCACGGCCGCGGCGAGTGGGTGGACTTCGTCTCCTTCGAGGAGCTCAGCGCCCGGATGGAGCAGGCCCGCGTGGTCGTCTGCCACGCCGGCGTGGGCTCCATCATGCTCGCGCGCAGGTGCGGCAAGTGCCCGATCGTCGTCCCCCGGCGCCTCCACCTGGGCGAGGCGGTGGACGACCACCAGCTTCCGATCGCCCGCCGGCTGCACGCCAGCGGGGTCGTGACCCTCGTCGAGGACGTGGACCTGCTGCCCGGCGCCATCGACGCGGTCGGTCCCGCCATGCCCGCGCGCCCGCTCCCGGACGACTCCGGCAGCCGCAACCTGGCCGGAGACCTGCGCGAATACCTGGAAGGCCTGGTCGCAGCGTGAAGTTCGCTCGTCTGTTCGGCCTCGACAAGCCGAATGTCAAGGCGCTCACTCGCGACGGAGACGTCGACGGCCTGATCGAGGCGGCGCGCTACCGCGAGGTGGTCCGGCGTGTGGACGGCCGGGTCTCCGATGCCGGCGCGGCGATCCGCGAGTCGGCCATCCTCGCGCTGAGGGAGACCGCCGGAGACCGTGCCGGCCAGACGCTGGTTCGCGCCCTCGGCGATCCGGCGGACCGGGTCCGCTGCGCCGCGGTGCTCGCCCTCTACGAGCGCGGCGACGACGATTCGCTCGCGCTTGGCGCCGCCCACCTCCGCGAGGAGGACGGACAGGCCCTCCCAACCGCCTTCCGGGCCCTGCTGGAGCTCCAGAAGGCCGGGAGCACCTACAAGCTTGCGGCGGCGATCGTGCATCGCGAGGACGAGCGCCCGGTGAGCGAGGCGGACGCCTCGATCCTGCGCGAGCTCCTCGACGCCGAGGGCGCGAACGCAGGCAGCGAGGTGATCGATCTCCTGATCTCCGCTCTCGGCGACACTCGCGAAGACGTGGCCGAGCGTGCGGAGGACCTGCTCGAGCTGCTGGCCCCCGAGAGCGTGGACGCGCTCGTGATGGAGCTCGACACCGGCCTGGCCCCCGAGCGCGCCGCGTCGGTGCTCGGCCGGATCAAGGACGCCCGAGCGCTCGAGCCGCTGGTGGCCGCCCTCCGGCACCCGAGCGCCGAGGTGCGCATGGAGAGCTGCGTGGCACTCGGCGAGCTCCGCGACCCGGCTGCCTCAGAGCCCCTGCTCGTGGCCACCCGCGACCCCGAGCACCTTGTGCGCGCAGGCGCCGGGGCGGCCCTCGACCGGATCGGCACCGCCGCCATCGCGGTGAGCGTGGCCTCGCTGCTGCGGCCGCTGCTGGAGAAGGCGCCGAACGAGCTCGTGCGGGCGCTCGAGATGGACGACCCGCCGCTCCTCGAGGTCACGAACGGCAACGGCTCCGACGCGGAGAACGGCTTCCACACGACCCTCCTCCGGCGTTTCGCCCGATTCATCGACCGCATCGAGGACGCGCGCTCCGGGCCCCCTCCCCACGACGGCCCGCCCGAGCACGTGACCGGACGGGCGATCTCGACTCACGCCACCGGCGGACGCAAGATCTCGTTCCCGCGCGAGCTGGGCAACGGCCATGCGACGCCCACCCGCGGAAAGGCCGCCATCCCCTGGCCTGCGAGCACGGGGAAGAGCTCGACGAGCCTCCGAGACGGCGAAGACGAGGAGCGCCGTTCGTGAAGACCCTCCTGATCGTCGCCGACAGCTCCCTCATCGTCGAGACGATCCGGCTCTCGATGCGCACCGCCGCGGAGCTGAAGGTCATCGGCGAGGTGGACGGGCGCATCTCGATAAGGCACCAGCTTCGGTGCCACGAGCCCGACATCGTGCTCATCGACGAGATGCAGGGAGAGGCCAACGCGCTCGCGCGAATCTGGGAGTCGCGCGACGAGGATCCCGACGCGACGATCGTGATGCTCACGATGCGGATGGACGAGGCATGGCTCGCCCGAGCGCTCTCCGCCGGCGCGGACGCGTGCGTGTCGAAGTCGGCACACCTGCCC
Source organism: uncultured Thermoleophilaceae bacterium (assembly GCA_963803245.1). Classification (GTDB taxonomy): domain Bacteria; phylum Actinomycetota; class Thermoleophilia; order Solirubrobacterales; family Thermoleophilaceae; genus JACVRW01. The sequence goes on along the minus strand of CAWDLI010000016.1, from coordinate 69,828 downwards.
AGCCTCGACACGATCATCCTCGAGATCGTGAACCGCAACGTGGTCAGCGCGCTGCCGCGCACCGCCCCGCTGGATCTGCTCACCCTGAACGGCAAGGCCCGGCTGAGTGAGCGCGAGCGGGAGATCATCACCCTGGTGGCCGACGGCCTGACCAACGCGAGAATCGGCAAGCAGCTCTGCGTGACAGAGCAGACGGTGAAGTTCCACCTCTCGAACATCTACCGCAAGCTCGGCGTGACGAACCGGACCGAGGCCAGCCGCTTCGTGCACATGCACGGGCCGAGCCTGGCCAAGCGCATCACCCCGCGCCTCGTGCCCGAAGTGGCCGACGCGGCCGGCACGACCTGAGGCGAGCGCCGGGTTCAGCCCAGGCGCGCGCGGACTCGAGCGACCGTACGCGACAGCACGCGGCCGAAGACCGGTGCGTACCGGGCCACCAACAGCCGCGCCCGCTCGCTCGCCGACAGCGAGTCGATCGGCCGGACGGCGAGCTCCGGGGTCGGTGGGGTCGCCTCCAGAGCGGCGGGGTCGGCGGTGTCCAGGGCGTGGATCCCCTTGCCTCGATCGACGAAGCCGAGTCCCGAACCGGGCACCAGGCTCCTTACGCTGCTCGAAACCAGGACCTCCCCGGGCCCCGCAAGCCCGGCGAGTCGCCGGGCGCCGTCGAGCGTCGCGCCCGTGAGCCCCTCGCTCGTGATCTCGCACTCGCCCGCGTCCACCCCGGCCCGTAGCGCGGTGCCGCCGGCGATGGCGTGTGCGCAGCGGACCGCCCGGGCAGGGCCGTCGAACGCCGCGAGCACGCCGGTGCCGGCGATCCGGCGGCCTCCGAAGCGCTCCAGATGGGGCTCGGCGAGGTCCGGCCCGGCGTCGACGGACAGGATCGTCGCGAACGCCCTGTCGGGAGGGCGCTCGAGGGGCGTCTCCGTCACCAGCGCCTCGACCTCGTCGATCACCGAGTCCATGTCGCCGCGCCACAGCGGATGCATGTGGCCGGGCAGCTCGACGAAGCGGGCGCCGGGAATGCGGCCGGCCATCCAGCGAGCGACACCCACGGGGAACGGGTCGCCGGACCGGTGGACCACCACGGTCGGCACGTGCACCGCGCCGAGCGCCGGACGGACATCCAGCTGCTGCCCGACCTCGACCATGCCGCGCGCCATCGCCTGGCTGCATGCGGCGCGCTCGAAGAAGCCCAGGTTCCACGAGCGCTTGTCGCCGGAGATCCTCCCCTCCCCCCAGTGGTCGACCACACCGAACATCTCGGCGGTCAGCAGTTCCGCGGGCTCGCGCAGCTCAGCCGGCAGCTCGTCGTCGTAGGTTCCGCAGGGAAACGCCCCGAAGAGCGCGAGCGCGCGAGTGCGCTCGGGATAGGTGGCGGCGAAGAGGATGCTCATCAGGCCGCCCTCCGAGAGGCCCAGCAGCGCGGCGCGCTCGGAGCCGGCGGCGTCGAGCACCGCGTTGACCTCACCCATCCGCTCCTCGAGCGTCGGAACGCGGGCGATCGGGTCGGAGATGCCCGTGCCGGCCTTGTCGAACAGGATCAGCCGCGAGAAGGACGCAAGCCTGCGAAACATCGCCACGACCGTGGGCATGGCCCATGACAGGTCGAGGTGCGAGATGAAGCCGGGCACCACGAGCAGGTCCACCGGGCCCTCTCCCACCACCTGGTAGGCGATCCTCACCCCGTCCTGCTCCGCGTAGCGGGTCCTCGGCCGCATGGGTCCGAGGGGGATCGTATGCCCGGGCGCGCCCGGCTAGGGGCCGGTGCCCGTGATGGGGCGCGTCATGTCGGCCTGTAGCTCGGCCTGAGTCAGTGCGCGGTCGTAGACCCGGATCTCGTCGAGCCGGCCCGCGAACCACTCCGCCCACACGTTGTTGCCGCCGAAGCGCAGCACGCCTGCGCTGTTCGGAAGCGTCCCGGTGACCGCCCTGGAGCCCACCTGCACTCCGTTGAGCCACAGCCGCTGCGTCGTCCCGTCCCAGGTCATCGCGAGATGTGACCACGTGTTCAGCGGCAGCGCCGAGGTCCCGTTCGTGAACAGGTCACCGCTCGTGTACACGTGGCCGGACGGGCGGTTGATGTCGTTGTTGGCGTAGAGGGCGTAGACGAGCTGCCCCGACTGCTCCTTCAGCAGAGCGGTCCGCCAGTCGAGCCCGAGCGCGGTCGGGTACACCCATGCCTCGAGCGTCGCGCGGTTGGTCAGGTCGAGCGACGCCGCATCCGGCACGGTCACCCAGTCGTTCACGCCATCGAAGGTCAGGGCGCCGCCGATCTTGCCCGCCGTGGTCCGCAGGGCGCCCGAGATCGTGCCGGTGTTCCCGCGCCCGGACGCGTCGGCGGTGGTGGTGCCGGTCCCCGTCTCGTCGAATCCCCAGGCGCCGACCGGCCCGGTACCGGGCGGGGTCACGGGATTCACGGTCAGGGTCACGGCCACGGTCTTCGGCGAGCCCGTTGCGCCGGTCGCGGTCACCGTGACGGTGCCGGTGTAGGTGCCCGCCGCCAGGCCCGTCACGTTCGTGGAGACCGACAGCGCTCCGGCGCCCGTGCCGCTCGCCGGCGTCACGTTCAGCCAGGTCTGGTTGTCCGTCGCCGTCCAGTTGAGCGTCCCACCGCCCGTATTCGACACGTTTGCCGTCTGCGCAGCCGGATTCGTCCCACCCGCCGTCGCCGTGAACGACATGCTCGCGGGCGCGAGCGCCAGCACCGGCGTGGCCGGGTTGACCGTCAGCGTCACCGCAATCGTCTTCGGCGAGCCCGTGGCGCCGGTCGCGGTCACAGTGACCGTGCCGGTGTAGGTCCCCGCGGCCAGGCCGGCCGTGTTGACCGACACCGACAGCGCACCGGCCCCGGTGCCGCTCGCCGGCGACACGCTCAGCCAGGTCTGGTTGTCCGTCGCCGTCCAGTTGAGCGTCCCACCGCCGGTATTCGACACGTTTGCGGTCTGGGCGGCGGGATTCGCCCCACCGGCCGTGGCCGTGAACGACATGCTCGCGGGCGTGAGCGCCAGCACCGGCGTGGCCGGGTTGACCGTCAGCGTCACGGCAATCGTCTTCGGCGAGCCCGTGGCGCCGGTCGCGGTCACCGTGACCGTGCCGGTGTACGTGCCCGCCGCCAGGCCGGCGATGTTCGACCGACACCGACAGCGCACCGGCGCCCGTGCCCGAAACAGGCGTCACGTTCAGCCAGGTCTGGTTGTCGCTCGTCGTCCAGTTGAGCGTCCCGCCGCCCGTGTTCGACACGTTCGCCGTCTGGGCAGCCGGATTCGCCCCGCCCGCCGTCGCCGTGAACGACATGCTCGCGGGCGTGAGCGCCAGCACCGGCGTGGCCGGGTTGACCGTCAGCGTCACGGCGATCGTCTTCGGCGAGCCCGTGGCGCCCGCGGCGGTCACCGTGACCGTGGCGGTATAGGTGCCCGCCGCCAGGCCGGCGACGTTCGTGGACACCGACAGCGCGCCGGCGCCGGTGCCGCTCGCCGGCGTCACGCTCAGCCAGGTCTGGTTGTCGCTCGCCGTCCAGTTGAGCGTCCCCCCACCCGTGTTCGACACGTTCGCCGTCTGCGCAGCCGGATTCGCCCCGCCCGCCGTGGCCGTGAAGGACATGCTCGCGGGCGTGAGCGCCAGCGCCGGCGCCTGCGGATTCACCGTCAGCGTCACGTCGACCGTCTTCGGCGAGCCCGTGGCCCCGCCCGCCGTCACGGTGATCGGCGCCGTGTAGGTGCCGGGCGCGAGCCCCGCGATCGACGCGGTCGCCGTGACGGTGCCGGGCGCGGAGCCGCTCGCGGGGCTGACGGTGAGCCACGACGCCGACTCGGCGGCCGTGTAGCTGAGGCTGCCTCCGCCCGTGTTCGTCACGTCGAAGGTCTGCGCGGCCGGATCGGCCCCGCCCTGGGTGGCGCTGAACGACAGGCTGGTCTTCGACACCGACAGGGCCGGCTGCGGCGGCGGGGTGCCCGTGCAGGTGACCGGGGCGTTCATGTCCGACTGCAGCTCGGACTGGGTCAGGGCGCGGTCGTACACGCGGATCTCGTCGAGGCGGCCCGCGAACCACTCGGCCCACACGTTGTTGCCGCCGAAGCGCAGCGCGCCGGCGCTGTTCACGAGGGTTCCGCCGACGGCCGCGCTCCCGACCTGGGCTCCGTTCACGAATATTCGCTGCGTCGTCCCGTCCCAGGTCATAGCGAGGTGCGACCACGTGTTGAGCGGCAGCGGCGAAGTGCCGCTCGCGAACAGGTCACCCGTCGTGTAGAGGTGGCCGGACGGCCGGCTGAAGTCGTTGTTCGCGTAGAGCGCGTAGACGAGCTGCCCGGCCTGCTCCTTCAGGAGCGCCGTGCGCCACGCCGAGCCGAGCGCCGTGGGGTTGACCCAGGCCTCGAGCGTGGCCCGGTTGGTCAGGTCGAGCGACGCGCTGTCGGCGACGGTCACCAGGTCGTTCACGCCGTCGAAGGTCAGGGCCGACCCGAACTTGCCGGTGGTCGTCCGCGTGGCGCCGGAGATCGTGCCGGTGTTCCCGCGCCCGGACGCGTCGGCGGTGGTGGTGGCGGTGCCCGTCTCGTCGAATCCCCAGGCGCCCACGAGGTTGGCTGCCGGAGCGCACACCGCCTCCGTGAAGTTCGCGCGGTAGGTGGCCGGAGTCGCGGTGGTGGGCGCGACGATCGTGTGGGCGCCGGCGCCGGCGTCCGACCAGGACGAGAAGTCGTAGGTCTTGCCGGCCAGCGTCTGCGGCGCGGGCGCGATCAGGCCGACCGTCGAGCCCTGGATCACCGTGCGCGTGAAGGGCGCGGTCTGTTCCTCGCTCCCGACCGACAGCTGCAGCCCGGAGGGCTGGCTCTCGAAGGTCAGATCGACCGTCTTCGGATCGAGCTGCCTCGTGACGCTGCTGCTGAGGCCGCCGTCGGTGGCGGTCAGCCGCAGCTCGAGGTGGGCGGGGTAGTCGTGGCTCGGCGCCGTGAACTGGCCGCTGGCCCCGCTGAAGTTTTGGACCGTGTGCTGGTGGCAGCTCGACGGTACGAGCGCCGAGCAGTGGTCGAGGATCAGGGTCCAGCTGAGTCCGCTGGCCGGAACCGCGCCGCCCTGCGCCCTCGTGGCCGACCCGGAGAACGTGATCACGTCTCCCGCCTTCCAGGTGGTGCCGGCGGTCGGGGTGTTGATCGTCGCCGTGGGCGGAGCCCCCGCGGTGATGGTCACGGAGTCCGTGCCCGAGAGACCGCCCGGATCCGTGACCCGCAGGCGCACGGTGTACGTGCCCGCGGTGCCGTAGTCGAAGCTCGGCTGCGCGGCCGTGGAGTCGTCGTAGGCCCCGTCGCCGTCGAGGTCCCAGGCGTAGGTGAGCGCGTCCCCGTCGGGGTCGGTCGAGCCGGTGCCGCTGAAGTTCACGTGCAGCGGCACCTGGCCGCTCGTGGGCGTGGCGCTCGCGTCCGCCGTGGGCGTGTGGTTGCCGGCGATGGCGTGGATGCGGCGGATCGTGCCGCCGTTCGCGTCCGCGTAGAAGAGGTCTCCGCCAGGGCCGACCTGAAGGTCCACAGGCCCGCTCGCGTCCGTGATGAAGGGCTGGCGCGTGGCCGGGTCCGGCACTCCGTTCGCATCGGGGAACATCACCCAGATGCAGCTTCTCGAGTAGTCCGAGAAGAAGAGGGCGCCGTTGTACTGGCTGGGGAACGTGCCGCCGTCGTAGAACTCCATGCCCGACAGCGAGGAGCCGCCGACCGGGCAGCTCTCGGTCGAGACCTTGGCCGAGTGGTTGTACGCGTACAGCGGTGCGTTGACCGCTCCGGCCCCCGCCGCGTAGAGGTTCTCGCAGATGTTGACGTTCAGGTTGTCGTACGAGGACTGGCGGCCGGCTCCCTCGTAGCAGGGCCACCCGAAGTTCTCCACGGGCGCGGTGAAGCTGGGCAGCCGGTTGATCTCCTCCCAGGAGTTCCACCCCACGTCGCCGAGGTAGGCGTCGCTCGTGCCCGGCCTGAAAGCGAAGCGGTACGGGTTGCGCAGTCCGTGGGCCACGATCCGGCGGACGTTCGGGTCGGAGCTCGCGGCGTTGGGGTTGTCCGGCATCGCGGCGCCGGTGTCGGGATTGACGCGGGCGATCGTGCCGTCGAGGGTTGCCGGGTCGCCCGAAGTGCGGAGGTCCTGGCTGCGGAGGGCACCGCCCTCGGCGGTCGGTGGCGTGAGGACGGTCCCGGGACCTCCGGGCGGATCCCCGCACGGGTTGACCGGGTTCCCCTCCTGGCCGTAGTCGGCAAAGTCGAAGCTGGCGCCGTCGCCGGCGCCGACGTAGAGAGCGCCGTCGGCTCCGAACGCGACCGTGCCGACGGAGTGGCTGGCGTACTGCTGGCACCAGTCCTCGATCAGAACCTGCTCCACGCCGCCGCTGAGCTTCGAGAGGCGGCCGCTCACGACGCATCCGTCCTGGGTGGGACCCGGCGGGGTCGGACAGTCGTCGTTCCACCGTGGCGCGGTCCCGCCGATGGCGGCGTCGTGCGTGTACAACGCGTAGACGAACGGCCTGCCCGACGAGAACTGCGGGTCGAGCGCCAGGCCCATCAGGCCGCGGTCCCAGAAGTTGTGGACCTTCGGGTCGAGGTCGGCGTAGACCGTGCCCGTCGGGTCGTTGACGCTGCTGAAGACCTTTATCCGCCCGGTCTTCTCGGCGATGAACACGCGGCCGTCGGGCGCGAACCGGATGGCCATCGGAAAGTCGAGGCCGCTCCATGCGACCGACTCCTGGAAGCCGCTCGGCACTATCAGCGACGCGGCCGCGAGGCCTACGGTCGGAAGCCCGTCCTGCGTGGGCCCGAAGGGATCAGGGCCGGTGTCGGCACGTGCGGAAGCCGCGAACGCGAGCAGCAGACCCAAGCACGCGAACGCGGCCAGCAGTCGAGCCCGCGAAACCAACGCCACGAATCCGACCGTAAGCGCGGGAGCGTCCCCCGGCAATCAATTCCGGTCGAAATTGGTCCGGGAGGTCTAGCGCTCGTAGGCGCCGGCGTCGGGCGCCGCGCCCCGCGACTTGCCGTCGCGATCCGTCGCCGGGTGGTCGTTGGGGTCGGCGGCGTCGATCGCGGGCGAGCTCGCCGTCAGGTGAAAGTCGTGCGCGGCCGGGTTGATCCAGCCGAGTGGGGCGGTCAGTGCGGCGGAGGAGCCCGAGGGCGAGATGCTCTTGCCGGAGCCGCCGCAGGTGTCGCCGACGTTGTGGCGATATGTGATCCCGGCCTTGCACGACCAGCCGCCGAGGTTGCCCACCCAACGATTCCCCGACCCGACGGCGGGGTCGAGGTTGGCGTCGATCTCAAAGGTGTTGTTACGCACCGTCCAACCCGACAAAGACCCCCCGCCGGGCCCGACATAGCCCACATACAGCGAGTAGTAGTGCCACGACCCCGCACCCTCCATCGTCGAGTGCTCGAACACGTTGTTCTCCAACGTGACGTTCCCGTAGCCGGGCGGGGCCGGCACCCACCAGGTCCCCCACGTAAAGAACAGATCCATCGTCGCGCACGCATAGAAATGCGAATTGCGGACCGTCATCCCAGGCACACCAATCGCATACACACACTCGTTGTGCACCTGCGGATCAGTCACCCGCACATCATGAAAGACGACGTTGTCGAACGTGAAGTTCGCAGCCGACACCAAAGCACCCTTCTCATCCGTCACATTGCCGATCCGGCCATTCCTAAAGGTCGAGTTGTCGCCATCGTTGTGGAACGCCAACTGCTTCGTAAACGCACCATCCACCTCCAACCCATCGAACACCACATTCGACGCCCCGTTATCCAACGACCGCAACCTCGGCAACCCCGTGCCCTTGAACACCACAGCCTTCGACCCACCCGACACCACCTGCCCCGGATACGAACCCGCGGCAACGCCGATCACGTCCCCGGCGGAGGCCACCGCGTAGCCGCGCGCCAGGCTCCGGCAGGGGGCCGCGGAGGTGCACGCAGCCGAGTCGTTGCCCGATGCCGAGACGAACACGTCGGCGGGGCCGGGCGGCGGAGGCGGCGGGGGTGGCGGGGGCGGCGGAGGTGGTGGCGGCGGAGGTGCCGGGAAGTCGATGGTCCAGGTCCGATGAGCCGGGAGCGGGTCGACGTTGCCGGACGCGTCGATGGCACGGACGTAGAAGTTGTGCTGGCCCTCCCCGAGGCTCGAGTAGCCCTTCGGGGTCGTGCAGGCGCCCCACGCGCCGGCGTCGAGCCTGCACTGGAACGTCGAGCCCGACTCGGATGACGAGAACGTGAAGCTCGCCGTGCCGTAGGTCACGGTCCCGGCCGGACCGCCCGAGCCGAGCGCGGTGTTCGGGGGAAGGATGTCGGGGAGCGGCGGGAGGTCGATGGCCCAGGTCCGCTGAGCCGGGGACGCGTCGCGGTTGCCGGCGGCGTCCCGGGCGCGCACGTAGAAGGTGTGCGAGCCCTCCCTGAGCCCCGTGAAGCCCTTGGGCGAGGTGCACGGGTTCCAGACGCCGGCGTCGAGCCGGCACTCGAAGGTCGAGCCCGGCTCCGACGACGAGAACGAGAAGCTCGCCGAGCCCGTGGTGCTGGTCCCGCTGGGACCGCCCGCGCCGAGCGCCGTGTTCGGAGCCACGTGGTCGGTGTTGTCCGGGTCATCCGGCGGCGGCGGATCGTCGGGCGGCGCCGGGTCGTCCGGAGCCGGATCGACCGGCGGCACCGGGACGTCCGGGTCGCCGGGCGCGGTCGTGGGATCCAGGCCGAACAGCACCTCGACGCCGTCCTTGAGGCCGTCGCCGTCGTCGTCGGCCCGCCGTGGCGAGGTGTTCGACTCCTTGATCTCATAGCCATCGGATAGCCCGTCGCCGTCGGTGTCCTTCCTGCGCGGAGAGGTCTTCGACCGCTTGACCTCGTAGCGATCGGAGAGCCCGTCGCCGTCGGTGTCCTTCCTGCGCGGAGACGTCCTGGATCCGTTCACCTCGAAGCCGTCGGAGAGACCGTCCCTGTCGGTGTCCTTCTTGCGCGGGTTCGTATGGGCTCGCCGGAGCTCGTACTTGTCGCGCAGGCCGTCGCCGTCGGTGTCGGCCTTGCGCGGGTTCGTGTGGGCCTTGCGCTTCTCGAGGCGGTTGCTCAGACCGTCGTGGTCGGAGTCCGCGACCCGTGCCTGTGCCGCCTGCGGGACGAGCATGAGCGCCGCGAGGGCGCACGCAAGCATGGGGACTCGAAGTCCCCGCGCGCAGGCGGTCGTGATCCAACGAGAAGGCATGGCGGCTGTGGCACTGCTCTGTGGGCGTCCTTGCCCACGCAACGAGACGGTGCGCTGACCGGCAGTATTGCCCATTAGGCGGTGTCTCAACCCTCCGGTGGGTGGGCGAGCGCCGGAGACCCGTCCGTTCGAGGGCGGTCGCAGGCGTCAGAAAGCAGCCTGCGGCCAGGATCGTCGTCGCGGCAGAACGACGTCATAGGGCCCGCTTGTCGACGCTCCCCGAGCGGAGCACGAGAGCGCCCCCGCGAACATGGACGCTTGACCTAGGCCGGGCGTCCTCAGGGGCCCGAGAAGCCGAGCTCGGCGCGCCGGAGCGTGGGAGTCGCGGCCCCGGCCGGGCTGGCCATGCGGGCCCGGTACTGGATGTAGCGAGCCGGCGGGCTCCCGATGGCCCCTCCCCCGCCGAGCGCCTGCCAGCCCGACCAGCTTCCGTCGGGCTGGGGCGTGGACCCGCTCCGGGTGTCGAAGGCCAGCGTCGTGCCGCTCGGCACGCTGGTCTGGGCCGCCAGCGTCTGCCAGGACGCCGTTCCGGGGCCGCCGTCGAGCACCCGCGAAGTGAACGTTCCCGAGGTCGCGTACGTGCCCTGGCGCAGCCACTCCACGCGCACCCCCGCTCCGAACGGCCGGAAGTCGCTCACCACGGGACGCAGCGCCGCACCGATCGAGACGTTGTGGGTGGCCACCAGGGTCCCGTCCACGAAGAAGCGCACGTCGGTGGAGGACCACTCGATTCGGAACCGGTGTGGGTCGTGGAGCCTCACCCCCGGGAGCGGGGTTTGAGTCTCCGTGCCGGCGTTCGCGCCGCTCCATGCGTAGAGGCGGATCGCCTGCCCCGCGCTGCCGGTGGTGAACGCCGCCCCCGGGAAGTCGTCGAGGTCGTCGCCCAGGCCCACCGCCTGGTCATTGACCGGCTCGAACGCAGCCACGAACTCGAGCGTGCGCGGGCCGTCGTAGAACGCCGTCGTGCGCGCACGCGCCCCGTTCACCGCGAGGGCGCCCCCCGACGTGCCGCCGGCGCCACCCGCGAACCAGGGGGCGAGCTCCCAGCCGGCCGGGAGCGAGCCCTCGAACTCGGCCCCCACCGTAGGCTGAAGCTGCACCTCGCCGTCCGCTCCCGCCAGCGTGGCGCCGGCGAACGTGGCGCCGGGCGTGCCCGCGGCGAAGTCGGAGGTCCTGCTGTCCACGAGACCGCCGGGAGGAGTCTGGAAGCTGCTGGGAGCACCGCTCGACGCCGGCGAGTCCGCGGTGTTCCCCACCGCGTCCACGGAGCGGACGCGGAAGAAGTACGTGGTCGCGGGGCTGAGCCCGGTGAGCTCGATCTTGTGAGCGGTCACGGCCGCGCCGTCGGAGACCTGGGTGCCCAGCGTCGAGGTCCTGCCGAAGTCGACGCGCGAGGTGGAGGGCTCGTCGGTGGTCCAGGTGACCGTGGCGTGGCCCTCCCCGTCGGCGCTAGCCGCGACGTTCCCGATCTCGGGCGCGCGGGCGTCCGTCGCGTAGGTGGCCACGTAGTCCCCGGCGGCGGCGTCGAAGACCAGGTAGTCGACGCCCTTGACGGTGCGGGCATTCCGGGTGACGGGCTGACCGTTCCGGGTCAGGCGCGAGAGCGGTCCCGCGGGAGAGGAGGCCGGGACCATCGCCTCGAGCCCGCGCGCCTTCGGGTTGGCGACCAGCGAGAAGGTCAGCCGCCCGGCGCTGGTGGCGACGTTCGCGAACGACGATCCGTTTCGCCCGTCGAGCCAGTCGAGCATCTGGGCCGCGGAGATCACCGGAACGTCACGTTCCTGCGCCGACGCGACGATGTTGTTGGCATTCACCTGGTCGCCGTTGTCGGAGTGCATGTTCACGGTCAGCACGCCGTAGTAGCCCTTGGGGCCGAGGGCGTTGTCCAGCAGGACGTCGGCCTGTTCCGCCACGTTCAGGTCGGACTCGTCGGTCACCTGAGTCATCGCCTGGTAGACGTCGATGGTGGACCCGTCCAGGTCGGCGAAGCGCTGGGGGAAGCCGGAGCCCGTGAGGAGTCCCGGCCTGGTCAGCCAACCGGGCGGCCCGAGGTAGTAGTAGGTGGTGTCGAGGCGGATGCCGTGCGCGCGCTCCACGTGCGGCTCGCTTGCCCAGTCGCTCCAGACAAGGCAGTGGGTCCGGTTCGTCGCCGGGTCTCGCAGGCTCGGCCACGCGGCCTCGAACTGGGCCAGCTGGCCCGCCACCGTCGTCTCGAGCGACGCCGGGGTGAAGTCGTTGCAGGAGGTGGTCACGTGCAGGGCGAGCTCGAAGCCGTCGGTTTGGAAGCCCGCGGCCTGGCCGTCGCTCATCGGGGTGTTCGGGTAGAGGTACGAGGTCGCGCGTACGCACTCCCAGTCCGCGACCGAGCAGCCCGGCGCGCTGGTCGTCTTGAAGCGGTTGAAATACGCCTGAGTGCCGTTCTGCGCGTGGTCGTCGCCGGTCATGACCACGGCGGCCTTCTCGCCGCGCGGGAGGTACCAGAAGCGCGGGAGGGGGCTGCGGTCCAGGTTCATCCGCGTGATCAGGTTGGCCAGCAGCCGCTGCTGCTCGTCCGCCTGCGGCACGTCGATCTTGCTCATGTCGACCCAGTCGGGCTGGACGTCCCCGGCCCTGGCGCCGTAGAAGAGGTCATTCGGGCGGATGCCGTTGGGCGTGCCGTCGCGCTTCTGGCCCGCCCACGCCGGGTTGCCCTGACGCGTGTAGACGACCGAGCGCGCGAGGTCGAACGTGAACGCGGCCGCCTGCCCGCCGCTGCTCCCCACGCTGCGCAGCGTCACCGCGGGGTTCGTGGTCGACGTGGTCGCGTTCGAGTACAGCCTCGCGACGAGGCTGGCCCCGTTCAGCGTGTAGCGGTCTGCCGTGCCGTGGAACTGCAGGGTCTGCCCCTCGATCCCCGCCCCCACCGCGGTCGTCGTGTCCACCCTGAGGTACTGGTTGGTACGCGTTCCGCCGGCGTCGGTGAGGCCGAGCAGTCCGGCGAGCCGGTCGTCGGGACGCATCGCGATCAGGTTGCCGCCGGCCTGCACCCAGTTCCCGATGAGCGTGGCCTGGGCGTCGGTCAGCGCCTGCGAGCCCAGGATCACCACCTCCTTGCCGGCGAGCATCGCCGAGGTGACCGGCCCGGTGGCCACCTGGAACTCGTTCAGCCCCTCGGCACCCAGGATCTCCGCGTAGTAGCGCGAGAACGGGTCGCTCGGCGACGCGACCACGAGGATCGGCCCGCCGGGACCCGTGGTCGAAGGCGACGTGGTGAGCGTCTGGTCGGCGCTGCAGACCGTGCGCGGTGGCTGCTCGCCCTGGTCCCGTACGCAGATCCGCCAGTGGTAGGTGGTTCCCGGGGCGAGCCCACTCACGGGCTCGGACACCGGATGGGCGTCGTCGTCGTCGATGAACACGGTGCGGTGCGTGGTCTCGCTGCCGTACGCCGTGGTCGTCCCGTGCTCGAACCAGTACTCGGTGTCCCCGGCGACGTTGCTGTAGACGTTGGCATTGAGCGTGACGCTCGTGTCCGCCAGGTTCGTGGCCGGCCGCGGCTCGCCGACCGCGCATCCCGCGACCACCAGCGCGACGAGGACCAGCGTCAGCGCAGGGACGCGCGCGCCGCCTGGCACGCGGTGCCAGCGACGAGCAGATCCCCTTGCGGGCACGTCCGTGTGCAGGTCCAATTCGGCGACCACGAAAACAGTGACAGGTGCGAGGCGCGCATCGTCACAAGGGCGCGGAGAAAAAAGCCGGAACTAGCGAACATCGACGGCTGTTTCGCGCAGGGTCCGATTTGCCCAGGGCAGCGGGCTTGCGCTCCGGCAGCGATCACCGTTCGAGCTCGCAAGCTCACTCGTCCGGTAACCGCCGCCGTCACCGCCCCTGCTCCATCGCTCGAACAGGCCGTTTTTGCTTAAGCAAAAAACAGAACCGGCCGCGCCCTCGCGCCAGCACGTGCGGTGCGGGGGCGGCGACGGCTGTCCATTACCGGACGAGCAAGCGAAGCGCGCGAGAACGGTGATGGACGCCGGAGCGCAAGCCCACCGCCCTGGGCAAAGAGGCCCTACGGAGTCGCGCGGGTCATGTCGGCGGCGATCTCGCTCGCCGACAGCGCGCGGCGGTACACCCGGAGCTCGTCGATGCGCCCGCTGAACCACTGGCTGCTGAAGCTGTTCCCGCCGATCCGCAGCGGGCCGGTGCCCGTGGTGAGCGAGCCGGCCGCGGCGCGTGTGGACACCTGGGTGCCGTTCACGTACAGGCGCAGCGTGGAGCTGGCCCACGTCATCGTGAGATGCGACCACGTGTTGAGCGGCAGCTGCGTGGTCCCCGAGGTGGCCAGGTCGGATGTGGTGAACACCCTGGCCGTCGGGTCCGAGGTGTTGTTGTTGGCGTACAGGGCGTAGGCGAGGGCGCTCGCGCGCTCCTTCATGATCACGGTGCGCCAGGTGGTGCCGAGCGCGGTCGGGTAGACCCAGGCCTCGAGCGTCAGACCCGACGTGAGGTTGAAGTCGGCGTCGTTAGGCACCGTCACCCAGTCGTTGGACCCATCGAACGAGAGCGCGCTGCCGAACCGTCCGGAGGTGGTCCTGGTCGCGCCCGAGATCGTGCCATCGTGGTCGCGCGCCTCGTCGGTGACCGTCGCTCCGCTTGGCTCGTCGAACCCGAACGCCGAGATCAGGCCCTTGTTGTCCACCGTGACCGTGCGGTCGGCGGAGGTCCGCGTGTTGCCGGCCGCGTCGCGCGCCACCGCGCTGAGCGTGTGATCGCCGTCCGTGAGCGTCGTCGTGTTGAGCGACAGCGAGTACGGGCTGCTCGTGTCGGCCGACCCGACGTTGGCGCCGTCGACCCTGAACTGCACGTTCTGCACGCCGACGGTGTCGGACGCGGTCGCGGTGACGGTCGTGGTGCCGGACACCACCGCACCGGCGGCCGGGGCGGAGATCGAGACGGTGGGGGCGTTGTTGTCCACCGTGATCGTCACGTTCGCGGAGGTCCGCGTGTTGCCGGCCGTGTCGCGCGCCACCGCGCTGAGGGTGTGGGTGCCGTCCGTGAGCCAGCTGGTCTCGCCGGTCAGCGTGTACGGCGCCGAGGCGTCGGTGGCCACGGCCGCGCCGTCGACCCGGAACTCGACGCTCTGCACCGCAACGTTGTCCGAGGCGGTCGCGGTCACGGTCGTGGTGCCGGAGATGCTGGCGCCGTTCGCCGGCGCGGTGATCGCGACGGTGGGCAGCGCGTTGTCCACGGTGATCGACACGTTCGAGGAGGTCCTCGTGTTTCCGGCGTTGTCTCGCGCCACGGCGGTGAGCGTGTGCGTGCCGTTCGAGAGCGTGGTGGTGTTCAGCGACAGCGAGTAGGGGCTCGAGGTGTCGGCCGCGCCAACGTCGGTCCCGTCCACGCGGAACTGCACGCTCTGCACGGCCGCGTTGTCCGACGCGGTCGCGGTCAGCGAGATCGTGCCGGCCACCAGGGCGCCGCCGGAGGGCGCCGTCAGCGACACGTTCGGAAGCGAGTTGTCCACGGTCACGGAGACGTTGGTCGACGTGCGTGTGTTGCCCGCGGCGTCGCGCGCCACCGCGCTAAGGGTGTGCGCCCCGTTCGAGAGCGTCGCGGTGTTCAGCGACAGCGAGTACGGGTTCGACGTGTCGGCCGAGCCGACGTTGGCCCCGTCCACGCGGAACTGCACGCTCTGCACACCGACGTTGTCGGAGGCGGCCGCGGTGACCGTGACCGTGCCCGCGACGCTGCTCCCGGCCGTGGGGGCGCTGATCGACACGTTCGGCGCCGTGGTGTCGGAGGTCACGACCGCGGTGGCCTGGCTCGAGGCGGCGCTCGCGTTGCCGGCCGCGTCGGCCGCGATCACGCGGTAGTAGTAGGTGCCCGGCGTCATGCCCGTGTCCGAGTAGGCCGTGCCCGTGGCCACGGTGGCCACGCGGTTCGCCGCCGACGGGGTGAAGCCCGACGTGGTGGCCCGGTGGACGCGGTACTCGGTCACGCCCCGGTTGTCGGTCGATGCCGCCCAGTTCAGCTGTGCCACGTTCATGCCGCCCGCGGCCGTGAGCGAGCCGGGCGCGGTCGGTGCGGCGTTGTCCACGGTCACCGTCACGTTCGCCGACGTGCCCGTGTTCCCGGCGGCGTCGCGCGCCACGGCGCTGAGCGTGTGGGTGCCGTTCGAGAGCGTCGCGGTGTTCAGCGACAGGGAGTACGGGCTCGAGGTGTCGGCCGTCCCGACGTTGGCCCCGTCCACCCGGAACTGCACGCTCTGCACGCCGACGTTGTCAGTGGCGTTGGCGGTGACCGTGACCGTGCCGGCGAGGAGCGCGTTCGCCGCCGGGGCGGTGATCGAGACGCTCGGCGCGGTCGGATCGGTCGAGTACACCAGGGTGGCCTGGTTGGATGCCGGGCTTGCATTGCCCGCCGCGTCCGCCGCAACCACCTTGTAGTAGTAGGTGCCGGACGCCAGGCCGGTGTCGGAGTAGCTCGTCCCGGTCGTGACCGTGGCCACCCGGTTCGCGGCCGACGGCGTGAAGCCGGCGGTGGTGGAGCGATGCACGCGGTACTCCGTCACGCCGACGGCGTCGCTGGAGGCCGACCAGTTGAGCTGGGCGCCGGAGGTCTGGCCGGTGGCGGTCAGCGACCCGGGCGCGGTCGGGGCGACCGTGTCCGCGGGCTGCTCGACCTTCACGATCTTGCTGACGGACGGCACGCCGTTCTCGTCGATGAGGAAGACCATGTACCAGCCGGGCGGCGCCACGTTGGCGTTGGCGGGCCCGTCGACCGTCACGGCGCCGGACTGGGCCTGCACGCCGAGTGACATGAAGCGCTGGTCCATGTCGAGGTTGTGCGTCACGGCGCCCATCCGTACCAGCGACACGGAGCGGATGCGGGCGGCGTCCGGGGTGCCGACCGAGAAGGAGTTGCCGTAGTTGACGGTCGTCGGGCCGCTCGTGATCGTCGGCCGCGCGCCCTTGAACAGGTAGGGCGGCGAGTAGATCTCGGCGGTCTTCTCGTTCTTGGCGTTGCCGAACGCGCCGCCGCCGGCCAGGAGCACCCGCCCGTCGGGCAGGAGCAGCGCCGAGGAGTGATAGAGGCGCGGGCGGCGATGGGAGGCGGTGGGCGTCCAGGTGTCGGTGTCCGGATCCCAGATCTCGGTGCCGAGGATGCCCGTGGTCTCGTCCACGCCGTCGGTGGCGGTCTGGCCGCCGGTGGCGAGCACCTTTCCGTCGGGAAGCACGGTGAGCGTGTGGAAGGCCCGCCTGTAGTTCATCGGCGCAACCTCGCGCCACGCGGGCGAAGCGGCCGTCATGTCGATCGCGGCGGCGCGGTTCGTGACCGGCCGGCCGGGGAACTCGGGATCCGACCACGTGCCGGACTTGAGGATCTTGCCCGGTCGGTACATCACGGCGCTCTGGCCGTCCACGGGGCTCGTGCCGACCGTGGCCCACTGCTTCGTGTCGAGATCGAACGTGCGCGTGGTGGTGTCCGGCCCGGCGTCGAAGAGCTTGCCGTTCGGGAGCACGAACATGAACGGGTAGAGCGCGACCCGGCGCGAGGCGCTCGGGATGTCCGTCCACGAGTCGGTCGTGGGGTTGTAGATCGAGGGGAGCGTGTTCGACGCGTCGGTGAGCGGCACGCTCTGCCCCGGCTCGTTCAGCGTCACGCCGTCACCCGAGATCACGAAGACGCGTCCGTCCGGCAGCGCCGTGGCGGTCGGGTACCAGCGCGCGACGCTCATGTCCGCCCCGCGGGACCAGGTGCCGGCCTGCGGGTCGTAGAGGTTGGTGTCCTTCGTGCCCTCGTAGGCCTCGATGTGCCCGCCGACCACCATCAGCTTGCCGTTGGCGATCGTGACCTGGCCCGCGCAGAAGAGGTTGCGACCCGTGGGGATCGACAGGAACGTCTCGGTGGCCGGATCCCAGAGGCGCTCCGAGTTCAGGGCCTCGCCGAAGCCGTCCCAGGCGGCCACGCGGCCGGTCGAGGTCAGCGCCATGTGCACCGGCACGAGCGGCCAGTCGCGCGGGGCCGAGAAGCTGCCGATCACGTCGGCCCCCGGATCCGGTGGCGGCGCGGGCGTGCCCGCCACCACCGGCTGGCCCATGTCGGTGCCGATCTCGGCGGCGCTGAGCGCGCGGTTGTAGATCCGCACCTCGTCGATGCGTCCGCGGAAGCGCTCGCCCCAGACGTTGTTGGCGCCGAAGGACAGCGGTCCGTCGCCCTCCGCAAGCGCATCCGGCATCGCCTTCGTCCCTGCCTGGACGCCGTTCACGAACAGCTTGAGCGTCGTTCCGTCGTAGCTTGCCGCCAGGTGAGTCCACTTGTCCGGATCGAGGTCGGTGGTGGCGCGCAGGCCCGGGTCGGGCCCGAGGTTCACGCTCGGGAGGTCGGTGTCGCTGCTGGCGTAGAGGCCGTACGACAGGCCGCCGCCGGACTGCTTGAAGATCACGCTGCGCCAGTTGGTGGCGGCCTGCGGCCGGACCCACGCCTCGAGGGTCAGGCCGTTCGTCGGGTCGAGCGCCGGGCTGTCGGGCACGGTCGCGATGTCGTCGTCACCGTCGAATGCGAGCGAGCGGCCGAAGCGGCCGGCATTGCTGCGGGTCGCGCCGTCGATCGTGCCGTCATTCGAGCCGCTGTCGTCGAGGATCGCGGTGCCCGCGGCCTCCTCGAAGCCGTAGGACGCGACCGCGTGCGAGGCGCCGCTGCCCACGGTCTGGCTGCCGCGCACGGCCGCCGTGGTGCCGCCGGCGCCGTCGAGCGCCGTCACGTCCACGGCGAGCTGGTCGCCGGCGTCGCCGTTGCCCGGCTCCGCCAGGTCGAGCGTCCTGCCGGTCGCGCCGCCGATCGCGGTGCCGTTGCGGAACCACTGGTAGGTGTAGGAGACGGAATCGCCATCGGTGTCCGAGAACCCGCTCGGCGCGGCCTGGACCACGTCGTCGGTGGACGGGGAGTTGGGCTTCACGGTCACGCTCCCGGCCGTCGGCGCCGTGTTGGCGACGGTCTGGGACGCGGTGACGGTGCCGCTCGCGCGTCCGCCCGGATCGGTGGCGAACACCTCGACGGTGATGGCGTCGCCGCGGTCGCCGTTGCCGGCCAGCGAGAGGTCGAGCGTGGCGGCGGTGGCGCCGCTGATCGCGATCCCGTTGCGCAGCCACCGATACCTGTAGGTCAGCGTCTCGCCGTCCGGCTCGCCGAAGCCGCTCGGCGTGGCCGTCAGGGTCTGGTTGGTCTTCGGGCTGCCCGGCGCGAGCGCGACGGCTCCCTCGACCGGCGTGGCGTTCGTGCCGGTGATCGTCTGGGTCCCGCGCGCCGCCGGGCTGGTGCCGCCGTTGCCGTCCACCGCCGTCACGTCGACGTCGATCCGGTCGTTCAGGTCACCGTTGCCCGCCAGTGCGAGGTTGAGCGTGGCCGCGGTCGCGCCCGCGATCGGGCTGCCGTTGCGGAGCCACTGGTAGCGGTAGGTGAGCTGATCGGCATCGACGTCGGCGTACCCGCTCGGCACGGCCCTGAGCACGTCGTTGGTCGCGGGCGAGGTGGGCCGGACCGTGACGCTCCCGGCCGTGGGGGCCGTGTTGGCCACCGTGACCGAGGCGGCGAGCGAGTCGCTGGCCGCACCCCTGCCGTCGGTCGCGTAGACCTCGACGCGCACCACGTCGCCGCGATCGCCGTTGCCCGCCAGGGCGAGGTTGAGCGTTGCCGCGGTCGCGCCCGGGATGGCGGTGCCGTTGCGGTACCACTGGTAGTGGTAGGTCAGCGGGTCGCCGTCGGGGTCGCTGAAGCCGCTCGGTGTGGCGGTGACCGTCTGGTTCGTGTTCGGCGCGATCGGCGCCACGGCCAGGCCGCCCGCCACGGGTGCCCTGTCGGTTCCGGCCCCGAAGGTGACCTGAACCCGGTTGAGCGTGGGCGTGGCCGCGCCGGATGCGGCTGTCATCCGGGCCCGGTACTGGATGTAGCGCCCGGCCGGATTGGCGACCGTGCCGCCGGAGCCGACGGGGGTCCATGCCGACCAGCCGGCGTCCGGCTGCGACGTGGCTCCGGTCCGCGTGTCGAAGGCGATCTGCGTGCCGGCCGGGACGGCGCTCGAGGCGGTGAGCGTCTGCCACTCGGCCGCGCCCGGGCCGGAGTCGAGTGGCCGTGAGGTGAAGGTGCCGCTGCTGGCGTAGTCGCCCTGACGCAGCCAGTGCACCTGCACGCCCGCCCCGAAGAGGCCGAAGTCGCTCGCCGCCGGGCGCATGAACGAGTCGATGGAGGTCACGTGGGTGGCCACCAGCGTCCCGTCCACGTAGAAGGCGACGCTCGTGTCCTTCCACTCGATGCGGAAGCGATGGGGCGCGTTGAGGCTCACGCCCGGCAGCGGCGTGAGCTGCTCGCCCGTCGTGCCACCGCCGCTCTGCGCGTACATCTGGAAGGGCGAGCCGGAGGAGCCCGTGCTGAAGACGGCCAGCGGGAAGTCGCTCAGATCGGTGCCGAAGCCCACGGCCTCGTCGTTGACTGGCCTGAAGGTGGCGCTGAACTCGAGCACGCGCGGCCCGAGGTAGAAGGCATTCGTGAAGGCGGCGGACCCGTCGAGGGACAACGCGCCGTTCGTCAGCTTCGCCTCCCCACCCACTCCCCACGGGTTGGCCAGCCAACCGCTGGGAAGCGTGGCGCCCTCGAACTCCTCGCCCACCGTCGGCGCGAGCTGCACCTCGCCGTCGCTTCCGGCGAGGCTGGCGCCCGCGAGCGTGCCGCTGCCGCTGCCGGCGGCGAACTCGGAGGTCCGGTCGTCCACCACCGCGCCGGGCGGCGTCTGGAAGGTTGCGGGCGCGGAGGCGCCCGGGCGGCGAGGAGGCCGAGTTCCCGGCCACGTCCGCCGAGGTCACGCGGTAGCGATAGGTGGTGTTGGGGCTCAGGCCGGTGAGCTCGACGCGGTGCTCGCTCACGCGTGCGCTGTCCGAGACCTGGCTACCGAGGGTGGCCGTGCGCCCGTAGTCCACGCGCGAGCTCGAGGGCTCGTCGGTCTCCCAGGCGACCGTGGCGTGTCCGTCGGCGTCGGCGGTGGCGGTGAGGCTCGAGATCGCGGGCGCCGCGTTGTCGTTCGCGTACGTGGCCACGTAGTCGCCGCCGACGGCCCTGAAGACCACGTAGTCCACGCCCTTGACGGTGCGCGTGCCGCGCGTGACGGGCTGCCCGCCCCTGGTCAGGCTCTTGAGCGGGCCGGAGGCGGAGCTCGCGGGCAGCATCGCCTCGAGGCCGCGCGCCTTCGGGCTCTGGACGACCGAGAAGCTCAGCTGCCCGTTGGCGTAGGCCACGTCCTCGAACGAGGAGCCGTTGCGCCCGTCGAGCCAGTCCATCATCTGCGCCGACGACACCACCGGAACGTCGCGCTCTTGCGCGGAGGCCACGATGTTGTTCGCGTTCGCCTGGTCGCCGTAGTCCGTGTGCGCGTTCACGGTGATCACGCCGTACCAGCCCTTGGAGCCGAGGGCGTTGTCGAGCAGCGTGTCGACCTGCGGGGCCATCGGCATCTCCGACTCGTCCGTGACCTGGGTCATCGCCTGGTACACGTCGATCATCGAGCCGTCGAGATCGGCGAAGCGCTGCGGGAAGCCGGAGCCCGTGAGGAGGCCGGGCTGGGTCAGCCAGCCGGCCGGGCCGTGGTAGTAGTAATTCGTGTCGAAGCGGATGCCGTGGGCCTTCTCGAGCTTCGCCTCGGTGGCCCAGTCGCTCCACACGATGCAGTGCGTGCGGTTGGTCGCCGGCTTCTTGACGCTCGGCCAGGCGGCGGCGAACGCGGACAGCTGGCTGGTCAGGTAGCCGTCGAGCGTCTCCGCGGTGAAGTCGTTGCACGAGGTGAGCAGGTGCAGGGCCACCTCGAAGCCGGCGGCCTCGTAGGCGGCGGCCTGGCTGTCCGTCATCGGCGTGTTGGGATAGAGGTACGAGGTCGCGCGCACGCACTCCCAGTCGGCCACCGAGCAGCCCGCCGGGCTCGACGCCTTGAGCCGGTCGAAGTACGCGGGCGTGCCGTTGTGGGAGTGGTCGTCACCGGTCATCACGACGGTGGCCTTCTCGCCGCGCGGCAGGTACCAGAAGCGCGGCAGCGGGGCCTTGTCGCGGTTCATCTCCGTGATCAGGTTGGCCAGCAGGCGCTGCTGCTCGTCCGCCTGCGGCACGGCGATCTTGCTCATGTCCACCCAGTCGGGCTGGACGTCGCCGGCCTTCGCGCCGTAGAAGAGGTCGTTCGCGCGAATGCCGTTGGCGGTGCCGTCGCGCTTCTGCCCGGACCAGGCCGGGTTGCCCTGGCGCGTGTAGACGACCGAGCGCGCGAGGTCGTACGCGAAGGCGGACGCCTGGCCGCCGGCGCTGCCCACGTCACGGAGGGAGACGGCGGTGTCCGACGTGGCCGTCGCCGCGTCCGAGTAGAGACGCGCGATCGCGGTGGCGCCGTTGAGCGACCAGCGGTCCGCGGTGCCGTGGAACTGAAGCGTCTGGCTCTCGATGCCCGCTGCGGCCGCGTTGCCGGTGTCCACCTTCATGTACTGGTTGGCGCGCGTGCCGCCGGCGCTGCTGAGGCCGAGCAGGCCGGCGAGCTTCGCGTCCGGCCGCATCGCGATCAGGTTCCCGCCCGCCTGCACCCAGTTGGTCAGCAGGGCCACCTCGGCGTCGGTGACCGACGGCGAGGCCAGCAGGACCATGCTGTGGCCGGCGAGCTTGTCGGCGGTCACCGGGCCATCGGTGGCGTCGAACTCGTTGAGTCCCTCCGCGCGCAGGATCTCGGCGTAGTAGCGGCCGAAGGGATCGTCCGGGGCCGAGATGATCTGGATCGGGCCGCCAGGGCCCTCCGCGGGCGACTGCCCGGAGACGGTGAAGGACCAGACCTTGTCGGTGGCCAGCGGGTTCCCGGCCGCGTCGGTCACGCCGCCTGAGCCGCCCTTGAGCAGGGCGGTGTAGCGCGTGGCGTAGGCGAGCGGCGATCCGGGCGTGAGCCTCGCGACCCTTGTCTGCGCGTCGTAGCTGACGGCGCCCGCCACCGCGTCGCCGTCCTCGTCGCGCAGGGTGAAGTTGGAAGCGTTGACCGTGGCGGGCGCGAGCTGCTCGTCGAAGGTGGCGGACACGGTGGTCCCGCGCGCGACGTCCGTGGCGCCCGATCCGGGCGACACGTCGGTGACGGTCGGCCCGCGCGTGTCCGGCGGAATCGTCCGCTCGAACGCGGCGTCGACCCAGTAGTTGGTTGCATTGAAGCTCTGGTCGGGGAAGGCGCTCGCGCCGTAGCGATAGACGCCGTTACCGCCGAAGAGCCCGTCACGCGGCGCGTGCATCGGCGAGCGGTCCACGCCCTGGGTGAAGAAGCCCTGGCTGAAGCCGTAGCGGCCCGAGGCCGCGTAGTAGGACGCCACGTAGGTGGTGTCCTTGGTGATCGCGACGGGGTTGGGCAGCTCGACCCGCTGCCAGCCCGACGGTGTCTCGTCCGTGAAGGGGGCGACGGCGAGCAGCTGGCCCGTGCCCGACCAGAGGTGCCCGACGTGCGTGCCCGTGTTGTTCTGCTGCTTGTAGAAGCGCAGCGCCGTGATGAAGCCGTCCTCGTCGGAGCGGAACTTCATCCCCACCTCGGCCGCCTGGTCCTCCACCGCGTCGCCCGCCGGCGCGTCGCTCGCCCCGAAGACGGTGCACGGGCACTGGGCGCCCGTGCTGAACGACCACGTCTTGTCGGCGGCCAGCTGGTTGCCGGACGGGTCGGCCACTCCGGAGCTGCCGCTCTTGACGGTCGCCGTGTAGGTCTTGCCGAACGACAGCGGCGACTGCGGCGTGAGGGTCGCCTTGCGCGTGTTGTCGTCGTAGCTCACCTGTGCCACGACCGCGCTGCCCGTTCCGTCCTTCAGGGTGATCGACCCGGCGTTCACGGTGAGCGGATTGAGCGGCTCGTCGAACGTGACGGTCACGTTCGAGTTCGTCGGCACGCCCGACGAGTCGGCCGCCGGGGTGGTGGCGCTCACTCGCGGCGCGCGCGTGTCCGCGGGGGGCAGCCGGTTGAACACGGCGTCGACCCAGTAGTTCGTGGCGTTGAAGGTCGAGTCGGGGAAGGCGCTCGCCCCGTAGTGGTAGACGCCGTTGCCGCCGGAGACGGGGTCGGGCAGAGCGTGAAGGGGCGCGCGGTCGACGCCGCCGAGGAAGTACCCGCCGCTGAAGGCGAAGCGTCCCTGGCTCGAGTGGTAGGAGGTGATGTAGGTGGTGTCTCGCGTGATCGGCACCGCCATGGGCAGCGCCTCCTCCTGCCAGCCCGAGGCGGTCTCGCCCGTGAACTCCACCTCGGCGAGCAGCTGGCCCGTGCCCGACCAGAGGTGCCCGACGTGCGTGCCCGTGTTGTTCTGCTGCTTGTAGAAGCGCAGCGCCGTGATGAAGCCGTCCTCGTCGGAGCGGAACTTCATCCCCACCTCGATCGGCTGATCCTGGATGGCGTCGCCCAGCGGTGCATCCCCCGGCGCGAAGACGGTGCAGGGGCATTCCGTCGACTGGGCCTGCGCCGCCGCGGGGGCGGCGATCAGGACCAGTGTCAGGGCAGCAAGGATCAGCGAACGGGCGGCACGCATACGCTCTTCGAAGCTATGTGAGCCGCTGCGCCCGCGCTCGGAATTTGGACGAATTCAGCCCTTAGGGGGTCCCGCGGGCCGGACCTTCGGCTAGGTGCGGGACTTTTCGGGCGCCGGAGCGGGGATGCGCACCCAGGAGAGCCCGGCGGCGCGCTCGGCCAGCCACTCGGCGCCGAGGCCGAGCCCGAACGCGGCCATGGGCACGCAGACGAGCTCCAGCCTGAAGGCGCTGAAGATCGGGATCACGAGGACCGACAGGGCTCCCGCGACCGCGGCCGCCCTGAGCATGGTGAGCTGGGGGTGGAGGACTGCGCGCCCCGTCCCAGCAGAAACAGGAGCGCGAGCCCGCCGAGCAGGTAGCCGGCGGAGTACCAGGCTCCGTCCCTGACGAAGCCGCCGTCGGCCTGCAGCAGGTCGACGAGGGCGCCCGGGTAGCGCTCGAGGATGAAGCCCCACGAGGGGTCGTGAACCGGCCGGAAGTCGTTGAGCATCATCGCCTGGAGGTCCCTCAGGGGCATCGAGAAAGCGAGCGCCACGGGAGCGGCCGCCGCGAGCCCCGTTCCGAGCAGCGACCAGGCTATTCTCGACCTCAACGTGAGGGTTAGCCATGCCGCCGCTGCGATCGGGATCCAGGTGCTGTCGCGCGTCATCGAAAGGACGAAGATCGAGAGCGCCCAGGGGATCAGCCAGCGCGGCCCGCGATCGAGCACGAGGAGGCCGGAGGCGAGCGCCGCGGTCTCGAGGGCAAGGCCCCAGCTGTCGGTCAGCGGGAAGCTCGAATGGCTCGTCAGCGCCGGCAGGAAGATCGTGGCGAGCGTGACCGCCGCGGCTATCGGCAGGCGGAAGCGCAGGAGCAGCAGGGCGAAGATCGCGAGGATGGCGGCCACGTAGCCCGCCAGGGAGAGATCCAGGATCGCCCGGTCGCCCGCCATCGGGTCGAGCGCGGCGGCCGCCAGCGGCACTGCGATGCGCCGCTCGTAGAACTGAGCGTTGTAGCGCACCCACTCGGGGTTGCCGGAGCGCAGCGGGTCGTCGCGGCGCAGCTCGCTGCCCAGCGGTCCCTGGAAGGTGCGCTCGAGCGCCGCGTCGCGGTCCGCTCCGCGCAGCTCGAGGGAGCGCGCCTGGTAGAACAGCCCGTCCGGCGTCCAGCGTGTGGGGCCGTCGAGCGTGCCCGCCACCGCCAGCAGGGCCGTCAGTGCCAGCACGGCCGCGACGACGAGGGTCAGTCCGGTCCTGCGCATCTCATGATCTTCGCGCCGCTCAGCCGGGCTGCAACCCCCCGGATGGCTAGCCTCAGGACGCCCCGCGTGGGCTAATTTCGCCTATATGGCCATGAGTTCCGCCGTATCCAGCGCGCGCGTTCCGCTCCGGGCGCGACGCAGGACCGAGGACCTGCTCTGCCGGGTGGGTGCCTACCGCCCTGCGCGCAACGCCTACCAGGCCGTCTTCAACCGTCCCCACTGGTCCACTCGCAGGCGCGATCGCGACTTCTTCCGCAGCTTCGTGACGCCCGGCGCCCTGGTCTTCGACGTGGGCGCCAACGAGGGACGCATGACCGAGACCTTCGCGGAGCTGGGCGCCACCGTGGTCGCGCTCGAGCCCAATCCCGCGCTCGCCGCTCGCGTCGGGCGCCGCTACGGATCTTCGCGGGTGACCGTCGAGGCCGCCGCGGTCGGAGCCGAGGAGGGCTCGGCGGTCCTGCGCCTCGGCCGCGACAGCGGGCACTCCACCCTCTCCGACGAATGGCAGGAGACGGTGGGCGACGCCGCCACCGATCGCTGGGAGAGCTCGATCGAGGTGCCCGTCACCACGCTCGACGCCCTGATCGCCCGGCACGGCACTCCCGAGTTCGTGAAGATCGACGTGGAGGGCTTCGAGCCTCAGGTGCTCGCCGGGCTCCACCATCCCGTGCGGGCGCTGTCGTTCGAGTTCCTCTGCGCGGCCCCGGCCATCGCCGAGGAATGCGTGGCCACCCTCGGCCGGCTCGGCCCCTACGAGCTGAACCTCGCCCTCGGCGAGCGCCACGAGTTCCACGACGAGGGCTGGATGGGCGCGGACGCGCTGCTCCACGAGCTTCGCGGGCTCAGCCGCTCCGATCCGGAGGGCTACGGCGACGTCTACGCGAGGCTCGCTCGCCCGTGACGCGCGGCGCGACGGACATCATCGTCCTCACCCACGACCGCCTCGCCCACCTCGTCGCGACCGTGGAGGCGCTCGAGGAGCGCACCGCCGAGCCGATACGCATCACGATCGTCGACAACGCCTCCGGACCGGAGCTGCGGAACTGGCTGGCGGAGAACGAGCATCGCTTCGCCCGCGTGATCCTGCGCCCGACCAACGAGCACGTGTCCGCCTTCCAGCACGGCATCGACGCGACCACCAGCGACCCGTACGTGGTCACGGACCCGGACATCGTCGTGCCCGCCCTCGAGCCGTCCTGGCTCGCCCGCCTGCACGACCTCATGGACCGCCACCCCGACTTCGGGCTGATCGGCATCGGCCTCGACCAGGCCAACCGGCCCGAGGTGCTCGGCCCCGAGCAGGTGGATCCCGCCACGGTCGTGGACGGCGAGATCGTGGAGGCCGGCGTGGGCACGGTGATGCAGATGATCCGGCGCGACGCGCTCGTGACTCCCTACAGGACCGACTGGCGGACCTGCACCGACGTGCAGCGCGCCGGCTGGCGCGTGGGCTGGGCCCGCGACCTTCGCGGCGTGCACCTCGGCTGGGACGACCACCGCCTCTATCCCGCGCACCTCGCGAGCAAGCACCTGCGCTACGGCTTCTACCGGGAGATGGAGCTGGTGGGGCGCCCGCCCACGCTCACCGAGCTCGCCACGGCGGCGCCGGCGGTGGCCCGCACGCGCGCCGAGGGCATCCCCGACGGCTCCGTGCTGGAGCTGTCGTGGAGCTCTCCCGCGGTGGGCGCCGCGCTACCCGAGAGCACCTGCGTCGAGCGGCCCGACCCCGCCGCGCTGCCGTTCGCCGACGCGGCCGCCGGCGCGGTCGTGCTGGTGGACCCGCCCGCCGACGGCGGCGCCGCGCTCGTGGCCGAGGCCACCCGCGTGGCCGCCCGCCTCGTCGTCGCGATCGCCGCCCTCGATGCGTTCGGCGCTCGCACCGCCACGGACCTCGCTCCCCTCGGCTGGACCGGACACGAGGCGTCCGGTCCCGGTGACGTGCCGCTCGCGCTGGCGCGGGCCGCGGATGCCGACCGCCAGCTCAGCGCACAGGTGGGCCCCGGTGCCATCGAGCACCGTGAGCGCTGGCTCCAGCTCTTCGCCCAGGGCGCGTTCGGCACCGGTAGCCGGAGGCTCTGGATCTGGCGCCGCGACGAGAGCGTCCCGGTGCCGGAGCGAGTGCGCTTCAGCCGGACCGAGGTCGAGCCCTGGCGCCCCCTCCCCTCCACCGCTCCGCCGGCGCGCCGCAAGGGCTCGCTGCGACGCCTGTGGGAGCGAGCCGACCTCGTCGAGCGCGCGCGGCTGCAGGCGGCGCTTCGCCGGCGAGCCGACCGGGCCGGCGCGTGACGCCGAGCATCGACGCCGTCGTCGTCAGCTACCGAAGCGAGGCGACGCTGCGGGGATGCATCGAGCCGCTCGCGGCGATCCCGGGCGTGCGGGTGACCGTGGTGGACAACGCGTCCCCCGACGACGGGCTCGCCACGATCGCCGGCCTCGGGGCCGACCTGGTCCGCTCGCCGCGCAACGGCGGCTTCTCCTACGGCTGCAACCTCGGCGCGGCGCGCGGCAGCGCCCCCCACCTCCTCTTCCTCAACCCCGATGCCCGCATCCACGGCGCGGCGCTCCGCGCGCTCGTCGAGGCACTCGACGCCGACCCCGCGGCCGCGCTCGTGGGGCCGCGCATCCACGAGGAGGACGGCCTGCTGGCATGGAGCCAGCGGCGCTTCCCGTGCCGGCGCTCCACCTTCGCGCAGGCGCTCTTCCTCCACAGGCTGTGGCCGCTCGCGCCCTGGACCGACGAGCTGATCCGCGACAGGGCGGCCTATGACCGGCCGGCAACTCCCGACTGGGTCTCCGGCGCCTGCATGCTCGTCCGCCGCGACGCATTCGAGGCCGTGGGCGGGTTCGACGAGGACTTCTTCCTCTACTGCGAGGACACCGACCTCTGCCGCCGCCTCCGCGACGCCGGGCACGAGGTGCGCTACGAGCCGACCGCCGAGGTGCGGCACGTGGGAGGCGCGTCGTCGGGCGCCGGCGAGACGCAGGCGATCGCCGCACGCAGCCGCGTGCGCTACGCGCGCAAGCACGACGGGCCCGTCGGGGCACGGGTCCAGGCGCTCGGCGTGGCGCTCGGAGAGGCCACCCACGCGCTCACCGCGCTGATGCGCCCCGCCTCACGGCGCGGCCACCTCGCCGGGGCTCGCGCGGCCCTCGCCCCCGCGCCGCGCCCGGCCCAGGACACCTGATGCGCGTCCTGTACTCCTTCCCCACCCGGCTCGGCACGTCCGGGATCGGGATGACGGCCTGGCACCAGGTGGCCGCGCTCGCCGAGCACGGACACGCGGTCACCGTCGTCTGCGGGACCAACGAGCGGACATTCCCGGGTGACGTGCGCGTGATCGAGACACTTCGTCCCGCCGGCCTCAAGCTGTCCTACCGGATGCTCGGCTTCATGCGTGCCGTGCGCCTCCACGACCGCCGCGCGGCGGCCGCGCTCCGGCGCCTCCGGCACGAGATCGACGTGCTGCACTGCTGGCCGCTGGGCTCCGAGCGGACCCTCGAGGCGGCCCGCGACGCCGGCGTCTGCGGCCTGCTCGAGCGCCCCAACGCCCATACACGGTTCGCGTTCGATGCCGTGAGCAAAGTCTGCGCCGACCTGGGCCTGGAGGTGGACCCGTCCAGCTCGCACGCCGGCCGGCCGGAGCGGCTCGCCCGCGAGGAGCGCGAGTACGCGCTCGCGAACGGGCTGCTCTGCCCGTCCGACTTCGTCGCCGGGACCTTCCGCGACGAGGGCTTCCCGGAGGGCGTGCTCCTGCGCCATCGCTACGGCTATGACCCGGCCGACTTCGGCACCAACGGCGCCGGCCACGGCTCACGACCGTTCACGGTCGGGTTCGTGGGGCGCGGGGAGCCGCGCAAGGGCCTCCACCTCGCTCTGAACGCCTGGCTCGACTCCGGGCTAGCCGCACGCGGCCGCCTGATCGTGGCGGGCGCGATCGAGCCCGAATACCGCAAGCTGCTCGAGCCCCAGCTCGCCGACCCGAGCGTGAGCGAGCGCGGCCACGTGGCGGATCCCGCGGCGCTCATGCGCGAATGCGACGTGCTCGTGCTGCCCTCGATGGAAGAGGGAAGCGCGCTCGTGACCTACGAGGCGCGCGCCTGCGGCTGCGTGCTGGCCGTGTCCGACCGGGTCGGCGCGCCCTGCTCCGATGGGGTCGACGCCCTGGTGCATCCCGCCGGGGACGCCCGCGTGCTCGGCGAGCAGCTGCTCGCCCTCGAGCGCGATCCCGAGCTGCTGAGCCGGCTCCGCGCGGCGAGCCTCGCCGGAGCGGATGAGCTCACCTGGTCCGCCGCCGGGCGGGTGCTCGCGGATGCCTACGCGTCGGCGCTCGAGGAGACCCGGCGCAGCGTGACCGTCTCACAGCCGTAGTCCGGGTTCACCTCGCGCTCGACCAGCTCGAAGCGGGCGCCGTTGGCGCCCAGCAGGCCGATCAGCTCGTCGGCGCCGAAGCCGTCGTGGCACTCCACCACGGCCACCCCCACGCGGTCGATCCACGAGCGGCAGCTCGCGAAGAGCTCCCGCTCCGCGCCCTCGATGTCGCACTTGAGCACGTCGATCGCGCCCACACCGCCCTGGGCCAGCACGTGATCCATCGTGATCACGTCGACCTCCGGGCCCGTCGCCGCCCCTTCGACCATCGCGAAGCCGTGCTCTCCGGTTGTGCTGGCCAGGCGCACGCGCCGCTCGCGCCCGCCCACGCAGGCCTCCACGACACGCGCGGCGCCGCCCAGCGCGAGGACGTTGTGGCGCAGCGAGGAGACGTTGCCCGGCTCGGGCTCGAGGCACACGAGGCTCGCCCCCGGCCACAGCTGCGCCATCCACCGCGACGTCAGGCCGATGTTCGCGCCCAGGTCCACGACGCTGCCGACGTGACCGCCGGCGAGAGCCGGCACCCTCGCGTAGGAGCCGCTGACCAGAAGCTCGCCGAGCACCGAGATGTCGGTGGTGTGGCTGCGCAGGCGCACGTCGGGCCCCAGGCTCCTGAGGTGCACATCGACCACGATCGGACTCGGGCACACGAGCCAGCCGACCTTGCTCTGGCTCAGGCGCACGCGCATCACGCGCGCGAAATCACGCGGCGTGCGGGCCTCCCGGGCGTACGTCAGCACCTCGCGCGCCCACTGGCGCACGGTCTCACTCAACCTGGGCCTCGCGTGTGGCGACGGCCGCGAACCCGAGCAGGATGAAGGCGACGAAGGTCACCTGGATGAAGGCGAAGGCGTCGAAGCTGAGCATTCCGACGGCGAATGCGGTCAGGGACGCCGCCAAGGCGGCCATCAACCAGCCGTCGGCATCCGTCTCGGAGCGCGCGAGGCGGGCGAGACGCCGGATCGCGCGGCAGAACAGCCACAGCAGGCCGAGCGCTCCCACGGCCCCGATCTCGAGGAGCGTGCCCAGCCACTGGTCGTCCAGCACCTGGGCGAGCGCCGGATCGCCGGGCCCGCCGGGACCGATCTCCGTGGCCGTGATCCGGGTGCCGAAGCCCTGCCCGAAGAACGGGTTGTTCGACCATTCGGCGAGGCTCGGGCCGAGGTCGGCGATGCGGCCGCTTCCCGTGCCCATCTCCTGCGACTGCTCGTGGATGATGTAGCTCGGCTGCAGGATCGCCCGGAACGTCCCGAGCGTGCCCGGCATCGCTATCTGGATGACGATGACGAGCGGGATCAGCATCGGAATGAGGCGCAGCGTCTCCTGGCGCTTCACCCACAGGAAGCTTGCGAGCAGCGCGATCAGCATCAGCGCCGCCGTGCGCGAACCGGAGGCCAGCGCTCCGAGGGTGAGGATGCCGCCGCAGACCAGCCAGGCGAAGCGGCCGTCGCGCCGGTGGAGGTAGACCGTGAGCGGAATCAGCAGCACCAGCACCGCGCCGAGCGCGATCGGATGCTGCGCGGAGCCGAGCGCCCGGAAGCCGGTGCCACGCTCGAAGTGGGCGCCGAAGTCCACGTAGTGCAGGATCGGGATCACGCGGTGGATCCCGTTGAAGAAGTTCGTGCCGGTCCGCCATTCGATGAGCGACAGCACGGCGAGCAGGGTCCCGCCGGCCACCAGAAAACGAAGCAGGCGGTCGAGCATCGGCCCGCGCTCGACCACGCTGACGATGAAGTAGGTGAGCAGGAAGAAGCTGAGGAAGAAGCTGACCTGCTTGAGCACCAGCGCGTCGATGCCGCTCACCCGCGGGATGTTCAGCGCGAGCGAGCCGAGGATCGCGGCGACGAGCGTGAGGATGGGGCCCTCGAACCCGGTCATCCGCCAGCGCACGCGCGGGTCGGCGCAGACCGCGAACAGCCAGCACATCAGGACGACGGCGATCAGCAGCCGGTACGGCTCGAGCTCGATCGGCAGGCCGCCGCCGACCGTGTAGCGGCGGATCGGGATGAAGAGGATGACGGCCAGCAGCAGACCGAGCAGCGTCTGCCACGCCAGCAGCGTGCGCTGGTAGGCGACGATGACGAGAGGGAGGACCGCGGCGGCCAGGATCGGATTGGCCTGAACGCGCGTCGTGGCGGCCGCCAGCACCACGACCACGGCGATCCCTACAACGACCCAGAGTGCGAGCTCGGCGCGCCGCGCAGCGCCCTGACCCGACGGAGCGCCGGGCGCGTGGAGCGCGGCTGCCCTACTGGTCACCGCACCCAGCGCCTACCGGAGCGCCAGCCGGCCGCCGGGGTCGGCTCGGCCACATGGGCCGTAACCGCTCCCATGGGCATCGGCTCCGGCTCGGGCCCCGGCTCGGCCGCGGTCGCGCCTGTGTCGGTCACGGCCCACGGGAGCACCACTCCGTCCACGTCCCCCTCGTCCTCCTGCCTGTCGCGCAGCGCCGCGAGCAGATGCGCCACGGCGAGCGAGCCCAGGAGGCAGAGAAGGAACGCGATGATCGACGCGGTGTGCGAGCGCCCCTCCGTCTTGACGGGGACGGTGGGCGCGTTCAGCGACGACAGCTGGACACGCTGGCGCGGAGTGATGTTGTTTCTCTCCTGCTCGGAGGCGAGCACCTTGCCGAGCGCCTCGACGGTGTGAGTGTTGAGCGCACGCGCGCTCGCCGCGGTGGCGGCGAAGGTGGTCAGCTTGATCACGGGGAGCTGGGTGCTCGCCGTGCCCTCGATCGGCGCAGCCTGGATCTGGGCGGCGGTCGGCTTCTCGGGCAGCCTCTGACGCACGCGGTCGCTGAACGCGAGCTGGGCGTACAGGCTCGCGAGCGCGGACAGCCGGTCCGGGTCGGCGAACTCCTGGCGACCCTCGGTGTCGGGCTGCACGAGCGTGCCGTCCGGATTCTCGATCGGCGCGGTGGGCAGCGTCACGCGGCCCTCCGGGAAGCCCTGCTGGGTCACGAGCAGCGAGGACTCGCTGCTCCAGGTCTCGGAGCCGCGAGGGCTGAACGAGGGAACCTGGTAAGACGCGAGGATTGCCAGAACGATGCCGAGGGCGATCCCGCCCGCGACGACGGCTCGGAAGCGCCAGAGAACTGCGGCATGCTGCGCAAGGTCCATTCCCGGGAGCGTAGGCGCGGCCTGGCGGTAGGTCCCTACCCCGGCAGGCGGAAGGTCCCTAGCCCAACGTTCAGGTCTGCCGTCGCGCCCGCGACCTAGCATCGATCCCATGCCCCGTGTGCTCCTGCTCGCGCGTCACTTCCCGCCGATCGGCGGCGCGGGGGTGCACAGGACGCTGGGCTCGGTGCGCCACCTGCCCGAGCACGGCTACGAGCTGGTGGTGGTCACGGGGCCTGCGAGCCGTCGCGACCGCTGGAGCCCGCACGACGCCGAGCTGCTGAACCGCGTGCCCGAGGGGACCGAGGTACACCGCGTCGAAGGTCCAGAGCCCACCCCCCGCACGGGCCTGGCCGCCCGGCTGGAGGGTCTCAGCCGCCCGCCCGCGCCCTGGATCCGCTGGTGGATCGAGCAGTCGGTCCGGCTCGGCCGCGAGGTGGGCGCCGGCGCCGACCTCGTGCTGGCCTCGTGCCTCCCCTACGAGACCGCGCTGGCGGGCGCCCGCCTGGCCGCCGAGCTGGGCACGCCCTGGGTGGCCGACCTCGAGGACCCGTGGGCACTCGACGAGATGTGGGCCTTCCCCACCGGCGTACACCGCCGGCTCGAGCTCGGCAGGATGCGCGCCGCGCTGTCGAGCGCCTCGGCGGTCGTCATGGCGGCGCCCGAGGCCGCGGTCCGCCTGAGCCGGGCGATGCCCGAGCTCGCGGCCCCCGCCACAGGGATCCCGATCGGCTTCGAGCGCGCCGACTTCGCGCAGCCGCCGCCCCCGGCAGGGGACCAGGTGTTCCGGATCGTGCACACGGGATCGCTGCACACCGACTTCGGCCGGCGTCTGCGAAGGACGCGCACGCGCAGGCGACTGCTGGGCGGGACGGTCGCGGGGGTGGACCCGCTGACCCGCTCGCACGTGTTCCTCATCGAGGCGCTCGCCGCCCTCATCGCCGCCGACCCCTCGCTCGAGGGCCGGCTGGAGCTGCACCTGGCGGGCGAGCTGACCGCCTGCGACCGCGCCGCCGCCGAGGGCCACGCCTTCGTGCGCACGCCCGGCCTCCTGTCGCACAGCGAGACGGTGGACCTGATGCGCTCCGCCGACATGCTCTTCCTCCCCATGCACGACCTGCCGGCCGGCGAGCGGGCGGGGCTCATCCCGTACAAGACCTACGAGTACCTCGCCGCGGAGCGCCCGATCCTCGCGGCCGTGCCCGACGGCGACGTGCGCGACATGCTCGCTCCGCTCGACCACGTGTCGCTGGTCCGGCCCGCGGACGTCGAGGGCATGACGGCGGCGGTGCGCGCGCGGATCGCCTCCGGTCGCGTCACCCAGGTCGCCCAGGGGATCGACTCGCCCGAGCTCCGCGAGCTCGATCGCGCCGAGTGCGTGGCGCGCATCGCCGGCGTGCTGGACGGGGCGCTCGCCCCCACGCGCCCGGCGGCGCCGCTCGCGGCTTAGCGGCACTGCCATAGCGGCTCGATTCCCTCGCGGCTAGGACGCCGGGGCGCCGCGCCGCAGGGCCGCGCCGAGGCGCTGGCGCTCGCGCAGCGCGTGCACCACGTCTTCGTCCGGGCAGCGCGGCGAGCGCCGGGCGGCGGCCGCCGCGTAACCCCAGAGCATCGCCACCGCGGCGGGCTCCCGCCGCGCGCGGTAGAGCACGCGCAGGGCCATGTAGGTGGGCCGGTAGCCCATGTACCAGGAGGCCCGGCCCAGGGCCTCGCCGTGGTGCAGCGAGGTGAGCTCGCGCCCTCCCTCGGGCCGGTGATGGCGAAACGGCAGGTCCACCAGGGTCTGGGTGCGGAAGCCGCGCAGCTGCACCCGGATCTCGTCGAGGCCATCCCACCCCATGCAGGGCTCGAGGACCATCATGTCCTGCAGGCAGCTCTCGCGGTAGGCGCGGGTGGCGCCCCAGACGGTGGTCTCGGTCTTAGGGCGGCGCACCCATGTTCCGCCCTCGCGCTCGTAGCACGTGCCGCTGGCTATGCCGAGCGTCTCGTCCGCCTCGAAGCTCGCCACGAGGCGCTCGAAGAAGTCGGGCTCGAAGTCGATGTCCGCGTCGACCTTCACGACCACGTCCGCGGGCCGCGCGAGCGCGTTCACGCCCACGCGGAAGCCGATCAGGTCGCGCGCCTGCCGGCGCCCGGCCGCGATGTGCTCGCCGTTGGCGCCCTCGCGCGAGAGCGGGCGCACCCAGGCATGACGCGCCGCCAGCTCGGCCAGCACGGCGGGCGTGGCGTCGGTCGAGCCGTCGTCCACCACCACCCACTCCGCCGGCGGAAGCGTCTGGGCGGCGAGCGCGGCGCCGAGGCGCTGGAGGTGGCGCTCCTCGTTGCGGGCCGGCGTGACGACCGCGTAGCGAAGCGCCGTCATGCGGCCACCGGCACCCGGTTCGGACTGACCGCCCGCGGGAGGTACTCCGCGAGCCAGACCTCGAGCATCACGAGCGCCAGGAGGAGATTGGCGTGCCCGGCCTGGCCGCCGCGCCACTCGCGCACCACCCGCTCGACCGCGCCACGGTCGAGCACGGACAGGTAGGCGGGATCGGGGCCGAGCAGGCGCTCGTCTACAAGGGCGCCGTCGTCCGCGCCGATCCAGCTGCCCACCGCCTCGTTGAAGAAGCCGCGCTTGCGCTTGTCGAGGACGAATTCCGGCACGTTGTCGCGCGCCGCCAGCCGGAGCACGTGCTTGCCCTGGAGGCGGCGAACCTTGTGCGCCGCCGGGATGCGCGCGCAGAGCTCCACAAGCTCGTGGTCGAGGAAGGGCACCCGCACCTCGAGCGAGCACGCCATCGAGGCGCGGTCGAAGTAGGTCAGCATGTCGTCCACGAGCCCGAGGCGCGCGTCGAGGTACATGGCCGACTCCAGCGGTCCGGCCCCCGGGGCGCCGGCCATCCGGCCGCGCAGGACCGCCTCGGCCGCCCCCGACTGCTCGGCGAGCGCGCCGCCGAAGAGGTCCGCCCGACGGTCCGCGTTGACCAGGCCGCTCGACGCCAGCAGGCGCGTGACCGGGTCGGGGGCCTCAAGGGCATCCATCAGGCGCCCGGTGCGGCCAGGGCCGCGGCGCAGCGCCGTGGCGGCTCCGCGGCGCAGCGGGCCGGGAATCCGCCCCCACGTCTCCGCGAGCGAGGCCACCCGGTGCTTTCGGTATCCGCCGAGAAGCTCGTCCGCGCCCTGACCGCTCAGGGCCACGGTCACCTCGCTCCGCGCGAGCTCGCACAGCGGCAGGAAGCCGAGCGCGGAGAGGTCGGCCAGCGGCTCGTCCAGGTGCCAGACGAGGCGGGCGAGGTCATCGGGATCGCTGCGCATGCTCACCTCGAGCTCGCGGTGCTCGGCGCCGCCCCACTCGGCCACGCGACGGGCGTCGCCCAGCTCGGAGTCCTCGCCCGCGAACCCGACCGCGAAGGTCTTCACCGGCTCGCTCATGTGGCGGGCCATCAGCGAGACGATCAGGCTCGAGTCGAGCCCCCCGCTCAGCATCGCCCCGAGCGGGA
The DNA here is from genome assembly GCA_963803245.1 of uncultured Thermoleophilaceae bacterium. GTDB lineage: Bacteria > Actinomycetota > Thermoleophilia > Solirubrobacterales > Thermoleophilaceae > JACVRW01. The sequence continues at coordinate 33,873 of CAWDLI010000016.1, read as the reverse complement.
CGTCGCTCATGAGCCGCATGCGCACGGACTCGTCGAGCTTCTCGAGCAAGATCTCGGCCCACTCGCCGGAGGAGCGTGCAACCGGGTCGGCCGCGGGGGCCGGGTAGGTCCACCAGCGCTCGACCTTCGCCTGGCCGCCGGCCACCACGAGCCGCTCGCCCGCCTCCAGCTTCCGCACCTTGCGTAGCGGGGTCATCGACCCCGGCACGTACCCGAGCGTCAGGTAGGCGGCGATGGCCTCGGCATCGAGCTCAGGACTGATGAGCCCGCTGGCCAGCACCGACTTGAGCTCGGAGCCGAACACGACGAGGCCGTCGACGATCGCGTAATAGAGCGGCTTGATCCCGAGCCGGTCGCGGATCAGCACGCCGCGTCGCTCGACCTGGTCCCAGGCCGCGACAGCGAACATCCCGCGGAGGTGCTCGCCCAGGTCCGGGCCTTGCTCCTCGTAGAGGTGCGGCAGCACCTCGGTGTCGCAGCGGCTGCGCAGGACGTGGCCGCGCGCCTGGAGTCCCTCGCGCAGCAGGTCGTGGTTGTAGATCTCGCCGTTCTGAGCCGCCCACACACGGCGGGACTCGTCGGCGAAGGGCTGGTGGCCGCCCTCGACGTCGATGATCGAAAGTCTGCGCGCCCCGAGCGAGAAGCCCTCACCGGACACGTGACCGGCGTCGTCAGGCCCGCGGTACGCGATCACCTCGGTCATCGACCGCAGGACGTGATCTGGGAGCGCCGGGCCGCCGGCGTGGTCGAGCCGGAAGGCTCCTGCGATACCGCACATGGCGCCACGGTAGACGCCGTGCGGCCGCGCGAGCCTAACCGACCGTCCAGGCCGCTCCATGCTCCGCGGCCCTAACGTGCGCAGAGATGCCTGATGCACCGGACCGGGGCGTGCCGGACCTGCGCGCCCGCGTGCTCGCGGGCCTCGGTTGGGTGGTCGGATCCCAGATCGGTCTGCAGGTGGCACGCGCCGTCGCGGCGATCGCCGTCGCGCGTCTGCTGACCCCCGAGGAGTACGGCCTGGCCGCCCTCGCGCTGGTCTTCGCGAGCCTCGTGCTCGTCTTCTCGGACCTGGCGCTCGGGGCCGCCCTCGTCCAGCGCGAGAACCTCACCGAGCTGGACAAGAACACGGCCTTCTGGGTGACGCTCGGCAGTGGCGTGTTCTTCGCGATCCTCGGCGTGGCGTTCTCCGGCCCGCTGGCCTCGCTCTACGGCGACCCGGACGCTCAGCCGCTCCTCGCCGTCCTCTCGATCAGCTTCGTGGTCGGCGCGCTCGGCGCCCCGCAGCTGTCGCTGATGCTGCGGGACATGGACTTCCGGCGCGTGGAGGTGCTGCCGATGGCGGGGGCGCTCGTCGGCGCCGCGGCGGGCGTGACGCTCGCCGCCACCGGCGCGGGCGCCTGGGCGATCATCATCCAGTACCTGGTCAGCCTGGCGCTGACCACCGCCCTGGTGTGGGTGCGCTCCCCCTGGAAGCCCAGCTTCCAGTTCTCGCGCCAGAGCCTGCGCGACCTCGGCGGCTTCAGCATCTACATGCTCGGCCACCGGATGCTCTATTACCTCCAGACCAACGGCGACCGCTTCCTGGTCGGGCGCTTCCTGGGCACCGCCGCGCTGGGCGCGTACGCCGTCGCGTTCAACACCGTCATCCAGCCGGCCACCAAGATCGGCGGACCGATCCAGCGCGTCATGTCGCCCGCCTTCTGCCGCATCCAGGACCAGCCGGAGCGGATCGCGGCCGCCTGGGCGCGCGTCACGCGGATCCTCGCCGGCATCTCCGTGCCGGCACTCGCGGGGCTCGCGGTCATGGCACCCGACTTCGTGCCGGTGGTGCTCGGGGACCAGTGGCACGCCGCGGTCCCGGTCATCCAGATCCTGGCCTGGGTCGGGATCATTCAGGTGCTCCAGAGCCTCAACGTGGACATCCTGATGGCCCGCGACCGGACGCGCACGATCTTCCGCTTCTCGGTGCTGCTCGTCACGATCCACCTCGCCGCCTTCGGCATCGGCCTCGAATGGGGCGTCGTGGGAGTGGCGGTGGCCTACGCGATCTCGACCACGCTCGTCGAACCTTGGAGCACCGTGCTCGCGGCCCGCGCACTGGGGGTCTCGCCGATGGTCTTCTTCCGAAGTCTCTTCGGCGTGGCCCAGGCAACGCTCGGAACGGTCCTCGTGATGCTCGGGGCGCGCACGGCGCTGATCGACGCCGGGGTCGGACAGGCGGGACGGCTGGTGGCCTGCACCGCGATCGGAAGCGTGGTCTACGTGGTGCTCTGCGCCTGGCGGGAGCCCAAGCTGGCCGCCGAGGTGCGCGGTCTGCTCCGCGGCCGCACCGCCGGCCTGCGGCCGCGCGGCACGCCCGCTCCCGTCGAGCCCTGAGCGGCAACTTCCGCTGCAAAGCGTCGCCGTCGGCTGCCCGTTCGGTAGCCTGGCGGGGCCGAATCGGGAGGTCAGGGACGACCTGCCCGGCCAACAACTCTGTGGTCCGTCCACCTACCGGACCACCAAGGAGAAGCTCCGTTGCTCCTTTCCACCACACCGCCGACGGCGGTGCGCCGCCGCACGTTGCCGCCGCTCCTCTGCGCTCTCGTCGCGCTGCTCGCGGCGGCCCCGAGCGCCTCGGCCGCCGTGCGCCAGGTGGCCGTGAGCGGGTCTGACTCGGGCAACTGCCTAGCGGCGCCCTGTCACAGCTTCGGATATGCCTACGGGCAGGCTGCCGCCGGCGATGTCGTCGCCGTCGGGCCGGGTTCGTATCCGGGGCAGGTGGTGTCGGGTGGGTCGAAGGCTGTGGTGTTCAAGGGCACGGGGTTGCCGAGGTTGCGGTCGTTGGATAACGGGGCGTCGAATGTGGTGTTCGATGGGTTGGAGGTGGATGGTGCGTTTACGAAGCAGTTGGCGTTCCACAACGATGGCGACAACTCGACCTTTAGGAATGGCCGGATCGGCAATGTGACGGATGAGAAGGGTGCTTTGGTGTCGGCTGCGAACTTCACGTTCGACAACGTCGTCTTTCATGATGTGCGGGTGACTGATCCGCAGGTGCACAACGAGTGTGTGTATGCGATTGGTGTGCCTGGGATGACGGTCCGCAATTCGCATTTCTATGCGTGCGCGACGATGGATCTGTTCTTTACGTGGGGGACCTGGTGGGTGCCGGCCCCGCCCGGCTACGGGAACGTCACGTTGGAGAACAACGTGTTCGAGCACTCGACGATGGAGGGTGCGGGGTCGTGGCACTACTACTCGCTGTATGTGGGCTATGTCGGGCCCGGCGGGGGGTCTTTGTCGGGTTGGACGGTGCGTAACAACACCTTTGAGATCGACGCCAACCTCGACCCCGCCGTCGGGTCGGGGAATCGTTGGGTGGGCAACCTCGGCGGCTGGTCGTGCAAGGCCGGGATCACATATCGCCACAACGTCGGCGACACCTGCGGCGGCTCCGGCAAGAGCATCTCGCCCTCGGGCTCCTCCGCCTCACTGACCGCCCCACTCGGCTGGATCAACCCGCGTACCCATGACTTCAGGCTCAGGGCCGGCTCGCCGGCCATCGACGCCGCCGACCCCAACGACCACCCCGCCACGGACCGCAACGGGTTCGTGCGGGACGCCCGTCCCGACGCAGGAGCGCACGAGTTCGGCGCGGGCCCCCCTCGCAGCGGCACCGGCATAGGCGGAGGCGGGCCCGGCGCCCCCAACGGCGGGCAGAAGAAGCGCAGGCCGCGGATCCGCGCCGCCCGTCTCCTGCCACGTGTCATCTGCGTCCGGCGCCGGCCCTCCTGTCCCAGGTCGGCGCGGCTGCGCCTGAGGCTGTCTGGGAAGGCACGCGTGGCCATGCGCCTGCAGCGCCTGCGCCGCGGGCATGACCCGCGCCGCGTGCGGGCCCGGCGGGTGGCGCTGGGCAAGAAGCGCGGGACGCTCCACATCCGCGCCCGCGGGCTGGCGCGGGGCCGCTATCGCCTGGTCGTCGTGGCGATCAACGCCGCCGGCGCGCGCTCCGCGCCCAAGACGCTCGCGCTTCGCGTTCGCTGAGCCAAACCCGACCTCCGGCCAGGGCAGCCCCTAGCCGTTCGGGGGGATTCGCGGATCGCGACTTTCCCACTCGAAGGGGCGGACCTAGGCTCGTTCAAGAGGCAGGTGGACCCGGGGGCCAACACAACCGATCTTCGCGCGCGCGCGCGAGCGCGATTCGCACGCGCGGTCTCCTCGCGGCCGCCCTCGGGAGGGCCCGTGCCGCTCGTGGCGTACGTGGTGGGCGCCCGGCCCAACTTCGTGAAGATGGCCCCGGTCATCGAGGCGATGCGCCGCCGCGGCCACACCCGCCAGCTGGTGGTCCACACCGGCCAGCACTACGACCCGCGCCTCTCCGACGACATCCTCTCGGACCTCGGCTTCCCCGAGCCCGACGTGAGCCTCGGAGTCGGGTCCGGCACGCACGCCGACCAGACCGGCAAGGTGCTGGTCGGGTTCGAGGACGTGCTGCTGGAGCGCCGGCCTGACCTGGTGGTCGTGGCCGGCGACGTGAACTCCACGCTCGCCTGCGCACTCGCGGCCGCGAAGCTCGGCGTGCCGGTGGCCCATCTGGAGGCAGGCCTGCGATCGGACGACTGGTCCATGCCTGAGGAGATCAACCGGGTGCTCACCGACCGGATGGCCGACGTGCTCCTCACCCACAGTCCCGAGGCCGAGCCGAACCTCCTGCGCGAGGGCATCGACCCGGCCCGGATCCACTACGTGGGCAACACGATGATCGACTCGCTCCGCAAGCTCGAGGGAAGGGCGCGCCGGCGCGCTGCCTGGACCGAGCTCGGGCTGAACGCTCACGAATACGTCCTCGTGACGCTCCATCGGCCCTCGAACGTGGACGACCCCGTCCAGCTGAACGCGATCGTGGAGGCGCTCATGACGCTCGGCGCCGCGGCGCCCGTGGTCTTCCCGGTGCACCCGCGAACGCTGGAGCGCCTGCGCCCCGGATCCGGCCTCGAGCGGCTGGAGCGCGCGAACGTGCGCTGCATCGGCCCGGCCGGCTACCTCGACTTCCTGTCGCTCGAGGGAGCGGCGGGAGCGATCGTGACCGACTCGGGCGGTGTCCAGGAGGAGGCCTCCGCGCTCGGAGTCCCCTGCTACACGTTCCGCTCGAACACCGAGCGCCCCGTGACCATCACGCACGGAACCAACGTGCTGCTCGGCGACGATCCCGCGCTGATCGCGGGTGTCCGCCCCTCCACCCTGCCGCCTACGCCCTCCGCGATCCCGCTCTGGGACGGGCACGCAGCGGAGCGCTCGGCAGACGCCCTCACCGCGGCCCTGGCTCAGCAGCCGGCCGTGGAAGAGCGCCTGGCCCTCGCCTAGGGCGCCGCGGCGCCCACGGCCTCCGGCGCGTTTCGCTCGACGAACTCGAGCAGCTCGTCCAGCGACAGCTCCGGGCGCGGCACCACGATCAGGCGCTCCACCCCCAGCTCCGCGTAGGCGCCCACCACCGCCTCGTCGAGCGGGCGCGCGGGACTCACAGAGATGTGCAGCGGCCGCTCGCGTCCGGTCTCCTCCACCGCCCGGCGCAGCGACTCGCCCTGCTCCGCTATCGCCCTCAGGCCGAGGAGGAACCCGTACCAGCCGTCTCCGTGCCTCGCCGCCCGCAGATGGGCCGCATGGCTGTGGCCGCCGATCACCACCGGCAGCGGGCTCTGGAGCGGCCGCGGGTGCGCGTCCACGCCCTCGAACTCCGCGTAAGTTCCGCTGAAGCTGGGCGCCTCGTCCTCCCAGAGGCTGCGCATGGCCGCCAGGTACTCGTCGGCGCGGGCCCCGCGGCCGGCCATCGGCACTCCCAGGGCGCGCAGCTCGGGCTCGAGGTAGCCCACGCCGAGGCCGAGCATGAGCCGGCCTCCGCTGAGCACGTCGAGACTCGCCACCTGCTTCGCGAGCACCAGCGGATTGCGCTGCGGAAGGATCACGAGACCGGTGCCCAGCCGGATGCGCTGGGTCACCCCCGCCAGGTGTGCGAGCGCAATCAGCGGGTCGAGTATCGGGTCCTCAGGGTCCATCGGCGAGGGCTCGACGCGCGGGCTCGGCACGACCACGTGCTCACCGGCCCAGAGGGAGTCGTAACCCAGCTCCTCCGCCAGCCGCGCGACCCGCCGGGCCGCACCCGGGTCCGCGCAGGCGTACGAGTTGATCGCGAACAGGCCGACGGTGGGCGCGGACATCGTGGCGGGCGACCTTACAGCGAGGTGTGGCTCCGGCGTCTACCGCGGGCAGGTAGCGCGGCTGCCCTGTCGCAGACGCGTCACATTCGGATGGTCGCTATTGCTAGGCCGGCCACGCGACTGACGTTGAGCATTCATTCGGGCTCAACGTACGGAGCGTCCCGACCGTGCGCGTCACGTTGAGCCGCTATAGCCGGCTGAACGTGACGCGCGTCCCGAGTGCGCCAGACGCCCGAGCGACTACTCCGTACCCCGCCGCCGTAAGCCTCGCGGCAAAACGGCGCCCAAGACCGAATCGCGGACCCGGGGACAACCGGCCCAGCGCAGCCTCAGGCGGCGCTGGCGGAGCCGCTCGGGTGGCCCTCGCCCATCAGCCGGCGGCGCTCCACGTGCCAGGCGATGCTGCTGGCCAGCCCCTCGGCGAGCCCCACGTTCGCGTTGAAGCCCAGGATGCGTGCGGCCTTCTCGGTGTCCGGGATCCGGCAGCGGACGTCCTGGTAGCGGCCGCCGATCTTCTCGTACGGCAGCAGCTTCGCCCGCAGCGGTCCCGCGATCCCGAGGCCCTCCTGGACGGCGGTGGCCAGCCGGATCATGGTGATCGGCTCGTCGCCGCCGATGTTCAGGATCTCGCCGACCGCGTCGGGCGTGTCGAGGGCCCTCACGAACCCGTCGACGGTGTCGCTGACGTAGGTGAACGTCCGCACCTGGCGCCCGTCGCCGTGCAGGTCCATGATCTCGCCGTCGAGCAGCGCCTCGGTGAACGCCGTCACCGGGCCGCCCCACCACGTCGGGTGGTTGCGGGGTCCGTAGACGTTGAAGAGCCGCAGGATCACCGTGCGAAGGCCCTTCTCCTCGGCCATCGCGAGAGCGATGTGCTCGTCGTAGAGCTTCGACACGGCGTACGCCCAGCGCCGCGTGGTCGAGGGTCCGATCACCACGTGATCGTCCTCGGCGAACGGCGGCGTGGCGTTGCCGTACACGTCGGAGGTCGACGTGACGATCACGAGCGCGCCGAGCGACAGCGCCACCTCGCAGGCGGCGTGCGCCCCGGCCACGTTCGACTCCAGCGTCTGGAGCGCCCCGCCGTACCGCGGGATCTTCTCGGCAGCCAGATGAGCGATCGCGTCGCAGCCCGCGAACACCTTGCGGAGCTCGCGCGGGTTGCGGCAATCCATCTGGTGGAACCGGAAGTTCGGGTGCTGAACGAATCCGGCCATGTTGGCCGTGGTGCCGTGGGACAGGTCGTCCACGCAGATCACCTGGCGGCCCTCCGCCAACAGTCGTTCGCAGAGGTGCGAGCCGATGAAGCCGGCGCCGCCGGTCACTCCTATCTTGCTCGGGGTCGTCATTGCTCACTCCTTTGCGAGAGGTCGAGTGCTCTTGGATTCCGTCGGGTGCTGCGCGGCGCGCTCATGCCGCCGCCTCCTGACGCTCGGCCGCCCGCAGGCGAGGAACGAGGCCTTCGACCAGGCGCTCGGCAACTCCGATGGCCGCCTGGCCGTTCACGATCTCTGGGTAGACGTGCGCCGACGAGGCCATGGCGAGGCCCGGCGCGGGGAACATGTCGGGAAGTCGTTCGGGAGCGCCCACCGTGTGCACGGGCTCGGCCACCCGCGCTCGCGCCACCTGGCTGGCGAGCACGTCGTCGTCGGGCGAGAAGCCGGGGAACATCGTTCGCACGTGACCCATGTAGGCCTCCTTCACCTCGCTGGTGGGGCGCTCGAGCTCGGGGCTGTCGGGGTTCACGTACTTGGGCGCGTACACGAGGTGCCCGCCAACTCGCTCGGGATCGATCACATGGGTGGTCTCGACCACGGCGGTGAGCGGCACGCGCCGGTCCGTGATGTTCAGCGTGTACCAGGGGCTGAGGTTGCGCCGCAGGCGCATGACCAGGCACACGATGCCGAGGTAGCGGCAGCGGTCCGGGCCGACCTGAGCGGCCAGGTCGCGGCCCAGCAACTCGGCCGTGGCCGTGGGCAGAAGGGTGGAGATCACCTGGTCATGGGGCTCGAAGCCGCGCGTGCTCAGCGTGCCGACCGCCTGTCCCGAGCTCGAGACGATCGCGCGCACCGGCGTCCTGTGATGCACGCTTCCGCCGAGTCCCACGATTGCGTCACCAAGGGCGTCCACGAGCGTCTGGTAGCCGCCGTCGAGCGTTCCCATGACCTCCTGCGACGACTTGTCGCGCGACCTGCCCATCCGGCGCGAGCGCGACCAGAGGTAGGTGGCGGGAATGTCGTCGTAGCGGCCGTCGAACTTGGAGTCGAGCAGCGGGCGCCAGAGGACCTCCCACGTGCGCCGGCCGCAGAGGCGGACCAGCCACTCCTCGATGGGGGTCTCCTCGAGGTGGTCGTAGCTCGTGCCGACCTGGCAGCGCGCGATGAAGGCCACTAGCCGCATGCGGTCCACCGGCGACAGGCCCGGGAACGTGAGGAGCTCCCGCGGGGTGGACATCGAGGCGAGCTTGCCCTGGTGGTAGAAGCCCACGCCGCTCCGCCGGAAACGGAAGCGGTCGGAGAGCCCCAGCTCGTCGGCAAGCTCGATCACGCGCTCGTCGGTAGGCAGGGTCACGTGGTAGAAGCGGTCGATCGGGATCCCGTCGAGCGGCGTGGTCCCCGCCAGGCCGCCCAGGTCGGCATCGCGCTCGTACACCGTCACGGACACCCCGGTCTGCGCCAGCCGGTAGGCGGCGGACAGGCCGAGCAGGCCGGCACCGATCACGGCGACGCTCGGCGCCCCGTTGTCGGGCGTCCGCGGCAGCGGAGCGGGGCTGCTCATGCCGCGTCCTCTCCGCGGCGGGCGAACGCCTGCCTCGTCATCAGCCTCATGTAGGCCGCCATCGTGGGTAGCACCCGCATCTTGCTCTCGCCCTCGCGCTGCGACCAGTCGATCACCACGGGCACCTCCTCGAGCCGCGCGCCGAGGCGCGCGAGCTTGAAGAGCAGCTCGGCCTTGCAGGCGAAGCCGTGCTCGCGGACGAGCAGGTCGCCGTGGCGCGCGTAGCCGCGGCGCAGGATCGAGGCGCGGTAGACGCGGTAGAAGGTGGACACCGTGCGCGCGTCCACGCCGCTGGTGCGACGCATCGCGTAGGAGGCCGAGCGCGACAGCACGCGCCGGACCAGTCCGACGTTCGAGAGGCCGCCGCCGGGGGCGTGGGTGGAGGCCATCACCACGTCGGCGCCGTCGCGAGCGAGCGCGAGCATGCCGCCGAGCGCGTCGAGGTCGCTGGTGGTGTCGGCTTCCAGGGTCACCACGAAGCCGTCCTCGGGGGCAACCTCGAGCGCGCGTCTGAAGCCGCGGTCGAAGGCCCGTCCGGGACCCTGGTTGGTGCCGAGGCTGATCACCTCGACGGGCAGGCGTCCCGGATGCGCTCCGGCCACCGCTGCGGTCGCGTCGCGAGAGCCGTCGTCCACCACGATCACGCGTCCGCCGAACCACAGCCCGGGTCGCGCCTCGAGGTCGGTGAGCAGGCGAGGCAGGTTGGCCTCCTCGTCGTATGCGGGTACCACGAAGACGTTCATGGCTAGTAGGCCCCCCGCCGCGACAGGACCACTGGAATGGTCTGGCACAGGATCTTCATATCCCAGAAAAGCGACCAGTTCGTGACGTAGATGTAGTCGAGCTTCACCATCTCGTCGAATGGGAGATCGGTGCGCCCGAGCACCTGCCAGAGGCCGGTGATGCCGGGTGTGATGTCGAGCCGGCGGCTCGCCCAGCCGGTGATCTGCGAGGACTCGTGGACCACGAAGGGGCGCGGCCCCACGAGGCTCATCTCGCCCTTCAGCACGTTCCACAGCTGCGGCAGCTCGTCGAGGCTGGTGCGCCTCAGGAGGCGCCCCACGCGAGTCACGCGCGGGTCGTCCTTCATCTTGAAGAGGGCGCCCGAGATCTCGTTGAGCGGAGCCATCGCGCTCCGCTCGCCCTCGGCGCCCACCCGCATGGTGCGGAACTTGACGATCCGGAAGATGCTCCCGCCGCGGCCGTGGCGCTCCTGCCTGAAGAACACGGGCCCGCGGGTGTCCAGCTTGACCGCCGCCGCGATCAGCGCCAGCAGCGGCGACAGCAGGAGGAGGCCGAGGCCGGCGACCGTGAAGTCCACGACCCGCTTGGTCAGGCGCACGCCGCGCGAGAGTCGCATCGGAGGGAGGTTCACGACCGGCATTCCCTCGAGCTCCTGGATGGTGGCGTTGGACGCGAACACCTCGAAGAAGCGCGGAACGATCGAGAGGTGCACATCCGGTCTGCGGGCCGCGCGCAGCAGGTCGAGCGTCTCCTCGTACGAGGAACGCGAGAACGCGAGGATCACCCAGTCGATCTCGAGCTCGTCCACGAGGCGCGCCAGGTCTGCGGGGCGGCCCACCAGCGGCGCGGTGCCGTCGCCATGCGGCTGCTCGTCGACGAAGCCCACGAGCTCGAGGCGGTACTCGGGGTGAGAGCTGATCTTGCGCTCCACCATCTGCGCCACGTCTCCGGTTCCGACGATCAGCGTCCGCCGCGGGCTCATGATCGCCGGGAGGAGCCAGCTGCGCACCGATCCGCGGGTGAGCAGCACCAGCGGCAGCGCCGTGGCCAGGAACATCGCGGCCTCGACCGGGAAGAAGACCTCCGCGCCCATGATGCGGCGCAGTACCTGGCTCAGGATCAGGAAGAACAGCGAACCCGCGATCAGCGCGTGGAAGAGCTCGCCCACCTCGTCGAACGTGGCCAGCGAGATGCTCCGGTTCTGGCGCTCGTAGAGGTTGTAGGCGGTGAAGATCGCGACCCACACCGGCAGCACGACGATCGCGAGCAGCACCGTCAGCCACGTGGGGGCGATGATCGAGGGCGACGCCACCGCCTCGGCCACGGCGTAGGTGATCGCCAGCGCGGCCGCGATCGCGACCATGTCCGCGAGGATCAGGATCCAGGTGCGGCCGCGGGGCAGGCTCTTGGGCTCGCGACCGGCTTCCGGCTTGCCGTCGCGGGCCGGAGCGGTCACCACCGCGAGCGGCGGAGGGGCGGCGCCGGACGTCGCCGGAACGACGCTCGACAGCCCGGTCGCCTCCTGCGGGCGCAGCTCGGACATCTAGCCGGCCTGGTCCAGGTCGACGGAGAGGATGGTCGTGCCGAGGCCCTCGTCGGGATCCAGCAGCACCGCGGCGGCCTCCTTGCGCGAGCGCACTCCGAGCTTCTGGAACGCGGAGGCGAGGTGGCTCTTCACGGTGCTCTCGGAGAGGAACAGCCGCATGGCGATCTGACGGTTGCCGAGCCCGCGCACGACAAGCGCGAGCACCTGCTTCTCGCGGTGGGAGAAGGCGGGTCGAACGGCGCAGCGGTGGAGCTCCCGGGGGAGCGACACCTGGCCCGCGAGCGCGGAGCGGGTGGCGGCGGTGAGCGTCAGCTCGAGCTGGGCATCGGCCACGAAGGCGCTGGCGCCGGCGCCGAGCGCGGAGCGCACCCCCGCGCCGAGCAGGGCGGAGGAGACGACGATCACCTGCGGGCTGCCCGGGCGCTTCGCAAGCTTGCGAACTGCGGCGAGACCGTCGGGACGCGACGGGTCGCAGGCGAGCACCACGGCGTCCAGGCGCGCGGCGGCCGGGTCCTCGAGCAGCCGCTCGACGGACGGGCTGACCACGACGGCGGTGAGCCCACCGCCACCGAGCGCGGCCGCGATGCGGCGCGAGGCCAGCTGGTCGGCCGCCACCACTGCGACGGCAGCATCTGTTGCGACGTCGCCGGGGTGCGCCGGGCGGCGTCCTAGCTTTGGAGTGGCCATTGTGAATACAACGGGCCTGCCGGCCCCCTCCTTCCACGCGAGTCGTTGCCCCCGCAGCCGGCGAGGTCGGCCCACCGGGACGGGTCGAGCGGGCGGCGCTCCAAATCGGAACGCCGGCCGCCCGCCCGCGCCCCGGCAGGGCTAGGGCTACGACTCCGTGATTGCCACACCGCGGGGAGGCTGGCCGTGGGGAAACCCGTGTGCTCGAGCGGTCCGGGGCGCTGGCTCCGGTCGCTACGAGCTGGGCGTCACCTCATCCAATGAAAACGGCTTCCTTCCGATGTGCGGCCGGAGTCGCTGCCTGCATTGCGACGCTACTTGCGGCCGCTCCGGGCGGCCCTGGTCCTTGGTTCAGGAAGCGGTCGCCGAGGGGGCAGGAGCGGGCGTCTGGAGCGGGATCTCGTCCGAATCTCAGCCGATCGGCCGCATACGCCGCAGGAGATTCGGCCCCGCTGATGCGTTGGTGCATCGTGAACCCATCCAAGGCGGTGATCCTCGCCCAGGCGCACCGTCCCTCCTCCGCCCCCGGCAGACGCTCGTTCGTACGCAGCGAGCTCGCCGCCCCGCCCCTCCTTCCCCTGGCCAACCGGCCGCTCCTCGAGCACGCGCTCGACTGGCTGGACGCCGCCGGTCTGCGCGAGGTTGCCGTCCTCGCGCCCGACGGGCTGTCAGCCCAGACGAGCCGCGCGGTTGCGCAGGCCGGGTGGGGCTTCGACCTCACCTGGCTGGAGCGGAGCCCGGGTGCCGGCGTGGGCGCCTCGCTGGCCGCGCTCGGCGACTTCCTCGCCGACGAGCCGTTCGTGCTGCACCTGGCGGACAGCCTCTCCCGGCACACCCTCCATTCGCTCATGAGCGGCGAGCCGGCGGCCGACGGCGAGGCGATCCTCTTCGTCCACGAGACGGCCGGCCACGGAGGCAGCGTCGTGGACCTTCGTGCGCGCCGCTCCGAGTCGCCTTTCTCCGATCACTGCGCCCCCGCCGGCGTGGCCATTCTCGGCGCGGGCGTGGCGGAGTTCGCTCGCGAGGTGGATCCGGCTCCCGGGCACGAGCTCGAGCACCTCGCCGACTGGCTCCACCGCGGCGGAGGCCAGGTGCGAACGCGGCAGGTGGCCGACTGGTGGCGACTGGGGCACGACGCGGACGCCCTGCTGGAGGGCAACCGCTTCGCCCTCGAGGGCATCAAGGCCGACTACGGCTCCGCGGACCTCACGCGCACGACCGTCCAGGGGCCCGTGGTGGCCCACCCGAGCGCCGTGCTCGAGTCGAGCGTGGTCCGCGGCCCGGCGATCATCGGTCCCGGAGCGCGCATCACGCACTCTTACGTCGGTCCTTACACCTCCATCGGCCGCGACGTGGTGATCGAGGGGTCCGAGGTGGAGCACTCGATCGTCTTCCCCGGAGCGCGCATCCAGCACCTCTCGACCCGGCTCGAGGCGAGCGTCGTGGGAGCGGGCGCGCGGGTGTCGCGGGAGTTCCGCCTGCCGCGGGCCCTGCGGGTGACGGTGGGCGACGGAGCCGAGGTCTCTCTCGCCTGAGGTACAGCCGGCCCGGATGGAGTACGGGCGGGTCGCCGATTTACGAACGCGCCGCGATCCTCCGCCAAAAAACTAGGGGTGCAACCCCAGTGCAGTCGTAACCCCTCGGGCGTAGGGTCGCCATCTGGTCCTCTTCGCGCCGCAGGGGTTTGCGGGGGCGGACTTCAACGTCAGCAACCGTGGGGGATTCGTTGGCGCAGAACGGCAAAATCGATGCGATCACAGCATCGGATGCTGCGCCCGGACGGTTCGCTCGGGGGCAGGAGCACAGAGACGAGACTGAGCTCGTCCGCCGGGCCGTGGCACGAGCCAAGGCCGGCGACACGGGAGCTCTTCACTTCCTCTACGTGCGCTTCGCCGATGACGTGTGCTCGTACGTGCGCGGAATCGTTCGCGACAGCCATGAGGCGGAGGACGTGACCCAGAACGTCTTCGCCAAGCTCATGACCGCGATCCACCGCTACGAGGAACGCGATGTGCCGTTCGCCGCCTGGATCACGACGGTGGCGCGCAACCTCGCGCTCGACCACGTTCGCGCCCGCCGGCAGATCCCGGTGGAGGAGGTCCGCACCAGCGACGAGGGACACGACCAGACCGGCTTCGAGCGCTCGCAGTCACTGCGCGAGGCCCTGCGCCGGCTCCCGGAGGAGCAGCGCGAGGTGCTCGTCCTCCGCCACATCGCGGGACTCTCGCCGCTCGAGATCGCACAACGGCTCGGCAAGTCCGAGGGCTCGATCCACGGTCTGCACCACCGCGGCCGCGGCGCGCTCAAGGCAGCACTGGTCGAGCTGGGCGCCGCGCCCATCACGGCGTAGCGCGGCCGGCCGCTAGCGGTCGTCGGCGATCGCCGCGTCGGCGGCGATCCGAGCAGCCACGTCGCCGGAGTCCAGGTCCGCCACGAGGTACATGGCGGCGTGCTCCAGCAGTCGCTCCAGCGGCACACGCTGGCGTGCGGCCTCGGCCTCGGCCTCGTCCCAGGCTCGATCGTCGAGCTCCACGTTCAGCTCGAGCGGCGCGGCCGTGGGGGTGGCCGTGCGCCCGAAGCGCGGGACCTTCAGTGCCAGCCGGCCCGAGTCGCGGTCGGCGAGGTAGTAGTCGACCGCGTGGCTGACGAGTTCAGCGGGCTCGACCGAGTAACGCGCAGCCTCCCCTTCGAGGGTGGCGCGACCGAAATCGTCGAGAGCGAGTTTGAGACTTCGTCTCATTGCACCGTGCGGCCGGCATCACCGCGAGTTGGGGGGTATATCGACCGCAACGGACGAGCCCTTGAGAAGCTTCCGAGCGATCTCGCAATCTCCGACCGATTGTTGCCCTCCTCGCCCGCGCACTAAACGTCGGGCGCTTGGGTCAGACGGACGGGTACTTGCGTCCGAGTGCGGCGGCCAGTTCGCGCCTCGAGGAGATTCCGAGCTTGCCGTAGCTGTGCTTCAGGTGCCATTCCACGGTCTTCACGGTCACGAACAGCGCGTCCGCGATCTCGCGATTGGACTTCCCGTCCGCGGCGAGCCCGGCGGTCTGCAGCTCGCGCGGAGTGAGCGCCTCAAGCCCGTGCAGCGCGGTGCGCCGCGGCCTCGCTCCCGCCGCGGTCACCTCGCGCATCGCCCGGCCGGCGAGCTCGGTCGCGCCGCAGCGCTCGGCGAGGTCTAGGCCGCGCCGCAGCGGCTCGCGCGCGTCGCGTGAACGATGGACCCGGCGCAGCGTGCAACCGAGGTCCACGAGTGCGCGGGCCCGCTCCAGTGCGGCCTGCGAGTCCTCGAGGCAAGCCACGGCTTCCTCCAGCGGCTCAACCGCCCGCTTCCCGGGTTCGAGCGCTCCGATCGTCCGGAGCGCCCTCCCCACCGCGCCGGGCGCCCCGAACGCGCGCGCCAGCGTCAGCTCCTCGTCGGCGAGGCGGCGCGCCTCCCCCATGTCCTCCAGTGCCGCCAGCGCCCGGGCGGCGCCCGAGCGCCATGCGAGCACCGACGGGTTCGGCGCTCCGGCGTCGGCCAGCAGCCGGCCGCAGGTCAGGAAGTCGTCGAGCGCCTCTTGCGGGCGGCGACGCGCCAGGTGAAGGTCGGCACGGCCGGCCAGGTACGCCAGCCGGGAGGCGGCGTCGGCGTCCGCCTGGAGCGCCGCCTGCTCGATCTGGTCGCTCGCGGCGTCCAGATCGCCCGTCTCGCGAAGTGCCGCGGCGAGCACGACGTGCGCCGACGGAAGGGCCAGGCGCCAACCGTGGCGCTCCCCCGCCAGCGCCGCCCTTGCGGCGGCCGCGGCCGCCGCGACGCGGCCGCGGCGCATGATCGCGAAGCTCTGGAAGTGCGACGCGGTGGCGAGCCCGAGCGCCGATCCGCGCGAGCGGGCGTCGTCCACGGCGGCGGCGAGGGCCGCCTCCGCCATCTGGAGGTCCTCGGCCACGGTCAGGGCCGCGGTGGCCAGGTAGTAGACGATCCCCTCCGCACCCTCGTCGTCCAGGAGCGCTCCCCGTGCGAGCGCCCGCACCGCGAGCTCCCGCACCCGCACATGCGGATCGCCGCGTAGCGCCGCGTCGAGGGCAAGCTGGGCGAGCAGCGCGCGGTTCGTGGGAGTGTCGGCGTGAGCGGGCGCCGTGTCGGCCCCGGCTTCCGAGCGGCCCACCTGGCCGTGCTGCAGTCGCGCGGCCGTGGTGCTAGCGGCTCGGAGCAGCCCGCGCAGCTCGCCCTCGCCGTCTCCGGCTGACCTGATCCCGAGGTCGAACGCCGCCGCGGCGTCCTCCAGGCGCCCTAGCGAGAGGAAGGTGCGGCCGGTCTCGAGCGCCGTTCCGGCCCGCTCACCGGCGGCGGGCAGGCGCTCGATCGCCTCGGCAAGGCGGCTGAGCGCCTCGGGCGCCCCCGCGATGGCCTGAGCCCTGCCCAGCTCGAGCAGCACGTGGGCGCGCTGGTCCGGGGGCGGCGGTTCCTGGCGCGCCCGTTCGAGCAGCTCGACCGCTCGCGCGGCGGCGCCGGTGGCGAGCGCCCGCGCCGCGGCGATCTGCAAGGTCCGCGTGACCCACGCGCCCCCGCCCGTCCCGGAACGGAGGAGGTGCGACGCGACCAGGTCGGCCGGGGCGTCGTCGTCGGCCAGGGCTCGCGCCGTCCAGAGGTGGGCCTCCGCCCGCTCGCCCGCCGGCAGCGCGGCGTGCACGGATGCCTCGACAAGCGGGTGCACGAACCTGATCCTCTCGTCTCCGACCAGCACGCCGATCGCCGCAAGTCCGTCCATCAGAGCCGCCACGCGCTGGCGGGGCAGTCCCGTCAGGCCCGCGGCGTGGCGCACCTCCGCGCCGGGCCCGAGCACCGCCGCCGCCTCGAGGAGCACCGCGGCCTCGGGTTCGATGGCGCGGGCGCGGCGCATGACCGAGGCCGCGAGCGGCTCGGGGGCCGCCGCGCGCACCTGAGCCACGGCGCCCTCGTCGGGGGTCACCCCGGCGGCCGCGAGCTCACGGCACAGCTCGCCCACGAGCCAGGGACTGCCGGCGCTCGCCTCGTGCACCGCCTCGCAGAAGCGGTCGTGGGCGTCCGGGAAGAACGACGCCCGCAGCCATGCGGCCGTGCCGGCGGCGCTCAGCTGCTGGAGCGTCAGGTGACGCGTGGCGGGATGGGACACCACCGCCTCCAGCGTGTCCGCGCCCGCGTTGGCCACCGCCGACCCGAACGCCAGCATCAGCACGATCGGCAGCGGCTCGATCCTGCCCGCCAGATAGAGAAGGAAGCGCAGGGTGGCGACGTCGGCCATGTCCGCGTCGTCGATGGCCAGGACGAGCGGCTTGGCCGCGGCGATGTTCGCCGTGAGCCGGTAGAGCCCGTGCACCAGGGACCCGGCTGCCTCCGTCTCGCGTGCGGACGGCCCCGCCTCGAAGAGCGGCAGCGCCGCCCGGGCGGGCCCCTGCAGGATCAGCTCCCGCTCAGCGGCGTCCGCCGCGCCCAGGCGCGCTTCGAAGAGCTGCAGCGCCACGCCGAGCTCGAGATCGCGCTCGAACTCGCGGCCGCGGGCCGCCAGAACCTGCAGTCCGCGCTCGCGCGCCAGCTCGGCCACCGTGTCCAGCACGGCGGTCTTGCCGTCCCCGTAAACGGCCTCCAGCGCCACAACGCCGCCGCGCCCGGTCTCGAGCCCGTCCAGCGAGCTCGTGAGCACGGCCAGCGCGGCATCGCGCTCGAAGAGCACCCCGTCGGAGGCGGCTCCCTCGTATCGCCGTTCGCTTGGTGCGCTTGCTTCCACGTCCACTCCCAACATCATCGGACGCTTGGGCCCGCGGCCGCAGTTCCGAGGCGGAGAGGCCATGTCTCCGCCAGGTCCAGACTACGGCCGCTCCGCCGCCGGGGCTACTCTGCTCGACGGTGCCCCCGGAGACAGCCCTTGAGCGCGCGGAGGATCTGGCCGAGCGCCTGCTGCCGGATCGCTCCCCGAAGCGGCGGATGCTGGTGATCGTCAATCCGTACGCGACCACGGTCTCGGACCGCCTGAAGAACCTGGTCGTGTACGCGCTCCAGTCGCGCTATTCGGTCGAGGCGATCGACACCGAGAAGCGCGACCACGCCACCCGGATCTGCCGCGAGGCCGCCCGCGAGGGGTACGACGTGGTCGTCGCCTTCGGCGGAGACGGCACCGTGAACGAGGCCGCGAACGGGCTGGTGGGCACCGACACTCCGCTCACGGCCCTGCCAGGCGGGTCCACGAACGTCTGGGCCCGCACGCTCGGCATCCCGAACGACGTGGTGGACGCCACCGAGCACCTGCTCCGCATGGCCGACGAGTTCAACCCTCGCCCGGTGGACCTCGGTCGCGTGAACGGGCGCCACTTCGTGTTCTCCTCCGGCATCGGCCTGGACGCGAGCGTGGTGGAGCGCGTGGACGCCCACCCGCGCCGCAAGGCCCGCTTCGGCGCCTGGTACTACTCCTACGCGGCGGTCGGGATCTTCAACCGGCGCTACCTGGTTCGCCCTCCGCGCGTGCGCGTGCTCGCCGGTGGCCGGGACCTGGAGGGCGTGACCGTGATCGTCCAGAACTCCGACCCGTTCACCTACTTCCGCAAGCGCCCCATCCGCGTAGCCGAGAACGCCGCCCTCGACAACGGCTCCCTGTCCCTGGCCGTGCTGCGGAAGGCCACGCCGTTCGAGCTTCCCACCCTGATCCCGCGCCTGCTCTCCGGGCGCCAGGGGATGGTCGCCCACCACCGGCAGGTGGAGAGCCTGCCCGGGCTGGACACCGCGCGCGTGGAGGCACTCGGCGGCGAGCCCTTCCCCGTGCAGGTGGACGGCGACTACATCGGCCTTCACGAGGAGGCCGAGTACCGCTCCGTGCCGCGCGGGCTCATGGCGGTGTCGTAGCGCCTGTCGGATGTGGCGCGGTCGTCTCGCCGCGAACCGACCTGAAGACCTCCACCGCAACGGCAGCGAATGCCAGTGCCACGAGCGCGACGGCGATGCGCTCCGCGAGACCATCGCGGTCTATGCCCGCGAGGCTCGACGCCAGCAGCGCGACCGCCAGGGCCAGCACCAGAACGCCGGCCTCGAACCAGTCGAGCTGGTAGCCCTCGTTCTCCTTCGCGCGCAGGAGCTTCAACAACCAGACGCTGGCGCCCACGGCGGCGATGAGTGCGGCGCAGCCGAGCGCGAGGCCGGCAAGGCCATCGAAGTGGCCCCATACGGCCAGACCGAACAGGAGGGGCATCCAGCGTGCCCATGTCAGCAGGGCACCCCGAGCCTTTGCTCGAATCTCCCTCACCGGCCCAGTCTCCCACGCGAGCCGTCAGTCGGGCGCCGCGTCACTTTGAGGCCCTATACGGGCACCCAGGTGACACGGCGCTCCTCCTAGTCCGGCAGCAGCGGCACCGAGATGCCGGGATCGCGGCCCACCAGCACGGCGCGCGTGATCGCGTCCGATCCGAAGCGGTCGCGCACCGTGTCGATGGTGAGGTCGAGCGCCCTTGCGCGCTGGCCCTCGAGCGGCAGCGCGAGCTGGATCGCGTCGTCGTTCTCGAGGTTGCCGAGCGAGATGCCCACGAGCGTGATCCCCTGACGCTCGACGAGCGGCATCGCGGCGGCCAGGAGCCCTCTCGCAGTGGTGAGGATCGTCTGGGTGTGCGCGGTGGCCTCGGCAAGCGTGTGCGAGCGGGTGGCGCGCGAGAAGTCGCTGAAGCGCAACCGGAGCATCACGGTGCGGCAGACCCGCCGCGCGGCCCGCAGCCTCCGGGCGAGCTTGTCCACGAGTGCCACGACGGTGGCGTCGAGGCTGGCGTGCGTCTGCGGGGTGCGGCCGAGCGCGCGCTGCGCGCCCATCGAGCGCCTGCGCCGGCGCGTCTGCACCGGCCTCGGATCGCGGTTGTGCGCGAGCGCGTGCAGGTGACGGCCCGACCCCCGCCCGAGCAGCTCCACGAGGGTGGCCTCCGCCAGGTCCGCCACCTGGCCGACCGTCGTCAGCCCGCGCTGGTGGAGCTTCTCGGCGGTGACCCGGCCGACTCCCCAGAGCCGCTCGACCGGGAGCGGATGAAGGAACTCGAGCTCGCCGTCGGGCGGCACCACGAGCAGCCCGTCGGGCTTGGCCACGCCGCTGGCCACCTTGGCCAGGAACTTGGTCCTCGCCACGCCGACGGTGATCGGCAGCCCGACCCGCTCCAGCACGCGCCGGCGCAGCCGCGCCGCGATCTGCACGGGCGTGCCGGCGATCCGTCTCATCCCGCTGATGTCGAGAAACGCCTCGTCGATCGACAGCCCCTCCACGAGCGGCGCCGTGTCCTCGAACACCGCGAAGACCGCCTCGCTCGCCTCCGTATAGGCAGCCATGCGCGGTCCGACCACGACGACGTCCGGGCAGAGGCGCCGCGCCTGCGTGCCGCCCATCGCCGTCCGGATCCCGTGCGCCTTGGCCTCGTAGCTGGCCGCCAGCACGACGCCCCCGCCGACGATCACCGGGCGGCCCCGCAGCGAGGGGTCGTCGCGCTGCTCGACCGACGCGTAAAAAGCATCCAGGTCCGCGTGCATGACGTTGGCCTCGCCGGACACGAACATACGTTCGCATACCGGCCAGCCGGAAGGCAAGCCTGCTTGCAGCGGCGCTACGTAGTCGGCGTGATTCGGTAGGCGTCGAAGACCGACTCGATGTTCCTGAGCCGTGTCACGCAGGTCTTCAGCGAGGTGGTGTCCCCCACCTCGACCACGAACCGGTTCTTGACCATCGGGTGCACGACGGTGCAACGGGCCTCGAGGATGTTGATGCCGGTCTCGGCGAAGGCGCGTGAGAGGTCCTCGAGCAGGCGGGTCCGGTCCCAGGCGTCGATCTGGAGCTCCACCCGGAACGAGCTGGTGGTGTCGCCCTCCCACTCCACCTTGGTGAAGCGCTCCGGGCTCTTCATCAGCGCGAGCGCGTTCGAGCAGGACTCGTGGTGGATCGTGATGCCCTTGCCGAGCGAGATGTAGCCGACGATCGGGTCGCCCGGCACGGGCCGGCAGCACTTGGCGAGGCGCAGCATCACGTCGTCCACGCCGTCGACCTTGATGCCGTAGGTGGACGAGGCGGCGGTGCGCTTGGGCTTCTCCTTGCGCTCGAGCAGCTCCGCGGCGACGGTGGGCGGCTCGACTGCCGACTCGCCCTCCTTGAGCCGGTGCATCAGCTTGCTGGTGACCGTCTTGGCGGAGATCTTCGACTGGCCGAGGGCGATGTAGAAGTCCTCGCCCTTCTGGAAGCCCATCTCGCGGATCACGTCGGCCAGCAGCGGCGAGCCCACGATCTTCTGCGAGGGCAGTCCGGCCCGCTTGAGGTTCTCGTGCAGGATCTCTCGGCCGCTTCGCTCCGAGTCCTCGCGGCGCTCGCGGGTGAACCAGGCGCGGATCTTGGACTGGGCGCGCGTGGTCTTCGCGAGCGACAGCCAGTCGCGCGACGGCCCGCGCTCCTTCTTGGAGGTGAGCACCTCGCAGATGTCGCCGGAGCGCAGCTCGTAGTGGAGCGGCACGATCTTGCCGTTGACCTTCGCGCCGACGCAGCGGTGGCCGACGTCGGTGTGGATCGAGTAGGCGAAGTCGAGCGGGGTGGCGCCGGCGGCGAGCGACTTGACCTCACCCTTGGGCGTGAACACGAACACCTCGTCCTCGAAGAGGTCGGCCTTGAGGGTCTGCGCGAACTCCTGGGGGTCGGTCGTCTCCTCCTGCCAGTCGAGCATCTGCGCGAGCCACTCGACCTTCTCCTCGGGCGGCCCCGCGACCCCGTCCTTGTAGATCCAGTGCGCGGCGACGCCGAACTCGGCGGTGCGGTGCATTCCATCCGTGCGGATCTGGATCTCGAGCGGCCTGCCCTCCGGCCCGATCACCGTGGTGTGGAGCGCCTGGTACATGTTGAACTTGGGCATGGCCACCCAGTCCTTGAAGCGCCCGGGCAGGGGCTTCCAGAGCGAGTGGATGACGCCGATCGCGCCGTAGCAGTCCTTGACCGACTCCACGATCACGCGCATCGCGGTGAGGTCGTAGATCTCGTTGAACTCGCGGCCCTTCTTCGTCATCTTCGAGTAGATCGAGTAGAAGTGCTTGGCGCGCCCGGAGATCTGCGCCGTGATGCCGACGGCCTCCAGCTCCTTCTCGAGATACAGGCCTGCGCGTGAGACGTAGGCCTCGCGCTCGGTGCGCTGCTGGCTGACCAGCTGCTTGATCTCGTTGTACTTACGCGGGTGGAGCGTCGAGAAGGAGAGATCCTCGAGCTCCCACTTGATCGCGTGGATGCCGAGACGGTGCGCGAGCGGCGCGAAGATCTCGAGCGTCTCCTTGGCCTTCTCCTGCTGCTTCTGCTTCGGCATCGAGCCGAGCGTGCGCATGTTGTGCAGGCGGTCGGCGAGCTTGATGAGGATGACCCGGATGTCCCGGGCCATGGCGACCATCATCTTGCGGTAGTTCTCGGCCTGGCGATCGTCGCGGCTCTGGAAGGTGACCCCGGACAGCTTGGTCACGCCGTCCACGAGCGCGCCCACCTCGTCGCCGAAGTCCCGCGTGACCTCTTCGAGCGAGGCGCTCGTGTCCTCGACGGTGTCGTGCAGCAGGGCCGCGCAGAGCGTGGCGGTGTCGAGCCGCATGCCCGCGCAGATCTTCGCCACGCCGACCGGGTGGACGATGAAGTCCTCACCGCTCGCACGGCGCTGATCCGCGTGCCGCTCGCAGGCGAACACGAAGGCCTTCTGGACCAGGTCGCGGTCCACGTGGGCGGCGGCCTCGTCGGCGTGCTCCTCCACGACCGCGAAGAGGTCGCCCAGGAGCTTCCGCTGGTCCTCGGTCAGCTTGGTGGGCGGGCCGGCCGGGGCCTGCACCGCGTGAGCGTCCACGGGATGGCGCTCGAACTCGCGCTCGGCGGCGCGTCCGTTCCCGGAGCGCTTGGAGCGCCTGGGTGCTCGCTTCTTGGCCGGAGTGCTGGCCATCGGCTCGATTCTAGAGCCGTATGGGGCGTCCGGGGCCTGCTACGCCACGGCGGCGGGCCGGGCCGGCGCCTGGCGCTCGCTCGCCAGCCTGGCCTCGATCTCCGCGTAGCGCTCCAGGCAGGAGCGATTCGTCGGCGAGAGCTCGAGGTCCGTGCGGGTGCCCTCGACCACGCGGCACGCGGGCGGGTCCAGTGTCAGCTCGATCAGCCCCAGCTCGAGCAGCACCCGGAGCAGCCGGGCGCAGGTCTCCACCGGGCGCGGGTGGCGCGCCTGGCCGCGCAGCGCCCGCTCGAGCGCCTCGGGCGTCGCGGAGTCGTCCAGCTCGCGGAGCGCTCGGAAGCACTCGGCCAACGCCGGTCGCAGGTGCAGCCCGTGGCGCCAGACCGCCAGCGCGAAGTCCACATCGGCCTGACCCCATGCCAGATATGCGTGAGCGGCAAGGCGGAGCAGGGGATCCGCGGAGCCCCCGGGTGGCGGGTCGAGTGCCACCAGGTGCGGGAATCCCGCGGCGAGAGCCGGGTCGGCGGCGAGGGCGTCCCAGGACACCACCGCGAGTCCGTCGTCGGCAAGGCCCGCGACCAGCGTCTCGAGCGACTCATGCCGGCGCGCGACATCCGCGACGCCCACCAGCACCGGCTCGCCGCTGGTGAGCAACTCGCCCACGACACCGGCGAACCCGCCGCCGCGGCGGTCGACGATCGTGCCCGTGGCGTCGCCCGCGGGCGCCTGCTCCTCGACCTCCAGGAGACGCGCGACCCGGTCCCAGAACGGCTCGTCCTCGCCGAGCGCACGGACCTGGCCGGGCCGGGTGTCGCAGAGCGCGCGCAGCAGGATCCGCGGCTCCTCCACGCCCTTCCAGCGGTTGCGCTCGAGCCGGAGCACGATGTCGTGCGGCGCATGCGTGGCGGGGCCCAGGGCGGCAGGACCCGAGCCGAAGACCACGCCGCGGGAGCGCGAGCCGCCGGCCGTCACGAGCGTGAAGCGGGCGTGCTGGCGCTCGTCGCCCATCGGAGCCACGTTCTCCACGCGGGCGCCGGGCACGAGCAGGCTCGGCTGCGGGTTCCCGGATCCGAAGGGCCGCAGGCGCTCGAGCTCTTCGGCGAGCCCCAGCGTGAGCGCCCCTCCGGGCACGACCGCGTCCACATGCTCGCTCCGGAGCAGGTCCGTGGGGCTCAGCGCCGCCCCGGCGTGCGCGGCCAGGGCGCGGCGGAAGGGCTCCACGGCGTCGGCGTGCAGCTCCACGCCGGCGGCCACCCGGTGCCCGCCGAAGCGGGTGAGGTGCTCCGCGCAGGCGCCCAGGCCGGCGTGCAGGTCGTACGCGGAGATGCTGCGGCCCGAGCCGCGGCCGCCGTCCCCGTCGAGCGCGATGACCACGCACGGACGGCGCCAGCGCTCCACGAGCCGCGACGCCACGATGCCCACCACTCCGGGGTGCCAGCCCTCGCCGGCCACCACGATGGCGCCCGCGCTCGCCTGCGGCGCGCACGCGCCCTCCGCGGCGAAGAGGATCCGGGTCTCGGCCTCACGGCGGTCGCGATTGAGGAGGTCGAGCTCGTCGGCCACCTCGGCCGCGCGCCCCTCGTCCTCCGTGAGCAGCAGCTCGAGCGCGGCCGCCGCGCGCTGCATCCGGCCGGCGGCGTTGATGCGCGGGCCGAGCCGGAACCCGAGCGCCTGCTCACCCACCTCGGCCGGCTCGACCGACGCCACCTTCATGAGCGCCCGCAGCCCGGGCTTGCGCGTCCGCCCGATCGCCGCCACGCCCTCGCGCACGATCCGCCGGTTCTCGTCGCGCAGCGGCACCACGTCGCACACCGTCGCGAGCGCGGCCAGATCGAGATCCTCCTCGGCCTCGGCCGGGTCGCGTCCGGCGCGGGCGCGCAGCCCTTCCGAGAGCTTGAGCGCCACGCCGGCCGCGCAGAGCTCGGGGCAGGGATAGTCCCCCAGGCCCGGATGGACGATCGGACAGTCCGGAAGCTCCGCGCCGGGGCGGTGGTGGTCGGTCACGACCACGTCCATCCCCGCCGCACGCGCGGCGGCCACCTCGGCTACCGCTGTGATCCCGCAGTCGACGGTCACGAGCAGGCCCACCCCGCCGGCCGCCAGCCTCTCCACGGTGGCGCCCGAAAGACCGTACCCGTCGTCGAAGCGACTCGGGATCTCCCAGGTGGGATCGGCACCGAGCGCGCGCAGGGCCCGGACGAGGATGGCCGTGGAGCAGACGCCGTCGACGTCGTAGTCGCCGTGCACCGCGATGCGCGACCCGCGCCCGATGTGAGCGAGGATCAGGTCAGTGGCAGGCGCCAGCCCGGGAAGCGTCAGCGGATCGTGTCGCTCGCCCGCGTCCAGGAAGCGGTTGGCGGCGTCCGGATCCGCGAGGCCGCGGCGCACCAGGACGGCCGCAAGCGTCGGCGAGATCCCGAGCGACCGCTCCAGGCGCAGGGCAGATCCCACCTCATAGGGCGTGCACTGCCACCGCGAGGATCGCGTCTCCATCCCCGGCCATTCTGGGTCGACCCCCCGACGGAACGGGAGATCGCTCCCGGCGGGTCAGACGACGAAGGTGCGATGCCGCCGGGCGCCGCGCAGCGTCGCCCAGAGCTGAACTACGTCGAAGAGCAGGAAGAACGCCGCGTGGCGGGGGCGCGCCTTGCGGGCCCGCATCCTCGCCTTCAGGTCCAGCGCGTAGGGAAGCGCCAGCAGCCCGGCCAGCGGGGCACGGCGGGTCAGCAGGCCCGCGCCCGCCACGAGCAGGAGCGGGTGCGAGCGGTCGTAGAACACACCGAGCGTCAGGTGCTTGCGCAGCCCGCTGTCGCGCTTGTAGGCCCGAACGCCCTCGGTTGCGAGCAGGGCGTCTCGAAGCGCCGCGGTCGGCCGTCGCGAGAACACGGCGTGGTGCACGAGCGCGTCGGGCGCGAACGCCGGTGAGCCACCGGCCTCCATGGCCCGGCGGCCGAGGTCGGAGTCCTCTCCGGCGGCGCTGGTGAACGACTCGTCGAAGCCGCCGATCCGCTCGAGCAGGTCGCGGGGATAGGCGACGTTGCAGGTCTCGAAGTGGGGGCTCGGCCCGTTGATCTGCACCGTCCTCGAGAACGAGCCCAGCGCGTGCACCTCGGCGGGGTTGGGCAGGGTGCGGCCACGCACGATCGCGTCCGGATGGGAGCGCGTGGCGCGGAGCAGGGTCTCGAGCCAGCCGGGCGTCGGGACGCAGTCGTCGTCCGTGAAGGCGACCACCGGAGCCCGTGCCAGCTGCCAGCCGCGGTTACGTGCCGAGGCCGGTCCGGCCCGGGTCACGGGGGGCGGAATGCACAGGCGCAGTTCACCGCGCTGCGCCTCCCGGGTGAGCACGTGCTGGGTGGCGTCCGAGGAGCCGTCGTCCACGACGATGACCTCGAAGCGGTCGAGCGCCAGCGTCTGCTCGCGAAGGCCGGCGAGCAGTTGCGTCAGCCGCAGTGCGCGGTTGTGTGTGGCCACCACGACCGAGACCTCGGGCGCGACGGGCTTGACTCGCTGGGCGAGCATCCATTCCACGATAGGACGGTCCCGCGCCCTGCGCTGCATCCGCGGACGGCGCGCCGAAAGACCCCCCAATCGTCCAGGTGGGCCCCTGCCGGGCCGATTTCCGCTACTGGTGCGAGCCGGCGCGCGTGAAGCCGTGATCCACGCCGTGACTGCGGTCCGTGCGCGCGCCCCAGAAGTACGACGCCGTGAGGCCGATCAGCGCTCCCGGGACGGCGATCAGCGCCTGGATCAGGTCCGTGTCGTTGGCGCCGGGGACGGTCGCCCCGTTCACGATGAAGCCGAACACCACGGCCGACAGGGCCGACACGAGGAAGGCGCCCACGATGCCGCCCCAGAAGCGATCCGGCACGAAGACCGTGAAGTGCCAGACCGCGATTCCCATCATGAACCAGACCACCAGTGACATCTCTAGTGCCTCCCGTGCTTCTTGCGCGGACGGCGCTTCGGCTTTGGCTTCGACTTGGGCTGGGACGCCGGCGCTCCGGCTCCGGCGGTGCTCGTGACCGACCTGGCCGGGCGCGCTCGCGTGGGCGGCTCGGCGGGTTCCCCACCGTCGCCCTCATTTCCGTTCTCGGGCGCCTGCGCGCGCTCGGCGGGCTTGGTCGGCTCGGGCGGCTTGCCGTCGGGCTCGGGACGTCCGTCACCCTCGTCGTCCGCGCGCCCGTCATCCACCGGGGGAGGCGCCACCGCGGTCCGGCCGGGGCGGGCCGACTGCGACGACGTCCGGCCGCGCGCGGCCCCGGCGCGTGTGGCCTTGCGCGCCGTCCGCCGCTCGCGCGTCGTGGCCCCGCCCTCGTCCCCGGCCGTGTCTCCGATCGTCTCGGAGGCGAACGGGGGAACGATGCCGCCGTTCTCCTCCATGACGAGCCGGCGCCGGCGCATGTAGATCTGCTCGCGCTCCTTCCACTCCACCAGCACCGGGGTGGCGATGAAGATCGACGAGTAGGCGCCGGACGCCACGCCCACCAGCAGCGCGAAGGCGAAGTCCTTCAGGGTGTCGCCGCCGAAGAGCAGCAGCGACCCGACCGGCATGAGCACCACGAAGCTGGTGGCCAGCGATCTGGTGAACACCTCGGACATCGAGCGGTTCGCGATCTGGGAGAAGGTGGCGCGCGGCATGCGCGGCACGTTCTCGCGGATTCGGTCGAACACGATGACGGTGTCGTAGAGGGAGTAGCCCAGAATCGTGAGCAGCGCCGCGACCGTCGACGTCGTCACCTCCCGGTCGAACAGGGCGTACACGCCCGCTGTGATGAGGAGGTCGTGCGCCAGCGCGATCAGCACGGGCACGGCGAACTTGAACTCGAACCGGACCGCGATGTAGATCGAGATCAGGAGCAGCGACGCGATCACGGCGATGATCGCCGTCCGGGCGATCTGCTCCCCGAAGGTCGGCCCGATGGAGGTGGCAGAGAAGTCGTCGCTCTGGACGCCGAAGTCCGCGTCGAGCGCCTGCTCGACCTTGTCCACCTCGGCGGGCTCGAGCTGCGGAACCGCGACCTGGATCACGTTGTTGCCGAGCTCCGGGTCCTCGACCTCCTGGATCTTCGCGTCGGCGTAGCCCAGCGGATCGAGCGTGTCCCGGACGTCCTGGACGCTCGCGGGCCTCTCGAGCGGCGTCGTGATCCGTGTGCCCGACTCGAAGTCGATGCCGAAGTTGAGCCCGAGCGAGGCGATCGCGATCGCGCCCACCGCGAGGATCACGCCGGAGAACGAGAAGAACCAACGCGACTTGCCCATGAAGTCGAAGCGCCAGCCGCTCGTGCTCTCCTTGCCCACGCCGAGCGCGCTCGGGCGGCGCAGGACGCGGCTGCGCGCCATCGTCCCGAGAATCGCCGACGTGGCGAGCACGGCGGTGAAGAGCGACACCAGGGTGCCGATCCCGAGCGTGAACGCGAAGCCCTTGATGCCCGCGGTGGCGAGCGTGAAGAGGATGAACGCCACGCCGATCGTCACGACGTTGGCGTCGATGATCGTGCGCAACGCCTTCGTGTAGCCCGTGGAGATGGCGGCCGGGATCGACCTTCCAGCGCGCACCTCCTCCTTTATTCGCTCGTACATGACGATGTTCGCGTCGGCGGCCACCGCCAACGTGAGCACCATTCCGGCGATGCCCGGCAGCGTGAGCGTGATCGGGATCAGCTTGACCAGCGCGAACAGCAGCACCGCGTAGATCAGGAGCGCGGCGGTGGCCACGAGGCCCAGCACGCGGTAGAACAGGAGGAGGAAGAGGATGGTGAGCGCGAGGCCCACGCCGCCGGCGAGGAGGCCCTGGTCGAGCGCCTGCTGGCCGAGCGTGGCCGACACCTGCGTGTTCGAGATCAGCTTGAGCTCGATCGGCAGCGCACCGATCCGCAGGCTCTCGGCGAGGTCGTTGGTCTCCTGGAAGCTCCCGATGTTCTCGATCTGGGCGCCCGTGCGCCCGTCGATGCCCTCGGGGTTCGCGACGTAGTCGATCGTCGCCAGCGAGACGATCGAGTTGTCGAGCGTGATCGCGAAGCGCTGGAAGGTCTGCTCGCGGGGCGTGCCCGCCGGCGGGATGATCTTGGAGCCGCGCTCGGCGATCCGCTTGGTCACGCGCGCGAACGCCTCGCGGCCCTTGTCGGTGAACTCCATGGTCACCACGGGCTGGCTGTTCTGGTCCGTGGCCGCCTTGGGGTTCTTGATGTCCGTGCCGCTCAGCTCCGTGTCGTCCTCGATCACGAAGAAGCGCTTGATCTGCGGCGGCTGGTTCGGGACGCGCTCGCCCTCCACGACCACGATGCCCTTCGGCACCTCGATCACGCGCGAGCCGGCCGGCGGGCCACCGGAGCCGAGCGCGTTCAGCTCTTCCAGGCACGCGGTCCCCTTGGCGTACTCGGGCGGCTTGCCGGGCTCGGAGTCGAAGTCGGAGAGCGCCTCCTCGCAGCTGCTGCCCGGGTCGTAGTCGCCCGTTCGGAGGGGCTGGCCGTCGGGGCCGATGGGAAGCTGGTCCGGGCCGAACAGGTAGAAGCGCGGGGTGCTCGTCGAGTCGTTGGCAGCGTCGCCCTCCGCGGGCGTCATGTCCGAGCCGGGCGGCACGTCTGTGGCCTCGGCCTTCGGCTTCTCCTTCGAGGCCTGCTCGGTCGCCTGGTAGAGCGCCTTCGTGCCCGCGTAGGGCGAGTCCGGGCCGCGGCCCAGCACGTTCGGCTCCCAGTCGTAGAACTGGAGCTGCGCGGTGGTGCCCACCTGGGCGATCGCGCGCTGGGCGTTCTGCACGTCGGGAAGCCCGACGGAGATCTGGTCGCGTCCGGAGCGCTGGATCTCCGTCTCGGTCACGCCCAGCGAGTTCGTGCGCTTGCGGATCGTGTCGATCGCGTCGTCCACCGCCTGCGGTGTGACCGTCGGCACCTGGGGCGTGGGCCGGCCCTGGTAGACGAGCTCTGTGCCGCCGCGCAGGTCGAGGCCCAGCTTCGTGGGCTTCGTGGCGATCACGACCGCCGAGGCGGCGAGCAGCACCAGGACGATCCCGAGGATCGCGAAGTTACGCGTCCGGTTGGTCATCGCGGAGTGAGCACCAGGAGCAGCCCGCCGTCATCGTCGTAGGCGGGGAAGATGTCCGCCTTCGCGGCTTCGGGGCGGTCGCCCTCGGCGTGCACCGTCACGGGCTTGTCGAGCACCCGCACGCCCCACTCGAGCGCCGTGCCGATGTGATCGCCGCCACCCGTGAACTCGAGACCGAGCACGTCCATCACCGGGCGGCCGATCACGTCGAGGTCACCCAGTCCCGTGAGCTCGCGCGCGCCCTTGCCCGTGCCGATCAGTCTGCCTTGCTGATCGAGGATGAAGAAGGCCGCGTTGGGCGCCGGGTAGTAGTCGTCGAGCAGCTCGAACACGAAGCCGAACCCGCACTTCTTGCAGGCACGCGCACGGTTCTGGAAGCCGGCCGTCCGTTCCGTGGAGAGGCTGCGGTCTCCGCAGTTCGGGCAGATGAATCTGGGCATGACGATCGAAGGGTAGGCGCTCGCCTAAAGCGGAGGTTAGCCACGGGGTCTTGTGGCGGAAGCAGCCGGCTCGGCCGGCTGCGCCCCGACTGCATCAGAACAGACGCTGCCCGGCGGGAGCCGGGCGGTCGAGGCCGATGTGAGCGAAAGCGGCGTCGGTGGCGACTCGTCCGCGCGGAGTCCGCATCACGAACCCCTGCTGCAGCAGATACGGCTCGTAGACGTCCTCGATCGTGTCGGCCTCCTCCCCCACCGCGGCGGCCAGCGTGGACAGGCCCACCGGCCCGCCGGCGAACTTCCGGCAGATGACCGAGAGGATCTCACGGTCGAGCCGGTCGAGGCCCGCGGCGTCCACCTCGAGCATGTCGAGCGCCTCGCGGGCCACGGCGGCGTCGATGTGGCCGGTGCCGCGCACCTCGGCGAAGTCGCGCGTGCGCTTGAGCAGCCGGTTGGCCACGCGCGGGGTCCCGCGCGAGCGCTCGGCGATCGCCTCGGCACCCTCGTCGTCGATCTGCACGTCGAGGATCCCGGCGGAGCGAATGACGATCCGTGCCAGGTCCGCCGGCTCGTAGAGCTCGAGCCGGTGCGAGACCCCGAAGCGGTCGCGCAGCGGCGTGGTGAGGAGACCGGTGCGGGTGGTGGCTCCGATCATGGTGAACGCGGGCAGGTCGAGCGTGACCACCCTCGCCCCAGCGCCCTGCCCGACGGTGATCGGCAGCCGGCGGTCCTCCATCGCCGGGTAGAAGGTCTCCTCGAGCGCTCGCGGTAGACGGTGGATCTCGTCCACGAAGAAGACGCTGCGCGGCTCGAGCGCCGTGAGGTAGCTGGCCACGTCGCCCTTCCGCTCCAGCGCGGGGCCGGCGGTGGCCACGAAGTCCGCTCCCAGCTCGGACGCCACGATCTGGGCGAGCGAGGTCTTGCCGAGGCCCGGCGGGCCCGCCAGGAGCACGTGGTCGAGCGGCTCGCCGCGGGCCTTGGCCGCTTCGATGAAGACCGCCAGCTGCTCCTTCACCCGCTCCTGGCCCACGAAGTCCTCGAGCCGGCGCGGCCGCAGCGAGCGGTCGAGCTCCTCCTCGGCTCCGAGCGCCACGGGGTCCTGAACCCGCTCGACGCCCGGTGTCCTGATGCCGCTCATCGCGCTGCCTTCAGAGCCTCGGAGATCAGTGCCTCGGGCGTGTCGCCCTCGGCGTCCTCGAGCAGGCCGTCGGCCTCCTGCGGATTGAAGCCGAGGCCCGAGCAGGCCCTCGCGCGCGAGCGTGCGCGGGTCGTCGGAAGCGCCGCGTGAACGACGATCTCCTCGCTGACCCGCCCGGCCACCTTCTCGCGCAGCTCGACTATCACGCGCTCGGCGGTGCGCTTGCCGATCCCCGGCACGGCCTGGAAGCGTGCGGCGTCGCCGGCGGCGATCGCGTTGAGGAGCTCGCGCGGCCGGCCGCCGGAGAGCACAGCGAGGGCCACCTTCGGCCCCACGCCCTGCACGCCGATCAGCATCAGGAAGAGCTCGCGCTCGGTCTCCGTCGCGAATCCGTAGAGGTGCATGCCGTCGTCGCGCAGCACGAGGTGCGTGTGGAGCATCGCCGGCTCGCCCACGCCCGGGGCGCCGCTCAGCGTCTCGCTCGACACCGCCAGGCGATAGCCCACGCCGGCCGCCTCGATCACCACCTGACCCGGACTGCGGGCGATCACGGTGCCCGACACGGACGCGATCACGCCAGCGCCTCGGCGAGCGGGGCGCCATTCGCGTGGCAGATGGCCACGGCGAGCGCGTCGGCGGCGTGGTCCGGCTCGGGTGGCTCCGGCAGCGACAGCAAAGTGCCAACCATACGCTGCACCTGCTGCTTCTCGGCGGCGCCGCTGCCGCACACGGCCTGCTTGACGGCCTGGGGCGAGTAGGAGAAACAGGCACGCCGGCCATCCCGGCCGACAGCAGCACGACTCCGCGCGCCTGGCCTACGGCGAAGGCGGTGCGCACGTTGCGCCCGAAGTAGAGCTCCTCCACGGCCAGCGCCTCCGGCCGGTGCTCGGCGATCAGCTCGCCGACGCGCGCGTGGATCTGCGCCAGGCGCCGCTCGAGCGGGGTGCCGGAGCGCGTCTGGATCACGCCGCCATCGAGGGCCGCGAGCGTGCGACCACGCGAGAGCACGACGCCATAGCCCGTATTGGCGCTGCCAGGATCGATGCCGAGGACGACCACCACATGGGTGATTCTCCGCGCACGAGCGGACGCCTCCAGATGCCGAGGCCCGTAGCCGCTATACCGCGGCCACGCGCTCGAGCACGTCGGCGTCCACGTCGAAGTTGGCGTGGACCGCCTGGACGTCGTCGTGGTCCTCGAGCCCCTCGATGAGACGCATGAGCGACCCCACCTGGTCCTCCTCCACGGGCGTGCGCGTGGTGGGGCGCATCACGAGCTCGGCGGACTCGAGTGCCACGCCGGCCGCCTCGAGGGCCGCCCGCACGCCGGCCAGCTCCGCCGGGCCGGTCACGATCTCCCAGATGTCGCCGTCGAGGGTCACGTCCTCGGCGCCGGCGTCGATCGCGGCCAGCAGGTCGTCCTCGGCATAGCGATGCCCGTCGACGACCACCTCGCCCTTCTTCTCAAAGGTCCAGGCGACCGATCCGGGCTCGCCGAGGCTTCCGCCGGCCTTCGTGAACAGGAACCGGATCTCGGAGCCGGTGCGGTTGCGGTTGTCCGTCAGCGCCTCCACGAGGATCGCCACGCCGCCCGGCCCGTATCCCTCGTAGACGATCGACTCGAAGGTCTCGCCCTCGGAGTCGGCCCCGGTGCCCTTCGCGACGGCGCGCTCGATGTTGTCCTTGGGCATGCTCGCGTCGCGTGCCTTCTGGATCGCGAGCGCCAGCGTGGGGTTCCCCTCCGGGTCCCCGCCGCCCTCGCGAGCGGCGACCGTGATCGCGCGCGTGAGCTTGGTGAAGAGCGCGCCGCGCTTGGCGTCGACCGCCTTCTTCTTGTGCTTGATCGATGCCCATTTGGAGTGACCGGCCATGACGGAGAGAGACTACCCACGGGGGGCCAGTGGTATGTAAGAGGTCGACCCGGAAAGCGAGCAGGAGGCAACGCACATGCCCGACAGGACAGCCACGGCCAGCTGGAGAGGATCGCTCCCCGAGGGCGACGGGACCATGCGCCTCGGCAGCGGCTCCTACGAGGGCGCCTACTCGGCCAAGTCGCGCTTCGAGGAGGGCGACGGCACCAACCCGGAGGAGCTGATCGCCGCGGCCCACGCCGGCTGCTACTCGATGGCGCTCGCCGGGAACCTCGGCCGCGCCGGCTTTGAGCCGGAGAACGTGGACACCGAGGCCAGGGTCACGATCGAGCGCTCGGGCGACGGCTTCGCGATCACGGCCATCCGGCTTAAGACCAGCGCCCGCCTTTCCGGCATCGACCCCGACCAGTTCCACGAGATCGCCGAGGCGACGAAGCACACCTGCCCGGTCTCAAAGGCGCTGGCGGCCGTGGAGACGATCGAGGTCGACGCGCGGCTGGCCTAGACGACCA